>CACMET010000001.1 GCA_902612825.1 uncultured Alphaproteobacteria bacterium
TAAATTTAAAAATAACTTCACTTTAAAATTATGAATGATTTTCCGTAAAAAATTATTACATCCCCATTATCATAAATATTAAAGCCATCTGAAGTAATTATTGCATTTTCTGATTTAAATAAAGATTTTGAGTCACTTTCTGCAGTTTGTTCATTCTTATTAAAAATAACCTTTTCAGATTCAATACTAAAGTCATTTGACTTAAATCTTACATTTTCATTCAAAAGTACTTCATCGTTATTTAAAAAATTACCTTTTTTTGCAGTAATTAAAATTTTTTTTGAGGCATTATTAATAGCAAATTTTGGTTCCTCAATATCTGCATCTTCTATATTATTTTCTATAAGTTCAATCTCGATGTTATTTAACTGAAATTGTTTCGAAATTACGAAAATTAAAAATAAAACTATTGTAACAATTCCAAAGAAAAATATAAATTTTCTATTAATATGTAAAAAAAAATTCAAATTAACTCGTCAATCTTAACAAATCATGAATGTGTACAATTCCTAAAGGCTTTTTTTTATCACATATAAATAAACTTGTTATTTTTTTTGTGTTCATTAAATTTATTGCTTCTCCTACTAACATATTTTTATCTGCTAAAGTTGGATTTTTAGTCATTATTTCTGAGGCTTTTTTGTTAAAAAATTTAGAATTTAATTTTCTTCTTAAATCTCCATCCGTAATAATACCTACTATTTGATTATTTTTATTAACTACACCAATACAACCAAAACTTTTTTTAGTCATAGTAAGTAAAGCCTTTGACATTTTTTCTTCTAATTTTGCTAAAGGTAATTCTTTACCCAAATGCATAACATCACTTAAGCTTTTTAAATCTTTACCTAGATTACCTCCAGGATGAAGACTTTTAAATTGTGTGCTTTTAAATCCTCTTAATTCTAATAGTGATATTGCTATACAGTCTCCAATAATCATTGACATTGAAGTTGAACTAGTAGGTGCTAAATTTAATGGACAAGCTTCTATTGGTTTTTTATATAAAATACCTATTGTAGAATTTTTGTGAAGCGTGCTTTTTGAGTTACTTGTTATACTAATAAGCTTAATGTTAAATCTTTTTGTAAATTGAATTATATTGTCTAATTCTGAAGTTTCACCTGAATTTGAAATTGCAATCACGCAGTCTTCTTTTTTAATACTTCCTAAGTCGCCATGGCTTGCTTCTGTTGCGTGAACAAAATATGAAGGCGTTCCAGTAGATGTCAGTGTTGCTGATATTTTGTTACCAATATGAGCACTCTTACCAACACCAGTAATAACTACTTTGCCTTTTGTATTATAAATTATATTTACTGCTTTACAAAAATTAATATTAAAAGTTGATTTTAAATTTTTTATGCTAGTTATCTCTCTAGATAATGTACTTTTTGCACTATTAATTATTTTTTTATTTTTATTCATTAATGTTTAAAAATATCTTGTTCAGACCAACCACTAATATCTAAATCAGTTCTATATTGAATGAAATCAAAACAGGCTTTGGCTAGTTTACTTCTTTTTTCTCTTAATAACATTTTATCAAGCTTATCTTTAATTTTATGTAAATATAAAACATCAGTAGCAGCATACTTTTGTTGTTCTTTAGTTAATTCTCCACCCCAATCAGAAGACTGTTCAGTTTTTGAAATTGATTTTCCTAATAATTCAATACAAAGATCTTTATATCCATGTTTATCAGTATAAGTTCTAACTAATTTTGATGCAATTTTAGTACAGTAAATATTTTTAATATTAATTCTGAAATTGTGTTTGAATACAGCTACATCAAACCTAGCATAATGAAAAATTTTTTGAATTTTATTATTCTTTAGAATTTTAATTAAATTTAGAGGTTTTTTATTAGATAAGTCAATTTTTACTAAATGACATATTTCATCGCCATTGGAAATTTGGACCAAACATAATTTATCTCTTTTAGGATTCAATCCCATTGTTTCACTATCTAATGCAATAATATTAGAAGCTTTAAAACTTGCCGGAAGATCTCCTTTATAGAAATTTATTTTCATTTTGATTTTATTGCCTGTATGATTTATATTTTTTATTTATATCACTTATTTAATTAAAGGTCATGAAATCAATAGTAATTTTTGGAGGTGCAGGTTTTGTAGGTAAACATTTAATAAGGTGTCTTACTAAAAATGGCCATAAAATCATTGTTCCATATCAAAGATCTGTACAAGAAGCAAAAATCCGACTTTTGGGTGTAACAGGACAGGTAATTCCATTTCGTTATTCTTCATTAGAAGACAAAAGGCTAAAATCTGTTTTAAATAATGCCGACGTATGTATTAATTTGAAAACTTCATACGATCAAAAGAAAGGTGATTTTAATAATACAATATATAAGTTTAATCAGAAACTTATTAGAAACTTAAAATCTAGTAAGGAACTAAAACAATTCATTCTTTTTTCTGGCCTCGGTGTAGATATTGATAAAAATTCAACAAGAAGTATTGCGGTATATAAGTCTGAAAAGGAAGCTTTTAAACAACTAGATAATGTAATTGTTATCAGGCCTGGTGTTATTATAGGTGGTGGCGATATCTTTATGAAAAGACTTTTGCCAATATTTAAAGCTTCATTTTTTGTCCCACTTTTTGGAGATGGTTTAACAAAATTCCAACCCGTATTTATTGATGATGTATCTCTAGCTGTTGATGAAATAATTAATTCCAATATTAAAGGGAAAAATATTTATGAACTTGCTGGTTCTAGGATTTATTCTTACAAAGAATTTTTTAATCATATTTCTAATTTTTTAAATAAAACTCGAGTTTTAGTTCCTGTTCCTATGGCATTTATGAAACCTATGATAAATATTGCTGAAAAAACTCCAATTTCTCCTCTTACTTCAGAACAGTTAACATTATTTGAAAAGGATAATCTTGTCGTAAATGTCGATAAATCGTTCCAAAATCTTGATATTAATCCACAAGATACACTACAAATACTTAAAAATATTGTTGTAAATTAAGGATTTTCTTTGTTTTAGTACATAAGTGGTACTATTATTTCAAAATTATTGTTTCTTTTTTTATCTTGAATGTGTATTTGGTTCGATCTAAATAAAATAGTAAACAAATGATAACTAAATGCTAAAATTTACTAAAATTAATAAGGAAAATCCTAGTAAAGTATCTGCCAAAGAGAGGGTTAAATCATTTGATGAAATTTACGCCAAATATGCCTCACAGAAGGCAGAAGAACAAGCTTCCAGATGTTCTCAATGCGGTGTTCCTTTCTGCCAAGTTCATTGTCCTTTACATAATAATATTCCAGATTGGCTAAAACTAACTGCTGAAGATAGAATGCAGGAGGCATTTGAAATTTCCAGCTCTACAAATAACATGCCTGAAATTTGTGGTCGTATATGTCCTCAAGATCGTTTGTGTGAAGGTAACTGCGTAATTGAACAATCTGGCCACGGCACTGTTACTATAGGATCGATAGAAAAATATATCACAGATAAAGCTTGGGAAGAAGGTTGGGTTAAAAATATAGAACCAGTTGAAGAAAGAAATCAAAGTGTTGGAATTATCGGTTCTGGTCCTGCTGGATTAGCTGCAGCAGAAGAACTTCGTAAAAAAGGATTTCAAGTTACAATATATGATCGCTATGATAGACCAGGAGGTCTTTTAATTTATGGTATCCCAAATTTTAAACTAGAAAAAGATATTGTTATAAGAAGAACAAATCGACTTAAAGAAAGTGGAATTAAGTTTGAATTAAACTGCGATATTGGCAAAGACATTACTTTTGAAGATATTAAAATTAAGCATGATGCAGTTCTTATAGCAACTGGGGTTTACAAATTTAGAGAAATCAATCTAAATACATCCAATTTTAATAATGTTGTGCCAGCTTTAGATTTCCTAATAGCGAGTAACAAGACTGGTTTAAAAGATAAAGTTGAAGATTTCACAAATGGAAGATTAAACGCAAATGGAAAAAATGTAGTTGTCATTGGTGGAGGTGATACCGCTATGGATTGTGTTAGAACGGCTGTAAGACAAGGAGCAAAATCTGTTAAGTGTCTTTACAGACGTGATAAGTCAAACATGCCCGGTTCGCAAAGAGAAGTTCAAAATGCAATAGAAGAGGGAGTCGATTTTCAATGGTTGACTTTACCAACTGAATATTCGGGAAACGGTTCATTGAAAAATGTCAGAACCGTTTTAATGCAACTTGGAGAACCAGATGAGTCAGGTAGAAGGAAGCCAGAGCCAAAAGAAGGTACGGAAAAGGAGCTAGATGTTGATTTAGCTATAGAAGCTTTGGGTTTTGAACCTGAAAATTTACCTAAGCTTTTTGATTACAATGACCTGACAATTACAAGATGGGGTACGCTAAAAATTAATTATAAAAATATGATGACATCAATTGATGGAGTATTTGCTGCTGGAGATATTGTTCGTGGTGCAAGTTTAGTTGTTTGGGGAATCAAAGATGGTCGTGATGCAGCAAAAAATATTAATGAATATTTAGAAAATAATTTTTCCGATCAAAATAATATTAATAAGAAAGCAGTAAATGCCTAATCACTTTATAGAAAAGTATAAAAAAGATAAAAAATTCTTAGAAGAAAATCATGTTTATGATGAACAAGATGAACATTCATCATGTGGTGTTGGATTAATAGCATCTTTAGATGGATCTGAGACAAGAGAAATAGTCGAGTTAGGAGTTAAAGCTTTAAGAGTTTTGTATCACCGGGGAGCAGTTGATGCTGATGGTAAAACAGGTGATGGTGCAGGAATACAGTTATCCATACCAAAGAATTTTTTTACTCAACAAATAGAAAGAACTGGCCACACTCCTAATGATTTACCTTTCGGGGTTGGCATGATTTTTTTACCACGTACAGATTTTGCCGCTCAAGAAAACGCTCGTACAATTGTTGAATCTGAAATAATTAAAGAAGGTTTGAAAATATATGGTTGGAGACACGTTCCAATTAATTCATCGATTATTGGTGATAAAGCAAAAGCAACAAGGCCTGAAATAGAACAAATACTAATTTGTAATGAAGAATTAGAAGATGAAAAGGAATTTGATAATAAACTTTATATAATTAGAAAAAGAATAGAAAAAGAAATTAGAAATCAAAATATTTCAGACTTTTATATTTGCTCACTATCTTGTCAGTCCATTGTTTATAAAGGTATGTTTTTAGCAGAACAGCTTTCCAATTTTTATCCAGACATCCAAAATGAGAATTTTATTTCTAGATATGCAGTTTATCACCAGCGCTATTCAACCAATACATTTCCCACTTGGTCTTTAGCACAGCCTTTTAGAGTGATTGCGCATAATGGTGAAATAAATACACTTAAAGGTAATAAAAATTGGATGGCTGCGCATGAGCCAAGAATGGAACATAAAAATTTTGGCAATAATGTAGATGATTTAAAACCCATAATTGATGCTAAAGCGTCTGACTCTGCTGCATTAGATTCAACAATAGAGTTATTAGTTAAAGCTAATCGTTCTTTACCTATGGCTAAAATAATAACAATTCCAGAAGCTTGGTCCCACAGAAGAGATTTTCCAAAAAAAATAAAAGATTTATACGCTTATGGTGGAGCAGTTATGGAGCCATGGGATGGTCCAGCAGCAATATGTGGCGCGTACGGTGATTGGGCTATTGCTGGAATGGATAGAAATGGTCTTAGACCTATAAGATATACATTAACAAAAAATCTTCTTATTGCGGGTTCTGAAACAGGAATGGTTGATATTAAAGAAAATGAAATAGTAGAAAGAGGTAGGGTAGGACCAGGTCAATTAATAGCAGTCAACTTTAAAGAGAAAAAATTTTTTAGAGATTACGAAATAAAAAAGCATTTAGCGGAAACTAAACCATTTGGTGATTGGACTAAAAAAATCACGTATATTGATAAACTTGTTCAATCTGTTGATGAGGAATTTAGAGATTTAGACTCTGGAGATCTACGAAAAAGAATGGCATGCTTTGCCTGGTCAGTAGAAGACATCGAATTAATACTTCATCCAATGATTGCCGAAAAAAAAGAAGCAACGGGATCGATGGGAGATGACACTCCACTAGCTGTGCTCTCAAATAAATATAGAGGACTCCATCACTTTTTTAGACAAAATTTTAGTCAAGTTACAAATCCACCAATTGATTCATTAAGAGAAAGAGTTGTTATGAGTCTTCGAACTAGAATTGGAAACTTAAGTAATATTCTTGATGAAGATGAAGATCAATGCGATCATTTACAATTGAACTCCCCTGTTCTTTCAATTGAGCAATTCAAATCTATGCGTAGATATATGAAAGATACTGTGAAGATCATTGACACAACAATGGATAAAAAAAATCCTGAAAATAATTTTGAGATAGAAATTTCAAGAATAAACCGAGAAGCAGAACAAGCTGTTAGAGAGGGTTATGTTCATATAATTTTAAGTGACAAAGAAATGTCTAAAACAAGAATAGCTCTTCCTATGATATTAGTTACAAGTTCTGTTCATCATCATTTAATTAAACAAAATCTTCGAACTTTTATTTCCTTAAATGTTCAATCTGCAGAATGTTTAGATGTACAATATTTTGCAGTACTTATCGGAGTTGGAGCAACAAGTGTGAATGCATATATGGCACAACAAGCTATAGCGGAAAGACATAAAAAAGGATTATTTAAAAATCTCTCATATGAAGAATGTGTAGAGAGATTTATTAATTCTATAAATAATGGTTTGCTTAAGACTATGAGTAAGATGGGAATATCAGTGATTAATTCATATCGAGGTGGTTGTAACTTTGAAGCAATTGGTCTTAGTAGAAATTTAATGAGCAAATATTTCCCTTCTATGAGTTCTAAAATATCCGGTATCGGTATCAGTGGTATTGAAAGAAGATCAAGATTAGCTCATGATAATGCTTATGAAGAGAGTGTTATTACACTGCCTATTGGAGGAAACTATCGCTACAGATTTGGTGGAGAAAAACATGCTTTTGAAGCAAGATCAATTCACATGCTTCAAACTGCAGTAACTTCTAATAATTATTCTTTATTTAAAAAATATTCTACAATGATAGATGAAATGGATCCTATAAATATTCGTGATCTTTTAGACTTCAAAAAAAATAACAATAATAGTAACTCTAACACAGTAGAACCTTCTCAAGAAATTAGAAAAAGGCTAGTTGCACCAGGAATATCACTTGGAGCCCTAAGTCCAGAAGCGCATGAAACTCTTTCTGTAGCAATGAATAGGATAGGAGCTAAATCTGATTCAGGTGAAGGTGGTGAAGATCCGATTAGATTTAAACCTAAGCCAAATGGAGATAACGCATCATCAAAAATTAAACAAATTGCAAGTGGACGATTTGGTGTAACAGCGGAATATTTAAATAATTGTGAAGAAATTGAAATTAAAGTTGCACAAGGTGCAAAACCTGGTGAAGGTGGACAATTGCCAGGAGGAAAAGTTACGGAATTAATTGCTAAACTAAGACATTCAACCGAAGGTGTGACGCTTATTAGTCCTCCTCCTCATCATGATATTTATTCTATCGAAGATTTAGCTCAGCTTATTTACGATTTGAAACAAATTAATCCAAGAGCTAAAGTATGCGTTAAGTTAGTTGCTCAGTCAGGGATTGGGACAGTCGCAGCTGGTGTTGCAAAAGCAAAAGCTGATACGATACTCATATCAGGTCACAATGGTGGAACTGGAGCAAGCCCACAAACAAGTATTAAGTATGCAGGACTTCCTTGGGAACTTGGATTAAGTGAAGTACATCAAGTTCTTTCTCTAAATAACTTAAGGGATAAAGTTGTTCTTAGAACTGACGGAGGTTTGAAAACAGGAAAAGATATTGTTATTGCGGCTATGCTTGGCGCAGAAGAATATGGAATTGGGACAGCAAGTTTAGTTGCTATGGGTTGTATCATGGTTAGACAATGTCATTCAAATACTTGCCCCGTTGGAGTTTGCTCTCAGGATGAAAAACTTAGAGAAAAATTTACCGGTACACCAGAAAAAGTAATTAACCTTTTTAGTTTTATTGCTGATGAGGTAAGAGAAATTTTAGGATTACTAGGCTTTTCTTCTCTTGATGAAGTAGTTGGAAGATCTGATCTTTTATATCAAGTCAGTAGAGGAAGTTCTGATCTTGATGATTTAGATTTAAATCCAATTATTCAAACCATTGATTCATCAGTTGGAGAATTTGACATAAAGAAAAATACAATTAATAAAGTTAGCGATAGCCTTGATATTAAAATCATAGGGGATGCTAAGTCTTTCTTTGAAACAGATCAAAAAATTGAACTAAACTATAATATCAAAAATACTGATAGAGCTATTGGTACAAGACTTGCATCAGAAATTACTACTACAAAAGGAATGAGTTCTCTTCCAGAGGATTTCTTTACAGTTAATTTTCATGGTTCTGCTGGGCAATCTTTTGGAGCATGGAGTGTGCAAGGAACTACTCTTAAAGTTTTTGGTGACGCTAACGATTATGTTGCAAAAGGATTATCAGGGGGTAAAATTGTTATACAACCAAGTTCATCTTCACAACTAAAAACAAACAAAAATGTTATCATTGGGAATACTGTCCTATATGGAGCAACGCGTGGTAAACTTTTTGCAGCTGGAACTGCTGGTGATAGATTTGCTGTTAGAAACTCTGGCGCACATGCTGTTATTGAAGGATGTGGTGATAATGGATGTGAATATATGACTGGAGGAAGTGCAGTTATTCTTGGTGAAGTAGGAAATAATTTTGGAGCTGGAATGACTGGAGGAATGGCATTTGTGTACGATAAAGAAGGAACTCTACCACTTCGAATTAATCTTGAGGATATTTTCTATCAACAACAAATGACAAATTATTGGGAAAAAGTTTTATATCAAAAAATTGAAGAACATATCAAGGAAACAAATTCAATGTACGCAAAAAATTTACTCGAAAATTGGGGAAATGAGAAATTACTCTTCTGGCAGATTGTTCCAAAAGAAATGATCAATAAATTTGATCAACCTGTATTAATTCAAGAAGAAAAATCTGCTTAGTTTTTTATTATTGATTGAATAGAATCATTCATTATTTTTAAATCAAATGGATCGGATAATCTATGATCACTATTTTTTAATAATTTTATTTGGATTTGCTTTCCTTTAATTTTTTTTACTATTTTTTCTGGAACATCTGGAGTGACAACATTATCTTTTAGTCCTTGTATTAAAATTAAGGGCTTATTCCATTTGAATTCTTTATTTAAAATTTTATTTTTTCTACCTTCAACAATGTATTTCTTTTTTATAAGATAACTAAACCCGTAGGAGGAATATTTAATAATTCCTTTTTTCTTCATTTCTTGTTTTTTCTTTAAAGGAAGTTTTTTATAAAACCCATCGATATAATCAGGTGCTGCCGCTAGGCCAATCAATCCAGCAATTCTTTTTGGTCTTGCTTTGGCAGCTAAAAACATTAACCATCCACCCATACTGCTACCAACCAGAATTTGCGGTCCTTTTGCAATATTATCAATGATATCAATTAAGTCTTTCTTCCAATCTGAAATTGTAAAATCTTCAAATTTTCCATCAGATTTACCATGACCACGGCATTCAAAACGGATAAACCGCAATTTATTTTTTCGCGCAAATCTTTCTAAAGACAAAGCTTTTTGACCACTCATATCTGAGTTAAGGCCATGGATAAAGATGATACCAGGCCCCTTACCCTTTACAGATTTATAGCGAATTCTTTCTTTTTTCTTATTAATAAAGTAAGGCATCTTTGATACAAATACTTATATTTTAATAAAATGTCATCATTTAATGTCGCTCAAATTCTTCCCTCTTTAGATTCTGGTGGTGTCGAAAGAGGCACTATTGAAGTTGCAAATTATTTATCTGAATTAAATTTAAAAAATAATATTATTTCAAATGGAGGGGGTTTAATTAAGGAAATTGATAAAAATTATACTGATCATTTTCAATTACCAGTTAACTCAAAAAATTTTTTTATTTATCCATTAATTGCTAATCAATTAAAAAAATTAATTTTTAATCAAAATATTAATGTTGTTCATCTAAGATCAAGAGCACCAGCATGGATTTTAAGTTTTATAAAAAATAGAAACTTCAAAACAATATCTACATTTCATAATGTGTATAGTGGTAATTCTTATTTTAAAAAAATCTATAATAAGCAATTATCCAAAGTTGATCAGATTGTTGCTATTTCAAATTATGTAAAAAATGAAATTAGTAAAAAATACAATTTGGATTCAAATAAAATTAAAGTGATTAATAGAGGAGTTGATGTTAAATATTTTGAAAAACCAATTTTAGATTCTCAAATAGAAAATATAATAAATAAGTATCAAATTGATACCTCAAAAAATATTATTCTATATCCTGCAAGGCTAACAAACTGGAAAGGTCAAATTGAGTTTTTAGATATATTTAATATGATGCAAAATGATAATTTTTTACTTTATTTTGCAGGAGATACAAAAAATCAATCTTATACAGAGAAACTACAAAATAAAATTCAAAGTTTTAACCTTGGTTATAAATGTAAGATTATAGGCAATCTACCAAGAGATGATTTGAAAACTTTATATTATCTATCATCAATTATTATCTCTTTTCCTTTACAAGCTGAAGGGTTTGGAAGAACTATAAGCGAAGCATTAATAATGAAAAAAAGGGTACTAGCCTTTAACTATGGTGGTGTTAAAGATCAGCTCAATAAATTAGATGATATTTATAAAGTAGATCCTCATAAATATAATGAAATAAACATAAAACTTCAAAATATTATAAAAATAGATAAAGAAAAATTTTCTAATATTTCATTAGAAAGTAAAGACTATATATCAAAAACATTTTCAAAATACCAAATGGTACAAAGTTACGTAGACTTATATGAACAGCAGTCAATTTAACAAAATACTAGTTGTAAAGCATGGATCACTTGGTGATATTGCATTTTCTATACATGCTATGGCATCAATTAAGCAATTTTTCAGTAATGCCACTATTGACTTGCTCACTGAAGAAAAATACGCAAATTTTTTAAGCAATTCAAATTATTTTAATTCGATTTTTAAAGATAATAGAAAAGGAATAATTGATTCACTTAAGGTTATAATAAAAATTAATCAAAATAAATATGATCTAATCATAGATTTACAGAATTCTAAAAGAACAAATAATTATTGGTCATTCTTAAAATTTATTTCAGAAGTAAAAGTTAACGGATCTCGTTCTAATTGTGATATTCAATATGTAATTCCTCCACAAGGAACTGAATCTCCACAACAAGGTTTATACAATCAACTAAAGTTACTTGGAGTAAATAAAATTTATCAAAATGTAGATTGGCTTTCCAGAGATATTACGTCAATTAATGAAGATAAAATAATCTTAATGATACCTGGTGTTTCTAAATCAGGTAAGGACAAGCAATGGTCACCAGATAAATTTGCAATACTTGCAAGTACTCTAGAAAAAAAGGGATATCATATTTGTGTTATTGGGCAAAAATCAGATAAACAAACAGTAGAAACGATCAATAATGCATGTCAGAAGGTTATTGATTTAAGCGATAAATCACCTCCTGAAATCATCTATTCAATTGCTAAAAAAAGTGATTTTATAATTAGTAATGATACTGGCCCAGGTCATATAGCAGCTCTAAGTAATTCACCTATTCTTTTTTTAGCTAAAAATAATATTATCTCAAAATCAAACTTATCTGAATATAAAAATGCTTATAGGATTCTAACCGATACAATGGACTCAATTTCAGTAAAAAAAGTTTTAGATTTTTTACAAGATAGTAAATTAATCAATAAATGAAATTAATTCTTTTTCTAAATTTTGGTTGTTAGAGAATAGTTTAGTATATTTTTTATTCCATGGCGCATATTCTTCTGCAATCATACCTGGAAGATTATCTGAATCATAAATAACACAAAGTTTCGTTTCAGAAAGTGATGCAATATGTGTACATCCACATTCAGGTGTAATTACATATGTTGAAGAGTTTATTATTGATGTCCAATTATCAAAATTTAATTTATCTAAGATTAAAATATTATTTATACTTTTAAGATTTTCAAACTCTTCATTAGTAATAATTTCATATTTTTTAAATATTTCATAGAATACATTTTTTGATGTTCCATCAGTTGTCATTACAATATTGATTTTTAAATTTTTAAGATTGTCTAATAGATTAATAAAGTTTTCTTCTGAAAAATATTTATTGATCCATTTTGAAGATAAATGAATTAAGCATAATTTTTTAGAACTTATTTCTATTTTATTAAATCCTAATTCATTCTTAATTTCTGTAGTATTATTATAACTTAATCCACTTTTAGTAACTAACTCCATCATAATTTCTGTTTGATGAATTGGGATTTTTTTTGAATATCTGAATTGACGATCGACAATTAAGCGGTGAGTAAAAAAGATTTTACCCAAAATTCTATCAAAAAATTTACTCATGTAATTATTTTTGTATCGAGATTTAAAAATTAACAATGACTTTATTTTACTTTTAGAAAAAATTGATATTAATATACTGTTTATACCAGGACTAAATGTGAAAATATAATCATAATCTTCATTTCTTAATTTTGAAATTATTTTTAAGACTTGATAAAATTTATTTTGAAGTAAAAAAATTTTGTTAATAGATTTATAGTTCTTACATATTTTTTGATTTTTTTTAGAACACACAATATCAATTTTATAATCCTGATTAGCTTCTTTTAATCCTTGAACAACTGGAAGAGTAAGGATCATATCTCCCATTTTATCGTTTCTAACTAAACAAATTTTCATAAAGTGCATTTAATAACTAAAAAACAGTTTATATTTTTTAAAATCAGCTCTTGAATTTAAATTCATTTGAGATTATATCCTAACGAAATATGACAAAAGACTTAATTTCCTAATATGCTATTTAATAATAGCTTTAACTTAATCTCTATATAATTTTGGCTGTAAATTTCAAAACAAAGAAAGATACTGGTCCAAGAATCAATGAGCAGATTACTGCAAGTGAAGTCAGACTAATATCTAGTAATGGTAAACAAATGGGGATATTAAGTATTCGTGAAGCTTTAATTCAAGCAGAAGATGAAGGTTTTGATTTAGTTGAAGTGTCTCCTGAAGCTAATCCACCAGTTTGTAAAATTATAGATTATGGTAAATTAAAATATAGAGAGCAAAAAAGTAAGAAAGAAGCAAAAAAGAAACAAAAAACAATTGAAGTCAAAGAGATTAAAATGAGACCTGGAATTGATACGCACGATTATAATGTTAAAATTAAAGCACTCTCAAAGTTTATAGGCGGTGGTAATAAAGTTAAAGTATCTATGCGTTTCAGAGGACGAGAAATGGAGCATCAAAATTTAGGCTTTGATCTTCTAAAAAAACTAACTTCAGAAGTTGAAGAATACGCAAAAGTTGAAGTTGCTCCTAAATTTGAGGGAAAACAAATAATGATGATACTCGTCCCTCAAGTTGCTAAATAATTCTTCATATTGCAAAATACTTTATTATCAGTATAAGCATTCAAAACTTGTTATGGCCTGCGGGGCAGCCTAACGGGTAAACTTATAATATAGGAGATAGTAATGCCCAAGCTTAAAACTAAGAGTAGTTTAAAAAAAAGATTTTCTAGAACAGGTACCGGTAAAATTAAATTTAAACCTGCTGGAAAGAGACACGGAATGAGTAAACGTTCCAATAAATTTATTCGTAACACTAAAAGATCTGCAATTATGTCGCCAGGTGACTCTGCTTTGATTGATCATATGTTACCATACAACAAGTAAGGGGAAATCAATGGCAAGAGTATCACGAGGTGTTACAGCAAGAGCTAGACACAAAAAAGTAATTAAAAGAGCAAAAGGTTATTACGGTAGAAGAAAAAATGTTTTTCGAGTTGCTGTGCAGGCTGTCGAAAGAGGTATGCAATATGCTTATAGAGATCGTAAAAAAAGAAAAAGTGATTTTAGAGGTTTATGGATTCAAAGAATCAATGCTGGTGTTAGACTTCATGGGTTAACATATTCGCAATTTATATCTGGTCTTAAAAAATCATCTATTGAAATAGATAGAAAGATTTTAGCGGATCTTGCAATTAACCAGCCAGAGGCTTTTAAAGCTTTAGTTGATAAAGCTCAATCTGCTAGATAATTTTAATTAATAAAATATAATAGATATTGATGGCATTTGCTGAAAATAAAATTGATGTTCTAAAAAAAATTAAAGCTTCAAAATCCTTCGAAGATTTAGAAAAACTTCGACTATATTATCTAGGTAAAAAAGGATTAATACCTGAAGCTTTAAAAGGATTAGGCTCTTTGTCGATTGAAGAAAAAAAATCGAAAGGACAGGAATTAAATATTATTAAAAAAGAAATTGAAGAAGGAATTAAAAACCAAAGAACAGAAATTGAAAATATTGAAATTTCAAACAAGATTAATTTAGAATCAATTGATGTTACTCTACCACCTAATATTTCTGAAAAAGGAAAAATACACCCAATTAGTCAAACAATATTTAATATTATAGAAATTTTTGGAAATTTAAATTATGCAGTGGAAACAGGTCCAGATATAGAAACAGATTTTAATAATTTTACAGCTTTAAATATTCCAGAACATCATCCAGCAAGAGAAATGCAGGATACTTTTTATGTTCAGGATAATGGAGACAAAAATGTTCTTCGAACCCATACCAGTCCTGTTCAAGTGAGAACTATGCTTAACACAAAACCACCTATTAAAATTATTGTGCCTGGCAGAACTTATAGAAGTGACTCAGATGCTACACATGCTCCTATGTTTCATCAGGTAGAAGGTTTAGTCGTTGATACAAGTTCTACTATGGTTGATTTAAAATCAACACTCGTTTCATTCTTAGAAGAATTTTTCGAAGTAAAAAACTTACAATACCGTTTTCGCCCTAGTTACTTTCCTTTTACCGAGCCTAGTGCAGAAATGGATGTAGCTTATACCAAAGTAAATAATAAAATTAAAATTGGTGAAGGAGATAAATGGTTAGAAATATTGGGTTGTGGAATGGTCAATCCTATAGTTTTAGATAATTGTAATATCAATTCAAAACAGTTTCAGGGTTTTGCTTTTGGTATGGGAATTGAGCGTTTGTCGATGCTTAAATATGGCATTACAGATTTAAGAAGTTTTTTTGATCCAAATTATAGATGGCTGGATCATTATGGTTTTAGTATTTTGGATAACCAAACACGATCAGGGCTATAAATGAAATTTACACTAGACTGGCTAAAAGATCATTTAGATACTTCTGAAAATTTAAATACCATAACAGATACTTTAACCAATATTGGTTTAGAGATTGAAAGTGTAGAAGATAAATCAGAAAAATTTAAGAATTTTACAGTAGCTAAAGTTTTAAAAGCAGAAAAACATCCAGATGCAGATAAGCTTAAAGTATGTCAGGTTGAAACAATAAATGGAAATTATCAAGTTGTGTGTGGTGCTCCAAATGCAAAAGAAGGCATGCTTGGAATTTTTGCGCCAGAAAATAGTTATATTCCTGGAACAGACTTACATCTAAAAAAAACTAAAATTAGAGGAGTTGAGTCTTGCGGAATGCTTGTCTCAGAAAGAGAGATGGGTATTTCTGATGAACATGATGGAATTATTGAAGTAAAAGATAATTATAAAATTGGTGATTTATTTAGTAAAATTTTTGCAATAGATGAACCTATTATTGAAATTAATTTAACACCAAATAGATCTGACTGTTTATCGGTCAGAGGTATCGCAAGAGATTTAGCAGCAGCAGGAATTGGTAAATTAAAAGACTTAAATTATAAAAAATCAAAAGAATCATTCAAAAGCCCAATTACGTGGAAAAAAGAATTTCAAAATAATAATCTATGTCCTGGAGTAGCAGGTCGATATTTTAAAAATGTCAAAAATGTAGAAAGCCCTAAATGGCTTAAAGATAGATTAACTGCAATCGGATTAAGACCCATTTCAGCTCTTGTTGACATTACAAATTATATTACCTTTGACTTAGGAAGACCACTTCATGTTTACGATGCGGACAAAATTTCTGGCAATTTAACAATGCGTTTAGCTAACAAAAATGAGGAATGTTTAGCATTAAATGAAGTTAATTATAAATGTGACAGTGACATGATTGTAATATCTGACGATGAAAAAAAACTTCATGGAATTGGTGGTGTGATGGGTGGTTTTGATAGTGGTTGTAGTATGGAGACTAAAAATGTCTTTCTAGAAGTTGCATTATTTGATCCGATTTCTGTCACTAAAACTGGAAGAAAACTAAATCTTCAAAGTGATGCACGTTACCGTTTTGAAAGAGGGATTGATACTGATTCTATCTATTGGGGTGTGGATGCTGCAACTCAAATGATTTTGAAATTATGTGGAGGAGAAGTAAGTGAGTTCATTTCTTCAGAAATTAATATAGAAAAAAGAAAACCATTTATGTTTGATACAAATAAAGTGAAGACTTTTGGTGGAATAGAAATAAATATTGAGGAACAAGAAAAAATTTTAGTTTCACTTGGTTTTTCTGTTAATGAAAAAAAACCACAATTTGAAATTCAAAGCCCTACTTTTAGACCAGATATTGTTGGTGAGGCAGATATAGTAGAAGAAATAATTCGAATTTATGGTTATAATAAAATTCCTCTTAAAAAAGTAAATAATCAAGAAGAAAAAAAGCAGATTTTAAATACCAAAACAAAAACTTTTTATAAAAGTAAAAAAACTATGGCTTTGAATGGATATTCTGAAGTTGTAACCTGGTCGTTTATGGATGAAAATAATGCAAAAATTATATCAGATGAAATAATTAGTTTAAAAAATCCTATAAGTACTGATTTAAATTCGATGAGACCATCTACGCTTCCAAACTTATTAGAAGCAATCAATCAAAATAAATCTAGAATGTATCTAAGAGCAAAAATATTTGAAGTAGGTCCAAATTTTTCTAAATCATTACCTGACCAGCAAGAAAATGTTGCCACTGCTATAGCTTATGGCCCATCTGATGAACAAAATTGGTTATCAAATAAAAAAAATATTGATGTCTTTAGTATAAAAACTGATTTATTTGCTATTTTAGCTGATTTAAATGTACCTATAGATAATTTGCTATATGAAAAATTAGAAGGTAAAATTTATCATCCTGGCAAATCATCTTCTTTGAGGCTTGGTAAAAACAAAATAGCTAATTTTGGAGAATTACATCCAGTTCTATTAAAAACAATGGATGTTAATTTCAAGGTATACGGTTTTGAAATATATTTGGAGAATATTTCACAATTTCAAGAGAATAAATCTTTTTCAAAAGGAGGTTTTACTAACAATCCCTATCAAATGGTTGAAAGAGACTTTGCCTTTCTTTTCCCAAAAGAAGTAAAGGCTGGTGAGATAATTAAAAAAGTAAAAAAAATAGATAAAAATATAATTCAAAAAGTAACAATATTTGATGTTTATGATGGTGATAAACTTCCAGAAAATAAAAAAAGTATTGCTTTTAGGGTATTACTGCAACCTCAAGACAAAACATTCAACGATCAAGAAATAGAAGAATTATCACAAAAAATAATAGACCAAATATCTAAATCGCTTGATGCTTCTATAAGAAACTAATGACAGAACTTAGTTCTATTCGTAATTTCTCAATTGTTGCTCACATAGATCATGGAAAATCAACGTTAGCCGATAGACTAATACAGTTTTGTGGCGGTTTAACTGATAGGGAGATGAAAGAGCAGGTTTTAGATTCAATGGAATTAGAAAGAGAAAGAGGTATTACAATAAAAGCTCAAACAGTTAGACTTTCTTACAAATCAAATGATGGCAAGACTTACATACTTAATATTATGGATACCCCAGGTCATGTTGATTTCTCATATGAGGTGTCAAGATCTTTAGCAGCGTGTGAGGGGTCTTTATTAATAGTTGATTCTACACAGGGTGTTGAGGCTCAAACATTAGCTAATGCTTATCAGGCTATTAATAATGATCATGAAATTTTACCTGTCCTAAATAAAATTGATCTCCCTTCTTCTGAGCCAGATAAAATAAAATCACAAATTGAAGATGTGCTAGGTATTGAAACAGAAAATGCTTCTCTTGTTTCAGCAAAAACAGGTGTGGGCATAGAAGATTTATTAAATAAAATTATAACTCTTCTCCCTTCTCCATCAGGCGAACTAAATAAAGAACTAAAATGTATGTTAGTTGATAGTTGGTATGACAGCTATCTTGGTGTGGTTGTACTTGTAAGAGTTATAAATGGCGAATTAAAAAAAGGTCAGAAAATAAGATTTATGGCAGCAGGTGCCACATATACAATTGATAGAGTAGGAATATTTTCTCCCAAGGCAACTGAAGTAGATACACTTGGACCTGGAGAAATTGGTTTTATAAATTCTGGTATTAAAAGTGTTTCTGATTGTAAAGTTGGTGACACAATAACAGATGATAAACTTCCAACAGAGGAAGTTCTTCCAGGTTTTAAACCATCTCAACCTGTTGTTTTTTGTGGTATGTTCCCAGTTGATTCAGATGATTACGAACACATGCGTGATAGTATGGCTAAACTTGCTTTGAATGATTCAAGTTTTTCTTATGAGCCAGAAGTAAGTCCTGCTTTAGGTTACGGCTTTCGTTGTGGTTTTTTAGGCTTGCTACATTTAGAAATTATAAGAGATCGTTTTGAAAGAGAATTTAATTTAGAGCTTGTAACTACTGCTCCATCAGTTGTTTATAAAATTTTAATGAAAGATGGATCAACAATTAATCTTCACAACCCTACGGATATGCCTGATCCAATTAAAGTAGAAAATATTTCAGAGCCTTGGATAAAGGCAACAATAATTGTTCCCGAAGAATTTTTAGGATCAGTATTAGAATTATGTACTTCAAAAAGAGGTATTCAGTTAAATATGAGTTATGCAGGAAATAGACCATTAGTTGAGTATAAACTTCCACTCAATGAAGTTGTTTTTGATTTTTATGATAGATTAAAATCAATTACGAAAGGCTATGCAAGTTTTGATTATGAAATTACAGGATATGAGATAAATAATTTAGTTAAAGTAGGGATACTTATCAATGGAGATCCAGTAGACGCTTTATCTTTAATTGTTCACAAAGATAGATCTGAACAAAGAGGTAGAGCACTTTGTGAAAGATTAAAAGATTTAATTCCAAGACAACAATTTAAAGTAGCAATTCAAGCGGCGATTGGAGGTAAAGTAATTGCGCGTGAAACTGTAACTTCATTTAGAAAAGATGTAACACAAAAACTATATGGTGGTGATGTTACAAGAAAGAATAAACTTTTAGATAAACAAAAAAAAGGTAAAAAAAGAATGAGGCAGTTTGGAAAAGTTGATATTCCACAAAATACTTTTTTAAATGCTTTAAAAATGAATGATAACTAAATTTAGGAGAGATGTGAGAGCGGTTTAATCAGCACGCTTGGAAAGCGTGTGTAGTAGCAATACTACCGAGGGTTCGAATCCCTCTCTCTCCGCCATAAAATTAGAGATTTTAAATACTCATCTAATAAATTATATTATTTTTTAGCAACTTTAGACAGTCAAGATTATTAGGATAAAAAAATATATAATTAAATTTTTTCTTTATTTTTTTAAAACATACTACTTTTTTTTCAGGAATACATAATGGATCTATGTTTCCACAAAATAATATATAATTATCATCTTTCTGAATATTTCCAGCATATAATATGGGAGTAGGTAGTCTTATTTTTATTGTAAATCCATCAATATTTTTTTCATAATAATCTTTTCCAATAACTAATTTTTCAAAACTTTTCATCTCATTAAGTGAAATATTTAACTCATCTAAATTTTTTATTGTGTTCGGAATATTATAAAAAAAATTACTAGAAAAAATTATTAATAAAAAAAATATTAATATTTTTTTATTAAAAAAAAATTTCTCAAAATAAAATTTTGTGATTATTTTTATTGAAATTAAACTAAAAAAGATTGCAAATAAAGCGTAACCAGCAAATCTTGATTGTGGAGTTTTGAAAAACCAAAATAGTATAGATAACAAAATTAAAATAATAAGAAAATTTTCAATTTTGGTAACTTCAGGTTTTTTATTTGGTCTAAATTTAATAAAAATAAGAATAATAAAAATTAAAATTAAACTTGTTATTGGAATATTTAATAACCTATTTATATCATGGTCCATTAACCAATATTTAGCCCAAAACCTTACATCAGATTTAAGATAATCATTATGATTTAAAATATTTTTTGCTTCAGACCAAACAAATTTATCAGTTGTAGTATTTATTGATTTTGAATAAAACATATATCCCTTTGATGAAGCTTCAAGTAGATTCATTCTTTTAGAAGTAATTTCTTGATCAAGAGTCCAATTAATTGTTTCTATACATGTGAAGTTTACAGGGTAGAAAATACAACCAGTATTTATTAAATTTTTTGTAAAGAATGTAAGCGATAAAATAATAATAAATATTGTAAATCTAAGATTATTTATAATTAATCTATTTTCTTTAATTAGTATAAAAATACAATATAGTAACAACGGAAGTATGAAGACGGAATTTATTCTAAAGATTATTGAAGTAGTAAAAAATAATATTGAATAGAATAAATAAATATTGGACTCTTTTTTATAATTATATTTTAATAAATAAATAAATCCTAGAATTATTAATATTTGAGGAGGTATATCTGCGCCATGATCTTTTAATTTTGAAAATACAACTATCGAAATAGTAAGTATAATAAAAGTTATTAATTTAACTTTTAAAAATTTTGAATTTAAAATTTCTATAGTTAAAAAAGAAATAAAACAAAAAAAAAATAAATAATTTAAAATAAAGTTTAGTTCAAATTTATATGGAGGTAAGGCAAATAACGCAGAATAATTAAACCAGCTCATATATGGATTTGCTAAAACATCATTGAAATTTACTAATCCAAAAATAATTTTATAATTATTAATCAAGTTAAGATATGGGAGATGGTGATAGTAAAAATCTTCATGTAAATTATTACCTAACAAAAAAGGAAATAGAAAAATTTTTATAAAAAATAAAATCTTTAGAGAATTATTAAAATTAATTTTCTTAGAATAAATTATGAAAAATAATAAGCCTAATAAATTAACAAGTATAACTATTAAAAAATCTATTTTATAAAAAAAATGTATGAATATCCCAATAAAAGTTAATAATGGTATAGATAGTAGATATAACTCAAATGGATTTGAGTTATCGTTATTATTAAATACAAGTTTTTTGAAAAAAAAACCATATCCAATTGATGAAAAAAAAATTAAAAATAAATATAGATAAATAATTATTATTTTGTAAATTATAAACATACTTAAATGAAAAAAATACTTATCACCGGGGGAGCTGGTTTCATAGCTTCAAATTTAATCAAATTAATTTTAGATAATAATTCAAAAGTTTTCATATATTCTTACGACAATTATTATTCTGGTTCTCGGAAAAATCACATTAAATCAACTAAAGTAAAATATATTAAAGGAGATACTCAAAAAATAAATAAAAACAGATTGTTAAAAAAAATCAATTTTGATCATGTGTTTCATTTTGCAGAATTTTCAAGAATTGTCCCTAGTTTTGATAACTATGATACTTGTATTAAAACTAATACATATGGAACCTTTGAAGTTATTAAATTTTGTTTAGAGAAAAAAGCAAAATTAATTTATTCAGCATCTTCAAGTACAATTGGTAATAATAAATTTCTTTCACCTTATTCCTGGTCAAAATATGCAAACAATGAGTTGATCAAAAATTTTTCAAAATGGTTTGGTTTGAAATATGTTATAGTATATTTTTATAATGTATACGGACCAAATCAAATAACTAAAGGACATATGTCCGCTGTTATAGGTATTTTCGAAAAACAATACTTATTAGGAAAACCATTAACGGTTGTAAAGCCTGGCACTCAAAAAAGAGATTTCACTCATGTTGAAGATATAGCTAATGGAACATATCTAGCAGCAACTAAATCTTTAAATTCTGAATTTCATTTAGGTTCTGGAAAAAATTACTCTATTATAGAAGTAGCCAAAATGTTTAAAAGCAAATATAAGCTCGTATCAGAAAGACCTGGAGAAAGATTTTATAGTCTATCAAAATCAAATAAAGCAAAAAAACATTTAAATTATAAAATTAAGAATGATTTAAAAAGTTATATAAGCAATTTTATAAATAAGAAATAATTTGAAGAATTTACAAACATATACAATTGTAGGAGCAGGACCTTCTGGTCTTGCTGCAGCAAATGAACTATCAAAAAACAAAAATAAAGTTACCGTATATGAAAAGGCTGATTTAGTTGGTGGTTTAGCTAGAACAATAGAATACAAAAATTGTAAATATGATATAGGCCCTCACAGATTTTATACTCTCAATAAAGAGGTAAATGAATTTTATAAAAATATTTTAGGACCAGATAGTATTACAGTTAAGAGATTAACTAGAATTTTTTATGACAAAAAATATTTTTATTATCCACTTTCACCTTTTAATACACTTATAAACCTAGGAATAATAAAAGCGTTTAAGATACTTACAAGCTATTTTTTTTCTAAAATAAAATCGATATTCAATTATAGCAAAATAAAAAATTTTGAAGATTGGGTTATTTCAAATTTTGGATCTGAATTATATAAAACTTTTTTTAAAAGTTATACTGAAAAAGTATGGGGAATTGAATGCAAAGATATTAGTAAAGATTGGGCTGCACAAAGAATTAAGAATATAAGTTTTTTTAATGTATTTTTTAATTCTATAATTAAAAAAATAAGAAAGAAAAAAGTAAAATCTCTTGTAGATTCATTTCAATACCCAAAATATGGAGCTGGTTTTTTTTATAAAAAACTATCTAATAAAATTATAGAAAATGGTGGGAAGATCGAACTTAATTCAAAGCTTACTCAAATAAATCATTTAGATAATAAAATTAAAAATATTGTTATAAAAAATAGTACTGGAATAGTAGATATAGAAACAGATTTTTATATTGTTAGTAATCCTTTTACTGAAATTATTAGAATATTAAATCCTAAACCACCACAAAATATTCTAGAGGCATGTAATAATTTAAAATATAGGCATCACATAGGTGTTAAACTTGAAATTCATGGATCTATTTTTCAAGATAATTGGATATATGTTCATGATCCAAGAGTAAAAATGGCTAGAATTTCTAATTACAAAAATTTTTCTCCATACATGTCAAATAGTGTTAATATAAACCCTATTACAGTTGAGTATTTTTGTTTTGAAAATGATAAGATTTGGAACTTGTCTGATCAAGAAATTATATCATTTGCTATAAAAGAATTAAAATTAGCTGGTATTATAGATATAAATAATACGGTTAAAAATTCTTTTATAGTGCGTTCATTAAATGCATATCCGGTAATAGCTAAAGATTACCAAAAATATGTTTTAGAAATTAGAAATTATTTAAGCAAATTTAGTAACTTATTTCCTATAGGTAGATCAGGAATGTTTAAGTATAATAATCAAGATCATGCAATTGCTACAGGTATGTATATGGCCAGAAATTTAATTAATAAAGATTTTGATATTGACATATGGAATATTAATAGTGAAGGAATTTATGTAGAAGGTGAAATAAAAGATTAGATTAATCTATTTTTTTACACCAAAACTGGTACATGCCTGAAAAAATTCTTGAGTTATTTTTTTCAAATTCTTCCCATTTATCTAGATTATATAGATCATTTGTTTGATTATATTTTCTCTTAAATCGATCCAAAACATATGTGTCTTCAAATCCTAAAAAAAATAATCCTAATTTATTCATATGACTTCTTATTTTTTTAATTGTAAATCTATGCTCCTGTACATGAAATAATAAATCTCTGACTCCACTTGTTGAATAAAAATCTGGACTATATTTAATACTGTCCCATTTCGCAGTATTATTTTCAAAAATATCTTTTCTAAAATTAATAATATTTTTTTTTGTAGTTTTGATTCTTAAACTATTTATTTTTTCTCTTATATTTGCAATATTTTCTCGAGCTTTTTCACTATATAAACCAATTAACATTAAAGCATCTTTTTTTAAACAATCAGTTAAACACTCCCATCCTAATAGTGGATCAGCCATATGATGTAGAACACCAACAGACTCTATAATATCGAATTTTCTATCAAATTTTCTTAAGTCTAATAAATCTCCTTGAATAAATTTTATATTGTCACAATTTAATTCTTTAGCTTTTCTTTTTGCATACGCTAAACTATTAAAACTGAGGTCTAAGGCAAAAATTTCTGCATTTTTATATTTAGAAGCTGTAGTTATTGCGTGTTGCCCAGTACCACATCCAGCAATTAAAATTTCTGCATTTTTAGAAAAATTTAATTTTTTTAAATCTACGTTTAAATTTATATCTTCAATTACTTCTTTTGTAATTCTGGGCTCAATACTTAAACCAAGATTAGTCCATCTAGGATATGGATTTTCTTCATATTGATTTTTGACTTTTATTGAAATTTTATCATTAATCTCTGAAATTGATTTTATTTTTTGGATATATTTTTTTTCTTTATTATGATTTCTATATTGTAATATAAATATCTCTTTTAATTCATTTGAAGGATTGATTTTTTTACACCAATCAAAGCTATATAGAGGAGAATAACAAGATAATATAAGTATCTCCAAATCATTAATTTCTTTTTTATTAATATTATTTTTAATTCTTTCATTAATCTTATTAACTTTAAATTCTTCATCATCGGTCTCATAATATACATATTCATTAATAAAACATTGAGATGATAATGAAATTAAAAATTTCAAATAAATTTTTTTAAAATTTAAATTATAAATTTCATTTAAAATTTCATTTCTAATTTTTATAAAATTTTTTTCAAAATAATAATTTGGGATAGGACAAACTTTCATAAACTGTAACAAAAGTTTATTTTTATTTAACCCTTCTATAATTTTATTTAAATTTTTGGGATAGTTATTATTTTCTATTAAAGAAAAACTATCTTTTAAATTTGTATTTAAAAATAAACCATTTATTATATTTGTAGCTATAGCATTTGGTCTAACAATTATTTTTTTTTCCAAAAGATATAAAAAAAATCTGTTTATGTATTTATTCTTCTCATTTAATATGAAATGCTGAAGGACACCGGCTAAATTATAAAATCCTCTAATATAATTTGGGTTTATGTTTAAAGTTAATATATAATATTCAAGAGCTTTTTTATTTAAATTTCTTTTTCTAAATATATTCCCTAAGTTATTGTAAGCTTTATAATAACTCTTATCTAATTCTATAACTTTTTCATAATTTTTAATTGCATTATCTTCTTCACCAAGTTTGTTATAAATATTTGCTAAATTATAATACCCATCATTGTATTTTGGATTTAAATTTGTAACTTTAATGAATAGGTTTTTTGCTAAATTGTAATTTTTTAGCTCAGTATGAATTACTCCTGAAATATTGTTAATTAAGATTGAATCAGGGTATTCATGAATAATATTATCAGATAAATCAAGAGCTTCTAAATATTTTTTTTCATTAAATAACAATATTATTTTTTCAATTAATTTTTTATCAGGTTCTTGTTTAATCATTTATATAACTGAAGATATTAGTTTCTTTGTATATTCTGATTTAGGTGAATTAAAAATATCTCTACTATAATTTTCTTCAACAATTAAACCATCTTTTAAAACAATTATTTTATTAGCAATAGCTCTTATAACTCTCATATCATGACTTATAAAAATATAACTTAAATCTAATTCTTTTTGTAAATTATTTAATAAACTTAATATTTGATTCTGAATTGTTACATCCAAAGCAGAGGTTGGTTCATCTAAAATTAGTATTTTAGGTTCTAAAATCAAAGCTCTAGCAATTGCAATTCTTTGTCGTTGACCGCCAGAAAATTCATGAGGATATCTTTCTATTGTATTTTCATATTCTAAACCAACTTTTTCCAAAATATTTTTTAATTTTTTTCTTTTGTCTACTAGTCCAATATTGGGATAATGAACCATTAAACCTTCTGATAAAATATCTTCGATATTCATTCTAGGACTTAGGGATGAGAACGGATCTTGAAATACAACTTGAATATCTTTTCTTAAATCTAAAACCTCTTTTTTACTTAACTTATTTAAATTTTTTTTATTTATTATTATTTCTCCTCTAGATTGAATTAATTTTAGAATTGCCAAAATCAGTGAAGTTTTTCCTGAGCCAGATTCACCCACAATTCCAATCGTTTCTCCAATTTTTAAATTAAAGCTAACATTGTTAATTGCTTTTACATGATCAATTGTTCTTTTGAGCAATCCCTTTTTTATGGGATACCAAACGTTTAGATCCTTAATATTTATTATAGATTCACTTTTTTGACTGTTATTTTCTTTAATATTACTTTGATTGGATACTAATTCTTTAGTATATTCATTTTTAGGATTGTTAAATATTTTTTCTTTTGTACCAAATTCAATTACTTTACCATTTTTCATAACATATATGTAATCTGATAATTTTTTCACAACAGAGAGATCATGACTTATAAAAATCATAGACATACCCATATCTTTTTGAATATTTTGAAGTAACTCTAAGATTTGTAACTGTATTGTTACATCTAAAGCTGTAGTTGGTTCATCAGCTATTAACAAATCTGGTTCATTTGCAATACTCATTGCAATCATAGCCCTTTGTCTCTGTCCCCCAGATAATTCATATGGATATATTTTTGGCCTTGATGAAATATCACTAAGACCAACTTCATTTAGTAATTTTATAGTTCTTTTTTTAGCTTCTTTTTTACTTAATATATTATGTGTTGTAATAATTTCTTCAATTTGCTTATTTATTGTATGAAGAGGGTTTAAACTTGTCATTGGCTCTTGAAATATTGTTGAAATTTTATTTCCTCTTATATTTTGGATTTCTTTTTGACTTAAATTTAATAAATTTTTATTATTATACTCTATTTTTCCTGTCTTAATGTTAGCTCCATTTGGTAATAATTTTAATATGCTTAAAGCCGATAATGTTTTACCTGACCCAGATTCCCCAACTATTGCTGTAGTTTTACCTTTTACTACATCAATATTTACATTTTTAACTACATCAGTATATTTATTGAAGGCTATACTTAAGTTACTTATTGATATTATTTTCTCCATTTTAATTAAAAGTCTTTCTTGGATCCAATGAGTCTCTTATCGCTTCACCAACAAATACTAAAAGACCTAACATTAAACCTAAAGTTAAGAAACTTGTAATTCCAAGCCAAGGAGCTTGTAAATTATTTCTTCCTTGGTTAACCATTTCCCCCAAGGATGCAGATCCTGGTGGTAACCCAAAACCTAAAAAATCAAGACCAGATAATGCTGTGACTGAAGCACTTAAACTAAATGGAAGAAAAGTAACAGTAGCTATAGTTGCATTAGGTAACATATGCCTAATCATTATTTTTATATTCGAAACGCCAAGTGCTTTTGCAGCTCTTATATAGTCAAAATTTCTTGCTCGTAAAAATTCTGCACGAACTACACCAACATAACCCATCCAACTAAAAAGCAATAAGATAATCAAAAGCCACCAAAAATTTGGCTGAATTACACTAGCTAAAATAATTAAGACATATAAGGTTGGTATTGCTGACCACACTTCCATAAATCTTTGGAAGAATAAATCAGTCTTTCCACCAAAATAACCCTGTATTGCTCCTGCAGAAACTCCTATAACCATTGAAAAAAACGTTAAAGTAAATCCAAACAATACTGATATTCGAAAACCATAAATTAATCTTGATAGTACATCTCTTGCTTGATCATCAGTACCAAGCCAATTTTTATTTGAAGGTGGTGAAGGAGCTGGAGCAGATAAATCTCTTATTATAGTATTATATGAATATGGAATTATAGGCATAATCATCCATCCATTTTCCTCAATTAAGTTTTTAACATAAGGATCTTTATAATCTGCCTCTGTTTCAAAATCTCCACCAAATGTTGTTTCTGAATAGAAAGAAAATATTGGATAATAAAAGTTTGAGTTATATTTTACTAATAAAGGTTTTTCATTTGCAATAAAATTAGCAAACAAGGAAATAATAAATAAAAAACTGAATATCCAAAAAGAATAATAACCTCTTTTGTTGTTCTTAAAATTATTTAGTCTTCTTTGATTTAATTTTGATAATTTCTTCATTGTCTTGATTCAAAATCTATTCGTGGATCAATAATTGAGTACATAAAATCACCAATTATTCCCATAACTAAACCGAGTAGTGAGAAAAAATAAAGTGTTGCAAATATGACTGGATAATCTCTTGTCAGAGCAGCTTCGTATCCTAATAAACCTAAACCATCTAAAGAAAAAATAACCTCAATGAACAGAGAACTTGAAAAAAGAATTCCAATAAATGCTGATGGAAAACCAGCAATCACTATTAACATTGCATTTCTAAATACATGACCATAAAGAACTTTTCTTTCAGTTAAACCTTTAGACCGTGCTGTAATTACATATTGTTGATTTACTTGATCAAGAAATGAATTTTTTGTTAAAAAAGTCAATCCAGCAAACCCGCTGACAAGCATCGCAGTTAGAGGCAGTGCCAAATGCCAGAAGTAATCTATTATTTTTTGAAATAATGTTAACTCATCAAAATTTTCAGAAAATAAACCTCTTAGAGGAAAAATATCATAAAACCTTCCTCCTGCAAAAAATACTATTAGTATTACAGCAAATAAAAAATTTGGAATTGCATAACCAATTGTTACAATTGAACTTGATACTATATCAAACTTTGATCCATCCTTTATCGCTTTTCTTATACCGAGGGGAATAGATATTAAATATACTAATAAAGTTGTCCATAAACCAAGTGATATTGAAACTGGCATTTTATCTAAAACAATAGAAGTAACTTTTTGATCTCTAAAAAAACTTTCTCCAAAATCAAAGGTTAAATAATCTTTTAACATTTTGATAAAACGTTGATGTGCTGGTTTGTCCATTCCATACATTTTTTCTATTTCTTTTATAACATCTGGATCGAGGCCTTGTGCCCCTCTATATTTACTATCATTAACTGATGTAGAATTATCTCTATTAAACTCTAAAGTTTCACCTTCACCACCACCAGAAAATCGAGCTGTTGACTCAACAGCTGTACCAGTCATTTGTGCAATCATTTGTTCTACTGGGCCACCTGGAACAATTTGAATGATTGCAAAATTTATAACCATGATCCCAAAAAGAGTTGGGAAAATTAAAAGAAGTCTTTTTATTAAGTACGCACCCATATTGTGCTATTTTATATTATTTCTAATAAACTTTAATAATTAGTTTGATGTTCTATTTGATTGGATTGTTTCAAATTTATTCTGATTAATCCACCATGTATCAAAGCCTAGAGAATATTTTGGTTTTATATTTGGTTGATCAAAAAAATCCCAAAATAAAACTCTGTATGAGGAGATGTGCCATTGAGGAATAACATAGTAATTCCATAGAAGAACACGATCAAGAGCTTTGGTTATTGTAATTAATTCTTCTCTATCACTAGCATTAATTAGACTTTCAATTAATCCATCTACAGCATAATTTTTAATACCAACAACATTTCTAGAGCCATCAGTGTCTGCAGCATCAGAACCCCAAAAATTTCTTTGCTCGTTACCTGGAGATAAAGATTGTCCAAATGTTTGCACAACCATATCAAAATCAAAAGTTTCCATTCTTTTTTGATATTGAGCACTATCGATTGTTCTTACCTCAGCAATTATTCCCAATTTTTCAAGATTATCTTTAAATGGAAAAACTATTCTCTCAAAAGCTGGCGATCGTAATAAGATTTCAAATTCAAAAGGTTCTTTTGTACTAGAATGTAGAAGTTTACCATCAACTAATTCCCATCCAGATTCTTCTAATAGTTTGGAAGCTTCTTGCAATTGCATCCTCATATAACCGGAACCATCTGTAACTGGATTTGTATATTCTTTTGTAAATATTTCTTTTGGTAGTACATCAAAATATGGATTTAAATAATATAATTCTTCTTTTGAAGGAAGACCAGAGGAAGCAAGTTCTGAATTTTCAAAAAAGCTATCTGTTCTTTTATATGCATCAAAGAATAAATTTTTATTAGACCATTCAAAGTCAAAAGCATAAGAAAGAGCTTTTCTTACTCTTCTATCTTTAAATTTATCTTTTCTAATATTATAAGCAAAACCTTGCATACCTTGAGGATTTTCATGACTTATTAATTCTTTTTTTATTAAACCTTCATTGACAGCGTTTATATCATAAGCAGTTGCCCATTCTTTTGATGAATTTTCTGAGAAGAAATCAATCTCACCAGATTTAAAAGCTTCTCTTTCAATACCTCTGTCTTTGTAATAATCATATCTGATTGTGCCAAAGTTATCTTTACCAATTTTAATTGGTATTGATGCACCAAAACCCCAATAATTTTGATCTAATTCATAAGTAATTGATCTCCCAGTATCAAATGATTTAATTTTATATGGACCACTTCCAATTGGAATTTCCAGAGATGTTTCTTCAAAGTTTTTATTTTTCCAATAATGTTTTGGTAGTACAGGTAATTGACCAACAATTAATACTAATTCTTTATTTGTATTTGTTGTAAAATTAAATCTTACTTTATTTTCTTGCTCTTTAATTACCTCTTTTACATCTCCATAATAGTATTTGTAGAATGGGTGACCTTTCTCCATTAGGGTATTAAATGTCCATACAACATCGTCAGCTGTAATTTTTTTCCCATCGTGCCAATATGCTTCGTTTCTCAATGTAAATGAAACCCAAGATCTATCATCTGGCCATTCAATCGACTCTGCTAATAATCCGTATTCCGTAAATGCTTCATCACTTGATCCCGTTGTTAATGTTTCATACAATCTTCCAATTCCAGCTGCCGAGGTACCTTTTAAAATAAATGGATTGAAACTATCATAGGTTCCAATGGCACTTCTTACTATTGATCCCCCTTTGATTGAATTTGGATTAATGTATTCAACATTTTCAAAATCTTTTGAGTATTTTGGCTCACCATGCATTGCAATTGCATGTGATAAATTAGTATTTGCTTGCGCTTTTAATTGAAAAATTAGAGTAAATATAAAGATCAAAGTGATTATTTTCATACTTGTAATATATGTCTAATTATTAAAAATTAAAATAAATTTTAGTTTATTAATTTAATTATTTCAACATGAAGAGAGCTTGTACTGGAGGCAACTAAACTGCCATCTGATTCTAAAGATATATCTTGTCCAAACTTATCTGTAATTACTCCACCAGCTCCTTCAATTACATTTATAAGGGCCATATAATCATGTACTTTTAATGTATCTTCTAAAACAATATCAATTAGACCTGAGGCTAACATTCCATACATGTAACAGTCACCACCAAGTCTATAATATCTTGATTTTTCTTTTAGTAATTCTAATCCTTTTCTGATTTGAGGTTCATCAAAATATAATCCAGATGAAAAAAGATAGGCATCTTTAATTTGTTTAATTGCACTAGTTTGAACATCTTTTCCATTACATTTTGTTTTTTGATTTTTTATTCCCAACCATCGCTCACCATGTGCAGGGCAATTAATAACTCCTAATACTGGTTTTTTATTGTGAAGTAATGCAATTAAATTACCAAAATCTTTATGTCCGGCTATATAGCTTCTTGTGCCATCTATAGGATCTAATACCCATATAAATTCAGCGTCTATTTTTTCATTTTCATACTCTTCACCTAAAATTCCATGATCAGGATATTCTTTTCTTATTCTTTCTCTTAATACTTGTTCTGTTTCTTTATCTGCTAGAGTTACAGGACTTTCATCATCTTTAATTTCTATTTCAATTTTGTTTCTAAAATAATGCATTGAAGTTTTAGATGCATCATCGGCTAAAGAGTCTGCAAATTTTGAAAACTCTTCTGTATCTAAGATCATTACTTTAGTTTATGGAAGTGGTGCCGGATTATCTGAGTGTTCTCTTAGGAAATAAACCAAGTCTGCTCTATCTTTTACTTTTTTCAAACCTGCGAAGTTCATTTTTGTACCTTTTATATATTTTTTTGGTTTATATAAAAATTCTGCTAATTCTTCATATCCCCATTCTCCGCCGTATTCAGCTAAAGCTTTAGAGTATGCAAAACCTTCAACATTAGCTTTTGGTCTATTTATAATGTTCCATAAGTGTGGACCTACTTTATTTGCACTACCTTTTTCGTAATTATGGCACGTAGCACATTTTTTGAATAATTTTTCTCCATTATCAAGAGAAGCACTTGCTAATAACATTGAAATTGGCTCTATTATTTCTTCTTTTTTTTCTATTACTCCAACCCCAGAAGAATCCTCAGGAACATCTATTTTATAAGCTGTTTCCTTTTTTTCATCATGTTCAATATCAATGACTAAATCTCCAAAATGCCCGATAAGGGTAACAATTAAGACTGCTAATATTATAGATGCTAAAATTTTATTAACTTCAAGCCCAGACATGTATAAGTACATATACAGATTTTTTAGAAGAAAGAATATATTTGTCGTAAGTATGAAATTTAAATTCTCTTGCCTAATTGTCGCATAAATTATGAAAAATGTTGTAATTATACCTTCACGAATGGCTTCCACTAGACTGCCGGGCAAACCATTAATGCCAATAGATGGTATTCCAATGATACAACGTGTGTGGCAACAGGCAATTGCATCAAAAATTGGAGAAGTGTTTGTTGCTTGCTCAGAAATTGAAGTGCACGACTTAATTGTAAGTAATGGAGGCAAAGCTATTTTGACAGATCCAAATCTCCCTTCTGGAACTGATAGAGTTCACTCCGCTTTTTTAAAGATAAAAAATAACAAAGACATTGATGTAATAATCAATCTACAAGGTGATATGCCTCTTATAAATCCAGAACATATTCTTAAAGTCATTGACCCAATAAAAAAAAATTTCACTATTGGTACACTCGCAACAAACTTAAATGATAATGAATTAAATAATCCCAATGTAACAAAAGTTGAAGTTGATTTTAAAAAAAATGAAACAGCTCAGGCGTTGTGTTTTTATAGAGAAGTTACGATAGAAAATAAAAACTTATACCATCATGTTGGTATCTATAGTTATACTCCAGATTCAATAAATACATTTATCAATCTACCTAAATCAAAAAATGAAATAGATCTAAGTTTAGAACAAATGAGAGCTATGGATTCTAACATTCCAATTGGAGTTACGTATGTTCCTGAAGTTCCAATGAGTGTAGATACAAAAGAGGATTTAATAAATATTGAAACTAATATAAGAGAACACAATGATAAAAGTTGATAGTTTTTCATTTCAAGGTGTAAACGGCGCGTATAGTGAACAAGCTGGAAAAAATATTTTTCCAAACGCAAAAAGTATACCGTGTGCAACTTTTGAAGATATGTTTGAACACGTTAGATCAGAAAAATCTGAAGCTGCAATGGTTCCTATAGAAAACTCTCTTGCAGGAAGAGTAGCCGATACTCAAAGATTGATACCTGACTCTGATTTAAAAATAACTTATGAATATTTTCATGAAGTAAATCATAACTTACTTGGGATTAGAGGTGCGAAAATCTCAGATATTAAAAGAATAAGAAGTCATGAACAGGGAATTGCCCAATGTCGAAACAAAATTTTAAAATTAGATAAGCAAATGATTGTTGAAGCAGATACAGCCGGATCCGCTAAATTAATTTCAGAGTTAAATAATATTGAAGATGGAGCTATCGCATCTGAACTTGCTGCTAATATATATGATCTTGATATATTGGAAAAAAATTTCCAAGATACTCAAAATAATGTAACTCGATTTCTTGTTATGCAAAAAAAATTATTAGATATAAATCCAGAAACAAAGGATATCCTTACAACATTAGTATTTACAGTTAGAAGTATTCCAGCAGTTTTGTACAAATGTCTTGGTGGATTTGCTAGTAATGGAGTTAATATAACTAAGCTTGAGAGTTACATTCACCCACAGGGTTTTGACGTTGCACAATTTTATATAGATTTTGAGGGACATCCTGAAAATACATCTGTAAAATTAGCATTAGAAGAGATGAAATTTTTTTGTAAGAAGATAGAAATCCTTGGAGTATATGAGAAATCTTCATTCAGGAAAAAATAGGATTTTTTAAAAAGTCTATTTATATTTTATTTACATTAATGTTATATTGCTAAAGGAAGGATTGAGGGCAAATAAATTGCTAATCCAGTCAGATCTGAAAAGAAGCAGCTGTAACAATCTTGTTTGGGTCTCAACTCCTTCCATTAATTATAATGACAGAAGAAAAAAAATATAAAGTTTTAGCTAGAAAATACAGGCCTCAAAAATTTGAAGATTTAATTGGTCAAGAATTATTAGTAAAAATTCTATCAAACGCTATCAATAATGACCGGTTAGCTCACGCATACATTCTAACAGGTGTCAGAGGTGTTGGAAAAACCACCACTGCTAGACTTATAGCTATGAGTATTAATTGTAAGAATAGAGATAAAAAAAATTGTGAACCTTGTGGAAATTGTGATTCATGCAAATCAACAACTTCAGACAGCAATCTTGATGTTATTGAGATTGATGCAGCTTCTAATACTGGCGTTGATGACATTAGAGAAATAATTGACAATGTAAAATATAAACCTGTTATCGGTGATTATAAAATATTTATAATTGATGAAGTTCATATGCTTTCAAAGAGTGCATTCAATGCGCTGCTTAAAACTTTAGAAGAACCACCAGAACATGTTAAGTTTATTTTTGCCACAACAGAAATTAAAAAAGTACCAATAACTGTTTTATCAAGGTGTCAGAGATTTGATTTACATAGAATAGAAAATAAAATTTTATCAGATCATTTACTAAAAATTTCTAAACTAGAAAATATTGATATAGATTTAGATGCTATTTCGTTACTTGTAAGATCAGCGGATGGATCTGTAAGAGATGGTCTTAGTCTATTAGATCAAGCAATAACTAGTCCAAATGAAAAAGTTGACTCGCAAACTGTGATAAGCATGCTGGGACTAGCTGATAGAGAAAAAATATTTAACTTAATTGAAATTATTTTAGAAGGAGATACGCTTGGTGCAATTAATAAGTATAAAGAGTTGTATGAGTTAGGGGCAGATATCGCAATGATATTTGATGAACTATTGAACGTAGTACATTTCATTGTTCAAATAAAAATAGCACCAGATTTAAAAGATGACATTTACATACCTGAATTTGAAAGAAATAAAGGAGCTGAATTGTCATCAAAAATGACATTAAATAATCTGAATATTATATGGCAAATTTTATTCAAAGGTTATCAAGAATTACAAAATAGCTCTCATTTATACCAACATGGAGAAATGATTATTTTAAGAATTATTTATTTACATGATGGTCCAAGCCCAGAAGATCTAATTAAAAAAATGGACAAAGAAGTAGTAAAAAAAGAACCCTTAGAGAAAAATCTTGAACTACAAAATGAATCTAATGAAAGTAACAAAGTTCTAAACTTTAATGAAAATAAAAAAGAAATTTCGCCAAAAGAAAATGTAAATATAATACATGTTCAAGACTTCAGACATTTTGTCGATATGTTTTTTAAAAATAGAGAAGGATTACTCCACACTAAGTTGTACAATGATGTGCAGTTAGTCTCTTTTAAAGAAGGAGAAGTTACCTTAAATACATCTAAAATTAATGACACTGGCTTCAATAGAGCTGTTGCGAAATTAATCTCTAAATGGACAGGAAGAATATGGCAGATACATTCATCTACAAGCAATCTTGGAAAAAGTTTACACGATGAAGATATTATTAACCAACAAAAAGAAATTGAAATAATGAAAAATCATCCAGAAGTAAAAAAAATATTAAAAGAATTTCCTGAAAGTAAAATTCACGCTATTACAGAACTAGGTGAAATAAATGATGATGACGCAGATATAAATCAACCAAAAATGAAAAAGGAGAAATAATGGTTAATTTAGGTAATATGATGAAGCAAGCTCAACAGTTGCAAAAGAAAATGGCTGAAGCACAGAATAAATTAAATGATATTGAAGTTGAAGGTACTTCTGGAGGAGGTCTTATTAAAGTAACAGCTACAGCAAAAGGTATTTTCAAAAGAATTTCAATTGATGATAGCTTGATTAAACAAGATGAGAAAGAAATACTTGAAGATCTGATTGTAGCAGCAATAAATGATGCCAAAGAAAAAGGAGAAGCTGCAGCTCAAGAAGAAATGAAAAATCTCACAGGTGGCCTACCATTACCTCCAGGAATGAAACTTCCTTTCTAAAAATGGAGCAATCCCCAATAGATAAATTAATAAACGATATTTCAAAACTTCCAGGATTAGGAAGAAGATCAGCTCAAAGAATTGCTCTTTTTTTATTAAAAAATAAAGATAAAAATTTATCTCCGTTAATTGAGAGTTTAAACTTATCTTATAATAAAATTATTGAGTGTTCAGAATGCGGAAATATAGATATGGTAAATCCATGCAATATTTGTGCAAATCCTAAAAGGGACAAAGCAACAATTTGTGTTGTTGAGGATGTGTCAGATTTGTGGACATTAGAAAAAGTAGGATTTTATCGAGGTCTTTATAATGTTTTAGGCGGTTCATTATCAGCGATTCAAGGTATAGGAACTGATGAATTGAAAATAGAACATCTACTAAACAGAATTGAAACAAATAATGTTAAAGAAATTATTCTTGCTTTAAGTACAACTATGGAAGGACAAACAACATCTTTTGTTATTGCAGATAAGTTAGAAAAATTTAAAGATTTAAATGTAACTAGACTTGCACAAGGAATCCCTATGGGTGGAGAAGTACACTACTTAGATGAAAACACATTAAATACAGCATTCCAATCTAGAAAAAAAATTACATAAATAGAAATGGATAAATTACTTTATGTACCAAATCCACTATTACGCCAAAAAGCAGATAAAATTCAGTCTGTTGGAATTAAGGAAAAAGAAATTGCCAAAAAAATGATGCAAATAATGATAAAAGCACCAGGTGTAGGTTTAGCAGCAAATCAAATTGGAATTCTAAAACAAATTGTGACTATATTTTTTGTAGATCAAGAGACTAAAAAAGAAACACAATATACATTGTTTAACCCCAATATTATTTCTTACTCTCAAGAAAAAATTGTTATGGAAGAGGGTTGTTTATCTCTTCCTGAACAATTTGCAGAAATTGAGAGACCTCAAAATATAGTAATCGAGTACTTAGATGAAAATAACAAACAAATAACAAAAGAAGTTAGCGGAGTGGAATCAAGAATTTTACAACATGAAATTGATCATCTTTCTGGAAAGTTATTTGTAGATTATCTTTCTTCATTAAAAAGGAATATAATGATCAAAAAAGTACAAAAATTTTTAAAAAACAAAAAATAATGAATAATAAGAAAATAATTTTTATGGGTTCACCAAAAATAGCCTCTGACTATCTTGATGCTTTAATTAAAAGTAGTTTCATAATTACCGCAGTATTTTCACAACCCCCAAAAAAGAAATCTAGAGGAATGAAAATAATTCAATCTGAAGTCCATCAACTTGCTAATAAAAATAATATTGAAGTTTTTTGCCCAAATATATTTGATAAAAATACTATTGAGACAGTGAAAAAATTAAATCCTGATTTAATTGTTGTCATGGCATACGGTAAAATATTACCAAAAGATATTTTAGATTTACCACCATTTGGTTGTATCAATATCCATGTCTCTTTGTTGCCTAGATGGAGGGGTGCAGCCCCAATAGAGCATTCTTTAATGAATGGCGATAAAGAGACGGGTATATCAATAATACAGCTAATCGAAAAATTAGATGCTGGACCAATTATTAATCAAAAAAAAGTAGATATAGAAGATGATTGTAATAAAAATGAATTAAGTCAAAAATTAACAGAGGTTGGAATCAAATTATTAGTTGAAACTATTCCTCTTATATTTGATAACAAAATTTCTTATTCTGATCAGGATGATAATGATGCAACATATGCAAATAAAATTTCTTCACTAAATAGAAAAATTAATTTTAATAAATCTGTAAATGAAGTTTTAAATCTTATAAGGGCACATTCACCTAAACCTGGTGCTTGGTTTACTATACAAAATGAAAGAATTAAGATCATTAAAGCAAGAAAATCAAACTCTAACGGCAATGCATCGACAATTCTTAATGAGACATTTGATATTGGGTGTAATGATGGAAGTATTGAACCATTAATTTTACAAAGAGAAGGCAAAAATGCTATTTCTAAAGATGATTTTCTTCGGGGATATAGTTTTAAGGTTAATGAAGTAATAAATGCCTAACTACAAAATAACATTAGAATATGATGGAACTAATTATGTTGGTTGGCAACGTCAAGAAAATGGTCCTTCTGTTCAACAATTGGTTGAAGAGGCAATAGAAAAACTATCAAAACAAAAAATAACACTTTTTGGAGCTGGTCGAACAGATGCAGGCGTTCATGCTAGAGGACAAGTAGCTAATTTTGAATTAGAGCAACAATTTGATACCGATACTATTAGAGATGGCATTAACCATTATCTAAGGCCCCAACCCATATCTATTTTACATGCTGAAGAAGTAGATAAAGATTTTAATTCTAGATTTTCCGCAAAATTGAGATGGTATGAATACAAGATCTTAAATAGAAGATCACCAATTACGTTAGAGCAAAACAAAGTTTGGTGTGTACACAAAAAAATAGATGCTGAAAAAATAATAAAACAATCACAACAATTTATAGGCAAATTTGATTTGTCTGCTTTTAGGTCAATAAATTGCCAATCGAAATCACCAATTAAATCTATTAATTCACTGGATATAAATTTTAATCATGATGAAATAAATTTTTTAATATCAGCTAAATCCTTTTTACATTCTCAAGTTAGAATCATGGTCGGTACACTGGTTGATATAGGACTTAGTAAAATAGAAAAATCTATTTCAGAAATTATTCAATCCAAAAAAAGGGAATATGCTGGAGTTACTGCGCCACCTGAAGGATTATATTTATTGAAAATAGATTATTAATAAAAGCCGATTTCTGATAAACAAATATCTGCTTGAAAATCTTTAAATCCAGCAACTAACCCTAATGTCTTGATATTCTGGCCAACTAATTTTTTAGGCTGATAAGCATTTGATTTTTTAAATTCACTAAAGGGTGCTTTTATTACTGTCCACTCAGAATTAGTTTTAAAACTATACTTATAATATTGCCATGGAGCTACTGTTAAAGCTGTTCTTACATGAATTGAATATTCTTCATTATTACCAAACACTTTAAAATAAACACCCTCAAACTCTTCTGTTGATATTGAAGGTTTTAATTGATTTCTTATTTGAATGAAGCCGCCGTTATTTTCAGTCGTGACATCTCCTGTCATATGATAACAATTAACATCATTAACTTTTGATATGATAGCTTTACCTTGTGACAACCCACCCATTACTCCATCAGTAAAAAAGGCCCAATTTTGACCTTGAGAAGAAATTCCGGGTGTTTCTAATTTATCAAGTATCATTTTATTCTGAGATTGAAGATTGAATGAAAAAAATAAAATAAAAACAAAAATTATTAAACTTTTCAATTTTTACGATTTTCTGCTAATTTTTTTTTGATAAGAGATAAACCTGTTTCAACTTTGGATTTATACGATTCTTCAAATGCTTTTAACTGCCAATCTGAAAATCTAGATTTTAGTTCAGATAAATTATTTTGTTTCCATTCATTTGAAGTATTTTCATCTTTCCAAATATCTTTCTCTTCATTAGTTCTTCCACAGCCATAGCAATACCCTGAGATTGGGTCAGTTTTACATACGCTAATGCAAGGCGAAGTTACTTTGTTCTGTTCCATGATAATATACATATATTTTTTTTTAGTTTATTCCATTAAAACGATGTAAAACTTTAAAATTATGAATGATTTTAGCTATTTAAACGTTGATAATGCTTATAAATTAATCAATCAAAAGATAACAAAAACTCCTTTAGTAACTAATGATTATATAAATAATCTTATAGAAGCTGAAATTTATTTTAAACTTGAAAATTTACAAAATACTGGATCATTTAAACTACGGGGAGCTATACATAAAATTACAAAATTAATAGAAAATGTAAAAGACTCAGGTGTAGTAGCATATTCATCAGGAAATCATGCACAAGCTGTTGCTTATGCATCTATGATTAATAGCATTAGTGCAAAGATAATAATGCCTAAAACTGCACCTCAAATAAAAATTGAAAACACAAAAAATTATGGAGCAGAAGTTATATTATATGACAGTTACTTTCAAAGTAGAGAAGAGATAGGAAATGAAATTCAAAAGAAGGATAATAGAGCTCTTATTAAACCCTATGATGATGAAGATATAATTGCTGGTCAAGGAACTGCAGCTGTTGAAATTGTAAATGATTTGAAAGAGCAATCAATTGAACCTGATCTTTATTTATGTTGTTGTGGAGGTGGCGGTCTTATTGCAGGAACATCAACATACTTAAAACATATCTATCCAAATATAAGATCATATTCTGTGGAACCCGATGAATTTGATGACACAAAAAGATCTTTAGAAGCTGGTAAACTTATAGAAAATAAAAAAAATGCTAAATCTTTTTGTGACGCACTATTGGCACCACAACCTGGTAATATAACTTTTCAAATTAATTCAAATAATCTTGAAGGAGGACTAAGTGTTTCTGATGAAGAAGTAACAAAAACTATAATTTTGCTAGCTGAACAACTTAAAATAGTTGTGGAACCAGGTGGAGCAGTTGCAGCTGCAGCAGTATTAAATAATAAAATTGATGTTAAAAATAAAAAAATTATAGTTATGATTTCTGGTGGTAACATCGATCTAAGTTTATTTAATAAGTTAAAATGAATCAATCAAATTTAAAAAAATTACAAAATCTATTAAAAGAAAAAGATATCGATATTTTTGTCATTAATAGAAGTGATGAATATTTAAATGAGTATATTTCTCCAAATGCAGAAAGATTAAAGTTTATAACAAAATTTTCTGGTTCAGCAGGAAGAGCAATTATTACGCCAACAGATGCCTTCTTGTATGTTGATGGACGATATACTTTTCAAGCGAATACTCAAATTAATGCCAAAGAGATTCACGCAAAACACTTAAATAACTTTTGGACAGATTTAGAAAAAATTTTATTAGAAAAAGAACTAAAAATTGCATTAGATCCAACTCTTCATTCAATTATAGAAATTGAAAAAGTGGAAAAAATGTTAGAGAACTCAAAATCTCAACTCCAACTAATAGATAAAAATTTTGTTGATTTAATATGGGAAAATCAACCAAAAACTCAGTATACAGATATATTTGATCACCCAACAAGTTTTGCTGGTCAGGCCAGAAGTGAAAAATTAGATATTTTAAAAACATTTTTAGATCAAAATGAAATTGATCATTACTTTGTTTCTGGGCTTGATAATATTGCTTGGCTATTAAATTTAAGAGCAGATGATATTAAATATACACCGTTACTTTATTCTTATCTTCTAATTTCAAAAAATAATAAACACTCTTTGTATATTAAAGAGTCTTCAATGCCAGAAATTCTAAAAAAAGAAATCCAAACACTAATAAATATTAATAATATTGAAAATATTGGATCAATTTTTAATAACATTAATTCATCCGAATCAATTGGTTTAGATTTTAATTCCACCACTTTTTATTTTTTAGATCTTTTAAGAAAACAAAAAATAAATACTAAAAATTTAGCAAATCCATGTATTTTGTTAAAAGCTATCAAAAATGAAACTGAACTAGATGGGGCAAAAAAAGCACATATAAGAGATGGTGTTAGTATTACCAAATATATTTATTGGTTAAAAAATATCATGGATCCTAAATCAAATGATGAAATAAGTGTTGCACATCATTTAGAAAATCTCCGAAGAAAAAATGAATTATTTCATTCTCTATCTTTTGATACAATATCAGCAATTGATCAAAATGCAGCCCTTCCTCATTACCGTGTTACTGAAGAAGGAAAATCATCTTTCTCAGATAATAATATTTATCTTGTTGACTCAGGAGGGCAATATTTTGATGGAACAACCGATATAACAAGAACTATAATTTTAGGTGAAGCAACAACAGAACAAAAAGATAGATTTACGAGAGTTCTTAAAGGTCATATTGCATTATCAAATCATGTTTTTGAAAAGGGAACAAAAGGAACTGATATTGATTATCTAGCAAGAAAAAGTCTACAAGAAATTAATTTAGATTATGATCATGGTACCGGTCACGGTATAGGAAGTTTTTTGAGTGTCCATGAAGCTCCACAACGTATTGCAAAAAAATCAATGTTTGATAGCGTTGAGTTGCTTCCAGGAATGATTTTATCCAATGAACCTGGATTCTATAAAGAAAATGAATATGGTATAAGAACAGAAAATTTAGTTGTGATAAAAGAGAATAATGATAAGAAATTATATTTTGAAAACATCTCATGGTGTCCAATAGATTTGGATCTCATTGAGAGTAGCATGCTTGATCAAATTGAAATACATTGGCTAAATAAATATCATAGAAAGGTGTATGAAACATTGCACACGCACCTTGATAATCAAGAAAGAGATTGGCTTAAAAAGGTAACTTCTGAAGTTTAGTTTAAGCCGCTAATTATGCGGCTTTCTTATTGATATCAAATTCAGTTCTTAGAAGATGCTTGTCTAATTCAATTTTCCATTCTTTTCCATATTCGGATTTGAAATATTTAACTAAATCCTCATCATTATTGTAATTTTTGTCGCTTAAATCCTCGTAAACTTTGTTAAAAAAGTTAAAAACATTAATCATTATTTATTCCTTTCAATTATAAAATAGTAATTATTCTATGCAATCAAAGTATAAAAATATGAATTTTAATATGCAAAAAATGCATATATAAATATTTTAAAAATTTAAATGTACTTAAATTATTTAATAATAATTAAAATTAATTGTTCCTGATTGACTTTGTACATTAATACTTCATAGATTCTATAATATTATAACTTTCAATGATAATAATTTTAACACAATGTTTTCCATCTAAAATAGGGGGAATTGAAACATTGATGTATGACATAGCATTAAATTTAAGTCATAAACACGATGTAAAGGTTTTAGCTGACCAACAAAACAGTTCTAAGGATTTAGAATTTGATAAAAACAATAAAAATTTTTCAATATTAAGATTTAAGGGTTTAAAATTTTTAAGAAAAAGAAATAAATTTAATCAACTTAAAAATATTTGTTCTTCAAATAATATTGAAGCAGTCATCACTGATAGCTGGAAAAGTCTTGAGTTACCAATTAATTTTTTAAAAGAAAAAAAAATTCCAATTATTAGCCTTGTTCATGGAAACGAAATAATAATCAAAAACAATAATCATCATAAACGAATAAAGAAAGTTTTAGAATTAGCAAACGCATTGGTGGTCAATTCATCATATACTAAAAACTTACTTTCAAAAATAAGTAAAAAATTTAAAAAAATTGAGGTTATCCATCCAGGTGTAAAATCTACTAAGAATATTATAGAACAAGCAATAGATTTAGATGATAGTTATCCAACGTTGCTTACTCTTGCCAGACTAGAAAAAAGAAAAGGACATTCGTATATTCTTAAATCTATTTTTAATTTAAAAAAAATTTATCCAGATATTCAATATATAATTGCTGGTGAAGGTGATCAGTTAGAGAATATAAAGAAAGAAATAAAAAATTATAATCTAGAATCAAATGTGAAGTTAGTTGGAACAATAAATGAAAATCAAAAAAAATTCATTTTTTCTAAGACTGATATTATGATCATGCCGACAATAGATGAAACTCATGCAAATTCTATTGAAGGTTTTGGTATCGCCTACATTGAAGCAGCACAATATGGAATTCCTTCAATTGCCTCAAATGTTGGAGGTACTCCTGAAGCTGTATTGCATAATAAAACAGGTTTAATTATTAATAATTTTAATGAATTAGATGAATCAATTAAGAATTTAGTTGAGAACAAACAAAATAGAATTGAATTAGGACAAAATGCAAAAAATAGAGCAGAAAATGAATTAATCTGGGAAAAACAAGTAGTAAAATACAATAAGTTAATAGATGATATTCAATGACTATTTTATTTCATAACACAACTTTTGATAAAATTGATGTTTGGAAAAAAACAATAAAAAAATATTTTAAAAATGAAAAAATAATTTCTATAAAAGATTATAAAAATTTTCATGATGTAAATTGTGCAATTATTTGGAATCTACCAGATAATATTCTTTCAAGACTAAAAAATCTCCAAGTTATTTTCTCTATGGGAGCTGGAGTAGATCACATTCTAAAACTTAAAAATTATAATAAAAAAATTCCCATAATCAGAATAAAAGATGAAGAAATGGGGGAGAGAATTGCCAATTATTCTTTAGCTCAAATACTAAATTATCAATTAAATTTTAAAATTTTTCAAAACTCTCAAATCAAACAATACTGGTCTGGAGAAAGGACACCAATTGATAATAAAAATTTAACAGTAGGTATTCTAGGTCTGGGCTTTCTTGGTAATCATATTGCAAAATTACTAAATAAATTAAATTATAATGTTATTGCATATAAAAAAAATCGAGCAAAAGTAAAAAATGTAAAAATATATACAGGTAAAAATATTATAAGTTTTATCAAAAGCTCTGATGTTATAATTTCTATTCTACCGTCAACATCTCAAACAAATAATATAATAGATAAAAAGTTTTTAAAGAATATGAAAAAAAATTCTTGTTTAATAAATATAGGCAGAGGAAATGCAATTGAAGAGAAAGATCTTCTAAATCATTTAAAGAAAAACAAAAATTTTTATGCTTATTTAGATGTCTTTAAAGATGAACCTTTAAAATCAAGTAGTCAATTTTGGAAACTGCCAAATGTAACTATTACTCCACACGTTGCAGGTGTAACAGCTATAGAGCCATCTGTTAAGTACATGTACTCCAAATATAAAAAACTAAGAAAAAATAAAAATATAAAATCAGATGTTAATCCATCTCATGGATATTAATTAACATCAAAATAATTTTCTAAAATTCTAAAATAAATATTTTCTAATTTAATAATATCTTCAACAAAAACAAATTCATCTACTTTATGAAGAGTTTGATTTCTAAGACCTAACTCTACTACTTCACAATAGTTCTTTATATATCTTGCATCTGAAGTACCACCATCGGTTGCTTGTTCAGGCGGACTATTTCTACCTGTGACATCAGAAATTGATTTTGAAATAATATTATATAAATCACCGGCTTTATTCAAAAATGACTCAGCTGTTGCATCATAAGTATAAGTGCAACTAGCGTTTTCCAGTTTAGAGAAAATCTTTTCTATTTTATTATCAATCCATTTTATAAGTGAGTCAGATGAGTGCATATCATTAAATCTAATATTAACTGTTGCTTTAGCTAATTCCGGAATTACGTTTTGAACAGGATTGCCAATATCAATAGTAGCGATTTGAACTGATGTTGGTAAAAAATTTTCATTACCTTCATCTAGCGGCTTTTCTAATATACTATTTAATAAATTCACTAAGTGATGTGAAGAATTTTCAGCTAAATGAGAATTCGCAGTATGCCCTTGAATACCTTTTACCTGAAAAAAGAAACTAACTGATCCTCTTCTTCCAATTTTTACTTTATCTCCGACCTCATTTTTAGAAGTTGGTTCACCAACAAGACAATGATCAAATTTATAATTTTGTTTACTTGCCCATTCTAGAATTCTTGGTGTGCCGTTTACAGAATCTCTTTCTTCATCTCCTGTAATAATGAATGAAATCTTACCTGGAATATTTTTATATTTATCTACAAATCTTTTAGCGGCACTGATGAAACAAGCAACACTGCTTTTCATATCTTCACTACCTCTTCCATAAAGTTTACCATTATCTATTCTTGCTGAAAAAGGAGGATATTTCCAAGAATTTTCATTTCCTACTGGAACTACATCTGTGTGACCAGCATAAGCAAAATGCTTTCCTTCATTTCCTATCGTTGCAAATAAATTTTTTACTTCATAAGAATTGTTTCCAGAGAAAATTAATGGATGACAGTCACATCCTATAGCACTTAGATGATTTTCAACGACTGTTAAAGCTCCCTCATCTTTTGGAGTTACACTTGCACATTTAACTAAGGATTGTGTAAGAGTAACTGGATCAAAATTAATTTCTGACATTAATCTCTTAAAAGATCATTGATTGATGTTTTGCTTCTAGTTTTTTCATCAACTCTTTTAACAATAACTGCACAGTATAAAGAAGGATTAATATCTCCTTCTTTTTTTCCTGGTAATGTACCTGGTACCACAACTGAATACGCTGGAACTTTTCCCATATGAATTTCCCCAGTTGATCGATCGACTATTTTTGTAGACGCTCCAATAAATACACCCATTGATAAAACCGCACCTTCACCAACAATAACACCTTCAGCCACTTCACTTCTAGCTCCAATAAAACAATTGTCTTCAATAATCACAGGATTTGCTTGAAGAGGTTCAAGTACACCGCCAATACCAGCGCCTCCAGAAATATGACAGTTTTTACCTATTTGTGCACATGATCCAACTGTTGCCCAAGTATCAATCATTGTTCCTTCGTCAACATATGCACCAAGATTTACAAAAGAAGGCATTAAAACAACACCTTTAGCAATAAATGCAGATTTTCTTACAACAGCGTCTGGTACATATCGAAATCCTGCTTTCAGATGATCATCTTTAGTCCAATTTGCAGTTTTGCTTTCTACTTTGTCAAACCAAGTAGCATGCGATGCTTTAATGATTTCATTATCATTTAACCTGAAACTTAAAAGAATTGCCTTTTTAATCCATTGATTAACTTGCCATTCATTATTAATTTTTTCACAAACCCTTAAGCTTCCACTATCAAGTTTGTTTAAAGTTTCATCTACTGCATTTCTAATATCACCTGCAGTATTGACATTAATATTATCTCTCTCCTCAAAGGCATCATTTATAATTCTTTCCAGATCACTCATATTTTACCCTCATTTACATCTTTTAAAAATAAACTCAAATCTCTTGTTTGAAAATCTAAATATTCTTTAGATGCTTCAATATCATCGGAAAAATTCTCATAACCAGCATCAACCCAGACAGGTGTAAAACCAACTTTTTTTGCTGGAACTAAATTCTTTGCAATATCGTCAAACATTGCGGATTTATTTGCTTCGATATCAAATAAGTCGATAATTTTTTCATAGGGAGAAATTTCTGGCTTAGGAATATAATCAGCCATTTTAATATCATATATTTCATCAAAAAAGTTTGTTAGATTTATTTTATCTAACACATCTAAGACATGTTTCTTATTTGCATTTGTATAAATAATTTTTCTTCCCTCAAGTTTATATAATTCATCATTAAGATTTTGATTTGGACCAACAATTGAGTAATCTAACTTATGAACTTCTTCTAAAAAATAATCAGGATCTATACCATGATTATCCATCATACCTCTTAATGTAGTGCCATGTTGCTTGTAATATTTTGCTTGTAGTTTTTTTGCTTCAGCTAATTCCATATTTAAATTTTTAGCTACAAACTCACCCATTAACTTATGTACTTGCTGAAAAATTCCACTGTCTGCAGAGTACAGTGTGTTATCTAGATCAAATATCCAGGTATTGATGTTATCTTTAAAGCTCATTTAATTACTTGTTATTTGTGTACCAATTCCATGTTCAGTGAATAACTCTAATATTACTGAATGAGGAATTCTTCCATCTAAAATAGTAGATTTTTTAACACCTTTTTTCATTGCATCAATACATGTATTAATTTTCGGCTTCATACCTCCAGAAATATATTCTTTATTAGCAATATTTTTAGCTTCTTCTAAAGTTATTGATGAGATTAATTTTTCATCTTTGTCTAAAATTCCAGGTACATCGGTTAGTAATAATAATTTACTTGCCTGTAACTCACCCGCTATAAAACCCGCAACAGTGTCAGCATTAATATTATATGTAAAATTATTTTCATCCTTACCTAAAGGAGATATGACAGGTATTTGACCATTTTTTTATAAAGCTAGTTAGCATATCTTTGTTTAATTTTTTTGGTTGTCCAACAAAACCAATATCAACTATTTTTTCAATATTTGAATCACTATCTTTAATTTCTACATTCAATTTAGTTGCAGTGACTAAGTTATCATTACCAGATACTCCTATCGCTTTTCCTCCAGATGCACTTATAGATTCTACTATTTCTGAATTGATATCTTTAGATAAAACTTCCTCAACTACCTTAATTGTTTCTTTATCAGTAACTCGTAATCCTTCAACAAATTGTGTTGATATATTTTTTGATTTAAGTCTCTCACCAATTTGAGGCCCTCCACCATGAATAATAATTGGTGACACACCTACTTCTTTTAATAACCCAATATCTCTTGAAAAACTCTCAGACAGTTTTTTATCTCCCATTGCATGTCCACCGTATTTTATTACAATGGTATCACCACTATGTTCTCGAATGTATGGAAGAGCTTCAACTAAGGTTGAGGCTTTATGAATAAAATAAGCCTGATCACTCTCTGATAAAAAATCAAATTTCATATTTATTGTGATAACCCGTATATAGATCTTTGAATCTCTGTAATACCATTATTTTTTTTGGTCTCAGATTGATAAATTTTCGTAAATGATTTTGCATAATTTTGCATTAAACTTAAAATTGATTTTTTTTGATATTCTAAATAGTTATTAGATATTTTATCTATTTTAGTTAAAATTATTGAAAATTTTCTTGAACAATCACTCAATAAATCCAACATATCAATATCAGAATTTTTGATACCAACTTTTGAGTCAATGAGTAAAAAAACATGATCAAGTGTATCTCTATTTTCTATATATTCTTCAATCAGGGTCATTAAGTTTTCTCGAGCAACTTTTGATACTTTGGCAAAACCATAACCTGGTAAATCAATCATATTTATTTTTTCACTAATTAAAAAAACATTTATAGCCTGAGTTCTTCCTGGAGTTTTACTAGTTTTCGCTAGTTTTTTTGTTTTAGTTAACGAATTTATTAAACTAGATTTTCCAACATTAGATCTACCTATAAAACAACATTCTTTTTTTATATCTGAATAAGGAATGTCTTTAAATGACTGAAAGGAACCTAAAAACTTATTATTATTAAAAAAGTTATTTAAATTTTTATTTAAGCTAGCCATTTTTGGCTAAAATTCTTCTTTGAATATACCATTGCTGCGCAATTGATAAAATATTGTTCACTGACCAATATAAAACTAAACCAGCTGCAAAACCAGCTAGTACAAAAGTAAATACAAATGGAAGTAATGCAAAAATTCTAGCCTGTGTTGGATCAGCGGGAGCAGGATTTAGTTTTTGTTGTAACCACATAGTGAAGCCCATAATGATAGGAAGAATACCAATATCAATTATTGAAAGTATAGGTGGCACATCCCAAGGAACTAATCCAAATATTGTCATTAAGCCTAATGGGTCTGGCGCAGATAGATCATGAATCCATCCATAAAAAGGAGCGTGATACATCTCTATCGTAACAAACAATACTTTATACAAAGAGAAGAAAATTGGTATTTGTACTAAAATTGGTAGACAACCCGCAACAGGATTAGCACCCTCTCTTTTATACAAGGCCATTAGTTCTTGCTGCATTTTTTGTCTGTCATTTGGATATGTTTCTTTTAATCTTTGCATATCAGGCTGAAGTTTTTTCATCTTTGCCATAGATTTAAAAGATGCTTGTGCCAGTGGGAATAAAATTAAACGCATTAAAATGGTAAAGGCAATTATTGCTAGACCAAAATTACCTGCATAACCAAAAAACCAATTAATGGCATATGAAACAGGTTTAGTTAAAAAACTAAACCAGCCCCAGTCAATTGCATCAGTAAATCTTGGTATAGAGAGATTTTCGTCATAAGCACTTAAGACATTTAATTTTTTTGCACCCACAAATAATTTTCCGCCGTAAGATATATTTTCACCCGAGTTAATTTTATATATCTGACCAACATAACCTGCCCTATAGCTATCACGTCCATTATTACCATACCTATAATTGACGTTAATGGATTGGTCAGCATCAGGAATTAAAGCAGACATCCAATATTTGTCTGTAAAACCTAACCAACCTCCTTGTGTTTTATTATCGCAAAACTCTTTTTTTGTTTGCATTGATGAATTACAATCATCGGCAATATCATCATAATTTTTTTCCAATAATTCGTCGTTTATTAGACTAATTAAACCCTCGTGAAGTATAAAAAAATTAATTGTATCTGGTGTGTTTATTCTTTTGATTAATCTGTATGGAAAAACTTCAATATCTTCACCACTGTTATTTTCTATTTCCTGTGTAATTGTAAACATATACTCATCATCAACTTGATAGTTGATTTTGAAAGTTATATTTTTATTATTCGTCCAACTAAGTGTAACAGGGCTTGAGGGGTTTAGAGTGGTAGAGTTAGTTTTCCAATTTGTTTCTAAATTAGGTAATTCAATGTTAGAATTTTTTAGCTCTTTCCAACCTGTTTCAATATAATATGGATTAGCAGTCCCATCCGGTAACAAAAGCTGTATATTATTCGAATCAGGTTCTAAGCTAGTTTTATATTTTGATAATATGAGGTCATCTAAAATTGCTCCTTTTAAATTTATAGAACCTTTAATAGATGCATTTTCAAAAATAACTCTATCGGTTTGAATTAAAGCTTCATCTCTACTTTGTATTTCTGAAACAGCTTGGCTGCTTTGTCCGTCAATGGATGTTGCGGGCTGTAATACTTCATCTTCTTCAAAGGATGTTGTTTGAATTGGTTGAGTTGGAAATAATAATTGAAAAAAAATAATTATCGCAATTGAAATACCAATAGCCAAATATAAATTTCTTTGCTCGTTCATTTATTTAACTCAGATTTTTTTGGTACTGGATCAAATCCGTGGGAACCCCAGGGATGACATTTTGAAATTCTTTTCACCGATAAAATTGATCCTTTAAATAACCCATGTTCCTTTAATGCTTTAATAGAATACTCAGAACAGGTTGGTAAATACCGACAATTCTGCCCAAGTATTGGTGAAATCAATAACTGGTATAATCTAATTATTATGATTAAAGGTAATGAAATATATTTACTAACCATTTATCTTTCCCTTAAGTTCTAATAAAAGTTTATCAAATTTCTCTTCGAGCAATGACGTTTTAGCTATTAACACATAATATGAATTAATTTTACCATTAATAATAATTTTTCTAGCTAATTCTCTCATTATTCTCTTTGCTCTATTTCTTTTTACTGCGTTGCCAATTTTTTTGGAAGCTGTGTATCCTACACCTATAGAATTTTCTAGATCTTGATTGTGTAAAATTTGGATATTCATATTTTTACCTTTTATAAATTCTCCCTCGTTTCGTATCATAACGAAAGTCGATCTTTTCTTAATTGTAAATAATGTTTGGGCCATTTGGCCTTTTTAAGCGCTTAATTGAGCTCTTCCTTTTGCACGTCTTCTATTAATGATTTGACGACCTGCTTTAGTTGCCATTCTAGCCCTAAAACCGTGTCTTCTTTTTCTAATTACTCTACTAGGTTGGTAAGTGCGTTTCATAATAAATCTCTGGGCCTAATACGAATTCATTATATATAAGTCAAATATTTACTTATGTAATCGATGAAAATTTTCAGAAAAGCTAGTGAATTAGAGCCAAATTTAGTTTCAATCAAAGACAAGGGTCAGTCTATTGGTTTAGTTTTAACAATGGGAAACTTACACGATGGACATTTATCTCTCATTAGAGAAGCACAATTACATAACGAATTTGTGATCTGTTCAATATTTATTAATCCTACTCAATTTAACAATGAAAATGATTTCAATTCTTATCCAAAGACAATTGATGAAGATATTTCTAAATTAGAAAATATTGGTTGTAATTTACTCTTCTTACCTGAAGTTCAAGAGATATACCCTAAAGGATTGGCAAAGAAAAAAATTGTAAACAATTTTAGAAATATTTTATGTGATAAATTTCGACCTGGCCATTTTGATGGAGTTACTACTGTTGTGGATCTTTTTTTTAATATGATTAAACCAACGAATAGTTATTTTGGTGAGAAGGATTTTCAGCAAGTAAAAATAATACAAGATTTAGTAAAAATTAATCATCACAATATTAAAATAATTCAATGCCCATCTGTACGAGATAAAATGGGTATGAGTTTATCTTCAAGGAACTCTAAATTTTCTAATGATCAATTAAAAATTTTCAATGTATTAGGAAATAAAATTAAAGAACATATTAATCGATTAACACAAAATGAAATTAATAATTTAGATCAATTAAAAATAGAGCTCCTCCAAAATAATATAAATAAAATTGACTATTTAGAGATAAGAAATGAAAATAATTTAGAAATAACAAAAAATTATTCTGAAGCTAGATTATTTATTGCTTTATATATTGGTGATATAAGAATTATTGACAATTTTAAGTTATATTAAGGTATTAACCAATTATATTCTGGTTCACTATTTTTAAATGTTAATTTTAATCTACGATGACCTGAAATTTCTAAATAAAGCCAATCAATTTCATTAATTTTATTTTCAACTACTGTAAAATTTTTATATCCTTTTTCACTTTCTTCATGACTTGGCTCCTTGCCAGTTAAATGTTCAGGGATACCATCTTCTGGAAACTCAGTGATTGAACTTGGATCTTTTAATGTTAAGTAACATTTTCTACTAAACAATCTTGTTTTGTCCCACATTTCTTTAGCTTTATCATTTTGATTATTAACCAAAGACGTTGTTTTGATTCGCATTTGAATTTTTAATTTATGATCATAAAAAACAAATTGAGAACTACTATTTTTTTTTAAATTAGGCACTTTGGGAGATCTGAAGTCTGTGTGAAAATTTAGTGTCATGCTACTAGGATCAAATTTTCTTAAGACTACAACTCTAGAATCTATTCCACCTTCACTATCAATATTACTAAAGACTGGCGTATGAAATGCGTGTTTTCTATCTTTAACTCCTCTAGTTAAATTTTTCTTTATATCCTCAAATATTTCTGGAGCATTTTCTTTTGAAGAAGTCGACATTGTTAATGTAATATAAATTGTTTTGAAGAAATAGCTAGATAATGGAAATAAATAAAATTACGAATTTATTGAATCTGGAGCATGTTAAGTTTTTAATATCTATCTTTAAAGAAAATAATATTGAAATTCGATTAGTAGGAGGATGTATACGAGATGCTCTTCTTGAAAGAGAAATCAAAGATATTGATACAGCAACAACCTTGGAGCCTCAGGATGTTTTGTCATTACTAAAAGAGAACAATATTGAATATGATGATTTTGCTATTCGATATGGATCTATAATTGCTTATCCTCATAATCGAAAAATACAAATTACAACTTTACGTGAAGATATTAATCAAATGGGAAGACATACAAATGTAATTTACACCAACAGCTGGAAAAAAGATTCAGCCAGAAGAGATTTTACTTTCAATGCTTTATATGTTGGAAACAATAATAAACTACATGATTATTACAATGGCCAATCAGATTTAAATGAGAGTAAAATTTGTTTTATTGGTGAAATAGAGGATAGAATAAAAGAAGATTACCTAAGAATCTATCGATACTTTAGATTTAGAGGTTTATTTAATTTACCTAATACATCTTTAAGTGATCAAAAAATTGTAGAAAAATACATTCACGAATCTTTGGCAGTGTTGACCAACGATGTAATAAGGCAAGAAATATTAAAAATGTTTAATATGTCTTTTCCTTTAAATTGTTTTTACATATCTCATCAAACGTTACAAAAATTTAAATGGGTTGAGATAGTACAAGAGCATTTCATACGAACAAAATATGATCTTGGATTAAATAAATGTCTGAATAAGATTGATAATTTAATAAATTAGTTTTTTAGTTTACAATTTTCGCACAAACCAAATATTTCTAAATTATGTTTTTTATAATTGAAGTTATTTTTTTCTGCTTGTTTTGAAAAATAAGAAAACAAATTATTTCCAGTTAGCTCAGTAACACTATCACAGTTTTCACATATCAAAAAAGATGTAGAAGTTTTTGCATTACAGCCTTCATGCTTACAAGCAACATATGAATTTCTACTTTCTATTTTATGTACTTTGCCAATTTCTATAAGCTTATCTAAAGCTCTATAAACTTGAAGAGGAGATTTAATTCCTTTTTTTTGAATATCAAAAAGAATTGTATATGCCTTAAGAGGTTCTGATGCGCTTTCTAAAATATCAAGAACTGTTTGTTGATTTTTAGTTAAGTTTAAAGTTTCTAAAGACATATTCTAGATTACCAAATTGCTATCGTTTTTGCAACTGACCCTTAATTTCAAGAGGAACTAATGAAATAATGAAAAGTATTAAAGCCACCACTATTATCGAAGGCCCTGAAGAAGTATTTATTTCTAAAGAAGCAAATAATCCAACTACTACTGATAAAATACCTGATAAGATTGCGATAACAATCATTTGTCTAGGACTGTTGCTAATGTTTCTGGCAATAGCTGCAGGAATTAAAAGCAAACCTGTAATTAATAGTGCCCCAATCATTTTTATAGACAAAGCAATTACTCCTGCCAATAAAAGGGTAAATATAAAATTAGAAAATTCAGGCCGCATACCTTCAGCAGCTGACAAATCATAATTTACAGTTGCTGAAAATAAAGATTTCCAAATAAAATATAAGATAATTAATATTATGCTTCCACCTATCCAAACTAAACCAATGTCTGCAGTTGTCACTGCAAGAATATCGCCAAATAATAATCCCATGAGATCAAATCGGATGTAAGATAAAAAACCAATCAATACTAAACCGATGGCAAGTGTTGAGTGAGCAAGAAGTCCAAGTAAAGAATCTCCAGCTAGTTTTGTTCTTTTTTGTAAGCTTACAAGAAGTAAAGCAACAACAGCTGATATTACAAACACAGAAAAAGCAATATTTAAACTAAATGAGTATGCTAATGTTACTCCTAAAAGGGCTGAGTGAGATAAGGTGTCACCAAAATATGATAACCTCCTCCAGATAACTAAACATCCAAGTGGTCCAGCAACAATAGCTATACCAACCCCTGCAACAAGTGCACGAATAAAAAAATCATCAAACATTAATTTTTAACACTCCCATCTGTCTGATGTGAATGATCATGTTCATGTTGATAGAGCGATAGGGTAGCAGCATTATGTTCTCCAAATAATTCTATGTAGGAAGAATTTTTTACTATTGATTTAGGTGATCCAGAACAACAAATGTGACCATTTAAACAAATTACATGATCTGTTGCAGACATAACAAAATGGAGATCATGAGATATAAGAAGGATGCCACAATTTAATTTGGTACAAATTTCTTTTATAAGATTGTATAGAGCTATTTCTCCATTAAAATCTACTCCCTGCACAGGTTCATCTAAAACAAGTAGATCTGGTTTTTTAGCAATTGCTCTTGCGATTAAAACTCTCTGAAATTCTCCACCAGATAAGTTATGAATCTCATTGTATATTAAATGCTGAACCCCTGTTAATTCTAGAGCTTCAATAATTTCATCTTTATTAATATGACTTGTTAGATTCATAAAATCTATAACTCGAAGTGGCATAGTCCAATCAATACTAATTTTTTGAGGAACATATGCCATTTTTGTTGAATAATTTTCAATTGAACCTTCATCTGATTTTAGAATATTAAGTGCCATTTTAGCGGTAGTTGTTTTTCCTGAGCCATTTGGGCCAATCAAGGTTACAATTTTGCCCTTGTGAATTTCAAGAGAGATACCTTTTACAATCCATTTTGAAGATTTTTGGACACCGCAATCTTTTAATCTTACCAATAAATTATTATTTTCGTTCATTTTTGTATTTACAATCTAAAATGTAATATTATAACATTACGTTCATTAACAGACTTAATTATTAATAGGAACATTTTTTATGAGACAAAACAACATTTTTTTGATGCTTTTGAAAGTATTTTTCTTTTCATTAATTTTAGTTGCAACTTCAGCTGTAAGAGCAGAATTAAAAGTTGTAACTACAATTAAACCACTTCATTCACTAATTGCGAATGTAATGGATGGTGTAGGTGAGCCAGCACTTATAATTGAAGGAAGTACTTCCCCCCATAGCTTTACATTAAAACCTTCTCATGCCAAACTTTTAGAAGAAGCAGATATCATATTCTGGGTTGGTGAAAGTATAGAAACGTTCATGGAAAGACCTCTTGAGTCAATTGTCAAAAATGCAGAAGTTGTAGAGTTCATGGAAGTTGAAAGTATTAATAGATTGAAGTTTAGAGAAGAATCGATTTTTGAAGATCACGATGACCATGATGATCACGATGACCATGATGATCATGACGACCACGATGACCATGATGATCATGACGACCACGATGACCACGATGATCATGACGACCACGATGACCACGATGATCATGACGATCATGACGACCACGATGATCATGACGATCATGATGATTACGATGATCACAGTGGACACGATCACCACGGTCATGCACATGGTGAATTCGATTCTCACATTTGGCTAGATCCAATGAATGCTAAAGAAATGGTTCATGAAATTGCTCATGAGTTAGGTGATTTAGATCCAGCAAATAAGAATAAATATGAAGCTAATGCACAAGCTACAATCCAAGCGCTAGATCAATTAGTTAACGATATTGAAAAAGGAATAAATAAAGATGCAAAGTTTGTTGTCTTCCATGATGCTTATCAATACTTTGAAGAAAGATTTGGAGTTAGGGCTGCTGGAGCACTTACTTTGAATACAGATGTTTTACCTGGTGCTAAACAGATCACTGATATTCAAGATGTAATTAAGGAAAGAGGAATAAAATGTATTTTTTCTGAACCTCAGTTTAATCCAAAGATAATTACAACAATAGCTGAAGACATGAATATCAAAACAGGAGTTTTTGATCCTCTAGGTGCTAATATTGACTCAAATAAAGATCTTTATTTTAAGTTAATACAAAACCTAGTAAATGAACTTAAAGGTTGTTAGAAATATATTTTAAATATTAAATTTAAATAGAGGGTGTTAACTAACAGCACCCTCCACCTTCACAAGTACAGCAACAGCTACAACTGCAACCACACTTTGGTGGGTTTGGATTTTGATTTTTCATAATCATACCTATATCTATATCTGAATAATTTTTAAACAAATTTATGAGAAAAATTATAGAAATTAAAGAGTGTATGAAGACTTTCGAGGGTGACGGGATACCTGTAACGAGAGCTTTCCCTGTCCCTGGAATGAGAGAAAATGATCCTTTTCTTCTTTTTGATCATTTCGGCCCAATTAATTATGAACCAGGAGGGGCAACTGGTGTACCAGCACATCCTCATTGTGGATTTGAGGCAATTACTTACATGCTTGGTGGTGAAGTAGAACACAGAGACTCATTTGGTGGACAAGCAGAAATTGAAACTGGTGATGTACAATGGATGACAACTGGATCAGGTTTAATCCACTCTGAATTAGTAACAGAAAAATTTAAGAAGAGTGGAGGTGTCATGCAAGGATTACAAATCTGGGTTAACCTTCCAAAAAAAAATAAAAAAGTTAAACCTTGGTATCAACATATTAAAAGAAACACTATTCCAACAGTATCTGAAAATGCAAATATAGAAATTAAAGTTCTTGTGGGTGAAATAAATGGAACCAAATCCAAAGTTCAAACATATTCACCTGTATCAATATTTGATATTCAATTTTCAAAACCAGATATGACAAAGTTTAATGTTGATAAAGAACAAAATCTTATGATCTATATTATCGATGGTCAATTACAATTTAATGAGGAAGATAAAATCGCTAATAAAGGTGATATGATTTACTTTGATCAGTCAAGTGATGAGATTAAACTTACATCGATATCAGAAAAAGGATCCTACCTAGTTTTAGCAGGTAAGCCGCTTAAAGAACCTGTAGCACGTTATGGTCCTTTTGTGGCAAATTCTGAAGGAGAAATCAAGCAAGCAATGATGGACTATCAAGAAGGAAAGATGGGAAGCTTAGCTTAAGTTAATTGACGTAACATTTCACCAGCTACAATAGCAACTGAACTACTAAGATTAATCGATCTAGGCCCCTTTATCATTGGTATTGTTAATCTTTCATCGACAGAGCTATGGACAAAATCAGGCGCTCCTGCACTTTCTCTACCAAATAAAATAATATCATTTGATTGAAATTTATAATCGAAATAACTATTTTTACTTTTTGTTGTTAGAAGAACGAGTCGATATGAATTTTCTCTTGACCACTCATAAAATTTTTCCCAACTTAAATGTTTTTTTAATTCTAGATAATTATAGTAATCCATTGATGCTCTTTTTAATCTCTTATCATCAATTACAAAACCAGCTGGCTCTATTATATCTACTGGTATTCCAAGACAGGCACCTAGTCTAAATATGTTTCCTGCATTCTGTGGTATGTCGGGTTCAAATAGAGCAATTCTCATGTTTTTTTACTATATTATTTTATTACTTGCGTCACGCTGGCACATATTTAAAAAGTATTTTTTTGAGTAATTAAGATATAAGAAATTCACAATAAATGGCTAAAAAACCCAAAAATAAGAGAAGAGATTTCCTACAACTTAGTACCGTAACGCTTGGTGCTGTTGGAACAGCTGCTTTTATATGGCCTTTTCTAAAAAGTATGAGTCCAGCAGAAGACACATTAGCTGCAGGATCAACTGAAGTAGATATTAGTGCTATTGAAGAAGGTCAAAGTATAACAATAAAGTGGCGTGGAAAACCTGTTTTCATAAAAAAAAGAACAAAAGATGAGATTGATGCAGCTAAAATGGTTCAAGCTTCTGACTTAAGAGATCCACAAGATGATGCTGATAGAGTACAAAAAGAAGAATGGTTAGTTTTAGTGGGAGTATGTACACACTTAGGTTGTGTTCCACTTGGTCAGAAGGTTTCTGATATGAAAGGTGAGTACGATGGTTGGTACTGCCCATGTCATGGTTCACATTACGATACATCAGGTAGGATAAGAAAGGGACCAGCTCCTAAAAACTTGGACGTTCCGCCCTATACCTTTTTAAATGATAATACTATAAAGATAGGATAACATGGATAAGAATCGAAAAGTACATCAGTTTAAAAATCCCGTCCTTAATTGGATAGAGTTTCGTTTACCAATTATTTCTTACTTCAAAAAAGAATACGGTGATTATCCAATGCCTAAAAATTGTAATTATTTTTGGAGTTTTGGTGCATTAGCAACAATTACGCTTGTTACAATGATAGTAAGTGGAATTTTTCTTGCAATGAATTACACACCACATACTGATATGGCATTTGATAGTGTTGAAAGAATAATGCGAGATGTCAATTATGGATGGTTAATGCGATACATCCATTCCAATGGTGCAGCCTTTTTCTTCATCATAGTCTACATTCATATAGTAAGAGCAATGTATTTTGGTTCTTACAAATATCCAAGAGAGCTTAATTGGATTTTAGGTGTATTTATATTTTTATTAATGATGGCAACTTCTTTTCTTGGTTACACATTACCGTGGGGACAAATGTCTTATTGGGGAGCTACAGTTATAACAAATTTATTTAGTGCAATTCCATTTATTGGTGAGGGATTAAAGACATGGCTTCTTGGTGATTACAATGTTGGAAATGCTACATTAAACCGTTTCTTTGCTCTTCATTATGTTTTACCATTTGTTATTTTTGGTGTTGTAGGATTACATGTTGCTGCAGTCCATGTTCATGGTTCAAATAACCCTGATGGGATTGATATTAAAACTAACAATGACTCAGTAAACTTTTTTCCGTATATGTTAATTAAAGATACAGTAGCTATGTGTGCTTTTGGTGTTGCTATTTCTGCAGTAATATTCTTTGGACCAAATCTTATGGCTGAAGTTGATAATTATATTCCAGCAGATCCACTTGTTACTCCAGCTCACATTGTTCCAAACTGGTATCTTGCACCTTTTTATGCAATTTTAAGAGCAGTACCTGATAAATTAGGAGGAGTTCTTCTAATGTTTGGTGCGATAGTAATTCTCTTTGTTCTACCTTGGCTTGATAGATCAAAAGTGAGAAGCTGTAATTATAGACCAATATATAAGTGGTTTATGATGGGCTTTTTTGTTAACTTCTTTGCATTAGGCTACGTTGGTATGCTTCCTGCTGAAGGTTTATATCTTTTAATTGCTAGAGTAGGTTTACTTTACTACTTTGGTTTTTTCTTTATCATTACACCTTTTGTTGGTTGGATAGAGAAGCCAAGTAAGCTACCACTCAGTATTAGTGATGTTTATGCTAAAAATATAGCTCCTAATATTGGTGGAGGAGAAAAAGGAATTCCTTCACCAGCAATGCAAAAAGATACAAATCTATAATGCGCCTATTACTTATTATTTTTTTATTATTCTCTTCAAATTTATTTGCTGCAGAAATGAGTACTGAAAAAATGCCAAAACATGATTGGTCTTTTAAAGGTGTAACGGGAACTTTTGATAGAGCCGCAATTCAAAGGGGCTATAAAGTTTATAGAGAAGTATGTGCAGGATGTCATTCAATGAAACTGCTATATTACAGAGATCTTATTGATGTTGGTTTTTCTGAGGCTCAAGTAAAAGTAATTGCTTCTGAATATACTGTTTTAGACGGTCCAAACGATGATGGAGAAATGTTTGAAAGACCGGCTAGACCAGCAGACAGATTTGTTAATCCATACGCCAATGACAATGAAGCAAGAGCAAATAATAATGGAGCCTATCCTCCTGATTTAAGTGTAATTACAAAAGCTAGAAAATATGGAGTTGATTATATTTACAATCTTCTTCTTGGTTATGTTGAACCTCCAGAGGGAATGGAGGTCGGTAATGGAATGTGGTACAATAAATGGATGGCTGGAAATCAAATAGCTATGCCAGCACCTATAGCCGATGGAAGCGTAGATTATGATGATGGCACTGATAATAATGCAGAACAGTTATCGGCTGATGTAACACATTTTCTGCACTGGGCTGCTGAACCAGAGATGGAAGAAAGAAAAAATTTAGGAATCAAAGTAATATTATTCTTTATTATTCTAGGAACAATTGTGTACTTAGCAAAAAACAGACTTTGGCGAGACGTCACTTAGACATTAAATAAAAAGTTCATCACATCACCATCTTTGACGATATAATCTTTACCTTCTTGTCTTAGCTTTCCTGAATCTCTACTTCCAGCATCACCATTATTTTCTATATAGTCGTCATAAGAGACAGTCTCTGCTCTAATAAATCCTTTTTCAAAATCAGTGTGAATTTTTCCAGCAGCTTGAGGTGCAAGTGTTTCCTTTTTTATTGTCCATGATCTTGTTTCTTTTGGACCACATGTAAAATAGTTTATCAAACCTAAAAGTTCATATCCTGATTTTATAACCTTATTCAATGTTGTTTGATCTAAATTAAGTTCTTTAAGAAATTCAAGTTTTTCTTCTTCATTATCTAATTCTGCTATTTGTGCTTCTATTGATGCAGAGATTAAAACTACAGAATGATTATTTTTTTTGGCAAACTCAATGACTTTTTTTGATAATTCGTTTCCAGTATGTATCGATTCTTCATCTATATTACATATGTACATTGTTGGCTTTAGACTAATCAAGTTTAGACTATTTACAAAGTCAATTTCATTGCCAGCAAATTCATCAATTTTTAAGATACTATTAGAATCTAGCATTTGTAAGATTTTATTTATTATCTCAAATTGATTTTTAGCTTCTTTATCATTTGCTTTTAATTTTTTTTCTAAACTAGTTTTTTTATTATTTAAGCTTTCAAGATCTGCCAATTGCAATTCTAACTTTATTGTTTCAATATCATCTAGTGGATCAATTTTTGATGATACATGAGTAATGTTAGTATCTTCAAAGCATCTCACAACATGTGCTATTGCGTCAACTTCCCTAACATGTCCTAAAAATTTATTTCCTAAACCTTCTCCTTGAGAGGCTCCTTTTACTAATCCTGCAATATCAACAAAATCCATGAAAGATGGGATTATTTTTTCACTTTTTCCAATGATTGCAAGTTTGTCTAATCTGTCATCGGGCACTGCAACTCTTCCTATATTTGGTTCTATAGTTGCAAATGGATAATTTGCCGCCTCTGCTTTATTTGATTGGGTAAGAGCATTAAATAAAGTAGACTTACCAACATTTGGTAATCCAACTATCCCACACTTAAATCCCATAATTAATTTTGCTCACTTATTTTTGTTAAAAATAGAGGAATATCTGAAAATATTAATTCTATATTTTTAACCATTTTATCAATTTTTATATTTATTATTTCTTCTTCTGATTTTGAAAATTTATTTAAAACATAACTTGAAACTAAATCTTTATGTCCAGGATGATCAATCCCAATACGTATTCTAAAATAATTTTCCCCTATAAATTGGTCAATACTTTCCAATCCATTATGACCTCCGTTTCCACCACCTTGTTTTATTTTTACTTTCGATAATTCTAAATCAAGGTCATCATGTATAACAAAAGTATGGTCTAATTTTAATTTATAAAAATTTATAATTTCTGAAACAGCTTTTCCTGATAAATTCATGAATGTAAGAGGTTTTAACACAAAGATTTTTTGATTATTAATTACACCTGTATATAATTCTTTTATTTTATCTTCTTTGATTTTATTCAAATTAAAATGTGAGATTATATTATCTGCTAAATGGAAACCTACATTATGTCTGGTGTTTTTGTAATTTACACCTGGGTTCCCAAGTCCACAAATTAAAAACATATAATGAAATATAAAGTAAAGTTACTTAGATTCTTTATTTTCTTCTTTATTATCAGAAGATTCTTCTTTCTTTTCGTCTGATTTCTCTTCACCACCTTCTGCTGCACCTTCTTCAGTTGTTTCCTCAGTTTTAGTTTCAACTTCTACAGTTGGCGGAACTAAAGTAGCTATTACGAAATCTCTATCTGATATAGTTGGAGCAACTCCTTCAGGTAGTTGAATATTACTAATTTTAACTGCATCACCTATTTCACTTTCAATTAAATCAAATTCAAGTTTGCTAGGTATATTATTTGCGTTACATGTTAGTTCAACAAGTCTTCTAACAGAATTTAAAACTCCACCTTTTTTTAAACCAGGACATCTATCTTGATTTAAAAACTCAACAGGAATTTCAACGTTTACTTTAGTATTTTCTTGAACTCTTAGAAAATCAAAATGTATAAGTCGATCACTTACAGGATGATATTGTAATTGTTTAGGAAGTATTTTTTCTTTCTTTCCATCAACATCAAGATCTATAATTGTTGAATAAAAAGAACCAGTACCCATTAATTTTTTAAGTATTTTATCCTCTAGAGCAATTTTTTTAGGCTCAGTTCCCTTGCCATAAATAATACCAGGAACCAATCCTTTAATCAAAAGACTATGATTTGAACCAATATCTTTATTTCTTTCTATAGCTTTAAAATCACTCATAAAATAAAAAATTAATCGAAAAGGGCAGACACTGAAGTATCAGTGTTAATCCTTTTAATCGCATCACCCATTAAAGGAGCAATACTAATATGTCTAATGTTTTTTGTGCTTTTTACCTCTTTAGAAGGCTCAATTGTATCTGTTAACACCAATTCTTTTATGCTTGAATTTTCAATCTTTTTAAGTGCATCTCCAGATAGTACACCGTGAACAATATAAGAATAAATTTCTTTTGCCCCATTTTTACTAAGGGCTTCAGCAGCATTACATAATGTACCTGCAGAGTCAGCTATATCATCTAATAAGATACAAGTTTTATCTTTTACATCTCCGATGATATTCATTACTTCAGACTCACCAGCTTTTTCTCTTCTTTTATCAGCAATTGCTAGTCCCGCCTCTAATCTTTTTGCAAAAGCTCTGGCTCTTACAACACCGCCAACATCAGGTGAAGCAACAACTAAATCTTTATTGCCATTAAATTTTTCTTTAACATCATCGATTATTGGTCTCACAGAAAAAATATTATCTAATGGGATGTCAAAAAACCCCTGAATTTGACCAGCATGTAAATCCATTGTTAATACTCTATCAGCACCCGCGGATGTAATTAAATTTGCTACAAGTTTGGCAGTGATCGGTGTTCTAGGCCCAGTCTTTCTATCTTGTCTTGCATATCCATAATATGGAATAACAGCAGTAATCCTTTTTGCTGATCCCCTTCTTGCAGCATCTATTGTAATTAAAAGTTCCATTAAATGGTCATTAGCCGGATGTGATGTGGATTGAATAATAAACACGTCTTCACCTCTAATATTTTCATTTATTTCCACAAATATTTCTCTGTCATTAAAAGTTCTAACTGAGGCATCTGCTAATGGCACATTAATGTGTTTAGAAATTTTTTCTGCTAGGGATTTGCTACTATTACAGGCGATTATTTTCATATAATCAAATTAATTACTATATTAGAATAATAATAGATCAACCAAAATTAATCATTAAATGCAATGATATTGAGCATTCTTCCAGTATCTCTAAATTTTTGTGATTCCCTTCGATGGCTAAAAAAAAATCTCTTGTTTGAGAAGGTATCCTTGTTAATATTATATATATTTTTAATACCCAATTCCTTAAATTGATAGTTAATCAATCTTCTCAAATTAAATAAATCTTTGTATTTATTTTTGTGTTTGAAGAAAATAGAGTATTTATTATTTTTGCTTATAAACTTACTTTTAAAGTCTTTTGATACTTCAAAGTTTTTAAAGCTCAAACAAGGACCAATAAGAACCACAATATTTTTTTTAATTATTTTTTGTTTAACAAAATATTCTATACCTTTAGCAGCTATATTTTTTAATGACCCTTTCCAACCCGAATGAAGAGCGCAAATATATTTTTTATTTTTATCAAATATAAAAATTGGACAACAATCTGCAGTTAAAACCCCTAACGCTATTTGCTTATTGCTTGTGATTAATCCATCTCCAGAATATTTATTACCAATATTTTTTTTATTAATTTCTACAATCTTGTTTGAGTGTATTTGACTAATAAATTTAATTTTTTTTTTGATCTTTAAATTTTTAAGACAGATATCAATATTTTTATTTACATTTACCTTTGTATCTTTGCTGTTTAAGCTACAGTTCAATGAATAGTTTTCTTTTTTTGATACTCCGCCATTTCTAGTAAAAAAACCAGCTTTAACAAAAGACTTAATTTTCGTGTGTGTAAAATAATTTTTAATTATCATAAATTAGAAACAACAAGAAAATTAAATAATTTTCCCATCCTATCATTATTAATTAATCTATCCACTTCTTCATCTAATAAATTTTTATTCAAATTTGAATTTTTAGTTAGCAATTTTTTCTTTCGTTCTAGAATCCCATATTTTATTAAAAAATCTCTTTGTGTAACAAATTCGTTGATTTGTAATTTGTTTTGTTTTGCTATTTCAATTAGTTCATTGAAATTTACATGACTTGAAATGTCTTGTTGGCCAATATTTTCAAATATACTTGTTTTTTTATGATTATATATTGCTTGTAACGTAAAGTTTTTTAATTTTTTATTATATCCATAATCGATTAAAATACATATACCTCTATTTTTTTTTAGATTTTTACAAATTTGTTCGAAATATCTATTTCTTGAAAAAGAAACTTCATAAATTTTTTGTTTTTTGTATTTATTTAAATAATCTAATATTTTTTTACTAATTACTCGTTTATTTATAGAATAATATTTATTTTCCTCTTCATTTAATTTTACATATCTTTCAAACCAATGATTATTATCATTTGAAAATTGTCTTACAGGAAAGCAGTCAAAAAATTCATTAGAATATATTATTGAAGGCAGTTTAGATCTGAAATTTAAAGCTTTTGACCATCTAATTTTTGATTGCTTAAAATAATTTAAATTTTTCTCTTGTATTTTTCTTAATTCTTTATTTATTTCTATTAAATTAACATTAGCATTTTCGAAAAAGTTAGGAAGTATTTTTGCAGTTCTTTCAATATCCTTAAATAAGGTTCCATTCCCTGGTCCTAATTCAATTAAATTAAATTTTGAGTTAATTTTTTCTTTCCAATTATAAACTAAATACACACCAATAATTTCTCCAAACATTTGTGAAATTTCTGGAGATGTAACAAAGTCAAATTTTCTTCCTATGGGTTTTTTTCTTAGGTAATAACCATTTTTTCCAAAAAGAGCCATTTCTATAAATTTATCTAAACGAAAATTTTTTTTATTAAGAATTTTTACTTTATTAATTTTTCTTTTGCTTAACATTTATAATTATCAATATTCCAAAAATAAAAAAAGGTATACAAAGTATTTGCCCCATTGAAATAAAATTAAAAAATAATCCTAGGTGCAAATCTGGTTCTCTGACGTATTCAATTATAAATCTAAATATGGAATAAAATATTAAAAAGAGACCACTAATTGCTCCATAAATTTTGTATTTTCTTGTCTTGTAAAAATAGATTAATAATATGAGAAATAAAATAATTCCTTCGAGAAAAGCTTCATATATTTGAGAGGGATGCCTTTGTATATTATCTATTGATGGATAAATAACTGAAATATAAAAATCAGTTGGTCTACCTATTAGTTCTGTATTAATAAAGTTTGCAATTCTACCAAAAAATAATCCAATAGGAGCTACGATTGAAACTAAATCACATAGGTAGAAAAAACTTTTGCTATTAATTTTTGCAAAAATTAAAGTACTTATTATTATGCCCATCAACCCACCATGAAATGACATTCCTCCATTCCAAATTTCAAATAGATAAAAAGGATTAGTTAAAAATTCATTAAATTGATAAAAAATCACATAACCTGTTCGCCCTCCGATAATTACACCTAATACTGCCCAAATAAGAAAGCTATCTATATTTTTATTACTGTATTGATTTCCATAAATTGGGTTTAATTTTTTAATAATATAAATTCCTAATAGAAATCCCAAGATATATGCTAAACTGTACCATCTTATCTCGATGAAACCGATTGATACGATCACAGGATCTATTGATGGTTGAATAAAATTCATTTATCTATATTTAATATTATAACATGGTTGATAGAAACAAAATACTTTCCGATTTATCAAAATTTGCGGTGGATGCTATGAGTACTTTTTCAGGTGTTAAAGAAGAGATTGAAACAATTGTATCTTTACGAGTTAACAAAATAATAAAAAAAATGAATCTTGTTAAAAAAGATGAATTTGATGCACTGAAAAAAATGGTGCAAAAAGTAATGATGGAAAATGAAAAATTTAAAAAAACATCTTCAAGATCAGTAAAATCTAAGAAAAAAACAGTCAAAAAGAAAAAAACTATTAAAAAGAAATCAAAAAGGTAGGAATCCTCAACTAATTCACATTTTTTATAGATTTTACCTTGCAAAATACGAGTCCAATCTAGTAATCAAGATATAGTACTAATTATATGTGCCATGACTATATAGTGTATGGAAAATGAGAATATATTGTTAAATCCCATAGATATCATTGAAGATGTTATTCATCAAAAAAAATGGAATTTTAGTAGAGCTGCTGATCATGAATTGGTTGCTGAGATAGCATCCCATTGGTGCGCTTACAGATTATATTTTACATGGTCTGAAAATATTAATGCGCTAAGTTTTTCAATAACTTTTGATATTAAGTTTCCTGAAACTAAACTTAGTAAGGCGTATGAACTACTAGGACTTATAAATGAGAATTTATGGATTGGGCATTTTGATATAACAAGTAAAAATGGTATCCCAGCTTTTAGACATACTTTATTATCAAATAATTCAACAGAAATATTGCACAAAAAATTTGAAGATCTTGTTGATATTGGAATTTATGAATGTGAAAAATTTTATCCAAGTTTTCAGCAAGTTCTCTTTGATGATATTCCTCCTAAAGAAGCTATAAAATTTTCTAATTTTGAAGTTATTGGTAGAGCTTAATTTTTATAATAAAACTGCTATATTATAGATAGATGAAAAATATCTTATTAATTGGATGTGGTCATATGGGAGGATCTTTAATGTCCAGATGGTCTAACTCTAAGAATTATATCATCAGTGTTTTAGATAAAAAAAAATATTCAATTCTTAAAAAAAGAAATAGAAATAAGAAGATAAAATTTTTTAAATCAATTGATGATATCAATAATCAAAATAATTTTGATTATATAATTTTTGCAACTCGACCAATTGAATTAACAAATGTCTTTAAAGAATTAAAAAATGCAAATTTTAATAAAAAATCTATAGCAATAAGTGTAATAGCTGGCAAAAAAACAGAAATTTTCAAAAAAAATTTATTAAATATTAGTAAAATTGTAAGAGTAATGCCAAACATGCCAGCTTTAATAGGAGAGGGCGTTCATTGCATTTATACGAATAAATATATTAGTAAAAAAGAAATTAAAGAAATTGATAAATTGTTCTCTCTGAGTGGTAAAACTCTTTTTTTTAATAGTGAAACTTTTATAGACAAAGCAACCGCTGTATCAGGGAGTGGTCCGGGTTTTATATTTCAGTTAATTGATATCATGGAAAAATCTGCAATTAATTTAGGTTTTTCCAAAAACACAGCTAAAATCTTAATTAATGAAACTTTAAGAGGTTCTTTAAATCTATTAAACTCTAATAATATTTCTGCTGAAAAAATGGTTGAAACTGTTGCAACTAGAGGAGGTACAACCGAAGCAGGAATCAAGAAAATGAGAATATATAAGGTTGATAATATTTTTAACCAGGTTTTTAAGGCAGCATATATAAGGGCAAAACAACAAGGTGAAGGTAAGTGAATCAAAATAAAATATCTCTAGCAAAAAAGACTTTACAATATTTAGAGAAAAAAAAATTAAGAGACATTAATCTTAAAAATTTTTTATCTAATACTAAAGTACCAAATATGAATAATAAAATTGATTTAATTTTAAATATTAATGACTTCTTTGATTTTCAATTAAAAAAAAATCTTGTTAATATAGAAAAGTCATCACAGAGAGATATGTTATTTGAAATTATGATGGCACGTTATGATATATTGAATGAATATAGAACTTCTGTAAAAAATATAATTAATTATTTTATGTTTAGACCACAAGGAGTTTTAAAACTTATTCCTAAATTAATTGAGAGCAAAATTTTAATTGCTACTTTTGCAGATATTAATCCTAGTGGAATTCAGGGTGTTATAAAAATAAAAATTATTTTTGCGCTTTATTATATAACTTTATTTACTTGGTTTAATGATGAGAATGAAAGTTTAGAAAAAACAATGAGTGTCTTAGATAAATATTTAAACAATATTGAAAAAGTTATAAAATTTTCATGAACTCTAACAATTTTATAAATTACAAAGAATTTGAAAATGTAGATATAAGGATAGGAACAGTAATCGAAGCGTATGAATATAATGAACTTAAAAAACCATCCATAATTTTGAATATAGATTTTGGTGAAAAAATTGGTATAAAAAAAACTTCTGCACAATTACAAAAAAATTATAAAAGTAATGAATTAATTAATAAGCAAGTAATTGCTGTTGTAAACTTTGAGCCTAAACAAATTGGTAAAATTATTTCAGAAGTATTAGTGCTTGGTGTGCCAGATTTAGAAAACGAACCAATTTTATTGTCTCCAGATAAACCAGTAAATAATGGGGGTAAATTATTTTAAAGTCAAAGAGGAAGTAAAACTTTAAGTTGAAGACCTCCTAGATTTGAGTCAGATAATTTAACATCACCTCCGTGTGATCTAATAATATCCCTTGTAATAGTTAATCCTAAACCGCTTTCTCCTTTAAGTTTGTTCCTTGAGGGATCTAAAGTAAAAAATGGTTTAAATACATCTTCATATCTATCTCTTGGTATACCCTGACCATCATCATTAAATTCAATGACACAATCTTTTTCATTTGTATAAAGAATTATTTCAATTTTTTTTGCATATCTTTGCGAATTGTCAATTATGTTATTAAAAGCTCTTTTAAGTTGGATCTGTCTACCAGAAGTTTTAATAGTTTTTTTTTCTTTTATAGATAACTCAATACCACTTTTTTCAACTGTCTTTATAATATCACCAATTAATTCATTAATTATAATTGTTTCTATTGGCTCAGGTGATTCTGTTTTTACAAAACTAACATAACTATCCAACATTGAAGTCATTTCATTAACATCTACTTCTAGTTCAGATTTTGCTTTCTCATCTTTCATCAATGAAATTTGCAATTTCATTCTTGTTAAAGGAGTTCTGAGATCATGGCTAACACCAGCTAGCATTTCTGTTCTTTGCTTTAAAAATCTTTTGATTCTTGTTCTCATCTGATTGAAAGCATTAGCCGTTTGTCTTATTTCATATGCGCCTGCAGTCTTAATATCTGGAGCATCTAAACCTCTTCCAAATGTCTCAGCAATTATTGCCAGTCTTTTAAGGGGTCTTAATTGTCTACTCATTAAAAAGTAAGACATAAAAAAAAGAATAATAGAGGCAAAAATCATCCAAAGCAAAAAGACAAAAGCAGATTCACTATAAAGCCTATCTTTATTAACATTAATTTCTAAAATATCCTCATCAATTTGAATATATATTAGAACACCCTCTTCAAGATTTGACAAATCATAATCAAAATTTTTTTTCAAATTACTTAAAGATTGATTTAATCTATTAGATAATATTCCTGAATTTAAACTAAATTTTGAAGACAATAATTGTTTATCACTAATAATATTAATTTTCATTTTAAAATCCTGATTTGCTATATTAATTGCATTATCAGTCAGATCACTATTAATTAATTTTACTAAAACATTAATGTCAGCAGCCACAGATTCGGTTAGTCTTTTAGAAATAATACTCCACGAGGTTTGATAAAAAACAAAAGAAGTAAGTAGGACTATAATAATTATAGGTACAAAGATAATAATTATTGATCTTCCAATTAGTGTAGAAGGTATTATTTTTTTAATCATTAAATTTCATTACAAATTAATTTATATCCTTTACCTCTAATAGTTTTAATAAATTGAGGTTGTTTTGCATTTGTTTCAATTTTTTGTCTTAAACGCGTAACTTGTACATCAACTTTTCTAAGTTCAGTTTCATCAAACTCCTGTTCTGCTAGTTCTTCTCTTAAAACAATATCATTTCTTTTATTTATTAATTTTACAAGTAAATTATTTTCTCCTTCTGTTAAATAAATTAATCTATCATTTTTTTGTAATTTAAAATTAGATGTATCAAATGTAAATTCTCCAAACGAAATCTTAATTTTTTTGTTTTTAAGGTTTTCAAATAAATCTAATAAATTTTTAATTCTCAAAAATAATTCTTCTGGCTCAAATGGTTTAGATAAATAATCATCAGCACCAATTTTTAATCCATCAATTTTATCTTTATCCTCTCCCATTGCTGTAAGCATGATTATTGGTGTATTAGAAAATTGTTTTATATGTTCAATAAGCTCTATACCATCACCACTTGGCATCATTCTATCAAGAATGATTAAATCAAACAAAACAAGAGATACAATTTCTTTTGCTTCATTGTAATCTTCACTTTGATAAACTTGTAATTTTTTTTCAGTTAAATAATCTTTTAGCAGTTCTCTCAATCTTTTATCATCATCAACAATCAAGATATTTTTATTCATTATTATCTGTTTATTTCATGAAATTTTGCTTTATTTTTATCTTCGACCAATTCATAAAGTATTTTTTTAAAACCATTAATATCCATTTCATTAAATTTTAATAAAACATTACGTATTTTTTTTATTTGAATTTCAGATAATCTTTTCTCTAATTCTTGACCTTTTTTTGAAAGTATTAATTTCTTAGTGCGCTTATCTTCTCCAACAGATAATATAATATATTTTTCTTTTACAAGTTGGTTCAATACTCTAGACAAACTTTGTTTAGTAATTTTTAATATTGAAAGAAGATCCTTAATTGTAAGATTTTTTTGCTTTCCAACAAAATATATTACTCGATGATGTGCTCTACCAAAATTTATTTTTTCCAAAATTTTATCAGGACCTTCTGTAAAATCTCTATATGAGAAAAATAATAGCTCTATAATCTTCCTGATTTCCCTCTCATTTAAAAAAAGAGGTGTTAACAATTTATTTAGGTCAGCCATATTGACTTAATTATGCATCACTGATAGTCAATTGTCATTAAAAAAAGTTAATAAAGAAAATGCTTAAATCATTTGAAAATAGAGATGGATGGATTTGGATGAATGGTAAAATAATTCCATGGCAAGATGCAAATTCCCATGTAATCTCCCAAGGTCTTCATTATGCAAGCGCAGTATTTGAGGGAGAAAGGGCCTACAATGGTAAGATTTTTAAATCAGAGGAGCATACTAAAAGGTTTTTTAAATCTGCTGAAATAATTGGAATGGAAATTCCTTTCACGCATGATCAGATTAATAATGCAAAATACGAACTTATTAATAAAATGAATTATAAAAATTGTTATGTAAGACCACTTGCTTGGAGAGGTGGAGATCAAATGGGTTTATCAACAGGTAAATCAAATATCAATGTAGCTATTGCTGTTTGGGATGATTGGGCAACTTATTTTAAAATTGAAGATCAAAAAGCAGGTTTGAGATTAATTACATCTCCTTGGAAAAGACCTGCACCAGATACTGCTCCATATGAAGCAAAAGCTTCTGGACCCTACATTATTTGTACTCTGTCAAAAGAATTTGCAGAAAAAAAAGGCTATCACGATGCCTTGATGCTAGATTACAGAGGTTATGTTGCTGAAGGAACAGGAGCAAATATTTTTTTTATTAAGGACAATAATATCCATACTCCTATACCAGATTGTTTTCTTAATGGGATTACACGTCAAACAGTTATTGAAATGGCAACTAATCAAGGTTTTGAAATAACAGAAAAGCATTTAATGCCTGACGAAATCGGAAATTATGATGAAGCTTTTTTAACGGGAACTGCTGCAGAAATTACTCCTATTAAATCCATTGACGATTTTAAATATAATACCGGCGATAATACTACTACTTTTAAATTTATGAATGATTTTAGCGATATGGTTAAAAACTCTAGCTAGAATTTTCTAGCCATTTATTATCTTTATAATAAAATTCATTTTTCCAGAACGGTGCATCTTTTTTTAAATAATTCATAATAAACTCACAAGCTTCAAAACTATTTTTTCTATGTTGTGAAAAACAACATACTAAAACAATTTTTTCATTAACAATTAATTTTCCGTATCTATGAATTATCAAAGTATCAATTAAACTCCATTTTTCAGTCGCGTTATTTTCAATTTTTGATAATTCTTTAAATGCCATTTCTTCATAAACTTCTAAGTTTAAATATTTAACATCTTTATTGTTATTTAAATCTCTTACATACCCAACAAAAGAAGTTAGTGCCCCTATGTCTGAATGTTTATTTTTAATTTTTTCTATTTCTTCTTCTAAATTAAAATTTTTTTTTTGTATTTTTATCATTATCCACCACTAACTGGCGGAAAGATTGCAATTTCATCAATTGGTTTTAAATTCAAATTTTCTGAAACATATTCTTGATTAACTGCGAATCTTAAAACATCTTGTAAAAAATGTTTTTTTAACTCAGGGTATAAATTTTCTAAATATTTTTTTAATTCTTGTATGGATTTAGGGTGATTTATATCAATTATTTCGTATTCTTTATTTGTTATATCCTTAATCCAAGCAAAATATCGAATTCTCATTTTAAAAATGTTTTATTGATCCTTTAATATAATCATAGGCTGTGTAGAGAGTTAGAATTCCGGCAACCCATAGAAAAGTCTTACCTAAATAAATAATAAAAAATAAATTTAGATTGCTCTCGGATAATATAAGTAATCCAAGTGAAGCTAGTTGAAGGAAGGTTTTTGCTTTTGCAATTCTTGAAACTGGTATACTAATTTTTATCCCCGCTAAGTATTCCCTTAAACCTGATACCGTTATTTCTCTTAGTAATATTATTAGGGCTGGAATAGTATCCCAGTCTTTTATTACACCCTTTGAAGTTAAAATAAGAATAACTGCTGCTACTAATAATTTATCTGCAATTGGATCTAAAAATGTTCCAAAGTTTGTAACTTCATTTCTTAGTCTTGCTAAATAACCATCAAAGTAATCTGTTATTCCAGCTAAACAAAATAAAATAAAGGCAATCCAGCCAAAGTATGGATTCGTAAGATATATACAAAGCACTATAATTGGGATTATAACTATTCTAATTATTGTCAGAATATTTGATAAATTCATTTCTATTCTTTGTAGATGAAGAATTTTTTAAACGCTATGAAAATATTCATAAATTTTTGTTAGAATTGACTCAGGTATAGATTTAACCTCTTTTAATTCATCTAAACTAGCTAATTTTAATTTCTCCACTGTGCCAAAGTGTTTTTTTAAAATTTTCTTTCTTTCAGGACCCACCCCTTCTATTTCATCAAACACAGATCTGACACTCATCTTTGTTCTTTTTGATCGATGTGTTGTTATTGCAAATCTGTGCACTTCATCTCTAATATTTTGTAAAAAGTGCAGAAGTGGATTATTTTCATTTAATCTATGTGTAAATTTATCATGTATCAGAATTTCTCTACCTGCATCTCTTTCTTCGCCTTTTGCCATAGAGATAATTGGTATATCTATTTTTAGATTATCTAATACTTTTTTTGCAGAATTATATTGTCCTTTGCCTCCATCAATAAGCAATAAACTTGGCAAATCTAATTCGTCTTGAAATTTAGAATTACTAAATCTCCTAGTTAGCATTTCTTTCATCATATAATAATCATCAACTTTATTTTTGTTTTCTTCAAGATCAAATCGAATATTAAATTTTCTATAATTTGATTTTATAAATCCATTTTGATTATAGGCAACCATTACACCTATAGGATGTTTTCCAAATGTATGGCTGTTATCGTAAGCTTCTATTTTTATAATTTCATCTTTGAATTTAAATATTCTTTTAATTTCTGCATTAAAGTTATCAAAAGATTTAAGTTTATTTAATTTGATTTCTAAATTTATTTTAGAATTTCTTTCTGCAAATTTAAGTAAATTTTTTTTAGGTCCTTTTAAAGGTTTAATAAATTTTGTTTTATCAAAATTTTTTCCTAAAATTTGTGAATTATTTTTTTTATCAATAGTTATGTTAGTAATAATTGTTTCAGGAATATCTTTTTCTGCATAAAATATATTTAAGAAACCTAACATTATTTCTTCATGATCCAATAAGTTGTCATGATCTGGGTAGAAAGCTTTACCGCCATAAGAAGTATTATTTCTAAAAAAACTTCCATAAATACATGTTTTGCCTTCACTTGATGTTATTGCAAAAATATCAGCATTTTTAATATCTTTAATCTTAATTGAATTATTTTGCTCAATATGTTTTAAAGCTTTAAGTCTATCTCTTAAAGATGCTGCTAATTCAAAATTATTTTTTTTTGAAGCTTTATACATCTGATCTGTAAAATTTTTTTGTATTTTTTGAGAATTACCACTACTGAGAAAATCATCTGCTGCCTCTATTAATTTTGAATAGGCTTCTTTGGTTATTTTGCCTCCACAAGGACCAGAACATCTTTTAAGATAATAATTGAAGCACAATTTATTTCCTGCATTTACTTCTTTATCTGTGCATGACCTTAAAAGAAATATTCGTTGTATTGTATTGATCGTTCTATTTACTGCATCTGGACTTGCAAATGGCCCATAATATCTACCTTTTTTCTTTTGAGGACCGCGATGTTTTTCAATTCTAGGAAAATCATGTTCAGATGAAATAAATATATAAGGGAATGATTTGTCGTCCCTTAACAAAACATTAAATCTAGGTTTATGTTTTTTAATTAAATTACATTCAAGTATGATTGCTTCTAACTCTGTATTTGTTACAAAGAAGTTCATTGATTTAGTAAGACTAACCATTCTTTGAATTCTTCTAGTTAGGTTATTTAAAGATAGATAATTCTTTACTCTATTGGATAATACTTTTGCTTTTCCAATATATAGAATGTTGCCATTTTCATCTCGCATTTGGTAAACACCTGGTTGATTTGGTAAAGTTTTAGATGTAGCCTTAATAATCTCTTGTCCAAGAAGCGTCATTTTATCAATCGTAAATAATTAATTTTTCTTTAAATAGGAATCTTATAAAATTAATAAATAACTAACAAGATTATTGTAGTTCATTTAATAATTAATTTAATGTAGGTAAGAATAATATATTAAGGATTTATAATGGCAAAAATGACAACAGAAGAGGCTTTCGTAAAAGTTTTACAAAAACACGGTATTCAACACGCTTTTGGAATAATTGGTTCGGCATTTATGCCGATATCAGATCTTTTTCCTAAAGCTGGAATAACATTTTGGGATGTTGCTCATGAGTCAAACGGTGGAATTATGGCTGATGGCTATACAAGATCTACTGGTAAAATTGCAATGTGTATTGCGCAAAATGGACCTGGTATAACTGGCTTGGTTACACCTATAAAAACTGCTTTTTGGAATCATACTCCAATGCTTTTAGTTACTCCTCAAGCAGCTAATAAAACTATTGGTCAAGGAGGTTTCCAAGAAGTCGAGCAAATGAACTTATTTAAAGATATGGTGTGCTATCAAGAAGAAGTAAGAGATCCCTCCAGAGTTGCAGAGGTTTTAAATAGAGTAATTTCAAAAGCTATTAAAGGATCTGCTCCTGCTCAATTAAATATACCAAGAGATTTTTGGACCCAAGTTGTTGATATTGATCTGCCACCTATAATTAAATTTGAAAGACCTGCTGGTGGAACAGAAGCAATTAAAGAGGCTGCTGATCTTTTATCTAATGCAAAATTCCCAGTCATTTTGTCTGGTGCTGGAGTGATATTAGCTGACGCTATTGATGATTGCAAAAAACTTGCTGAAAAATTAAGCGCTCCTGTTGCTTGCGGATACCAACACAATGATAGTTTTCCAGGCAAACATCCCCTTGCGGTTGGTCCTTTAGGATACAATGGATCTAAAGCAGCAATGGAAATAATATCTAAGGCAGATGTAGTTTTAGCACTTGGTACAAGATTAAATCCCTTCTCAACTTTACCAGGTTATGGGATAGATTATTGGCCAAAAAATGCGGCTGTTATTCAAGTTGATATCAATTCTGATCGCATTGGTTTAACAAAAAAAATAAGCGTTGGTATTTGTGGAGATGCAAAATTAGTTGCAGAACAAATTTTAGAAAACCTTACAACAAATGCAGGTGATCAAAATAGAAAAGAACGAGAGGATTTAATTCATAAGACAAAGTCAGCTTGGCTTCAAACATTAACTGGCCTTGATCATGAAGAAGATGATCCTGGTACATCTTGGAATAAAGATTCACGAGATAGAGAACCAGAAAAAATGTCACCAAGAATGGCATGGCGAGCTATTCAAGCAGGTCTTCCTGAAGATGCAATTATATCAAGTGATATAGGAAATAATTGTGCAATAGGTAATGCGTATCCAACATTTGAGAATGGTAGAAAGTATTTAGCACCTGGTTTATTTGGGCCATGTGGGTATGGTTTTCCTTCTGTAATTGGAGCAAAGATAGGTTGTCCTAATACACCAGTTGTTGGTTTTGCAGGTGACGGCGCATTTGGAATTAGTATGAGTGAAATGACTTCTTGCAATAGGGAAGGTTGGCCAAATATTACAATGATAATTTTTAGAAATTATCAATGGGGAGCGGAGAAAAGAAATACTACACTTTGGTATAATAATAATTTTGTTGGAACAGAACTTGATCCTAAATTAAGCTATGCAAAGATTGCAGAAGCATGTGGATTTAAAGGTGTTAAAGTTTACACTCAAGAGGAACTAACAGAAGCTTTGCAACAATCTTGCAAGGATCAAATGGAAGGCATTACTACTTTTATAGAAGTTATGTTAAATCAAGAACTAGGAGAACCTTTTAGACGAGATGCTATGAAGGCCCCAGTTGAAGTTGCTGGAATTGATCCAAAAGATACAGTAGTTCAATAATTATTTCTGATCTTTAATAATTAAGTCTGATGCTTTTTCAGCAATCATCATAGTAGGGGCATTCGTATTACCTGAAGTTATAGTTGGCATCACAGATGCATCAACAACTCTTAAGTTGTTTATTCCTTTTACTTTAAGATTATCACTTACAACTGAGTTTTCATCATTACCCATTTTACAGGTACTTACTGGATGAAAAATAGTGTTTGCAAATTTACCCACTTCTTTTGCTAGAGATTGATTATCTTTAAATTGTATTCCTGGTCTATATTCTTCTGGTTCATAATTTTTATATGCTTTTGATTCTAAAACTATTTTTCTTACAATTTTAATTGATTTTCCTGCAATTTCCCTATCTTCATCAGTAGATAAATAGTTCATTTTTATTTGAGGATAAATTCTTGTATCTGAAGATTTAATTTCTACAGAGCCTCTACTTGTAGGTTGTATATTTGTTATTGTAGGAGTGAATGCTGGAAATTTATGTAGGTCTGCTTTTCCTAATAAATCAGTGCTAGCTGGCGAGATATGAAATTGTAGATTAGGGTTTTCTAAATACGAATCACTTTTAATAAAACCGCACAAGTAACTTGCTCCAACTGTTAAAGGTCCTTTTTTATAAATTAAATAATTTAATCCTGTTAAAAATTTTTTACTCAAACTGTGATATATATCGTTTAATGTTTCTAAGTTTTTAATTTTGTAAACTGGTCTTAACATTAAATGATCGGTTAAATTTTTTCCAACACCTTTAATTTCTTTTACAATATTAATATTATTTTTATTTAATAATTTACCTGGACCAATACCTGAAGCTTGTAATATGTGAGGAGATCCAATTGTTCCTGCAGACAATAAAACTTCTTTATTTACAGAATATGAAAATTCTTCATTATTTTTCCATAAATTTACAGTTTTTACTTTTAAATTTTCAATTGTTAATTTTTTAACATGTGCCTTGGTTATAATTTTTAAATTTTTTCTATTTTTTATAGGATTTAAGAAAGCAACTGCAGCACTACATCTATACCCTTTATCAATTGTCATTGGAAAATAACCCATTCCTTCATTGTCACCATCGTTAAAGTCTTCATTTTTTTTGTATCCAAATTCTTGAGAGGCCTCTAAAAATAAATCTAATAATTTAAAATTTGATCTAATTTTCTCTACTTTTATGGGTCCATTGGTACCATGAAATTCACTTTTAGAAATTCTGTAATCTTCAGATTTTTTAAAGTACGGTAATACGTCTTCCCAAGACCATCCCATATTACCTAATTGTCTCCAGTAATTGTAGTCATTTGCATGACCTCTTATATATAACATTCCATTAATTGATGAACTTCCACCCAATGTTTTTCCTCTTGGAATAAGCATTTTTCTATTATTACAAAATTTTTCCTCTTCAGTTGTGAAGCACCAATCAGTTTTAGGATTATGCATTGTTTTAAAATAACCACCCGGAATATGTATCCAAGGATTAGTGTCTTTTCCTCCAGCCTCAATCAAAAGTACTTTAATGTTTTCATTCTCTGAAAGTCTATTTGCTAATATGCAACCAGCTGTACCTGCACCAATAATAATATAGTCAAAACTTTGGTTCATAATTTAGAAAAATTTATTTATTATATACTATTTAATTTAAACATATAACTAACTTAAATAATTAAAAATTTTCAATGGATATTTTATTTTCGATAATTGGATTAGGGCTTCTAGTTTTAGGTGCTGAAATAATTATAAGAGGTTCAGTTAGTTTTGGAAGAAAGATTAATATCTCATTGTTTGCAATTGGGGTTGTAATTGTAGCTGGGGGAACATCATTACCTGAATTGGCAAGCAGCATTAATGCAGTTCTTAATGATTTTTCGGATCTTGCTTTAGGCGCCGTAGTTGGAAGTAATGTTGCAAACTTGATACTTGTAATGGCCACCACAACATTAATTTTTCCAATTGTAAATATAAATAAAAATCAAATTAACCAAGCTTGGATAAATATTATTTTAGGAATTGTATTAATTATTATGACTTTTTTTTATTTTAATTTTATTTTTGGATTAGTTGCAACTACATCATTGATTTATCTAATGTATGTTCAAATAAAAAAAGGAGAAATTGATAATTTAGAAATAGATAAAAACGATTATTCAATAACAATCTCATTAATATTAATTATAATAGGTATAGCGTGTTTAGTATTTGGTGCAGATTTACTTGTTGGTTCAGCAATTAATATTGCAAGAACTTATAATGTTCCAGCTTCAGTAATTGGATTATCATTAGTAGCTTTTGGAACTTCCCTTCCAGAACTTGCAGTTGGTATTGTTTCTGCCTTTAGAAAAAAGATCGATTTCGCTTTAGGAAATATTCTGGGGTCTAATATTTATAATGTATTAGGCGTTCTAGGTATTAGTTCATTTTTTGGTAATTTTAAAGTTCCTGCAGTTTTAGCAAATCAAGACTTATACTTCATGTTATCAATTACAGCATTAATTTTAATGTTTATGATTTTTGCAAAAAAAATTGGACGTATTTATGGAATTATTGGATTAACATTGTATTTTGGATATATGTATTTCATTTACATATAATTTTAATTAATAAAAAAATTCTGTTAAACGAATCATGAACTTAGAATTACATAAATCAAAAAATTTATTAAAAATATTAAATACTGCTATAGATGCAGGTAAGGAAATTCAAAAAGTATATAAAAAATCTTTTAATGTAGAAATAAAAGATGATAATTCACCTATTACCGAAGCTGACATAAAATCAAATAATTTAATTTTAAATAGATTAAAATCTTTTAGCCCAAATGTTCCTATATTAAGCGAAGAAAGTCTAATAGAATGGAAAGAAAGAAAAACTTGGAATTCATATTGGTTAATAGATCCATTAGATGGAACTAAAGAATTTATAAAAAAAAATGGAGAATTTACAGTTAACATTGCATTAATAAAAAATAATTCACCAATATTTGGTATTATATATGCGCCTGCTAAATCTTTGCTTTATTATGCTTTAAAAAACAATGGCGCATATAAATTAATTACAGAGTCAAATATTGAAACAACTAAAGATTTTATAAAAATAAATACAGTAAAAGACAAAAGTAATTTAATAAAGGTTATTGGTAGTCGATCACATTCTAATAAAGATTTTGATAATTGGATAAATGATAATTGTAATAATTTTGAGTTAATCCAAATTGGTAGTTCTCTTAAATTTTGTTACTTAGCTGAAAGTAAGGCAAATATCTATCCAAGACTAGGTCCAACTTCAGAATGGGATATTGCTGCGGGACATATTATTCTTGAAGAGGCAGGAGGTTCGGTTAAAGATTTTAATAAAAATATATTACTATACAACACGAAAGAAAGTGTTATTAACCCTTATTTTATCGCTAAAATATAAATTATTATCATATGAAAATACTTATTTGTGGTCTTCCTGGTGCTGGCAAAACTTGGTTAGCTGAAAGGCTTATTAAAGTAATTGATAATTGTGCTTGGTATAACGCAGATGTAGTTAGGAAGTCAGCAAACGATTGGGATTTTACGATGGAAGGTAGAATACGACAAGCCAATAGAATGAAAACATTTGCCGATTTCGAAAAACAAAATGGAAGATGGGTAATTTGTGACTTCGTAGCACCAACTGAAAAAGCAAGAGAAGCTTTTGAGCCTGATTTTGTTATCTGGCTGGATACTATTAAAGAAGGTAGGTTTGAAGATACAAATAAAATGTTTGAACAACCAAATAAAACTGACATTAAAATAACTAAATTTTTATCAGATGAAGAAATAGAAAATCTAGCAAAGGAGATTAAAAATGTTTGATTGGAAAAAACCAACAGTACAAATGTTAGGTAGATGGCAACCATGGCATGACGGACATACAGAATTATTTAAAAGAGCACTTCAGAAAACAGGTCAGGTATGTATTATGTATCGTGACGTTGGAGGTGTAGATGCAGGAGTAGAAGGTCAAGCTGACAATCCATTTCAATTTGAAGAAGTAAAAGCAAAAATTAATGAAGGTTTAGCTCAACATGGTTTTACTGATGGAAAAGAATATGTAGTTGTTAAGGTTCCAAACATTATTGATATTTCTTATGGAAGAGGAGTTGGTTATTCATTTACAGAACATGATTTAGGAAAAGAAATACATGATATCTCGGCAACAAAAATTAGAAATGAAATGAGAGTTAAAGGGGAATTAAAATAAGCTAAATTTTTTCTCCTGCTGGTTTTCCATATCCAACATTTTTTTTCCCATATCGTCTTACTCTCACATTACATTGTTCTGCATGACCTATAAAACCTTCTAAATGTGAAAGTCTAGATCCATATTCTCCAATGAGAGTTGCAGCTTCATCTGTCATAATCTTTTGATAAGTATGGGTTTTAATGAACTTACCAACCCACAAACCACCAGTATATCTTCCAGCTTTTTTAGTAGGAAGAGTATGGTTAGTACCTATCACTTTGTCACCGTTAGCAACATTAGTTCTAGCACCCAAAAATAGAGCTCCATAAGATGTCATATTTTCTAAAAACCAATCATCTTTTTTTGTCATAACTTGAACGTGTTCTGAAGCTATTTCATTTGCTTTAGATAACATCTCCTCATAAGTATCACATAAAATCATTTCTCCATAATCTCTCCAGCTTGTACTTGCTGTTTCTTTAGTAGGTAAAATTTCTAAAATTCTATCAATTTCTTTAAATGTTTCTTCTGCAAGTTTTCTTGAATTTGTTATCATCACAGCAGGAGAATTATATCCATGTTCAGCTTGTCCTAATAAGTCTGTTGCACATATTTCACCATCAACAGTTTCATCTGCAATTACCATTGTTTCAGTTGGACCGGCAAATAAATCGATACCAACTTTGCCATACAATTGTCTTTTCGCTTCAGCAACAAATGCATTGCCAGGTCCAACAAGCATATCTACAGGTCTAATAGTTTCTGTACCAATAGCCATAGCACCAACTCCTTGCATTCCTCCCAAAACATAAATTTCGTGAGCACCACCCATTTTCATTGCTGTAACGACAGCTGGATTTGGCTTACCTTTAAAAGGCGGTGTAGTGGCAACAATTCTTGGAACCCCAGCAACAGAGGCAGTAACAACTGACATATGAGCAGAAGCTACCATTGGGAATTTTCCGGCAGGTACATAACATCCAACTGCTTGCACTGGTATATTTTTATGACCAAGTATCACACCTGGATGCGTTTCTACTTCTAATTCACTTAAAGTTTTAAGTTGTGCTTCCGCAAATGATCGCACTTGTTTTTGAGCAAATTTAATATCTTCTTTGTCATCATCAGAGACTTCACTCATTAATTGATTTATTTGCTCTTCACTTAATCTAAAACTATCTGGAGAATAGTTATCAAATTTTTGAGATAACTCTCTAATATGTTCATCTCCTTCTGATTCAATTTTACTTAATGTTTCCTCAACAATTTTTTTTACTTTATCATTATCTTCAATTCTTTGTTTTTCATCCAAACCTTTTTTTAAATATTCAATTGCCATAATTATTTTTTATGAATTAATTTAAAGATATCAATGCCTATTTGATCTAATATGTGTGCAATATCGATTGGTACCCAATTTTCTCTAATTAACCCTTCATGATGTAAATAAAAATCCATAACTCTTATTGTAATTTTTTTATTAGTTGGCTCATAACCTAACCATTCTTTTGAACCATGAATGCATTCTATGCTATGCCAACCTCCAGTCATTGAATAATTACCATCACCAATTTCAATATAATGTCCAATTTTCCAATAATCCCTTTCTTTAAATGTAAGTCTAAATGGAAGTTGATGATATTCTACATATCCTTTTAAACCTCTTGCAGTTCCTATTCCTGCAGGTCCGTGCCACATCATTTTTGGATGCCAATAATTTTTTTGAGGATGATTAAGTAATTTATCTCTTATATAATCTTTGTTTGAGTTTGGATCACTTTCGGGCTTAATATTTAAACTTCGCTGCATGGTTAATGCTTGATTTAAAGATTCTAAAGATAATTCGTTGTCAAAATTTTCATTATTTTCTCCATCTCCAGTAATAGGCGCTGACCACATACCTTCTGCTCCTAAAGATTTATTAATTGGCCAGTGTCCAGCTTGTCTAATAAAATCAACTGTATCAATTAAAACATATGATTTTATAATTTTACCATTAGAGATTTGATGAGCTTCGCAAGTTCTAAGATAAATATTTTTTTTTGTGGGTGTAACACCGAGCCATTCGTTGACAAATGTTCCAGTTAGATAGCTAACAAACGATACAAATACTTTGTCTCTATAAGATCCTCCAATTACAATTATATTTCTTCTTTCGAGATCTGGAAAAGCTTCTTTTAGAGGTATCCAAAGTTTATTTTTTATATTCTCAACACCACTTATTTCATTTATTGGATGAAAAGCATTTAATTCAGCTTCTTCATGGTATAAGTTTTTTAAATTAACTCCTAATTCATCTAAAGGAGATTCAGCAACTTTATTTAATAAATATTTAAATTTTTTTTTATTTTCTAAATTTTCACTTGTACTTAAATCTACAAAAATTATTTTCTTGTTTTCTTTTTCCCCTGTTTCAAAATCTTCAATTTTATTTGTCATAAAAATTATTTACATACTAATAAATATTAATTGATTTATTCAATAATTTGAATAATATTCAAAAAAAATGAATAAAATATCATAAAGATATGTCAATTAATATTACTACAAGATTAGCAAAATTTGAGGAACTTATTCCAAGTACTATTCCTTTTGTAGAAGGAAAATTAAAGGGACATCAAGATAGGAAAAATTATTCTGTTATAGGCCCAGGTGTTAGTGAAGATGCTAAACAAAATGTTAAAATAGCTGAAGCGCATGGCTTCAATATTGGAGCTGTAAGTGCTGCTCCAATGAACGGTTCTGGATTACATAGCCATACAACTGCTGAAGTATTTATAATTCATTCTGGTGCTTGGCGTTTCTATTGGGGAGTTGATGGCACAGAAGGAGAGGTAATACTTAAAAAAGGTGATATTGCTTCTTTCCCTACAAATATGTTTAGAGGTTTTCAAAATGTAAGCAAAGAAGAAGCGTTAATGTTTGTAGTTTTAGGTGAAAATGATCCAGGTGTAATCACTTGGACTCCAAAACTTTTAAAAGATGCAAAAGATTCTGGTATGGTATTAATGAATGATAATTCTTTAGTAGATACAGAAAAACAGAAAATTACTGATGAAACTAAAATTATTCAACCATTAAAAGAAGATGAATTAAAGAGTTTTGATCATTATTCCTCAGAAGATATAGAAAAGTTTGTCATTCGATTTGATGAAAAAGATAAATACTTTGTTGATGATGAACACTATCAATCCAATAAAATTATTAATTACCTTGATCAATTTAATATTCATAATAAATCATTTATTCCAAACATACCGCATTTAACAGGATTTAGCCTTTCACTTCTCCATGGAAAAAATGCCCATATACATGAATACAAATTTGAGAAATCAGAAGTATATCATTGTTTATCTGGTGAATGGGAAATAGATTGTGATGGAGAGAAAGTAGTAATTAAGGACAAGGATACTTTTTCAGTACCAAAAAACTCATCACGATCAATTAAGCAGATAAGTGATGAGGATGGAAATTTATTTATTATAAGACAAACAAATTAAGAATTCAGTTATATGAAAGGTTTTAATAACAAGTTTGAAAATCTTCCAGATTATATTCTAAAAATAACTCATCAGATATGGGAAGAAAAAGATGTTAACTCAATTATGGAATATTATGCTGAAAATATTCCTGTTAGATCACCTATGGGAATCATTTATGGACCTAATACAGTAGTTGATGCAACTAATGCAACTTTAGACGAATTTCCAGATAGGCAATTATTAGGTGAAGATGTAATTTGGATTGGTAACGAAGATGAAGGGTTTTTATCTTCTCATAGAATTCTTAGTAAAGCCACTCATGTAAAAGATGGTTTATATGGGAAAGCAACAAATAAAAAACTTGTATACAGAGTCATTGCTGACTGCGCTTGTAAGAATAATCAAGTTTATGATGAATGGTTAGTTAGAGATCAAGGAGCAATTGTTAGACAGCTAGAAATAGATCCAAAAAAATATGCAGCAATTTTAATAAAGCAAGAAGGTGGAATAAAGAATTGCATTAAACCATTTGATAAGAATTCATCTCAAGAAACAAGTTATGCACCACCAATTTTATCAAAAAATAATATAGCTGATCAATATGCAGAAAATTTAGAAAACATTCTTAATATTAATTCTAAATCTACAATTGAAAAAAATTATGACAGATCAGTTCAACAATTTCAACCAGGAGGTTTTGTTTGTTATGGTATCGATGATGTAACAAATTTCTGGCTAAATTTAAGACAATCTTTCCCAGATGCTCTTTTTAGAATAGAACATAAAAGTTTTACTGTAGAAGAAAATCAACCAAAAAAAGTTGCTATACGCTGGTCTTTAGTTGGGAAGCACAGTGGGAATGGTATATTTGGGCAAGCTTCTAATTCTGAGATTTATATTATGGGAATTAATCATGCCGAAATAGGACCAAGAGGTATAAAGAACGAATGGGTTTTATTTGATGAAACTGCAATTTGGAAACAAATCTTGATAAAAACAGGTTAATTAAAAAATGTCTAAAATATTAACTACACATGTAGGCAGCTTGCCTAGATCAAAAGGACTTTCAGAAATTTTATTTTCTAAAGATCGGGGTGAAAAATTTATTAAAGAAGATTTCAATAATATATTGAAAAAAAATGTTGAGACAATTGTTAAAAAACAGATCGAAGTTGGTATTGATTATATAAGTGACGGTGAAATGAGTAAAATAAGTTATGCCACTTATATAAAAGATAGGATAGATGGTTTTTCTGGAGAAAGTGAAAGAAGAGCACCAGCTGATTTAGATGATTTTCCAGAGTATAAAGAAAAAATAGCTAAAAGTGGGGGTACGCCAACGTATAGCAGACCGTGTTGTACTAATGCATTAAAAATCAAAGATAAAGATTCATTAAATAAAGACTTAGAGAATTTTAAAAATTCATTAGATAAAAACAATCATCAAAAAGCATTTATGAATGCTGCATCACCAGGTGTCATAAATGTATTTATGCCAAATAGGTTTTATAAAACAGATGATGAATATTTACATAAACTTTCAGAAATTATGGCTATTGAGTATGAGACAATTACTAAATCAAATATACAAGTGCAATTAGATTGTCCTGATCTTGCATTAGCTAGACATATGAATTTTAAGGAATTATCCCAACAAGAATTTTTAAAACGTGCGGAAATTCAAATTGAGTGTTTGAATGAAGCTTTAACTAATGTAGATGTTAATATGACTAGAATGCATATTTGTTGGGGAAACTATGAAGGACCTCATACACATGATATCCCACTAGAAAAAATATTACCAATAATTTTAAAATCTAAAATTAAATATTTTTTAATTGAGTCATCAAATCCCAGACACGCACATGAGTGGAAAGTTTTTCAAGATATTAAATTACCAAAAGATAAAGTTTTAGTTCCTGGTGTTATCGATTCAACATCAAATTTTGTTGAGCACCCTGAGGTTGTAGCAGATAGATTAATTCAGTTTTCAACGGTAATTCCAAAAGACCAACTAATGGCTGGAACTGATTGCGGATTTAGTACTTTTGCAGGATTTGGCAAAATTGATGAAAATATTTGTTATGAAAAACTTCATTCTTTAGTTGAAGGAACTAAATTAGCAAACAAAGTTATATAATTTATCTAGATGTTTTTCTTTTTATTAACGTTCCTTGGATTAAATGACTAACGGCCTCATAATCTGGATCTTTAATGTTATCATTAATAAGTTGAGTTACTAATTTTGACATTTGTCTCAAGGGCTGTTTTACAGTACTTAAATTGTAAGATGACCAGTTTGCCATTGAGATATCGTCATATCCAAATATTTCAATATCGTTAGGTATTTCAATTTTTGTATTTTTTTTAATGTAATCTAAACATCCAAATGCCATCGTATCATCTGCACAAAAAATAGCTGAGATTTTTTTATTCGTTAAGATTTTTGCTGTTGCAGCATATCCACCTTCATATGTAAAATTTCCTTTTTGAGAGTATAATTTTAATTTTTTTGATTTTTTTAATTTATTTTTAAATCCTTTACATCTTTCATTACTTACATAAGATCCTGTGGGACCTTCAATTAAACCAACTTCCTGATGGTTATTTTTGATTATTTGATCTGCAATTAATTCACCACCAAATCTATGATTACATGCAACTGAACTTATAGTAGGGATATCCCAAGCTCTATTATAGGCTATAATTTGAATCTTTTTATTTAAGCAATTTTCAACAAATTGATCTGTTGGTTTAGTTGCTGAAATTATTGCAACTAATCTTTCTTTCAAATATGGCTGAATGAGCTTATCGTCTAATTCTTCACCATCATCAGTTGTTATCAATAAAATTCTAAAACCCGATAAACGTAGCGCTTCATGCAATTCAGTTAATACCTCTGGATAAAATCGATTGGTTATATAAGGTAAAATAACTCCCACTAGTCCACTATCTTCAATATTTTGAGAATCTTGCAAAAAAGTTTGAGGTTTATATTTTAGTTTTTTGGCAGCTTCAAGAACCCTTAGTTTTGTCCTGCTTGAGATGCTTGCACCTTTAGTAAAACATCTTGAAACAGCTGATTGAGATACTCCTGCTAATTTTGCGACATCTTGGGATGTGGCATTTTTATTCATCATTTTTCCTTTTTTATGTATGCAAATGCTTGAATAATTATTCAAACTGTTGCATTAATAAAATATTATAAATTAATATATTAATAAATTATAGGGGAAACAAATGAAAAAAATACTAGTATTATTTGCGATTTTCACATCATTTTTTTTCTTAGCCGGTACTAATGCAAAAGCTTGCGAGCTAAACAATTCTGTACCAGTAACTTCTTTATCTGCAGGATTTGATGCCTGGAAAGTTGTTACTTCTGCTATGGAAGAGTGTGGAAATTTTACACCTACACTTGATCAAGAATACAGAGATAAGCTTGTTGCATCATTAGAAAGCAACCCATCTCAATTTACAATGGCAGGTGTTTCAGCTTCTACAAATGTATCGGTTCTTGATGCTGGTGTAACTAGACCACTTGACGATCTAGTTGCTAAATATGGAGACTCTCTACAAGATAATCAAAAAATTGTAATTGATGGAAAAATTATGGCAATTGCAATGATGACAAATGCTCAACATTTATTTTACAGAGAAGATATTTTGAGTGATCTTGGTATAGATATTCCAACAACTTATGACGAGCTTTTGAAAGCTGCTAAAGTTATTAAAGATGCTGGAGTTGTAGATTATCCACTTGGTGGAACATTCAAGTCAGGTTGGAATTTAGGAGAAGAATTTGTAAATATGTATTTGGGCTTTGCTGATTCTTTTTTTGATGGAAATATGCCAGCAGTTAATAATAACGATGGCTATGAAACACTTAAGATGATGAAAAAACTAACAGAATATATGGATCCTGAGTATTTAACTTCAGATTCTACATATGTTCAACAACAATTCCAACAGGGTAAGATTGCTCTTGCAAACCTTTGGGCGTCTCGAGCTGGTGCTATGGATAATGCAGAGGAGTCAACAGTTGTTGGATTAGTAAAGTTTGCATCAGCGCCTAAAGCAAAAAAGAATGGTAAACCAGCATCTACATTATGGTGGGATGGTGTTGTTATAGCTAAAAATGTTACTGATGAAGAAGCAGAAGCAGCATTTAAACTAGCTATGGTTGGATTAGATGCAGCAAACTTAGGAGCGAACCCTGAAGCTGCTCCTTGGCTGTCTAATGCGTTTGATCCAGCTCCATCAAATATTGGTGCAATTTTAACTGCAAAATCTGGAGCAGCTCCTTATCCTGCATCAGCAAAAATGAGCACACTCCATGGAGTCTTAGGTGCTGCTATTGGTGATTATTTGACTGGCGCAGCTACTGCAAAAGCTACTCTAGAAAAAATTGAGGCTGATTATATTACTGCAGCAACAGAAAAAGGTCTCTTATAATTTTATATAATTGTATATTACTCCCCTTTTAAAATCTTAAGGGGGGTAATATTAGTAAATGAAAAAATCTACTTTTTTAGTTTTTACAATGCCATCATTTATAATGATGACATTATTTATTGCCTTACCTCTTCTAATAGTTTTAATTCAAAGTTTTCAATTCAACCAAGATGTATTAGAAACGATTGAAAGAGAAAATTGCGATCCTTTTGGATGTAAAACAGAAACAATTACCGTTCCTGTATTAGATGAAAATGGAAATAAAATAAAAAATAATATTTGGGTAGGCTTTCAAAATTATAAAAATATTTTGAAATTTGAACAATTATCATCTGTTATTTCAAATGATGGTTTTGAATGGAGTAAAATAAGATCTATTGATTTTTATAAAGCTCTAAGGTTTACACTAACATTTACATTTATTACTTTACCATTTGTAATAATCTTAGGTTTAATATTAGCTCTATGCGTTAATGTTTTAATTAATAGATTGAAAGGTCCAATAATTTTTATAACCTTGCTCCCATTTATAATTACACCTGTAATAGGTGCTTTATCAATAAAATGGTTATTTATAGGAGATGGTATATTAACTTTATTTTTAGAAAATATTTTAGATAAAGATATTGCCCTATTTTCTCAAGGCTGGACGATAGAGATTCTAATGCTTTTTTATAGAGTTTGGCACACTATACCTTTTGCCTTTGTTATTTTTTATGCAGGACTACAAACTGTCGATAAAGAAAAAATTGAGGCAGCATTTGTAGATGGGGCAAATAGACTTCAGCGTTTAAGATTTATTATAATTCCGCATATCATGCCATTAATAGTATTTGTTGCTTTAATTCATTTAATGGATTCATATCGAGTTTTTGATGAAATTGTTGGTTTTAGTGCTTCTGGATTTAGGATTTCATTACAATGGATGACTTATGATTTCTTGAGAATTGATGATTCTGGAACAAGATCTATTGGAAGAGCATCAGCTACTTCTGTTCTTACAATGATAGGAATTATAATAATATTAATTCCAGTTTTAAGAAGAACTTTTAAAGAGCAAAAAGAAAAAAGATTATAATGGAAAGTAAACTTTTTAACTTAACCACGCCTCTTAAAATTATTGTTTCAATTACAATAATTACGTGGTGTATAATTGCTTTATTCCCTCTCTTATGGATTGTTGTAATGTCAATAAAACTTCCTGTTGATTCTTTTGCTTCCAATCCTTTAAAGGTAATAATTGGTCCAAGCACAAAAGAACAGGTTGGAGGTCTATCTTTTGTTAACTTTATTTTTCTTTTTCTATCAATTTATTTGTTTTATAAATTATACCAAATAAGAAAAATTTTATTTGATTTAATTAATCCTATTTTAAAATTTTCTTTAATTACTTTTTTCATTTTATTCATTTTATATATAACTATTTCCTTCATATTATTTTTTTTAATTCAAAATAATTTATCTGAATTTGTAAATATATTATTTTCAAATTTAGAATTCTTAAAAATTTTTTCTTACCCAATAATAGGTTTTACTCCTCAGCATTATTTGTCTGTTTGGGTTGGTAATGAATTTTATAAACAATTCTTAAATACTATGATTGTAACAGGTGGGGTTGTTACAATTTCATTAACTGTTGGAACACTAGCTGGTTATGGATTAGCAAGAAGTAATTCTATGATTGCCTTTTGGCTTTTAATTTTTGCTTTAATTTTTAGAGCCTTACCTCATTCTGTTTTGGTTACTGGTTATTTAGAACCTTTTATAAATTATGGATTATATGGAAAAAAAATTGCTGTTATTGTTTTGTTAGTAGCTATTAACCAACCTTTTACAATATGGATGCTGAGATCATTTTTTATGAATATACCTCAAGATTTAGATGAAGCTGCTCAAATTGATGGATGTAATCCTTTTCAAGCTTTCTGGAAAGTTGTGATGCCTTTAATGTGGCCAGGTGTAATTACAACAGGATTATTTTCTTTCTTGTTAGCTTATAATGATTATCTTGTTGCAGCATTATTATTAGATGGACAATCACAAACTATGGTTCCAGCAATTATGCAATATTTTAATATGGAAACTAAAATGACAGATTTAGTTGAGTCAATTGCTGCTGCTGCATCAATTACCGCACCATTGTTTTTGTTAGTGATGTTTTTCCAAAAACAAATAGTGTCTGGTTTAACTCAAGGTGCAGTAAAGGGTTAACAATAATATGATAATTATTTATTAAAATTATAAGATGAAATACAAAGCATTACTTTTTGGATCAATTGGAACACTGATTGAATCTTCTAATATCCAACGTAATTCATTTAACGAAGCCTTTAAAGAAGCTGGTTTAGATTGGTATTGGGACGAGCAAGATTATAGAATTTTATTAAAAAAATCAGGTGGCACTAAGAGAGTAGAAGATTTTGCAGAAAAAAATAATATCAATGTTAATGCATCACAAATTAGAGATAGAAAAACAGAATTATTTAGTTCATTCATTATTCAAAACAAACAAAAATTAAGAGAAAGTGTTTATGAAATGATTAGATATACTAAAGATAATAATATTAAACTTGCATTCTCAACTTCTACAACTGTAAATAATGTAGAAGCTGTATTTGAAAGTCTTTCTAATCAAATTTCAAAAGCGGATTTTGATTTTATTGGAAATAGATCATTTGTTAACAATGAAAAACCTCATCCAGAGATATATAAAGTAACACTAGAAAAATTAAATTTAAAACCTGAAGAATGTCTTGCAATTGAAGATACAGAGGAAAGTAGTAATGCCGCTGTTAATGCAAGTGTTAAATGTATTGCATTTCCAGGTGATTTTCACAAAGAAGATAAATTTGATATGTGCATCAAAAAAATGAATTTATTAGATCAAACCATTTTTTCATTGTAAATTATACGCATAAATGTTTCTAAAAAAATTCGAAGTAAAAGATAAGACTGCGCTTGTTACAGGTGCAGGTAAAGGGATTGGTAAAGCATCTGCAATCGCACTGGCAGAAGCTGGAGCAAATTTAATAATTATAAGTAGAACAGAAAAAGATCTTATAGCTGTTAAAAACCAAATTAAAAAAATTAAAAGAAAATGCAACTACTTTGTTTGTGATGTAACAAATTTAAAAGAAATAAAAAAAATATTTTCTAAAATTCCAAAATTAGACATATTAGTAAATAACGCTGGAACAAATAGGCCAGAATATTTTACTAAAATTAAAAGAAAAGATATGAGTGAAGTGGTTGATCTTAATATTAAAGCATCATTTGATATTGCTCAATTAGCAACAAAAATTATGCTAAAATCAACAAATAGAAAAAAAAGTGGTGGATCAATTATAAATATTTCATCTCAGTTAGGTAAAGTTGGAGCTCCTCTTAGAAGTGTTTACAATATGACCAAGTTTGGCGTTGAAGGTCTAACTAAAGGAATGGCTATCGATTTAGCAAAACACAACATTAGAGTTAATTCAGTTTGCCCTACATTTGTTGAAACTCCTATGGTTAAAAAATTTTTCAAAGATAAAAATTTTAAAAAATCTGTTATTGAAAATATACCTTTAGGAAAAGTAGCAACAGAAAGTGATATTGCTAGTGCAGTAGTGTATCTTGCTTCTGATGCTGCATCGATGATAACTGGCTCTTCATTAGTAATTGATGGAGGATGGACTGCTAAATAATGATTTCTAGAGAATTAAAAAATTTTTTTGCCAACTATCAGATTGCAACTCAAGCATTTAACAAAAAGACAATTGAAAAATCATTAAGCAATTATTTTACAAAAGAATCTTTATTTAATTTTTGCCATCCTTTTGGAACTTTTAAAGGTTTAAATAATTTTCTTTCTAAATGTATTTTGCCATTATTGGATAGTATCCCTGATCTAGAAAGAAGAGATATGATTATTATGGCGGGAAAAACCCCTGAAGGGCAAAAATGGATAGGTACAATGGGTAATTATATGGGAACTTTTATAAAACCATACTTAGATATTCCACCAACAGGCAATTTAATTCATATGCGCTATCATGAGTTTTTTAAAATAGAGGAAAATAAAATTACTGAAGTACAATCTATTTGGGACTTACCTGAAATTATGATGCAAGCAAATGCATGGCCAATGTCTCCTCAACTTGGTGCATTTCTGTGTACCCCAGCTCCTATGACTGGAGATGGCTTGTCAATAAATGGAGAAAAGAAAGAAAATTTTGATCATATTATAGATATGTTAAATGATTTATCCTTACATCCTAAAAATCCAGATCCAAAAATTATGAATCTAGAAAAATATTGGCACCCAAATCTTAATTGGTACGGACCAGCCGGAATTGGAACAGGTAGAGGTATAGCAGGTTTCAGACATTGGCATCAAATCCCATTTTTAAGAGCAATGCCAGATAGAAAAGGTGGTTCATCAAATGAAAAATTAGCCACCGATGGCATGGAAGATTTGCAAACACACTGGATACATGAAGGAAATTATGTGTGTGAAACAGGTTGGCCTAATATGAGATTAACAATAACCAATGATGGCTGGATGGGTATTGCTCCATCAAATCAAGCACTAGAAATGAGAAGTCTTGATTTCTGGAGGCTAGAAAATGGTTTGATTAGAGAAAATTGGGTCTTAATTGATTTACTTGATATTTATAGACAAATTGGAATCAATATATTTGACAGAATTAAAGAGTTTAATAAAGCTCGTCAAACAGGACATATCAATTTATCTGATGGATTAGATGTTTTAAAGTAGCTAATTTTCCTTATTAATAAAATAAGTTGCTACGATTACAATTATACCACCAATAAAAGTAATTAAAGTTGGTATTTCATAAAAAATTATAAACGTTAACAACACACCAAATACAGGAAATAGAGCATAAAATGGAAATACTCTATTTACAGGATACATCCTATATAAATAGAACATCGACATGTGTGCAGCAATTGAAACAAAGATACCTGAATGAAATATTAATAACCATGACTGAAAACTAATAGTTTTTATTTCGTTTATTGTTTGTCCTTCAAATATTGATGATGAAATAATTAATAACATAAATCCTACTAATCCCATTACTGCATTTGTGAGAGTGACCTCTAAATCTTTAAGGTATCTGGAAAATACCTGTGCACTAGCATAAAAGAATGCCATTAACGTTATTAAGATTAATGCAAAAATTTCACTTCTTATTAAAGGATCAAAGCCTAACAAAATAATTCCAAAAAAAGAAATAAATATAAGCACCCATTTTTTAATACTTACTTTCTCTTTTAAAAAAAATGAGCTTAATAATATTGCAAATGGTACAGCCAATTGAGAACCAATAATTATCGGAGAAACTATGTTTGCTTCATTTAAAGACAATGTCATAAAAACATTTGCTAAAAAACCCATAGAAATTGAAAAAAAGAGAAGTGGTAACCAGTATTTTTTTTCAGGAATTCTAAATCTCCAAAAAGGCAAAAGGCATATGAAAACCACTAACATTCTTAAACTTCCCATTAATAATGGGGGTACATTTTCATTAAAAATAACTTTCTGAACGGGGTATGCACTTCCAAATAAAAAAGTGATTATTAAAATTAAAAAATAATGTCTTAAAAGCATTCGAGCTAAAATTTATTTACTGGTTAGTTATTTGCAGCAACTACAGCTGCCATAATTGATGCAAGTTTAGAATTTTTACTATCTGCTCGACTAGGAACCACAACTGGTACTTTACCACCAATTACTATTCCTGCTGCACAAGCATTCATAAAATAAACCATTATTTTGGATAAAGAATTTCCAGTTTCTAAATTAGGAACTAATAATACATCAGTATTACCAGCAACATCGTTCTTAATCCCTTTTATTTTAGCTGCTTCCTCAGAAACAGCATTATCAAAAGCAAGCGGCCCATGAACAAAAGCATTAATTTTTTCTTCTAACGCAAGTTCCATAACTTTTTTGGCATCAACTGAACTTGGCATACTATCAATTGGATCTTCTGTACCTGATAAAATTGCAACTTTTGGTTTGTTAATGTTTAATTTATTACAAAACTGCACAGCATTTTTAAGAATTTGTAATTTTATATCAACTCTTGGTAAAACATTTAAGGCGCCATCAGTGATAAAAAGAGGTTTTTTAAGCTGCGGTGTAGTCATATGCCAAATATGACTTAATCTTCTGCCATCAAGTAAATTAAATTCTTTTTTTAAATAAGAGCGCATTAAAATATCAGTATGGAGGTTCCCTTTAATTATGATTTTACTTTTATTTTCATTAGACATCTGACAAGCAATTGAAGCACTATCCTCTTCATCTTTAGCCTCTACAATATTAAAATTAGAAATATCAAAACTTAAATTTTTCGCTGTTTCAGCAATTGAACTTCTATTTCCAATTAAAGTTGGATCGATGAGGTTCATATTCTTACCTTCAATTACAGCTGATAATATGCTTTCTTGATTGGGGCACACAACAGCTGCAGGTATGTTAGGAGTTTCTAAAGCTTTACTTTTAAGATCTTCTGGTAATGTGCTCATATTTGGTATTCTCTCTATACCACTGCTACAATTTTTCCTATGATATTTCTTTATTGTGTAAGAAATATTCTTTGATTTATCGATAATTTCATATACTCAATCTCTATTAAGGAAAAATATGGACTTAGAAAAAAGAACTGAAATACCTAATTCATTAGAAGAACATTGGATGCCATTTACATCTAATAGAGACTATAAAAATAGTCCAAGATTAATGGTTAAGGCAGAAGGTGTTTATTACACTGATCATTATGGAAATAAATTAATTGATGCTAGCTCAGGATTATTTTGTAGTCCAGCGGGTCATTCAAGACCAGAAATAAGAGAAGCAGTATCAAAACAATTAGAGCAATTAGATTATGTTCAACCATTTCAACAAGGTTTTGGCGGTTCATTTGATTTAGCTAGAAAAGTTTCAAAACATACGCCCGAAGATTTAAATAAAATATTTTTTACTATTTGTGGTTCATCAGCTGTTGAAACAGCAATTAAAACAGCCATAGCATATTTTAAAGCAAAAGGAGAAGGTCATAGATCTCACATAGTAGGAAGAGAAAGAGGTTATCATGGAATGAATATTGGAGGAATTTCTGTTGGAGGAATGATTGCTAATAGAAAAACTTTCTCAAATATTCTCATGCCAAATGTACATCATCTAAGACATACTCATTTACCTGAAAATTTATTTGTAAAAGGCGAACCTGAAACAGGTGCTGATCTAGCAGATGATCTTGAAAGAATTGCTGGTAACATAGGTGCTGAAAATATTGCAGCATGTATTGTTGAGCCAGTAGCAGGATCAACAGGAACTTTAGTTCCGCCAAAAGGATATTTAAAAAGGCTAAGAGAAATTTGTGACAAACACGGAATTCTTTTAATTTTTGATGAAGTTATTACTGGCTGGGGAAGAATGGGCGCTCCATTTGCAGCCCAAGCTTTTGATGTTTGTCCTGATATCATGACAATGGCTAAAGCAATTACTAATGGTGTTGTACCTTTAGGAGCAGTAGCTTCACGTGATCATATCTATGACACTATTGTTGATGCTTCACCTACAGGAGCTATAGAATTTTTCCATGGTTATACTTATTCTGCTATACCTGTTTCAATGGCAGCTGGTTTAGCAATGCAAGATATAATCGAGAAAGAAGATTTATTTAATAGAGCAAAAGACATGTCTCCATATTTCTTAGATGGTTTATTTACTTTGAAAGACTTAGATATCGTTACTGATATAAGAGGATATGGGATGATGGGAGGAATTGATATTAAAATGGATGAGCGTTTAGGCAAAGCTGGATATGCTTGTTTTAAAAAATTATTTGAAGCAGGTTTAAGCTTGAAAGCAACAGGTGATTGTTTAATTGTTGCACCTCCATTTACTTGTGAAAAAAAACATATTGACGAGATAATTGAAAAATTAAGAACAGGTATCTCAAACTATATGCATGACAGATAATGAAAATAGGTGTTCCCTCTGAGATTAAAGCTCAGGAGTCTAGGGTTGGGCTTACTCCACAAAGTGTTAAAGAATTAGTAAAGAATAAACATACAGTGTTAATTCAAAAAGATGCCGGTATTGGTGCTGGATTTTCCAATAGTGATTATGAATTATCAGGTGCAAAAATTGTAAATTCAGCAGAGGATATTTTCAATGATTCTGAAATGATTGTAAAAGTTAAAGAACCTCTAATGAATGAAGTAGCAATGATAAGAGAAAATCAAATTTTATTTACTTATTTACATCTTTCAGCAGCTCCAGAATTGACAAAGGGTTTAATTGATTCAAATTCGATTTGTATAGCTTATGAAACAGTAAGTGATCATAATAATAAATTACCACTTCTTGCACCTATGAGTGCTGTAGCTGGCAGAATGTCGATTCAAGCTGGTGCGTATTCACTTGAAAAACATAAGGGTGGAAGTGGTTTACTCTTAGGGGGTGCGCCTGGGGTTCAACCCGGAAATGTTTTAATTTTAGGTGGAGGTGTTGTAGGTGAAAATGCAGCAATAATTGCTACAGGTATGCAAGCAAAAGTTTTCATCGTTGATAAATCAGAAAAAAGATTAGAAGAATTACAAGAAAAATTTGGTGATAAAATAGAACCACTACACAGTGATAAAATAAATCTAAAAGATTATATTTCTGAATGTGATTTACTAATTGGTGGCGTACTTGTTCCAGGTTCTAATGCTCCTAAGATCATAACTAAGGATATGATCAAAGAGATGAAAAGTGGATCTGTAATTGTTGATGTTGCAATTGATCAAGGCGGTTGTGTTGAAACTAGTAAACCAACAACTCATGCAAACCCTACATATGTTGTTGATGATGTTGTTCATTATTGTGTTGCAAATATGCCAGGTGGAGTTCCTAGAACTTCCACTCTTGCTTTAAATGCAGTCACTTTGCCATTTATTCAAAACTTAGCTTCTAATGGTTTTAAAGATGCTTTAAAAAATGATAAAAATTTTATGAATGGTTTAAATATTTTTAAAGGGGCCATTACATATAAAGCTATTGCTGATGATTTAAATTATGATTATGCTAATCCAGAAACTTTAGTCCACTAGAAACTATTAGAAGCTTCCACCATTATTTTTAATTTTATTTTTGCTAAATCTTTAGTTAAGTGACCAAGACCGCAATCAGGAGCAACAATTAATTGTTCCTTATCAATAAACTTTAATGCTTCATTTATTCTTGAGACAATTTCTTCTTTAGTCTCAACTTGAGAGCTTGCTATTTTCACTAAACCAAAAATAACTTTTGTTTGTTTAAAATCTTTTAAAAAATTTAAATCATTATATCGATGAGCATCTTCTATAGAAACTGTATCTATAATTGATTCATCTAAAGCTTTACTAATTTTACTGTAAGAATCTAAAGGCGCTTTTGGATAATCTACTGCATCTAATTTATCAGGATAGCCGCAACAAATATGAGTAATTTTTTCAATATTTTGATTATTAATATCCTTAAAACATCTTTCTAGGTTTTTGATTCCAAAATTAAGAGCATTTTCTGGTTTTCTAGCAAACAACGGTTCATCGACTTGAATATATTTACATCCTGCATCAACCAATCTTTTAATTTCTACATTAATAGCATCAGCTAAGTCTTCACCCATATGCTCATCTGAATCATAAAATGTATTTGCTATGGTGTCTGTTATAGTCATTGGTCCAGGAATAGTAATTTTTATATCTTTATTGGTTAAACTCTGATTTTTTTTCCACTCTTCAACTAAAAAAGATTCTTTTGCTTTAACTTTTGAAGTTATTGTTGGTAACCAGCATTTATAATTCCCTGTCCTAGCAACTTTTTCTGTGAGATTTGCAAAATCAATTCCTTCTAAATATCTACAATGATAGTGAATATAATTTTCTCTTCTAACTTCACCATCGGTTAGGATATCAATACCGCATTCTTCCTGATCACTAATTATTTCTTTGGTAGCTTTATTAAATAACTCTTCAACATTATCGCCCATCTTATTTATTTCATCTTCGTAAAATTTAGTTGGATATTCTGTATCTGTACCACCAGAAGCATTAAACCAATCAGTTATTTTTAAGTAGCTTGGTTTTGGATAGGCGCCTATAACAGTCGTTAACATATCTTTATTATTCCATTTTTCTACTAAATGGTCCAGAATTTGTATTAACACCTGAACTGGAAAGTTTAGTGTTTGATAATTGTCGCTCCTGATGAATCATGCGGTGACTTAACAATTTTGATACTAGTTCATGTTTTATATCTTGAAATTCTTTTAAGTCTGATAGATCATTTATTTCCTCAGGATCTTTATCTAAATCAAATAATAAACATGGCAATGAAGGAAAATGAACATATTTCCATTTATTATTTCTAATGACTGATAGATTACATTGTTCGGGTGCTAATTTTTTATCTTTAACAAATGAAGTACTTTCTCTAAAATCATAATCAAAAACAACATATTCTTTATTAGGTGATTTTTCGTATTTATAATTGATATTGTGCATAAGTGATTGACCATTCCAATCAATGGGGATGTCACCACCAAGCCATTCTAAAATTGTAGGAGCAACATCTACAGATTCTGTTAAATGATTAATTTCTTTTGGATTGTTTTGAGGCAGATAAATAAATAATGGAATTCTATAAGAAGAGTCCCACCAACCTAATTTCCCCCATAAATTATTTTCATTTAACATCTCTCCATGATCACTTGTAAATATTATCATTGTATTCTCTTCTTGTCCTGATTCTTTCAGAGCATTCAAAATTTTACCAATATTAAAATCAACTTCAGCGCACATAGCAAAATAGACACTCATAATATTTTTGATATCTTGATCTTTTAAAAGATCATAATTAATTTCAGAATAATTTTCTTTTAATAAAAATTTTTTACATAACTCTTCAAGTAGTGGATGTTTTTTTGATAATTCTTTCAGTGAAATATCATTTTTAGATAAGTTAATACTATCTGGATTAAATTTACTAAACCATGGATCTGCAACATGAAAAGGTGGGTGTGGTTTTAAAAAAGATACATGCATAAAAAATGGATCTTTGACTTTTTTTAAATCGTTAACAACTTTGTCTGCTAAAAATGCGGTGTCCGAAAATTCAGTTGGAATATAATATGGTTCATAAATATACGCTTGATCATCTTTAGGCTTTCTTCCTTTGTACAAATCTTCTGCTTTATTAATTTCAAAACCATTTTGATTAAGATGCTTAGCCCAAGGCTCCGGTTTTCCTCCTGGTAAAACACAACCATCATCAAACCCTTCCATTGGTGATTCATAGGTAAAATTTTTTTTATCTTTTGGATCCAAGTATCTTGGATCCCAAGAAGTATCAGTGTATCCGTAAAGTCTTGGATTATAATTTAGTTTACGAACTTCTTTAGCGATATTTGTAAATCTTTTATCAAGAGGAGCACCATTATATACTGAACGATGTATAAATGGATATAAACCTGTAAGCATTGTAGTTCTAGATGGACCACAAGGGACAATTCCAGCAAAATGTGATTTAAAAATTACACTTTTTGTTGCAAGTTTGTCTAAGTTTGGTGTTAGAGCATATGGATGATTTAGGAAGCTAAAGCAGTCAAAACGCCATTGATCAGCACATATAAAAAGAACAGATTTTTTGGATTTTTCCATATTTACTAATGTTTATTAAAGTAATTAATTAAGAAGAAATACACAATTTTTTTAAAAAAATTGTAATAAAAATGTCAAATATTTTTGCTAAAAAGTCAAAATTGTTTACAAACAAATTCATACGATAAATTTATCTTATAGGAGAAAATATATGTTAAAAAAAATATTCATAGCGTTAGTATTTTCTTCCGCAACCTTTGTCTGGAGTGGAAGCTCTTTTGCAGGTGGTCATTGCGTAGGTACAACAATGAACGATGCTCAGACAGGCGGAAAATATCCTCAGCAATATGAGTTATCAGAATATGAAAGTGCAGCCAGCTGTACTATGAAGTTTTCAGATAATCCTAATATTGCTAGCATTAACGCTACAATACAAGGTAACCCAGGAAGCCTACCTCCAGTCGAGGATAGATTACCTGATGAACCGCTTGTTGTAGTACCATATGAGTCTATTGGTAAATATGGAAATACAATAAACTTCTTATCGAACGCAACTGAAGCTGGAACTTCTGATATGTTATCTACAAGACACGTAAACTTATTACGTTTTGCTGATGACTTAACTACAATTGTTCCAAACGTTGCTAAAGATTATGAGTGGAATGATGATTTTACTACTTTAACATTCATGTTACGTAAAGGTCACAAGTGGTCAAATGGTGAACCTTTTGTAGCAAGAGATGTTGAGTTTTGGTACGAAGACTTGATGATGAATCCAAAGATTCGTGAAAAACCATATCCATATCTTTTAGTTGGTGGTGAGCCAATGACTGTTGATGTAATTGATGATCAAACAGTTAGATTTAACTTACCATCTCCGTTCCCTGGTTTAACTGCAACTATCGCATGGTCATATAACCAGTTCTTCATGCCTTCACATTTCCTAGAACAATTCCATCCGGAAATTGATTCAAATGCTGATGCAAATGCTCAGGCATTAGGATTTGCAGATGGTTATGATGCTTTAGCAGCATATTATGGTAACTCAGGTTGGACTGATACTCCAACTCCTTTACTAGCTAAACCAGATCTAGTTGCTGGATTACCTTATGCAGCTTATCCTTCTTTAGAAGCTTACATGACTATTGAAGACACTACTGAAGGTAGAGTCTATGCAGCTAACCCATACTTTTTCCAAGTTGATACAGCTGGGAATCAATTACCATACATTGATTATCAAAATGAAAGATACATCAATGAAAATGAAATAAGATTGTTAAAACTTGTTAATGGTGAAGTTGATTATAAATCACAGTCTGTTCAATTAGAGTCCGCTCCTCAATTACTTGATGGTGCTGAGTCTGGTGGATATCAAGTTCAAATCAATCCAGGTTGTGGTGCTGCATTATTTAGTTTTAATGTAACACATCCTGATCCTGAAAAACGTAAAGTCTATGGCGATATTCGTTTCCGTCAAGCAATGTCAATTGCTATGAATAGAGACGAGATCAACGAAGTTGCATATTACGGTTTAGGTAAAGTTGAGCAGTTTGTAGGATTTTCTCCTGCACCTGACTTCGTTCCTGAAAGTATAAAAATGCATATGACTCAATACGATCCAGATGGAGCAAATGCTCTTCTTGATGAAGTAGGATTAAAAGACGTTGATGGTGATGGATTTAGAGAATTACCAAATGGTGATGCTCTAGCTATTAACATTGACTACGCTACTCAAGGTATTGGTGGTGTTGAAGTTGAACTTGTTGCAAGATACTTCAATGAAGTTGGAGTAAAAACTACTTTTAAAGAGGTAACTCCAGATGAATATCGTGGTTCGCAAGCTGCTAACCAACTTGACGTTCATGTTTGGGATAAAGGTCAACCATTAGCAATTGTTGCTGGTAACCCAGAAACATTTAAACCTCCGTTTGGTAACTATTTTAACCATACACAAGGTTTAGATTGGGCAGCATACATTGATAGTAATGGTGACGAAGGTACTGAACCTCCTCAGTGGGTATATGACTTAAGTGATGGAATTGATAAATTCCAATCTTACGCTCTTGGTACTGCTGAGTCTAATGAGTGGGGTGAAAAAATTGCAACAATGTTAACAGAGCAAAGTCTATTGATTGGTACGGTGAAAGCACCTTTCCCAACTTATCATAGAAATGCTTTGAAAAACTTTACGCAGTTTAAAACTACTTCTTATGAGTATTATAGAACATACCCATACCTAGCTACTCAATGGTGGTTAGACGAGTAATTTAACTCAATAAATAATAAAAAAAGCGGCAATTATATATTGCCGCTTTTCTTTTTTTAATTATTCTTGTCTCCTAATTATTTTATATGATTAATTTTATACAATTTACTCTCACAAGAGCAGGACTTGCAATTATAACTTTGCTTCTTGTATGCTTTATTGTTTTTTCATTAATGGAATTAGTTCCTGGAACTTGTGCTGAAAGATATCTAGCATTTAAAAATACACAAGGATCACAAATAACTTATGAAGACATAGAAAAAGAAAAAATTCGTTTAGGTTTAGATAAACCTTTTTTGTATAGATATGGCAAATGGGTTTCTAATATAGTTTTTAATGGAGATTTTGGTGACAGTTGTATTTTAAGAATGAATATTAATGAATTATTAAGTGGAAGATTTACTTTATCTCTAACAATATGTTTGGTTGCACTAATATTTTCATATTTAATAGCCATACCAGTTGGGATTATATCGGCCACGACAAAATATGCTTCTTTAGATAATACCCTTAAATTTATTAGTTATCTTGGAATAGCTCTGCCCAACTTTTTAGTAGCACTCTGTATTATGCTTTTTATGACTGTTTATTATGGGGATACAATGACAGGTTTATTCTCTCAAGAATATGAAAACGAACCATGGTCATCAGCAAAATTATTTGATTTTTTAAGCAGAGCTTGGCTCCCCATTTTTGTTTTAGGTTGGAATGCCACTGCCTTTGCTCTTCAAACAGTTAGAGCACTGATGCTAGATGAAAATGATAAACTATATGTAATGGCTGCAAGAGCTAGAGGAATATCTGGAATGAGTTTATTGTGGAGATATCCTGCAAAACATTCTTTAGGTCCAGTTATCAATTCTATAGGTTTTGACCTTAATCGAATATTTAGTGCATTACCGATTGTGGCCTTAATTTTAATTCTTACCGAAGCTGGTGCATTATTGATTGAAGCTTTAGCAAGGTCAAATGATCAGCAATTAGCAGGTGCAATTATTTTTCTTTTAACAGCAACAATTGTTTTTGTTAATTTTATAACGGATATTATTTTAGCTATAATTGATCCAAGAATAAGAAAAGGAGTTATGGGTGGAGGTTAGTAATCAAAAAAAAGAGGCTTATTATACTGCAACACAAATGCAGTTAGTAAGAACACGCTTCTTCGGAAATAGATCAGCTATGATTGCTGGCTCTATTTTATTGTTTATGATTATTTGTAGTCTCTTTGCAGATTTTCTATCCCCTTATGATCCAACAATTAAAGGAAGAGATAAAGATTATGAAAATGGAGCACCTCAAATTCCAATGTTTTGGGATGATAATGGATTTTCTGCTAGGCCGTTTTTACACACATTAGAAAAGTATAGAGGAGCAGATACAAATTTCAGATGGGTGTATAAAGTTGATACAGAAAAAAGAAGATACGTTTATTTTTTTGTCGAAGGTTGGGAATATAAAGTTTTTGATTTTAATATAAATCTTCCAGGTAAAATTTTAGATTTTAAAATTCCAGGTTTTACATTTAATACCCATTTATTTGGCGTCGAAGAGGGTGGAATTCACATATTTGGAACAGATAAAGCAGGAAAAGATTTATTTAGTAGAACGTTAAGTGCAATTTATATTTCGCTAGCTGTAGGTACACTTGGTGTTTTTATATCATTTGTACTATCGCTAATTATTGGAGGAATTTCAGGTTATTATGGTGGTTGGATTGATAGTGTACTTCAAATGTTTACTGATGCAATTCGAACGGTTCCACCAATACCTCTCTTTATGTGTCTTGCTGCTTTTGCACCATTAGAATGGAGTTCTGAATTACGTTTCTTTTTTATATCTTGTTTACTTGGATTAATTTCATGGCCAACACTTGCTAGAAGAGTAAGAACACATCTACTTAGCGAAAGAAGCCAAGAATATATTCTTGCTGCAAAACTTTGTGGAGCATCTTCTACTCACATTATTGTAAGACATTTATTACCAAGTTTCACTAGCTACATTATTGTCGATTTAGTCATTAGTTTTCCATATATGTTATTATCTGAAACGGCTTTAAGTTTTATTGGACTTGGTTTAAGAGAACCCGTAAACTCTTTAGGTGTACTTTTGCAAAATGCAACAAAGGCTGACGTACTTTTAAACTATCAATGGTATTTTATACCTGTATTTTTCTTAGTCGTATTAATTTTAACATTTGTTTATGTAGGGGATGGGTTACGTGATGCAGCAGATCCTCATAAGGTAAAATAATATGAGTCATTTATTAGAAGTAAAAAACTTAGATGTAAAATTTGATACTGATGAAGGTAGAATTACAGCAGTTGAAAACATTTCACTTTCTGTAGATCAAGGTGAAGTACTAGGTATAGTTGGTGAATCTGGATCAGGTAAATCTGTGACAGCTAAATCAATTATGAAATTAAACCCAGGTAACACCTCTTATAATGAAGATGCAGAAATAATATTAGATAACGAAAATGTTCTTCAATTTACTTCTAAACAAGACTTAAAAAAAATTAGAGGTGGAAAAGTATCAATGATTTTTCAAGAGCCTATGGCAAGTTTTGCTCCAGCTATAAAAATTGGTGCGCAAATGGTTGAGCAATTACTAATACATAAAAATATTAATAAAGATGAAGCAAAATCTATATCTATAAATATGCTTAAAAGAGTAGGTATTGCAGATGCAGAAAAACGGTTTAATCAATATGCATTTGAATTATCTGGAGGAATGCGTCAAAGAGCGATGATAGCTATGGCGCTTTCAACTATGCCAAAACTTTTATTGGCAGATGAGCCAACAACTGCCTTAGACGTTACAATTCAAGCTCAGGTAATTAACTTAATTAAAGATATTATAAAAGAATATCAAATGGGAGTAATATTTATTACTCATGATCTAGGTGTTATTGCCCAGGTAGCTGATCATGTAGCAGTAATGTATTTAGGGAGTGTAGTAGAAAAAGGTCCAGTAAATGAGATTCTTAAAAATCCCAAACATCCTTATACAAAAGGTTTATTGCAAGCCTTGCCTGATATAAATAACTTAGATGCACCATTATCCCCAATACCTGGAAACATTCCAAGTCCATTAGATAGACCTACAGGCTGTGTGTTTAGAACTAGATGCCCTCATCACAATCCAGAGGGTAAAGATGGTAAAATTGAAATGAAATTAATTGAAGTTGAACCAGGTCACTGGGTTGATCAGTGTGGAATTAAGTGTGGTCAAAATGGATAATAATTTAATTTCAGTAAATAATGTTTCTGTAAATTTTGATTATCAAGAGAATTTTATTTCAAAAAAACAAAAAATACATGCTGTAAACAATATTAATATCAAAATTCAAAAAGGATCTTTTTTTGGTTTAGTAGGTGAGTCTGGTTCAGGAAAAACTACTCTTGGCAGGGCAATACTTGGAGCTAACAAAATTAGCTCAGGAAATGTTATTTTTCATGATGATGAAAGAGATTATGATCTAACAAATATGAACAAACAAGATTTAAAAGAATATAGAAAAAAAGCCCAACTAATCTTTCAAGATCCTTATGCTGCTTTAAGCCCAAGAATGACAGTTAGAGATATTATAGCAGAACCTTTAGAAGTTATGAAAATAACAAATTCAAGACAAGAGACTGATGAAAGAGTAAGAGATATAGCAGCTAAATGTAGATTAAATATTGAACATCTTAGAAGGTTTCCTCATGCATTTTCTGGAGGACAAAGGCAAAGGATATCAATTGCAAGAGCCTTAGTAAGTAATCCAAAATTTATTGTAGCAGATGAAAGTGTTGCTGCTTTAGATGTATCAATACAAGCAGATATATTAAATCTTTTAAAACAACTTCAAACTGAACTAAACCTTACTTACTTATTCATAAGTCATGATTTAAGTGTAGTAGCGCATGTATGTGATGTCGTTGCAGTTATGTATTTGGGTCATATAGTTGAAATGGGACCCTCTAGACAATTATTTAAGAACCCTAAACATTCTTATACAAAAGCATTATTATCTTCTATTCCATCAATTGATCCAGAAAAAAGATCTCAAGCTATAGAGCTAAAAGGAGAAATTCCTAGCGCATTAAATCCACCTCCAGGTTGTGTGTTTAGAACTAGATGTCCTAATCCCGGAATAGATTGCAAAGGTGGAGAAATAAAAATGGGGCTTACTGAAGTTGAACCAGGTCATTGGGTCGATCAGTGTTGTGCTCTATAAGTAGTTTTAATAATCGGAATGAAAAATATCGCATTTATTGGAACCTCACATATTCATACGCCAAATTTTATTGCTAAGGTAATTTCAAACAATCAAATTAATTGCATTGGTGTTTGGGACAAAGACAAGAACAGGTCAAAAAGTGATTCTGAAAAACTGCAATGTAAGAATTATGATAACTATATTGATTTATTGAAAGAACCTAATTTAGATGGTGTTATTGTATGTTCAGAAACTAATTTGCACTATCAATTAGTTAAAAAGATTACTGAGAATAAAAAACACTGTTTTATAGAAAAACCTTTGGGGATAGGAAAAAAAGATTCTTTTGAAATGGCAAATCTTATTGAGTCTTCAAATATTATTTTTCAAACTGGATATTTCATGAGAAGCAATCCTGTTTACATAAAACTTAAAGAACTAATTACTGCTAATTATTTTGGCGAAATTTCAAGAATTCGACTCGTTAATTGTCACGATGGTATTATGAGGGATATTTTCAAAAACTATCAGTGGATGACAGATACCAAAGTTGCTGGAGTTGGAGCTTTTGGTGATTTAGGAACACATGTTTTAGATCTTCTATTGTGGTTTTTTTCTGATGTTGAGTCAGTAAGTGCAACCTTTACAAAAGTATATAATCAATATCCAGGTTGTGAAGAGAGTGGAGAAGCATTAATAAAATTTAAAAGTGGGTTGATAGCTAGTATTGCTGCGGGATGGATAGATGTAGCGCAGCCTTATACTATTTTTGTAAGTGGAACGAAAGCTCACGCAAGAACAACGAATGAGCAATTAATTATAAACGAATATAAGGAAGGTAAAAAAATAGAAAGAATAGAAGAAAATTTACCAGAAACATTGCCTCATGCATTTGATTTGTTTCTCAATTCATTAATTGATAACAATACTAAAAACCTAATTACTCCTACAGAAGCAGCATTGAGAAGTGGTATAATGGAATCAATTTACCAATCAGAAAAAGAAAAAAAATGGATAAATATCTAAATTAAAAAATATAAATATGAGTAAAATAAAAGTTGGTATTATTGGCGTTGGGGGTATTGCGAAGTTACATGTACCTGGTTGGCGCATGTCAGAACATGCAGAATTAATAGCAGGTTCCGATATAAACAAATCAACTCTAGAAGATTGGGGTAATACTAATCAAATAAAAAAATTATATCTTGATCCCTTAGACATGATTAATGATCCAGATATAGATGTGATAGATATTTGTGCACCTAATAACTATCATTGCGATTTAGCAATTAAAGCTATGCAAGCTGGCAAAGATGTTTTATGTGAAAAACCCTTAGCTCCAAATGCTTCACAAATAAAAAAAATGATTGAAGTAAGAGATCAAACGAAAAAAAAATTAATGTGTGCTCAACACTTTAGGTTCAGAAAAGATTCTCAATTAATAAAAGATCAATCCAAATCAATTGGTTCGATATATCATGCACGCTCTTGGATGCTTAGAAGAAATTTTTTACCAGTCTCACTTGGTTTTTTAAAAAAAGAAAATTCAGGAGGAGGGCCTTGTATTGATATAGGGGTGCACGTATTAGATTTAACTCTTTGGTTTATGAACAATCCAGAACCACTTTCTGTGACGGGTGTGTCAAAAACAGAATTAGCAAAGCAACCAAATTCTTTTAGTTACAATGGAGAGTACGATAAGGAAGCAATGAACGTTGAGGATTTTGCAGCTGCGTTTGTTAGGTTTAAAAATGGTGCAACCTTGATGCTTGAAGTATCATGGATGCTTCATCATAAACTACCAGAAGATAAAATAGAAGATATGCAAGTATGGTTATACGGAAGAGAAGCTGGTTTACATTGGCCTAATTGTGAGATTATAAAAAATGATATCAATTCTCAAACTCACATAACTAAAAAAATTGAAGGAAATTCAAAAGACACTATTGAACCTCATGCCAAAGAATGTATCGAGTTTGCAGAATTTGTTGCAAACGATCAACCAGTTACTATTCCGGCTGAACACTCTCTACAAGTAATGAAAATTTTAGATGGAATTTATAAAAGTCAAGAAGTAGGAAAAGAAATTATTTTAGAATAATAGATTATGATTAATGAAAAATAATTTATTTTTAGCTGTTATATTATCACTTTCAGGTTTGTTTTTATTGGATTGTATGGGGATTGCGATAAAGTTTTTACGAAACGAATATCCAGCAGCTCAACTTTCTGTTTTTAGAAATTTATTTGGAATGATCCCATGTGTTATTGCTTTATATTTTTCACATGATTGGCATCAAAATGGTAGACAAATAAAAATAACGAAATGGAAGTTAGGACTATTTCGAGGGGTATTTGTAGCACTGGCTCAATTGTGTTTGTACACTTCTTATGCCTACCTTCCTTTTGCTTTAGTTGCTACCATGGAATACACAGGACCTATGATGGTTACCCTTCTTGCTATTCCTATATTAGGTGAAAAATTTGGTTGGTATAAAATGAGTGCAGTAATTTCTGGTTTTGCAGGTATCGTTTTAATTATGCAACCTTGGTCATCAGATTTTAATTATATGTTACTACTTCCTATACTTGCTGCTTTAGGGTATTCATTAGCAAGGGTAACTTCTTTAAGTTTTGAGTATCATGTTCCTTCACCACTTATTAACTTATATGGTCAAACAGGGACAATCATAGTTGCATGTATGTTAGTAATGTTTTTTGGTATGTGGGAAAATTTTAAAAGTATAAATGATTTCTTAGTAGTTTGTGTTATGGGAATTGCAGGAGGATCTGGAACTTTATTATTAATCTACGGTGCTAGAAAAGCAGAACTTAGTAAAATTATGCCATTTGATTACATTGAAATATTTTTTGCACTTATTTTAGGTTGGATATTTTTTGCAGAATGGCCAGTTGACCAACTCTTCCCAGGTGCTTTTTTCATAGTTTTAGGTGGATTAATCATTTATCTTCAACAAAGAAAAAATAATTTTCAAAGATTGAGAAAAATATAATGGAATATAAAATTACCAAACTTCAAAATGATAAAGGTTTAGATATTGATATAGTCAATATTATTAATTCAAATAATTACAGTTTTAGCTTTTGTACATATGGTGGCTATATAAGTGAAGTATGTATTCCAACTTCCTCTAATGAATCTGAAACAGAGGACGTATTATTAGGTTATGGTAATTTAGATGATTGTCTAGAAGCTCATGGATATTTCAATTCAATTATTGGAAGAGTTTGTAATAGAATAGGGCAAAGTAAATTTAGTCTTAATGGGGAGGATTATAATTTATATCCTAATACAGCGCCAGATCATCTTCATGGTGGAAAGGAAGGTTTTAATAAAAAGATTTGGCAAATAGCAGATATTAATAAAAAAAGTGATAGCATAAAAGTAGAGCTCGCTTACTATTCTAATCATTTAGAAGAAAACTATCCTGGCAACTTAGATTGTAAAACTATTTACGAATTAAATAATAACAACGAAATGTTAATTTCTTTTCATGCTACTACAGATCAAGATACTATTGTTAATATAACTAATCATAATTATTGGAACTTTCATGGTCATAAAGATAATTACAAAAATATTACAGAACATGTTGTTAAAATATCATCTAATCAAATTTGTGAAACTGATGAAGGCTCAATACCTACAGGTAAGTTATTAGATGTAGTTAATACAAAATATGATCTAAATAATTCGTTTGAAATTAATAATATTTTTTTAGACAGTGGTGGGATTGATCACAATTATGTTCTTAAAAATCATTCAATTGATAAATCTATAGCTTCCATCTATAGTAAAATTACTGGCATGGGGGTAGAATACTCAACTGATCAACCTGGAATACAATTTTATACTGGTAACATGATGAAGGAGTCATACAACGGAAAACATGATAGAAATTATGGTTTACAATATGGAATGTGTTTAGAGACACAAATCTTCCCTGATGCTATTAATCAACCAAATTTTCCATCAACTATATTAAAAAAAGGTGAAAAATATACTTCAAATACTAAAATAAAATTAAGAAATGATTTTAAATAAATTAATTTATTGTTTAATCATTTTATATCTATAGACATCAAAAAAAAATGAAAATCAGTAAAAAAATTATCGATAATTTAAAAAAGGGTGGTGTAGATTTTTACTTAAGTGTTCCTTGCAAGTTATTAGCTAACATGATTGATATTCTTGAAAAAGATAATGATGTTTACTATTCGGCTGTACCACGTGAGGAAGAAGGTATGGGTATCTGTGCTGGAGCTTATTTAGGAAATAAATTCCCTTGTATAATGATGCAGAATACAGGAATAGGAAATTCAGTGAATGCAATTGTTTCTTTATTGCAATTATATCAAATGCCTGTTGTTTTTCTAATTAGTTACAGAGGTACACCAGGTGAGCCAGTAGGAGCACAAGGTGGAATGGCTAAAATAACTGAAGATATTTTACAGACTTTAAGAATACCTATGTTGCATTGTTCTTCAGAAAATGATCTTGAGAAAATTTCAACATTTAGCAAACATGCTAAAGTTGTGGAGTCACCAGTTGCTATATTATGTGATTTCAATTTAATGAAAGATGATAAATGAACCGGTTTGACTTATTAAATAAAATACAAAATATTCTTAAAGATAACTTAGTTATTTGTAATATAGGTCTTCCATCTCAAGAATTATATAAAATTAACGATCAACCAAACTTTTTTTATATGTTAGGCAGTATGGGTTTATCCTCTTCTATTGGTTTAGGCTTGTCATTATCTCAAAATAAAAATGTTGTTAGCATAGATGGTGATGGATCTGTTTTAATGAATATGAATACATTAGCAACAATTGGCAATAGAGCACCATCAAATTATACTTTATTAATAATTGATAATGGATCATATGGATCAACAGGAGATCAAAGGACTTTTACTGATGAAAATACTTCTTTAAAAGATGTTGCAATAGGTGCTGGTTGTAAAAATGTAGTTGAATGTTCTGGAGATGAAACAGTAAATGAATTATCAAAAGCTATTAACGATCAAAATAACTCTTACGTAATTATCTCTAAAATTAATTCTGGGAACGTCAAAATTGATCCAATTCCTCTTAATCCTATAACGATCAGAGATAGATTTAGAAAGTTTATGGGTATTGTAAAATACCTATAAATAAATACTTATGATCATTTGTGTAGGATCAATATTTTTAGATAATATAAGTAGGATAAATCAGTTTCCAAAAAAACCAATTAAAGTTTTATCTAAAGGTATTGATAAAAGGTTAGGCGGTTCAGCAGCAGTATCAGCATTTACTGCTAAAAAATTGGGTTGTGATACCAAATTTATTGGAAAATTTGGTGATGATGATGCTTCTGTTTTCTTAAAAAATGAATTTAAAAAATTTAAAATTAATATCAATAAATCTATTTCAATAAAAAAATGTCAATCCTCACAAAGTTTTGTAATTGAAGATATTAATGGTGAAAGATTGCTAGCTGCTTATAATGATCCAAAGTTACTTAATTATAAGAAAATACCAAATTTAGATTTTAGAAAAAAAGATATTTATGCAGTAGATATGAGGTGGATTAGAATAGCTACTGAAATTGCCAAAAAGACTAAAAAAAATAATATTAAATGTGTTGCCGACCTAGATAATTTTAAAAAAACATCAAATATATCAAAAATCGTTAAAAATGCTTCCCATCCTATATTTTCTGAAGAGGGTTTAAAAATATATAAACCAAATACAAATATGAAGATTGCCCTTTTTGAAATATTTAATGAAACACAAAAATTTGTAGCGGTTACATTAGGTTCCCAAGGCGTTCTTTGGGTAGATAACAATTCATTGTATCACTGTAAAATTCCAAAAGTTAAAACAGTTGAAACAAATTGTGCAGGAGATGTATTTCATGGAGCTTTCGCATCTGCCTTATCTCTAAATAAATCAAATATAGAAAGTATTATTTTTGCATCTGCTGCTGCAACTTTAAAATGTATGCAAAGTGGAGGTATATATTCAATACCTACAATTAGTTTGGTTAATAAATTTTCAAAAAAAATAAAAATTAGTAAAATTAAATGATAAATATTTTAATTACTGAATTTATAGATCCGGAAGCATTAAAAATCTTAAGTAAAGATTTTAATGTGATCTACAAAAAAGATATTTGGGAAAATTCTGATTATTTAAAAAAAGAAATTAATAAATTTGAAGGAATAATTGTAAGAAATAAAACAAATTTAAATCAATCTATTTTAGAGAAAGCAGAAAATTTAAAGTATATTGGTAGACTGGGTGTAGGTCTAGATAATATTGACACTGAATACTGTAAAAAAAATAATATATTTGTTCAACCAGCGACTGGGATGAATGCTGACTCTGTAGCAGAATATGTAATAAGTTCTTCACTTAGCCTATTAAAGAAAACAAAGCTAATAAATGCAAAAACACAAAGTGGACAATGGCCTAGAACGTCAATTACTACGAACGAGTTAAAGGGAAAAATTTTAGGTCTAATAGGATTTGGTGATATTGCAAAAAAAGTTTTAAAACTTATAAAAGCTTTTGAAGTTACGACTATTGCATTTGACCCTTTTATAACTTCTCAAGAAATGGAAGAACATAATGTTAAAAAAGTAACTTTTGAAAATATTCTTTTTTTAGCTGATATAATTTCTATACATGTACCATTAAATAATGAAACGAAATATTTATTTGATAAAAAAACATTTCAAAAAATGAATAATAAACCAATTATTATTAATTCTTCTAGAGGAGGAATTATAAATGAAACAGACATACTTGAAGCGTATAAGAACAATTATATTTCAGGATTTGCGTTAGATGTTTATGAACATGAACCAGTAAACAAAATATTTTTAAAAAATATTACAAACGATATGAATTGTATTCTATCACCACATATTGCAGGAGTTACAGAAGAATCTAATACAAGAGTAAGTGAGTTTATTATGAATAAAACAAACGAATTTTTTTTCTAATTTTAAATTTTAAATTCATCCATTTTAACAATTCTATTTTCTTTTATAGAAATTTCGGCAGCTTCACCAATAGCAACTGCTTGTAAACCATCATTTAGACTTACAGCAGCTGGTTTAGAATTTTTAATAGAATTAAGAAATGAAATATGCTCATAATATGTAGAGCCATGATGATTTCCTACTTTTAAAATCTCTTCATCAACCTCCACGAGCTCATTAAGAGTTTTTCCATTTTCAAAATTTCTTCCTCGATATCCAATCCTTAATTCAGATGAGTTTTTGCCTGAACTAGCTGAAGGTACAGCAGTTTCAATTTTACCGATATCTCCAACCGCACATAACTCCTCTTGATTTGTTGAGTTTTCTGCAAACATACAGAGATCAAGCAAAGCTCTAACTCCATTTTGAAAATCAACAATTACATAGGCATTATCAAGAATATCAGGAGTTTTATTGTTATATTTTTCGTTTAAATGATTAACATCTTGATTGCCACTTGCATAAACTTGTTTCGCTTCACTATTCACAATTAACCTCATTAGATCAAAAAAATGACAGCATTTTTCAACTAATGTGCCGCCTGTATTTTCCGCAAATCTATTCCAGTTATTCACCTTAACTAAAAAAGGAAATCGGTGTTCTCTAATTGATAACATTTTTAAATTACCAATTGTTTTATTATGAATTTCATCAATCATTCTTTTTACGGGTGGCATATATCTATATTCCATTGCGGTCCAAATTAAACCTGGATAATTTTTAGTCAAATCTCTAAATTCGATACAATCTTTAATTGTTGTACATAACGGCTTTTCTACTAAGATATGTTTCTTTGTTTTAATTACATCTTTTAGTACATCTATATGTGTAAAATTAGGAGTAGAGATTATGTACCCATCAACAAGATCAGCTTGTATCATTTCATTATAGTTTGTAAAACATGGAACTTTTTTATTAAGTAATGATAAAGATTGATTAATTGATTCATCATGTGGATCACTTAAAGCAACAATTTCTGCTTCATCAATTATATTAACATTTCTGATATGTTCACGACCCATTGATCCAGCACCTATTATCCCATATTTAAAACTTTTGCTCATACTGTGTATGTTGGAATATTCATCTGATTACCTAAATTAACTATTTCTTTATAATGATCACCGTAAGTAAAAGCAACGTGATGCTCAAGTCCACCTTTAAACATTTTTTCTATTTTATTTTTTGTATTTTTGCCAAAACTTACTACACCTGAAGTTCCAGCAAATGAATTTTTCCTATTGATCACTTTTCCTTTAAGTACAAAAAATTTTAATTTGTTTGCTGATTTTGAAACTCTGAATATTGTTATACCTCCTGGTTTAAAAGCAAAATTATGAAGTAGTGGTTTTTTTCTATTAGAATGTATATCCGCTTTTGCATCACCTTTTTTAGACATACTAAGAGGTGCTAACCCACAATGCCAAAAAACAACAGAATTATCTTTTTCATCTATATCGACAATATCCACTAGTAAAGAAGGTTGATTGTTTAATTGGTTTAGTATGTTGCAACTTATTCCTCCTAAAACGTCTGCTTCGCAAGCACTGCTAATTTTTTTTTCATTCATCATAGCCATAGGACCACAAGAAGCACAACCAAATTCTGTAAACATTTCTGGCCAACATCTAACTGCAAATGCTTGAACATCGTGTTTTGTGTGAAGTGTATTTAATCCATGGTATATTGAAATACTTTTTTTTAATTCATGTTGATTTAATTTTTTTGAATTCTTCAAATTTTTCTCAATTTTTATTTGTGTTGAATTTAAAACTGACTTTTTAATTTTTTTAGCTTCTGAGAATAGTTCATTTAATTTTATTTTTTTAATATCAAAATTTAATTTTTTCCTAATTTCTAATAATGAATAATCACATGTATCAAAACCTTCAGGTCTTTCACCAACAAGTCCAATGTTTTGTTTCTTTATATCTATTTTTTTATAACTTTTTTTTCTAATCTGTTTCCATTCAATTATTTTATTGCTATAAATTTTTTTATTAATAAATTTTTTAATTCTTTTTTCTACGTCTTTATGATTATTATATAATATGAATTCAGCATTAATTTTATTTTTAATTAATGAGTGCATTCCTAAATTTAATCCACATACTGAATTAAGTCTTAATCTCTTACCAGTTCGTGGCTCTGGAAAGGCAACAATACACAAAGGTTTATTTATCTTTCTAGCAAAATGTAATAAAAATTTTGCATCTGTGAATGTAGTTTGAAAAATTATAATTTTTTTAAAATTATTATCTTTAAAATATTTAAATGCTTTATCTGATAATTCATTATTAGTAATTAAATAATCAATTCCTTTTATTTCAGTAAAAATATTTCGTAGAACTCTTTTACCTTCTAAAAACTTAGACATTGCAAAAGGCACATCAAAAGTTTCTCGTGCTAATCCTAGGTATCCAATCATTATTATTTCAACTATAGTTAATAATTTTCTGACAAACCATGAAAATAAAAAAATTTAAAGACTAATTATATAAATAATCACTAATTTTCTTATAAATTATATTAATTTTTTTTTGAATTCGTATGGGTTCGTGTTATCAATATTACATTAAATTTAATTGGAGGAATTATGAAAAGAATATTAGCTATTTTTCTTTTTGTTACTTCAGCTTCATTTACTGTAAATTCAGCAGAATTGAAGTTCATATGTTATCAAGATATTAATGAATGTGATACTATTGCAGACATGGCTAAGTCATGGGAAGCATCAACTGGTCATACATTAAATATTGAAACAGTTGGATATGAAGTAATAAGAGAACAACTAGAAAATCAATTAGAATCAGGTGCTGCACCAGATTTGGCTAGAGTAACAAATTTAGGAGGATTAAATAAATTCTATTTAGACCTAAAACCTTATGTTGATTCTTCATATTGGGAATCAAACTATGGCGCAACACTTCCTTGGTACAGAAAACCTTCAGGTGATGATGGTATTTACGGTTGGCAAACTCAATTAACTGTTACAGGACCTTATGTAAACGTTACAATGTTTGAGGATGCAGGTGTAGATATGCCTGAAGAAGGTGCTACATGGGACGATTGGGCTGAAGCCTTAAGACAAGTAAAATCGGAACTTGGTTTAACAGCAGGTCTTGCACTAGATCGAACTGCACATAGATGGGCTGGACCAGCTTTTTCTTATGGAGCAAAGTTTCACGAAAATGGAACACCAATTTTAGTTGATGAAGGATTTAGAAAATTTTCTGAGGTATTTGTTGGATGGCATGAAGAAGGATTAATGCCGGCTGAAGGCTGGCCTGCAGGTGCAGGTACTTCTTACAGAAATGCCGCTCCTTTATTCCTAGATGGAACTGTTGCAATGCATATGTCAGGTTCATGGATGCTAGGAAACTATGACACTAACATCACAGATTTTGAGTGGAAGGTAGTACCTATTCCTTGTGGTCCAGGTGGATGTGGAGCAATGCCAGGTGGATCAGGTATAGTTGCATTTAAATCAACACAACATCCAGAGGCTGCAGCATCATTTATCGATTTTATGTCACAAACTGAAAATGCTGAAAAATTTGCTGCTTCTACAAGTAATATTACTGCTCACCAAGGGTTACAAAAATCTGGTATAGATTATACAGGTGTTAGTCCTAATGTTGCTGAAGGTCTTGCAATTTTTGCAGCAAATGCAGGAAAAGCGGCAGATACAACTCCTCAAGCCTATTGGTTCCAAGGTTATAATAAAAACTTTGCAATATATGGGATTGTTCCTGATTATATTACTAAAGCAATTACAGGAGAGATGACTCTTGATGAAGCTTTAGCAGCAATTGATGCAGATGTAGCTGCAAAAATCGCTGAATAAATTTAAATCCTAAGGCCGATTTTAAATCGGCCTTAATTTAATTAATGTCTGAAAATATTTTAAATCTTAATTATTGGTATTTTGTAATATTCATTTATTTATTTATTGGATTTTTACTATCCAAAGGAGTCATTGGAAGTATTTCTAGACTTATGTCAGTTATTGGATGGCCAATTGAATTAGCACAAAGACTAAGCGGCACAAAAAGTTTACCTTACTTATTTTTATTTCCTAACATATTAATTTTTGGTCTTTTTACTTTTTTACCACTTTTTATGAATTTTGGATTTTCTGTAACCGATGGAGAAAGTATTAACTTTTCTTCAAGAGATTACTCTGGTTCAGATAATTTATCTAGAATAATTTCAGAAACACAAATTGATACTGGTATTGAAAATATGGAGGATGATAAGTTTAAAGCTTCAATAGCAGATACATTTATATTCGTCTTATTCCAAGTTCCTATAATGATCGTTGTAGCTTTAATTACTGCTGTTGTTCTTAATAGAGAAATAGTAGGAAGGGCGTTTTGGCGAGCCGTATACTTCTATCCAGTCATGCTTAGTCCAGTCGTAGTAGCTTTCCTTTGGACTTTAATCTTAAAACGACAAGGGCTGTTATCTCAAACTTTAATGGAATGGAATTGGATTGACCAACCCATTCAATGGTTAACAGATCCTTCATGGACAATGTTTTGGTCAGTATTTATTTATACTTGGGCTCATTTAGGATTTTATATGTTAATTTTATTAGCTGGCTTACAATCAATTCCAAAAGATTTATATGAAGCTGCAGAAATGGATGGAACATCAGATCAGAGGGCGTTTTGGAGAATTACCCTTCCTCTTTTAATGCCTATTCTTTTAGTTGTAACAGTTTTATCTTTAATAAAAGCTTTTCAAGCTTTTGAAGAATTGTTTGCATTACAAGTCGGATGGATTTCATTAGTTTCATATATTTTTGAAACAGCTGGTTTAAGAGGTCAAAAAACAACTTTTGGATTAGGCATTGCTGCCATGGCATCTTTATTAGTAGCCTTATTGTTAATTCTTTTATCATTACTCCAATTTTATTTAACTAGAAGGCAGGTTAAACTTTGAGCGCTGTAATCAAATTTTTTTCGAGAACCCATGGAAAAAACAAACTTTCTTTTATAGATTGGATTGCTTATCTTTATCTTTTTTTAGGATTTCTAATTATATTCTTACCTGTTTTGTGGTTGTTATTAAATTCTATAAAATCTCAATTTTTACTTCAAAAATTAGATACTAATTTATTACCTTTAGATTATGACAGAGTTGTAAGAGCAACAGTTTTTGGACCAAATGGAAAAGAAATTTTTATAATTAAAGATCTTCCTGATTGGGTAATATATTGGAATGAGTTGAGAGATGAAGATAAAAAAGAAGTTAACGACCCTAATCTTTTCCTTACACAATTTGAAGGCAAAGAATATTATGCTTTAAGAACTCATTTAGGATTAGTTTCTGATCACGCCAAGGAACTAATCAAAGAAAAAAATTTTCCTGAGTGGTTAATAAAATATCCAAGTATGTTTCCTGATGCCAAAAAAGAATACAATCCTGCAGAATATTTAATAGATTTAAATGATGAGGAAGTTAGACTTTTATCAGAATTTCTTGGTTTAAAACCTTATAAGCCTAATGGATTTACCTCTCAAATTTTAATTTCTGCAAAAAATAAAGAAACTAATGAAATTGAGGAATATTCCGTTAGCAGACTAAATACAAATAAAGATACAGTTAATGCTAGGCTAATTTCAAATCCGCAGGGGGGTATTGTTAAGATTCCTACTGAAGATATTATCGTTAATAAAAAACTTAGACCTTCTTGGATTAATTATTCTGACCCTTTAACAAACAATGTGAGGGGCATGAATTTTGATGCTATCAAGTGTTTGAATAATTCAGTTTTTGTTACAATTATTGCAACAATAATCACAGTTCTGATAAATTCAATGGCTGCATTTGCTTTATCAAAATATAAGTTCAATGGACAAATAATTTTCTTTATTATAATTCTAGCAACTTTAATGGTTCCAGCTTCAGTTCTGATTGTTGGCATATTTAAAATGGTTTCTGTCACAGGTTTAAATGGAACTTTATGGGGTGTTATTATACCCGGGGCTGCAACACCTACCGGTGTATTTATGTTAAGGCAATATATGTTAACTATTCCAGATGAACTACTTGAAGCTGCAAGAATGGACGCTGCTAGTGAATGGAGTATTTACTGGAGGATTGTTTTCCCACTGGCTTTACCAGCAATCGCAGTTCTTGCAATTTTATCAATTATTTGGAGATGGAATGATTTAATTTTACCAATGATAGCAGTATCAACCACAAAAACTGCATATACTATTCAATTATGTCTTCTAGATTTTCAGGGCGAATATGTAGCTCAAGAGCATTACAGATTGGCAATGACAGTTGTCAGTCTTATACCAACTACTTTAGTATTTGTTTTTCTACAACGATATATTACTACTGGAATTGCTAACACAGGAATTAAATAATCATGGCAACTTTAGAATTGAAAAAAGTAAGAAAAAATTATGGAAACTTGGAAGTAATTCACGGCATTGATTTATTTATTAATAATGGAGAGTTTTGTGTATTAGTAGGCCCATCAGGATGTGGCAAATCTACATTATTAAGAATGATTGCTGGATTAGAAAGGATTACAAAGGGTGATATTTTAATCGATGAACAAGTTGTAAATAATATTTCTGCAGCAAGAAGAGGTTTAGCAATGGTTTTTCAATCTTATGCTTTATATCCTCATATGAGTGTTAGACAAAATTTAGCTTTTGGACTGGAAAACTTAAAAATGGAAATAAATGAAATTGATAAGCGTATTTTGGAAGCTGCAAGACTACTTAGAATGGAAGAATATTTACAAAGAAAACCAGGGCAATTATCTGGTGGACAAAAACAACGAGTCGCAATTGGTAGAGCAATAGTAAGAGAACCATCAATATACCTATTTGATGAACCACTTTCTAATTTAGATGCTGAACTTAGAGTTGCAACACGAGTTGAATTAAAAGCATTACATGCAAGGCTAGGAAATACTATGATCTACGTAACTCATGATCAAGTAGAAGCAATGACAATGGCTGATAAAATTGTAGTAATGAATGATGGTATTATTGAGCAAGTTGGAGCACCTTTAGAATTATATAACAAACCATCTAATAAGTTTGTAGCAGGTTTTATTGGGTCACCAAAAATGAATTTTATACAATTTGACTATCTTCCAAATTCTCTAAAAGAAATAGCACCGTCTAACTCAATAAGTCTTGGAATTAGACCTGAGCATCTATCCATTAAAGACGAAAATTCACTATCACTAAATGTTGAAACAGTTGAGCAATTAGGTTCTGACAGTTTTTTGTATGGATCAACCTTAGGAGAACAAAAAATTTCAATAAAACTTAATTATCAAACTGATATTCAGGCTAATCAATCAATTAAGGTTGGGTTTAAACTAGATGATGCTCATTGGTTTGATAAAGATGGTATTGCTCTAACATCTTGAAAAAATTTAATAAAATTTTAAGCTGTAAAGTATTAGAAAAAAAAGTCTTATTTAATTTGGAGTATAATTGGGGGTTTTATATTTCAGTATCAAATGATAATGTTCTCAACTTCGAATTATTTAACAAAAATAACAAAAAAGTTTTACCAAGAATAATTAATGAAAAAAATCATACTTATAAAAATACCAATGTCTCAAAATTTAAAAATTATTATGTAATTAAATCACAACTTACAAAAATAAAGGTTGATGATAATCCTTTTCGAATAACAGTTTATAGAAAAATTAAAAATAAATGGCAAGAAATCTGCTCTGATAGAGAAACAGGTGCTTGGTATTGGAGTGAGGAGAAGAATCAGATAACTCATTATCAAAATAGATATTCTTATAATAATATTTATGGTCTTGGAGAAAAAACTGGTAATTTAGAAAAATCGTATAGAAGATATATATTATCTCAAAAAGATACACTGGGTTATAACGGAGAAAAGAGCGACCCCCTCTATAAATCATTTCCTTGGTTATATATAATTAATAAAAATAATAGAAATTGTGATTATGGACTTTTATATAATACTTTAAGTTATGGTGTTGTTGATTTAGGAAGTGAGCATTCAAATTATCATCATCATTATCGATACGCAAATTTCCAAAATAAAGGAATTCAACTTTTTATATTTTTAAATAATAAACAATCTATCATTTCCTCTCTTAATGATTTTATTGGTCCAAGATATTTTCCACCAAAATGGAGTTTAGGTTTTCAATTTTCTTCTATGGAAATTGCAGACGATGAAAATTCACAAAAGTTATACTTAGAATTTTTAAATAAATGTAAAGAATTAAAAATTCCATTAAGTAGTTTGCACTTTGGTTCTGGATATACTTTGCATGGTAAGAAAAGATATATGTTTAAATGGAATAAAAAAAAATTTCCTGAACCAAAATTGTTTTTAGATAAAATAAAACATTACGGTATACACCTAACTGCTAATTTAAAACCAGCAATATTAACTTCACACCCGTTTTATAAAAAAGCAGCAAAAGAGAAAATTTTCATATCAGACAATAATAATAAACCTCTTGTAATTCAATTTTGGGATGAAACTGCGAGTTTAATTGATTTTACCAAAAAAACAGGAGCTACTTGGTGGAAAAAATATGTTACAAAATACATATTATCAAATGGTTTTGATACAATTTGGAACGACAACAATGAATATGATCTAGAGGGTAAAGATGCTTATTCATATTATTTAAATAAAAAAGTAAAAACAAATTCATTACTTCCGTTACAAGCTATTTTAATGTCTAAAGCCAGCTCTGAAGCTACAAGAGACTATTATCCACGAATAAGAAATCATGGAGTTACCAGATCTGGTACATTAGGAATTCAACGTTATGTAGAAACGTGGACAGGCGATAACGACACATCTTGGCATTCATTAAAGTGGAGTGCATCTATAGGTTTAGGTTTATCCTTGTCTGGAATTGGATTTTTTGGACATGATATAGGTGGATTTACTGGGAGAAAAACTTCTAGAGAATTAATGATACGTTCTCTTCAACTCATGTTATTCCATCCTCGGTTTCATATGAATTCATGGAAGCCAAATACCAAAAAACAAAACAAAAATAAGAATATACTTAATCTAAATAATACTAATTTACCTTGGCTATATAATGATACTATTCCAACAGTTATAAAATTAATTCAATTACGATACCAACTTCTACCAATTCTTTATTCAGCAATATGGCGTTTTTATAAAGAAGGTGAACCAGTAATAAGGCCGTTATTTTTAGATTTTCCAGAGAAAGAACATTTTGAACAAGAAGAAGTTTTTTCTATAAATGAAAGAATAATTGTGGCTCCAGTTTTAGAAAAAAATCTAAATAATGTAAAAATATACCTTCCTTTTTGTAAAGAAGGTTGGTTTGATTATTTTAATTTAAAATTAATTTCTAATGGTGGATGGGTAAATATAAAGGCACCAATTAATAAACTACCCATAATTATCAGAGGTGGTACAATAATACCCAAATTAAAAATAAATTTTTACGAGCCCCATTTAGCTCCAATAAAAGAAATAGTAATTTTTCCTTCTACAACTGATATTTCTTTTAAACAAAAAAATTTACCAATATTATTTGATGATGGAAAAACAATTGATTATGAAATAAAAAAAAATTTGATCTTAACACCCATAATTAAATTTAAAAAAAATAAAATATCATTATTATTTAGTTTAGAAGGAAAAGGTAAAATACAAAAAGAACAAATATTATTAAAGTATCCAAGCTCCTATAATTTGATTTTAAAAAATTGCTTGAACTACTTTAAAAAAGAATCTTATAACTATAAAATCAATAAATAATTTGTATGAAAAATTTAAAACAAGCTGTATCTAAGATTATCAATGAAACTGAGATTTTTGATATTCATACTCACCTTTTTCCTGCTGAATTTAAAAAATATCATCTTTCAGGAATAAGTGAAGTTTTAAACTATCATTATTTAATTGCAGAATTATTTACAACAACAAATATTAATATAAAAAAATTTTACAAATTAACAAACGAAGAAAGATCAAATATAATTTGGGAGGAGTTATTTCGAAAAAGAACGCCTATTTCCGAAGCATGTAAGGGGGTATTAACAATTTTATCAGAATTATCAATTGATTATATGTCTAAGTCATTTGATGAAATTCAATCTGAATACTGCAAACTTAATTTATCTGATCTGCAAATATTTAAAATTAGTAAAATTTCTCAAGTTGTAATGACGAACAATCCATTTGATAAATCTGAATGGAAATTATTTAAAAATAAAAATTGGGATACTAATAAATATCTGGCTTCACTTCGATTAGATGACATTCTAATGAATTTGGAAAAATGTTTAGATATTTGTAAAGAAAATATAGATAGATTTGATGATGAGGGTGATTTAATAATTAAATATCTAGATAAAGTTTATGAAGAATCTAGGCCAGTTTACACCGCATTATCGTTAAATAATTTACAACTAAAATCTTTTTTAAAAAATAAATTTATTCCAGATATTTTGAAATGGCTTGAAAGAAAAAATATCCCATTATCATTATTATTAGGTGTAAGAAGAAAAGTTAATAAAGATTTTTTACTAGCTGGAGATGGTATAGACAAAATTGATTTATATTATCTTAGTGAAATATGTAATCAATATCCAAATAATAAAATACTTTGTTCATGTTTATCATTAAATGATCAACATGAATTGACTGTATTAGCAAGAAAACATCAGAACTTAAAAATTTTTGGTTTTTGGTGGTTTATGAATCAACCTAGTTTAATTACACTAATTTTAAATTTAAGAATTGAATTATTAGGATTAAATTTTATTCCACAGCACTCTGATGCAAGAGTCACTGACCAATTAATTTACAAATGGATACATTTTAAAACTTTGTTAAGCAATGTCTTATTTAATCATTATAATAATATTCAGATAAAAAATTTTAAAATTTCAGAAAATCAAATTAGCGATGACGTATCAAAGCTTTTATATAACAATAGTCAAAATTTTCTAAATTTAAGTTAAAATTGGGTCTTTCACTGGAATTATAGGAACACCGCCAGGTGATTGCTCGGTTCCAGAAATTTCAATTGTACTTATGTTACTTCTCCATCTTACACTTAATGAAAATATAATTGCATCTACTATATCTCTTGGTTCAAGAAGTGTAAAACCAGACATAAATTTTTTTGCTTTATTTTTATTTTTAAAAGCTGATTTTCCAAAATTTGTTTTGGTTCTTCCTGGACAAATTTCTGAAACTTTTACTCTAGTACCACTAAGCTCTATCCTCAGACTTTGGGCTATTCTATGAATTGCTCCTTTTTGCCCCCCATATACTGAACTAATTTGAGGGTATAGCCCAGCAAGGGATCCCATTAAAACTACATGACCTTTTCTTCTTTTTACCATCCCTGGCACAACTGCTTTAAGAGTATGAAGATAAGACTCGACATTTAATTTCGTTGAAACCTCAATATCTTCTCGTGAAGCTTTTAATATACCTTCTGCACCTCTTCCAATACCAGCATTACAAATAATGATATCAATTTTTAGTTTACTAAGAATATTATAAATTTCATTTGTATCAAATAGATTCATATGAATAATATTAAAATTGTGTTTTCTCTTTAATCTTTCTAGTTTTGAAATATCTTTATCAAGTGCATAAATTTTAATATTTTCTTTAAAAAATCTTTTTAATGTCTCTAAACCAATTCCGCTTGACGCACCTGTTATTAAAACACTTTTATATATTTTGTTGATCATCTTTTGTTAAAGTATATTTTATTTAATAATATGCAATTAAGAAAAAATATAAATAAAAATCTTCTTACAGAACAATCTTTCCCAACTTATGACATAGAAAAAAAACAGAATTGCATATTACACTTTGGAGTTGGAAATTTTCATAGAGCTCATCAAGCGTTATATATTCATGAACTTTTAGAAAATAATCAAAATATTTCTATTATTGGTGTTAATTTAAGATCAGATGAAACAAAGTTAAAATTAGTTAAACAAGACTATCTTTACACTTTAGTTAGAATATCAAAAGATTTAAAAGAAATAAAAATTCTTAATCCAATAAAAAAAATATTATTTGGAAGAAAAGATAAAATAGAGATTAGAAATTTAATTGCATCTAAAGACATTAAATTAATTACCCTGACGGTAACTGAAAAAGGATACCATTTTGATAAAGATAAAAAATTAAATTACACAGCAGACATAATAAATGATTTAGAAGATAGAAACCTGAATACGGTTATTGGTCATATCTCTTTTGGCTTAATTCATAGATATAAATTAAATAAAGAAAAAATAATTATTTTGAGTTGTGATAATTTATCTGAGAATGGTAACATTCTTAAAAACTTAATATATGAATTTTTGAACAAAATATATCCAGAATGTTTAAATTGGTTTCTTTCAAATGTAGAATTTCCTTTATCAATGATTGATGGAATTGTGCCTCATAATAATAAGCACCCAAGGTTTTTTAGTATTCCATATGAAGATAACTCAATAGTTGTCACTGAACCTTATAGAGATTGGTATATACAATCTGATAATGTTGATCTTAGAAGACTTCTAAATAATAAGAAGATAAGTTTTGTTAATGATGTAAGTTTTTATGAAAATATTAAATTAAAGATTTTAAATGGAGCTCATTCTTCTTTAGCATACATAGGAACTTTATTAGGATACACCTACGTACATGAGGCAATAGAGGATAAAATTTGTTACAACTTTATATCAAATTTTTTAAACAATGAAGTTCTTTCAATTCTTGAAAAGAATGAAGATTTTGATATCTTATCTTACAAAAACGATGTCTTAAGTCGTTTTAAAAACCCATATATTGAGGATAAATTAATTCGTATTGCAATGGACGGATCACTAAAAATTCCTATAAGATTATTAGATACATACAAATTAAATAAAAATAAAACCCCTTACATAAATGCAATAATCACTTCTTGGATACTTTTCTTAATACATATGATCGAAAATGAAAAAAACAACTTATCTGATTTTAATAAAAAATTATTAATTAATATTTATGAAAGTGATAAAGAGAATTTTGTTGAAAATCTTTTTAATGATAAAAATATTTTCAATTTAAATGATTACCAAAAATCAAGCTTAGTAAATAATATTAATCATAATATTAGGTTAATAAAAAAAATTACATTCAGTAATTTTATAAAAAATTTCTAATTTACTTTACAGCTTTAATGATACCGCGTAATTCTGAAAGTCCCATTAATCTGCCTATTGCCGTATAACCTGCATTAAAATTTTTTTTATTTTGATCATCTAATAATGAATGTCCGTGATCAGGCCTCATTGGAATATCAATTTTTTTCTCTTTACTTCTTCTTTTTTCTTCTTTTAAAATCATTTTAATAAGTTTTACAAAATCTACATCGCCATTTAGATGGTTTGATTCATAGAAGCTTTTTTTATCCTTTTCTTTTTTTATATTTCTAAGATGGATAAAATTAACTCGTTTTTTAAATTTATTAAATATTTTATAAACGTCATTATTAAAATTAGATGCTAAAGAACCTGCACAAAATGTCATACCATTACATGGAGAGTTATAAGAGTTTAAGATATATTCATAATCTTCCATAGTGGATACAATTCTTGGTACACCAAAAAGTGGAATAGGAGGATCATCGGGATGAATTCCCATTTTAACTTTATTTTCTTCTGCAACTGGCATTATTTCCTTTATAAATTCACGTAAATTTTCTTTTATATCTTTATTTTTCATACCTTTATAAGATTTAAGCATTTTTTTAAATCCGTTTACAGAATATTTAGTTTCTGAAGCCGGCAACCCACCCATAACTGCTATTTTTAAGTTTTTGATATCATTACTATTCATTGATCTAAAAATTTTTTCTGCATTTTGAATTTGTTTTTTTGTATATCTTTTTTCTAAATCTTTTAGTTTAAGAATATACATTTCGAATATAATTATTTGTAAATAGTTGAATCTTAATGCCAATCCGTCTGTTGGAAGCTTAAAATCTAGTTGAGTCCTCGTCCAATCGACTATGGGCATAAAATTGTAGCAAATAGTATAAATTTTATTTGAAGCAATATTAGCTATGGTATCTTTATAATTATTTATTAATTTTTTAAAATTTTTATCTCTTAATTTTATATTATTATGAACAGGAATACTTTCAACAACATTCCATTTTAAATTTATTTTATATGAATCATTATATTTATTAATATAATTTATTCTTTTTTTTATATCATTTTTATTCCATTTTTCACCATAAGGAATTTGATGCAGAGATGTAACAATATATTCAGCATTTGACTGTCTGATATCTGTTAATTTAACAGGATCATTAGGACCATACCATCTGAATGAATTTTGCATTTAAATATTTATACCTAACAAAGTTATAAATTAAAATATTTTTTAAATATTGATTTATTTAAGATTATTAAATATTTTAAATATTAATGAAAAAAAGAAAACTGGGAAATACAGACATAAAATTAACATCTATTGGATTTGGAGGTGCGCCAATTGGCAATTTATTTGAAGAATTAGACGAACCTACTTGTTATGATATTTTACAACATTCGTATAAATCAAATATTAATATCTTTGATACTTCACCTTTGTATGGATATGGGCTAAGCGAACATAGAATAGGAAATTTTTTAAAAACTATTGATCCAGATAGCTACTATCTTTCAACTAAGGTTGGAAGATATCTTACACCCCAGAGAAACTATTTTAAGAAAGGAAAATTTAAAGGTCATTTAAATTTTATACCACATTTTGATTATTCTTATGATGGTGTAATGAGATCATTCGAGCAATCAATTCATCGATTGGCAGTATCTAAAATAGATATTTGTTTAATACATGATGTAGATAGATACAATTTTGGAACTGAAGTAGATTATTACTTCGAACAAGCAATGAATGGCGCATATAAAGCATTAAATACTCTTAAGGAGCAAAAAGTAATTAAAGCAATTGGGGTAGGATTAAACGATGCAGATATATGTGCAAGATTTGCCAACGAAGGTGATTTTGATTGTATGTTACTTGCGGGAAGATATACTTTATTGGATCAAACCGCCGTAAATGAATTTTTTCCAATTGCAAAAAAAAATAATATTGGAATAATTTTGGGAGGTGTTTTCAATTCAGGAATATTAGCTAAAGGTATTGGTGATCACGTAACCTACAGATATGATAAAATACCAATTGATATTAAAGAAAAATATAAAAGAATTTCAAAAATTTGTTTAGAGTATGATGTACCTGTACCTGCTGCAGCACTTCAGTTTTCATACTCAAATAAATTAATATCTTCTATGATATTAGGTATTGATAGAACGGAGCAGATTCAACAAAACTTTGAAAATTTAAATTTTTCTATACCAAAAGAATTATGGGATAAACTTATTAAAGAAAAAATTATTGACGAGAGAAGTATGATTTAATGTTTATCAAACAATTTATTTTTATTTTTTTAGTTTTATTAAATAATGAATAGTCAAAAATATACCTCTACTTGGGAGTCGATTAAAAATCATCAAATACCTAATTGGTTTAAAAAAGCTAAATTTGGTATCTATGCACATTGGGGCATTTATTCTGTTCCAGCTGCAGGACCAAATGTTACCTGGTACCCATATTGGATGTATAGAAAACCTAGTCCTCAATATGAGCATCATTGTAAAGTATACGGCCATCCATCCAAATTTGGATACAAAGATTTTATTCCAATGTTTAAAGCAAGTAATTTTGATCCAGAAGAATGGGCTGATCTTTATTATCTTTCAGGAGCTAAATTTGCAGGACCAGTAGCTGAGCATCATGATGGTTTTCCTATGTGGAACTGCTCCGATACTGAATGGTGTGCATCTAAGATGGGTCCAAAAAGGGATGTTGTTGGGGAATTAGAAAAATCAATACGATCAAAAGGTATGAAATATATGGTTGCAATGCATCATGCAGAGAATTGGTTTTTCTTCCCACATTGGAATAAAAAATTTGATACTTCAAAAAAACAATTTCAAGAACTTTATGGAGAGTTACACAATACAGAAAATATGCAAAACCAAGCAGTATATCCAGAACATTGGGGAAAAAAATATGAAAAGCAAGATAAGCCTAGCAAAGTTTTTCATGATCGTTGGTTAAAACGATTAAAAGAAGTAGTTGATAATTATAGACCAGATTATGTTTGGTTTGATTTTGGTTTAAGATATATTCATGAAAAATATAGAAAAGATTTTCTCTCTTATTATTATAACAAAGAAAAAGAATGGAACAAAGAAGTAGTTATCTCTTATAAATGGCATGATCTACCACCAGGGTCAGGGATTTTGGATCTAGAATTAGGAAGAGAATCAGAGTTAACTCATTATAATTGGATAACTGATACGACTGTTCATGATGGCAGTGCATGGGCATACATGAAAGGATCAAAATATAAATCAATCACAGATCTTGTTCATTATTTAATAGATAATGTAAGCAAAAATGGTTTAATGTTATTAAACATTGGACCAAAGTCTGATGGAACAATACCCGAAAAAGATAAAAATATTTTAAAAGGAATTGGAAAATGGCTAGAGGTGAATGGGAAAGCAATTTTTGATACTCAAACATGGGATCAATATGGTGAAGGTCCAACAAAAATGAATGTTTCTGGACCTTTTTCTGATAACAAAGATAAGATAAAGTATACTGCAAAAGATTTTCGATTTACTACAAAAGGAAATAAACTATTTGCAATCTCATTAGGTTGGCCAAATAAAAATTTTAAAATTCAAAGTATGGATAAATTATATGAAGGAGAAATTCTTGATGTTAAATTAATTGGAAGTAAAGAGAAAATAGAATGGAAACTTTCTCATGAAGGTCTACATATCACAAGACCAAATAGAAAACCTTGTGACCATGCGTATTGTTTTGAAATTACTAGAAGAGAGAATTTTTAATAAAAATCTGTCTATAATTTAATTAACCTTTGTCATAGTACAAAGTATTTCAAAGGCAATAGTTGCTCCAACAAGTGATGTCATATTATTTACATCAAATGGCGGTGATACCTCTACAACATCACCACCTACAAAATTGATTTTGTTAAGTGCTCTTATAATTATTTGTGTCTCTCTCACATTAAATCCTCCAACTTCTGGAGTTCCAGTACCTGGTGCAAAAGTTGGGTCTATTCCATCAATATCAAATGTAAAGTAAGTATCTGTTGTAGCTAGGACTTCATAAATTTTTTCAATACATTTATTAAATCCCATTTCATAATAATCATCTATAGTAATAATAGTTACACCTTGTTCTCTAGCCCAACTCAAATCTTCAGGATCATATAAAGCACCACGAAGACCAAGGATTACATATTTTTTTGGATCTATCAGATTTTCTTCTATAGCTCTTCTAAATGGTGTGCCATGAGTATATTTAAATCCTCCAAAATAAGTGTCCCAAGTATCTGAATGAGAATCAAACTGAAATAAACCTATTGGTTTTTTTTTAGCTATACCTCTAAGAATTGGTAGGCTAATTAAATGATCACCTCCAATTGATAGTGGTATTGTTTTGGAATTATAAATATTTGAGTAAAATTTTTCTATTTTATCTAAACTATCACTTAAGTCCGCTGGATTTACCGGACAATCACCAATATCTGCAATATTAAATTTATCATAAGGGCTCTTAAGTGAAACAGGGTGATAAAGCCTTACAAGTGAAGAAGCATTTCTAATTTCTCTTGGCCCATGTCTAGCTCCAGGTCTATTAGTAGTTCCTCCATCCCATGGTACACCTGCAACACAGTAGTCTAATTTATTTAAATCTTTCACAACAGGTAAACGAAAAAAAGTAGCAACATCAGCAAAGCGAGGAGTTTCCATACTAGATAGAGGTTTAATTTGAGTCATAAAAGTATCTTATGGTATATAGAATTGGATTATACAAGACAAAATAGTATGGATTATAGCAAATTTCCTAAACCGCAAAATGATGGAAAAGCTGATCATCTTTTAAATAAGTTTTTGCCGGATATTTCTCTTAAAAATCAACAGGGAAATCTATTAAAAATAAAAAGATCTGACACTTTTCGTTTAATTCTATATTTTTATCCTATGACAGGTAATCCAAATGAGAGTTTACCTAAAAATTGGAATCAAACACCAGGAGCCATTGGGTGTACTGTGGAGACCTGTAGTTTTAGAGATAACTATGAAGAATTAATTAAACTAAATGCGCTGCCAATAGGAATATCGACTCAAACAATAGATTATATTAAGGAAATGACAGATAGATTAGTAATTCCTTATGATGTTTTAAGTGATTCAGAAAATATTTTGCTCAATTCATTAAAAATGCCACATTTTGAAATTGAAAACAAAATTTATTTTAAAAGATCAACTCTTATTGTGGAAAAAAATATTGTTAAAAAAGTATTCTACCCTATTTTTCCACCTAACAAACATATAAATGAAGTTCTACAATGGCTAAAAGAAAACTAACTATTTTTTTATTTTCTGTATTTCTGTTTTTCTCTAACCTTTCAATAGCCAATCCAAATATAGACCAATGGCTAGAGTCAGAGAAATCTTATAAAGATCTTATTAATGAAGGATTTGAAGTTAAAAGTTACGCTATAAGTGATATAGAGGTTGGAAATGATTTAACAATAATCTTATTTGTTACAGTTCTCCAAAAAGATAAGAAAGTATATGAGTGTCAGGAATATCAAACTATAGATAAAAATGTTGAGACTTTAGATATGAACTTAATATGTAAAGAATTAGTTCAACCTTATGAAAGAGGTATAGGAACTTAAGACCGTTCAATATTTAAAAAAAACCATTGTAATGCTATTAGTGTAAGTCCATTTAAAATTTCTTTTTTATTCATCTTTGTTTTTGCCTCATCAAAACTATAACTTTTAACTAATATATCTTCATTTTCATTCTCTAGGCCCCTTATAATTTCTTTATTTGGAGCAATTACCTCGCCTAAAAAAAGATTATAAAAAGATTCGGATGATCCTGGGGCAGGAAAGTAACCTTGTATAGATGAAAGATTGCTTACTTCACATCCAGTTTCTTCCAAGCATTCTCTTTTTGCAGTATCTTCTGGAGTTTCACCAGGATCAATTATTCCAGCAACTATTTCATCTAGATAATTTTGATTATCTTTAGAAATTGTCCCTGGTCTGAACTGTTGAATTAAAACAATTTTTTTATTTACAGGGTCATATGGTAAGACTGCAGATACTTGTGCACCACCAAATAACTCCCTTTTTATTTCATTACTCCAATCTCCATTATATTTTTTGTATTTAAGAGTAACCTCCTTCATTTTAAAAAAACCGTCGTGAATATTCTTTTTATCTAAAATTTTAAATTTTGAGCTCATAAAAATTGATATATTTTATATTACATATATATTTATAAATATGGATAAAGCATTATTTGGTGCAGGTTGTTTCTGGGGTGTAGAAGAAACATTTTGTAAAACTCCAGGTGTAATAAATACATTAGTTGGTTATTCTGGAGGCGATACTATTAACCCTTCTTATGAAAGTGTTTGCCAAGGAAATACAAATCATACTGAGGTTGTTTTAGTTGAATTTGATAATTCTAAAATATCTTATGAAGATCTTTTGATGGTTTTCTGGAAGTGTCATGATCCTACCACTTTAAATAGACAAGGTCCCGACATTGGAACACAATATAGATCAGCGATATATTATTATAACGAAGATCAAAAAAATAAATCTATTCATTCTAAAAATGAATATTCTAAAAGTGCTGGATTAAATATTGTTACTGAAATATCAGAAGCTAAGGAATTCTATAAAGCTGAAGAATATCATCAAAAATATATCCAAAAGACAGGTTTACACTGCGCTATATAGATTAATTCTTTAGGGAACTGATGTCTGTCGATTTTTATTACGCATTTTTAACAGGCTGGGTAATACTTTTATTATTTTGGAGTACTATTGTTTTCTTTATATATCTGAGAAAACCTCCTAAATCCAAATTAACTAAAAGTTTTGTAATCAAATCCTATCTGTTTTTTTTGGCACTATTGTTTATAATTTTATTTTTTCGATAAACCGATTCGTTTTTCTTATAAATTATGTATCAACATATAGTAGGTCAAAAAGATTAAGATACTAACATATTGATAATTAACAACTTTTTTATTTTTAATGTTGAATACTGGTTTTTTCATAAATATAAACTACCTCGAAATTAATAAAATTATTATGTCTATATTAAAAAACTATTTTAAACAAAACAGTGTGATGCACAGTTTTTCAAGCTGCCAATGGCCAATTGGAGATCCACAAGAGAAAGATTTTCATTTTTGTGAAGCTGATACCGTTGCTGGGAAGCCTTATTGTCAGAGTCACTGTGATGTTGCGTATATTGACGAAAAAGAGCTTAAAAAAGAAAAAGAAGCTCAAAAAAATCGTCGCATTGCTGCTTAAGTCAATCTCTACAAATTATTTTCTCATCAAATGTTAATAATTTAGAGTTATTGACATAAGAGTCGTTTTTCTTAAAATAAAAAAACATGTTATTCAGTGTACTGAAAAAACTTAACTTTGACGGAACATTAGAAATCATAGATTCTAATGACAAGACCCATAAATTTGGTAATTCAAACCCCCGCGTTTGTATAAGACTGAAAAACAAATCTATTGAAAGAAAACTATTTTTAAACCCTAATCTTCATCTAGGTGAAGCATATATGAATGAAGAGTTAGTTGTAGAAAAAGGCACTATAGAGGATTTTCTTAATTTAATAACTAATTGTTACGATGACTTTATTTCTAACAATAAGTTTTATAAATTTTATGAATATTTATCTTCTATTTTCATGCCATTTCAGCAGATTAATCAGCTTGTAAATTCAAAAAAAAATGTAGCACACCACTATGATATAAATGAGGATTTATATAAATTATTTCTTGATCAGGATATGCAATATTCTTGCGCATATTTTCACAATCCCAATATGAGTTTGGATCAAGCGCAGAAAGATAAAAAACAACATATAATTAAAAAACTTCAAATTATAGAAAATATGGATGTTCTTGATATTGGGTGTGGTTGGGGAGGAATGGCAATTGAAATAGCTAAATCTACTGGCGCCAAAGTTAAAGGAATTACACTTTCAGAAAATCAATTTAAAACTGCATCTGAAAGAGCACAAAAAGAAGGTTTGAGTGATAAAGTTTCATTTGCACTACAAGATTATAGAAATGAGACTGAAAAATATGATCGCATAGTATCAGTTGGTATGTTTGAGCATGTTGGTGTTAAATATTTTAAAACTTATTTAAGTAAAGCTAATGATATTCTGAAAGAAAATGGTGTTTTTCTTTTGCATACAATTGGTCAAAGAGGCAAACCGACTGCTACAAGTCCTTGGATAAGAAAATACATTTTTCCTGGCGGCTATATTCCATCATTATCTGAAGTAATGAATGCAACACAAAAACTTAATCTAAATGTAACAGATGTTGAAGTATTAAGACTACATTATGCTCACACACTTTCCAAATGGTATCAAAATGTTATCGAAAATAAAGATAAAATTATTAAGATGTTTGATCAGCGTTTTTTTAGAATGTGGGAGTTTTATCTATTGGCAAGTAAGTATTCCTTTGTAAATATGGGTAATGTTGTTTTTCAAATACAAATTGCAAAGAATATTAACAATTTGCCTCTCACAAGAAATTATATCTACAACTAAACAGTTTATATTTATTGAATTTCCAAGACAGGTAATATAATCTTTCGTTTATGGCGCTATCTCTTAATAATTATATAATTAGAGCATCAATTTTCTTAGTCGCTGTCTTTGTTATTGTCGTTTTATTATACCCAGTTTTACAAAATGCTTTTTTATCAAATATTTTTATTAACATTATAATTTTATTAGCCCTCTTAACTGGAATTGTATTTAATTTTTTTCATCTCATTAACTTAAATTACAAATATATATCTTTCTCGAACTTTAATATTACAAATTCAATAGAAGCATTTTCTACTTTAAGGGGACAAGACAAAAATATTTCTCTTGAATTAAAAAATCTTGACGGAAAATTTTTTTTTAAAAGTTCATCAATAAATAGATTGATAGAGAATTCTGATATGACTTTGATAAGTATAAGAGAAACTTCACGTTATCTAGTGGGGTTGCTAGTATTTTTAGGACTACTTGGAACTTTCTGGGGACTTCTTAAAACCATTGGATCTGTCGGCAATGTTATCAGCGGACTAGGTATAGATGATACAAATGTTGCAGGTTTTTTTAATTCTCTCAAAGATGGATTAAATGCTCCACTTGAAGGAATGAGTATAGCATTTAGCAGTTCTTTATTAGGTTTAGCTGGATCTTTAATATTAGGATTACTTGATTTAAATCTTGGACAAGCTCAAAATAAATTTAGTCAATATTTTGAAAAAATACTTAATAGCAATTCTTCTCCGGATTTTTCTAAAGTAGAAGATAAGCCTACAGGTGAAGCAATTCAAAAAATGTATGACAACTTAGAAAACCTCCTAAATGCTTTTAAAAAATCATCTGAAAATCAAACTAAAATTTCAAACAATTTAGAGAAGTTTAATGAAATACTTAACAAAATCAATTCTAACTCTTCAAATCTTGATAAGCAATTATCAAATTTCTTATCTTCACAATTAAACACACAATCTACACTAATCAACCTTACGGAAGCTTTAAGCAAAAATGGAATATTAGAAGCAAAAAAAGTTAAAGAATATTTTCAGAAAATTGAAAAAGAACTAAAGAAAATTAAAAAATAATAATGTCTACTAGGTCTTTAAGAAATAGACTTGCTGATACAACAAATATTTGGCCTGGTTTTGTCGATGTTCTAGCTACTCTTTTAATAGTAATCATATTTGTGCTAATGGTTTTTACTGTTTCGCAAATATATCTGAGTGATGCTATATCTGGCCGAGATAAAGCGCTTCAAGATTTAAGAACACAAATAAATGAATTATCTAAAATACTTGTTATTGAAACTAAAGATAAAGAAGAAGCTCTTTCAACTCTTTCTGAAACTAAAAAAAAACTTGAAGATACAGAATTAAATTTACAAAGTGAGCAATTGTTAAGTGAGCAATTACAAACTGATGTTGCAAAAAAACGATCAGAAATATTTGTTCAGGAGCAAAATATAATAGCTTTATCCGAGCAAATTAGTAGTCTTTTAAAAGAACTGAGAATAGTTGCAAATGCATTAGAAACTTATGAAGGACAAGAAATTACTTTACTTGAAACCGAGGGGCTCGGAGAACGAATTAATAAAGCACTTGCAACAAGAATTGATCAACTAAAAATACTAAATCAAGAATTAGATAATGCTAATTTTAAACTACTTGAAAGTGAAAAATCTCTCAAATCTACAATAGCAGAATTAAATGAGAAGAATGAAAATTTAATGGCCATTAACGAAAGTCTGGGTTTAGAGGAAGGAGGAATTGAAGAGCAGTTACTTGCAATTAAAAATAAAAATGAAAATCTTCTAAGCTTAAATGATGAATTAGAAAAGACTAACATTGAACTATCATTGAGAGATGAAGAACTACAAAGTCAAATATCTCAATATCAAGAACTTATGAATGATCTTTTAGAGATTAATGATAGTCTAGGTTTAAAAGATGCATCACTTAATGAACAACTTGATGCAATTAGGTTTAAAAATGAGGAATTAGCAAGATTAAATAAAGATTTAATTCAGAAAGATAGCACAATTTTTAATTTGCGAGGAAAAATATCTGAACTAAATGATGTTCTTTCTTTGTCAGAAGATAAACAAAAACAACAACTAGAAAAACTTGAGTTACTTCAAAGTCAAATTGTTTCATTAGAACAAGAAAATCAAACACAAAAAGAAACATCACTTGAAGAAATTAAAAATATGGAAATACAAGCTTCAAAAACATTAGAACAGGTAGAAATTCTTTCTAATCAAATTGATACCTTGCAAAAAGAAATAGCTTTACTTAATGATGCTTTAGAAGCTAGTGAAAGCCAGGCTTTGATTAAAGATTTAGAAATAGAGGTGCTAGGTGAAAAGTTAAACAAAGCCCTTACATCCAAAGTATTTGAGCTCCAAAAATATAGATCTGAGTTTTTCGGTAAATTACAATCTATTTTAGGTGATAGAAAAGACATTAAAATTGTAGGAGATAGATTTATTTTTGAATCAGAGCTATTATTTGATTCTGCTTCAGCAGATTTACAACTATCTGGCAAAGAAAAGTTAAGTGAAATTGGCCTTACTTTAAAAGAGACTACTAATGATATTCCTTCAGATATTGACTGGATAATCATGGTAGAAGGACACACTGACAAAAAACCCATACAAACAATTAAATATCCTTCTAACTGGGAATTATCTTCAGCTAGAGCTAATACAGTTTTAAAACTTCTTCTTGATCTTGGTTTTCCACCAAATAGATTAGCATCGGCAGGATATGGAGAGTTTTACCCTATCACTGAAGGAGAAACCGATAGTGATCTGCAGCAAAATAGAAGGATTGAATTGAAACTCACTTCTCGCTAATTTGCCTTAAATTTAACATAAACTGATCATAAAAAATCGATATGAGATTTTTAATTTTATTTGTATTTAGTTTGTTTAGCTCTTACTCTGTATTTGCTGCTTGTAGTGACCAACCAGCAAATGAGGTTGATTGGACTAATTGTAATTTTGTAGAAAATCTAGATCTATCTGGTACCGGCTTGGCAAACTCTCAAATGTCAGGAGTTAATTTATCTTTATCTAATTTCGAAAAATCTCAGCTTAATAATTCAAATTTATCTATTGGTAATTTTATCTTCTCAAATTTTAGCAATTCGAATTTATATGCTTCAAATTTACAAGGAGCAAATTGCAATAATGCTAATTTTGACAATGCAAATCTTGCTAAAGTAAACTTCGAAGGGTCTAATCTTTTTGGAGCTACTTTTAAAGGAGCAAATTTGTATGAGGCAAACCTACTTGGTGCTAATATATCTGGTGCAATTTTTGATGAAGCAAATTTGTCAAATGCAGTTTGGGTAGATGGTAAAAAATGTGCTCTTGGTTCTATAGGCAGTTGCCAATAATTTTTTTGTTTTTTTTTATTTATAGTTGCAAAATATCAACTGTATCTGAAATACAAAAAAATGATGATAATAGTGCTAATTTTAAGATCTCAGGAAGTAAAGAAACTGGTATTCAAATAAATAACTAAAATATTAATTTACTTTTATTAAATTTAATGATTTGACCTTTTGATAATGAGTCAAAATTCTTATCTATATGCTTTTTGTGTAGTTTTTCTCGCTGGAATTTTTTGGAGTTTTGGAGCGTTGACAGTTAGATATATGGTCGATGGTCATCATTATGTTTTTCAATATTTATTTTATAGAGGTTTAACAATTTCAATTATTCTTCTTATATATTTATTTTTTCGTGAAGGTTTTGCTTTTTATAAAAATTTTCTCAAAATAGGAATACCATCTATACTTGGAGGTTTGTTTCTAGCAACAGCTTTTACTGGGTTCATTTTTTCTATTACTATGACTACGGCTGCAGTAACATTATTTATGTTAGCAGCCATGCCTTTTATTGCAGCCATTGTTGGTTATTTTGTTCTTGGCGAAATACTTAAAAGATCAACATTAATTGCAATGGTAGTAGCATTTATAGGTGTTTGTGTGATGATTATAAATGACAGTATTTCCGGTACTGCTTTAGGTGCAATAATAGGATTTATTTCTGCAACTGGTTTTGCCTTATACACTGTAACAATAAGATGGAAACCTGAAACACCAAAATTCACAACAGTTGTTTTAGCTGGACTATTTTGCACTATATTTGCATTCTTTGTCTTAGGCTTCTCTTTTGAACCTTTTGTACTGATGCCTGAAATAAATAGTTATTTGAGTATACTTCATGGAATAATTGTTGCATCCGGTTTAATACTTTACAGTCTTGGAGCAAAATACTTACCCTCAGCTGAGCTAGCACTTTTATCGTTAATGGAAGTTGTTGGAGGAGTTCTGTGGGTCTGGCTTCCTATTTTTGGAATTAATGAAGTACCAAGTACAACTGTAATAATTGGAGGTTTTATAATAACTTTAGCTGTAGTTTATTATGGTTTTGCGACTAGGCAGACTGATATCAATATTAAAACTTAAATATTTGCTGTAACTTTATTAATATTTTTCCTCGGCAAATTATTTTTAGACCAAACTATATCAAGAGCCTTAATCATATTTTCAATATGCTCTTTTCTATGTTTAGGAGTAACAGTTATTCTTAGTCTTTCTAAGCCTTTTGGTACAGTCGGGTAAAAAATTGGTTGTGCATAAATACCATGATCATCAATTAAATCTTTAGACACTTTTTTGCATAAAAAAGGATCATTAATTAATACTGCTACAATATGAGAATTTGTATCCAAATAAGGGATTGCTAAGGAATCTAAATTTTCTCTTATTAAAGCTGCATTTTCTTTTATTCTTATTCTCAGTTGTTCTGCCAGAGAAACAATATCTATTGCTTTAGCAGCTCCTGCAGCAATTGATGGACAGATTGAAGTTGTAAAAATAAAACCTGGAGAGAAACTTCTAATATAATCAATTATTTCTGAACTAGCTGCAATATAACCTCCCATTTGACCATATGCTTTTGCTAAAGTTCCATTAATAATATCTATTTTATCTTCAACTCCCATTTCTACTGCAATACCTTTACCTTCTTTACCGTAAAGTCCAACTGAATGAACTTCATCCAGATATGTCATACAGTTATATTTTTTTGCTAACTCTACAATTTTAACTATAGGCGATCTTATACCCTCCATAGAGTATAAACTTTCAAAAACGATTAACTTAGGATTATCTACATTTGACTCTTTTAGTAACTGTTCTAAATGATCAATGTCATTGTGTTTAAATATATGACACTTAGCACCACTATTCTTAATACCTTGTATTAAAGAAGCGTGATTTAATTCATCAGAAAATATCTCAATATCTTTAATTTTTTTTCCTAAAGTCCATAAAGTAGATTGGTTTGCTGTATAAGCAGAAGCAAAAACTAATGCCGCCTCTTTATTATGAACATTTGCCAGTTTTTTTTCAAGTTCAGTATGATAGGTTGATGTACCAGAAATATTTCTTGTTCCACCTGAACCAGATCCATATTCAAGTAGTGTTTTTACAATTTCATTTACTACCTCTGGGTGCTGACTCATGTTCAGATAGTCATTAGAACACCAAACCTCGACTTCTCTTTCTTTATTTTTGAAACTTTCATCTGCATTTGGAAAACTTTTTATAGGTCTGTCTATGTTTCTAAAGTCCCTATAAAGACCTTGATCTTTTAAATTTTTTAATTCAGATTCAAAGAAATTTTTATATTGCATTTTTATTAGATATCTTACCCAATCTTTAATTGTAAGTGTTTAATTGAATGAATTGTCACACCTTATTTCTACTAAAAGACATTCTCCTCCAGACACCATATTTATCTTTAATTATAAATCGATGATACAACGCTGCTGCAATATGAAGTGAAAAAAGAGCTGTTAGTATAAGTGCTGAGTAGTAGTGTATAGCTAGGGCTTGAGGGTATAGAAAAAAGTTCTCTTCGATTAAAGGTGGTATTTTAATTAATCCCAAGAGATGAACATCTTCTCCTCCAAGCCATGTCATAAAGGTACCTTGAATAGGAATAAGAATAACTAAACCATAAAGTACAAAATGGACTAAATTCGAGACCAATTTATGAAATAAAGGAATATTTTCATATTTAGGATGAGTATTAAATATGTATTTCCACATTAATCTGAGTACAACTAAACTAAAGACTAAGGTACCAAAAAATTTATGAGTAATAATAAAACCCATTTTAAGAGGAGAAAATTCCATATTATGAAGGCTAATCCCTGTTGCAACTTGCCAAAAAAGAAGAAGTGCTAATGACCAATGAAAAAGTTTTGCAACTAAGCCCCAAGAAGATTTTGTACCTTTAAATTCAATCATTACCAATTTTATCATATAGTGCTATTTAAAATAATATAATCCATGAAAATTAGAGTTTTATCGAGAAAAAGTGATTTGGCAATAATTCAAGCACGTGAATTTTCCGATTCTTTGCAATCAAAACATCCTTTTGTAGAAATAGAATTTTTAACAAGAAGTACTTCAGGAGATAAAGATCTAAAAACACCTCTTTCTGAAATGCCAACAGAAGGTGTTTTTACGAATGATTTAAGAGATGAATTAATAAATAACAAATGTGATTTAATTGTCCATTCTTGGAAGGATCTTCCAATTGAAGTTGGTGATAAAACTAAAATAGCTGCAACATTAAAACGAGCCGACAAAAGAGATATATTATTCTTAAAAAAAAATAAAAAAATGGATAATAAGAAAATTACCATTCTTTGTTCATCACCAAGAAGACAATATAATTTAAAAAATTTTATTGAAAATTATCTTCCACATAAGTTTGATGAAGTTTGCTTTGAAAATATTAGAGGTAACATACCCACTAGATTTAAAAAATTTTTGGAAAATCCTGACAGTGATGGTTTTATTGTTGCTAAAGCAGCAATTGATAGATTACTTTTGAATAATTATTCTGAATTCAATGAATTAAAAATAACTCTAAAAAAATTTATTAACGAATGTCTATGGTCTGTTTTACCATTGTCTATAAACCCTTGTTCTCCTGGACAAGGAGCTCTAGCGATTGAAACAAGAATTAAAGATAATAGACTTAACAAAATTTTAAATGATATTAATTTTTCCAAAGATTATTCGAATGTTATTCAAGAAAGAAATATTTTAAAAAATTATGGAGGGGGATGTCACCAAAAAATAGGAGTATCTTACATCTCACATAAATTAGGATTAGTTGTATCTAAAAGAGGTGAAGATGAAAACGGCAATCATTTTGAGAGCTGGGATTTTATTGATCCAAAAGATATAAGTTTTTCAAGTAATACAGCATCTGAAATTTATCCTGAAAATTTAAAAAATTATAAAATATTTTCTAGAAAACAATTAAATAAAAATGTCGATGATATAAATAATTTACAAAATAAATGTATTTATGTTTCACGAATTAGCTCAATCCCAGATAGGTCAAAAATCCAATCAAATAATGTTATTTGGACTAGTGGTTTAAGAACATGGAAAAATTTATCTGAAAGAGGTATTTGGGTTAATGGAACTTCAGATGGTTTGGGTGAGGATTTTGATAAAGATATTAATTCACTTACAAATAATCCTTGGGTTAAGTTAACCCATTCTCAATCTCCTGAAAGTTCGATAAAAAATAAAATTGAAACGTATCAATTGGAGTCTATCGATTTTGAAATAGATATAGAAAAGAAAAAGTACTTTTATTGGATGAGCAGTTCAGCTTTTAAGGTGAGTATCGATAAATATCCTAAAATTATAGAAAAATATCATTTTTGTGGCCCAGGAAATACTTACAATGAGATTAGTAAAATATTAGGTAATGATAAAAATCTTTTTGTTGAGCTATCTTATGATAGTTGGAAGAAAAAATTACTAAAAGCCTAAAAATGACAAATATTTTATTCGAAAATGCTCTCAAAAGAAATATTCAAAAAACACCACCCATTTGGTTCATGAGACAGGCTGGAAGGTACCATTCGCATTATCGCAAGCTCAAAGAAAAATATACTTTTGAAGAACTTTGTAAAACTCCGGATCTAGCCGCAGAAGTCGCTTTTGGTCCAATACAAGAGTTTGATTACGATATTGCAATTTTATTCAGTGATATTTTATTTATCTTGGAGGGACTTGGATTAGAATTAAAGTTTGACCCAGGACCGAAATTTAATTCTTATATAAATTCAGAAAACATTAATGATTATAGTAATATTGATCGTGGGATCGAGCATATGCAATTTCAATTTGAAGCTATAAAAATAACAAAAGAGAAATTGCCAAATAATAAAAGTTTAATTGGATTTGTTGGTGGACCTTGGACATTATCAAAATATGCATTTGGAAATAATAACTCTGATTTAATCGACACTAAAATGAATTTAAAATTTATTTCAAAAATTCTTTTACCCCTTCTAAAGAAAAATATTCAATTACAATTAGATGCAGGTGTTGAACTTGTCATGATTTTTGATAGCTCTTTGTATGATTTAGATAAAATAAATTTTTATGAAATTTATTCAAAATTTTTGGAAGAGATTGCAATTTCTTTTCCAAATAAACTTGGCTATTATTCAAGAGGTAAGAGTT
>CACMET010000002.1 GCA_902612825.1 uncultured Alphaproteobacteria bacterium
CTTCAAGATTATTTTAAAATACTTGATATCAACCGTGCATATGCGCTTGCAATTTTATCTGACCAACTTTCATTTCAATTTATTAAAGCATCTAAACTCAGAGAACTTGTCTATGAACAAGTAGATCAACATTTATTTGATTACTCATATGACTATGTTGGGGATTTAGCAGAAACAATATCATTAATTTGGCCAATAAATAAAGAGGGTAAATCACAAAATTTATCTACCTTAATAGAAAATATAAAAAAAATTAAAAAGTCTGAAATTAATACAGAGTTTAGTAAAGTTTTGAGCGAACTATCTAATAACGAAAGGTGGACTTTAATTAAAATTTGCACGGGTGGATTGCGAATTGGAGTCTCAGAAAGATTAGTAAAAACGGCCTTAGCTGATCTGTATAATAAATCTGTAAATGAGATTGAGGAAATTTGGCATGGTCTAGAATTTCCATATGAAAATTTATTTCAATGGTTAAAAAATGAAACATCAAAACCAAAAATAGATTTTAAAAAATTATTTCACCCCATGATGCTTGCTAATCCTATTGATGAGGAAAAAGATTTTAAAAGATTAGAGGCGGATGAATTTCAAGCAGAATATAAATGGGATGGGATCAGAGTTCAGCTTATGGTTTCATCAAACAGTGTTTCACTATACTCAAGGACAGGTGATAATATATCATCTGCATTCCCAGAAATAATTGAAACTACTAAAGGTGACGCAGTTATTGACGGGGAATTACTTGTGGGTGGAAATTTTAAGCCCTCTGGTTTTAATGATCTACAACAAAGGTTAAATAGAAAAAAAGCGTCAAAAGATCTTCAAAAAAAGTTTCCTGTTTTCATAAGAGCTTATGATATCCTTTTTTATAAAGGAAAAGATTTAAGAAAATTATCTCTCGTTGAAAGAAGAAAATATTTAGAAAAATTTCAAAAAGAAAATACAACTAATCAAATTGATTTATCTACCATCATTAATTTTTCAACATGGGAAGAATTAACTAAATATAAAAATAATTTTTATGATGATTTAAATGAAGGTGTAATGATTAAACTTAAAAATAGTGAATATTTACCAGGAAGAAAAAAAGGGTATTGGTACAAATGGAAAAAAAACCCAAAACTAGTTGATGCTATTTTAATGTATGCTCAACGAGGACATGGCAAAAGATCATCATATTATTCAGATTTTACGTTTGGTGTTTGGAAAGAAAATGAATTAGTTCCTATAGGAAAGGCATATTCCGGTTACACAGATAAAGAGCTATTAGTTTTAGATAAATTTATTAGAAATAATACTACCAATAAATTTGGTCCTGTAAGAGAAGTTAAAAAAGAAATTATTTTAGAAGTAGCCTTTGATGATGTATTCCCCAGTACTAGACATAAATCAGGTGTCGCTATGCGTTTTCCTCGAATTCATAGAATTAGGTGGGACAAGCCAATAAATGAAGTTCTTTCAATTAAAGAATTTAAGAAAGAATTTAAAATAGATTAACCAAATTATTTTCACTTAGATGTGTCCATAGATTTGAAAAGTTTTGTTGAAATTTTTTTTGTGCATTTACTGCATGATCTTTTTTTTCAAATACACTGTAAATACAAGAACCACTCCCAGTTAGTCTTGAAAATATAACATCGTCAAAATCCTCCAAGAAATTTATGATTGATAAAAATTCAGGTTCATTTTTTTTAAGAATTTTTTCAAAATCGTTTCCAGAATCTTGATCATTAATTTCTTCTAAATCAAATTCAGCATTATAATCAAAATCTGAAGGTTGAAATGAATCATACATTTTTTTTGTAGAACATTTGAAAGACGGTCTAATTAGTAAGAAATAATATTTTGGAAAATGAACATTAGCAATTAAATCCCCCCTACCTCTGACTAGAGCATCTTTTTGATTCAAGAAAATAGGGATATCTGAACCGAGATCAACATAATCAAATATATTTTTCTTTTTTATTATCTCAAGATTTTCTAAAATTTTTATAACACTTGCAACATTAGACGAAGCTGAACCTAAACCTGCTTCATAAGGAAAATTTTTTGATATAGTAAAAAGAAGTTTGGGTTTATCTTCATTTATATAGGTAAATAATTTATCAATGATGCAATCCTCAAATAGATTATTTTTTGGAGCGAAATTACCTGTATATATTACTTGAAATTTGCTGTGAGGTTGAACAGTTATCTCATCAAAAAGATCAATGAATGTTATTCCAGTACGAATATTATGAAAACCATCATCTCTTCTATTTATAATTTTTAAAAATAAATTAATTTTGGCAGGTGATTTTTCAATTATTTTATCCGGCATTAATATTATCTAATTTGCTTTGAACATCTTCAGTTATTTCATCTTCTGGCTCAGCCAACTCTAAAGCTTGTTGCCAAAAATGAATTGCTTCTCTTTTTCTATTCATAGCATAATAAATATCACCAAGATGGTCTAGAGATATTGCTTCACCAGGGGCAATATCTATTACCTTTTCCATTAACCTTGCTGCTTCTGAAAAATTATTTTTTTTAAAATGAGCCCAAGCTAAACTATCTATAATATAAAAACTATCAGGGTTAGCTTTATAAGCCTCCTCTAACATTTTCAAAGAACGGTCTAATTTAATATTTCTTTCAACCCAACCATATGCAAGATAATTTAAAACATTTGGTGTTCCTGGTTTAATCTCTAAGGATCGTAAAAAATCTTTTTCAGCTAAATCCCATTCATTTTTTTGTTCATAGCAAATACCTCTCATATAAAAAATATTCCAAAGATCGTCCTGTTTTTCTTTGATCATTTCATTATAAACATCTAATGCTAAATCATACTTTTTATTGTAACGATAAAAATCACCTAAAGTTTTTTTTAGAGAATAGTTGTTATTATTATTTTCAACTAATGATTTAATTTTAGTCTCAGCTTCCTCATAAGTATTATTGAATAAGTAATGTCTAGCAAGACTGTTCTGGGCATCTAAATAATAAATACTTTCTTTATCTATCTTCGCATATATATCTGATGCAACCTTATCTTGTCCAACTTGCGAAAATAACTCCGCTTTAATAATCATTGCTCTGTCGTTTTTTGGATCAAGTATTTTTGCGAGCGAAGTATAAAATAATAAAAAATTATAATTTAAACGACTTTGTTCATTATTTGAATATGAAGATGATACCAATTCAACTAGAGCATTACTTATAGTACTATTATTTTTAAGTCTGTTATCAGCAAAAAAAATAAAGTCTAATAATTCACTTGGTTGCAGCATATTATCCCTTAGTTTGATGATGTCTTTAAATTTTTTATCTTTGTAAAGAGAAGTGGTTTTTATAATTAAAGCTTCTGGGTTATTTTTGTTTTCACTTAAGATTTTATCAGCAATTTTTAAAGCCAAAACTAGATCCTCTGTAATTATTGCAGCAATAGCTTTATCTAAAAGATTGTCTTGAGATAGGGTTACTTTATCCATATTAAATTTAAATAAAGTGGAACTATAATCATAATTATTAAAGGCAGATTGTGAGATTAAAAAAGATGAACTTGTTAGAGCTAAAGTTCCAGAATTAATAACCAGAAAAATTAAGATAAATTTTAGTGTTTTAATAAAATTAACCATTTCAAATATAGTATAGTTACACTATGAATAGATAATTGTAATTTTACATGAATCAATCAAATAAAAAAAATTTAGAATTTGTTATTAATTCAGGGGTAAATTATTTTCTTCAAGATTCTCCTAGAAACTGGTTTGAAAATGAGAAAAAATTAGAGCAGCCTAATTTCCACAAGGATACTGGGGATAAAAAATCTAAAATAGATGGTGTTATTGAAGATCTTAAGAAACACAAATCGTCGCTTAAAAAAACAGCAAAAAATTTAGTAGTTTATGATGGTAACTTAAATGCAAAAGTAATGTTAATTGGTGAAGCGCCAGGCAGAGATGAGGATCAACAAGGAATTCCATTCGTTGGAAGAGCCGGACAACTTTTAAATAAAATGCTTTTGGCCATTAATTTACAAAGAAAAGATGTTTATATCACTAATGTAGTTAATTGGCGTCCAGCCGAAAATAGAACGCCTAATGACGATGAAATTTTAGAATTTTTACCGTTTTTGCAAAGACAAATTGATATAATTAAACCTAAATTTATCTTTCTATTAGGTGGTGTCGCAGCAAAAGCCATTTTATCAACCCCTCTTGCACTTGGAAAACTAAGAGGCAAATGGCATGAATACAAATCACTCAATCTAGAAGAAGGTATTCCTACAATAGCCTCCTATCATCCAGCTTTTTTACTTCGATCTCCTCAATATAAAAAACATTCTTGGGAAGATTTACAAATGTTACAAGAAAAATTACAAAAATGAATCATAAAAACTTTTCTATTATTTGTTTTTTTATATTCTTCATATTTTTTTCGAAACAAATCTATGCATACCAACAAGATATAGTCATCAAATATGATAATATTTTCTCTACAAAGGTTCTTAGTGAAGAAGATGTATATAATTATCAACAAGCTTATAAATTTCAGGAAAAATGCAAATGGAAAAGTGCAAATAATTTTATTTTAAAAATAAAAAATAAATCTTTGCTTGGTCATATTTATGCGCAGAAATTTTTACATCCTAATTGTTATCGATCAAAGTATTTAGAATTATATTATTGGCTTAAAAAATATAATGATCACCCTCAAGCAAAACAAATTTATAAATTGGCTATTCGAAGAATGCCAGCAGGTTATAAAAGTCCTACTAAACCTAGCGCTCCAATTGGTATAGAATCAGAACAAGTAATAAGTAAAAAAGCTAGTAAATATAAAAGTTCAAAGAAACTATCGAACAATCAGAGAGCTGAAAAAAGAAAATTAGTTAACGGTATTAAATCAAGAGTAAATAAAGGTTGGCCAACGGGAGCAGTACAACTATTAAATCAAAGAGATGTAGATCTATTATTAGATCAAGTTGAGATAGATCAACAAAAAGAATTAATAGCGAAAGGATATTTCTTGGCAAATAAAAATGATTTAGCAATTCAATATGCTTCTGAAGCTCTTGTTAATTCTGCTAAATATGTTCCTTATGCAGCTTGGACGGCCGGTCTATGTTCTTGGAGATTAGAAAAATATGAAGATGCTGCAAAATATTTTTCTCTCTTTTCGATTAGTTTAAAAGATGATGCGTGGCATCAAACATCAGGTAGTTTTTGGACAGCTAGATCATATGCAAAACTTGGTCGCTATGATGATATTAATTTTTGGTTAAAAAGAGCATCAAATAATCCAAATAGTTTTTATGGAATGCTTGCACTAGAAATTTTAGGGGTAGATAAAAAAATTGAATGGGTAGAGCATACTGATCTTAATAAAAACAATAGTACTATTTTAAATATACCAGCAGGAAAAAGAATACAGACACTGATTCAGGTTGGTTTTGCGGATGAATTAGAAAAGGAAATTGTTCATATCAATTCTATTTTAAATAAGGAAATAGCAAAAGAATCTATTCAAATTGCTGAAAATTTTGATCTTGCCTATACTCAATTAAAAATTGTAAATAAGCTGGAAAATTTTGGTATGGATGTTCCTACCTACCTTTATTACCCTACCAGTGTTTGGAAGCCGCGAGATGGTTTCAAATTAGAAAAAGAATTACTTCACGCTTTCATGCATCAGGAATCTATGTTCAACATAAAGGCAAAAAGTAAAGACGGTGCCATAGGGTTAATGCAAGTGTTACCTTCAACAGCAAAATTTATTACGACAAGTAAAGACGTTAAACAAAGCAATAGTAATATTCTTAAAAATCCAGAGATAAATTTAGAAGTTGGGCAAGAATATTTAACGTATCTTCTTGATCTAGAGCAGGTTTCAAGAAATCTTATATTTCTCGCAGCAGCTTATAATGGTGGTCCAGGAAATTTACAAAAATGGAAAATGGAAACAAATTATATGGAAGACTCACTCTTTTTTATGGAAAGTATTCCATCAAGAGAAACAAGGTGGTTCATAGAAAAAATCTTAACAAAATATTGGATTTACCAAAATAAAAACAATAAAGAAATGCGTTCCCTAAAAATGCTAGCAAATGGAAATGATCCACTTTATTAATAGGTTATGCCAATTGATACCTCTCTAGATTTTGTTCCCATAAATATTGCTGTTGTTACAATTTCAGATTCAAGAACTAAAGAAAACGATACATCTGGTGATACATTAGAAAAGCGGATTACTGATGCTGGTCATACAATGATTAAACGTACAATTATACCAGATGATATTTCTCAAATAACAGATACCTTAGATATAATGTCAAAAGAAAAAGAGATTGATTGCATTATTACAACTGGTGGTACTGGCCTAACAGGAAGAGATACAACACCAGAAGCTGTAAATGCTATTGCTAATAAACATATTGATGGATTTGGTGAATTATTTCGCCAAGTTAGTTTTGAAAAAATTGGTACATCAGCAATACAATCACGAGCTGTTGCAGCTTTAATAAATAGTACGTATGTTTTTTGTTTACCAGGATCAACAGGAGCATGTAAAGATGGTTGGGATAAAATTTTACAATATCAATTAGATATTAGACATAAGCCCTGTAATTTTGTTGAAATCATGCCAAGATTAAATGAAAAGTAGTGACTGATTTTTCTATAGAAAAAACAATTGATGGACCTGTAATTGGTTTAGATGAAGTTGGTAGAGGTCCATTGGCAGGCCCTGTGGTGAGTTGTGGATGTTATTTTTCTAATTATGATGATTTAGAAACTGAAATACCTATAACTGATTCAAAGAAACATACAGCAAAACAAAGAGAAAAATTATTTCTATTTTTTAAAAAATTACAAAACGAAAAAAAACTTCAATATTACTTAGCGTATGCAAGCGTCGAAGAAATAGATAAAATTAATATTTTGGAAGCAACAAAATTATCTATGAAAAGAGTAATAGATAAATTTAATTTTGAAAATCCACATCTTATTATTGATGGAAACTTTTCATTAAATTATCAAAATGAAAAATCTATAATAGGTGGCGATAAAAAATCTTTATCGATTGCGAGTGCATCTATTATAGCAAAAGTTCACCGTGATCGACTTATGAGTATACTTGATCGTAAGTTTACATTTTATGATTGGAAAAAAAATGCAGGTTATGGAACTAAAAAACATATTGATGCAATACACAAACACGGTGTAACTCAATTTCACCGAAAATCGTTTGAACCAATTAAATCTTTATTAAACAAATAAATTGCCCAAATTTATGCATGCAAAGAATGCATACCAAATATTATTTTATTATGCTTCAAAAAGATGCGACAAACATTAAATAGATATTAAGTTTCATCATTCCTCCCATTTGATGAACTATTCCAGGGGTCTACGGACCCCTTTTTTTATGTTTTTAGCCAAAATTTAAGGTTATCCCTACCTAAAGATTCCCTCTGTTGATAACTCAATTGACCTGATTCTATATCTGCTTAAAGATTCTTTTTATCAATTATGAAGAAAAATCAAATTATTTTAGGTGATTCCATCAAGGAAATGAAAAAATTAAAAGATCATTCGGTTGATCTTATTTTTGCTGATCCACCCTACAATCTTCAATTAAAGGATACATTATACAGACCTGATCAAACAACGGTCGAAGCTGTTACACAAGATTGGGATAAATTTAATACATATAAAGAATATGATCAATTTACCAATGCATGGCTTAGTGAATGTAAACGTGTTTTAAAAAAAGGTGGAGCACTTTGGGTCATAGGAAGTTATCATAATATTTTACGTGTAGGTTCTACTATACAAGATGAGGGGCTATGGATTTTAAATGATATCATTTGGCATAAAACAAATCCTATGCCAAATTTTCGTGGTACACGTTTTACAAATGCTCATGAAACACTTTTATGGTGCACAACATCAAGAGAAGCGAAATACACATTCAACTATCAAAACCTCAAAGAACTAAATGAAGGAAAACAAATGCGTAGTGACTGGTATATTCCTATTTGTTCAGGGAAAGAAAGATTACGTAAAGATAACAATCAACGATCACACCCAACACAAAAACCAGAAGCTCTCCTCTACCGAATTCTATTAGCCTCAACAAACAAAGGTGATCTTGTTCTTGATCCATTTTCAGGAAGTGGAACAACAGCTGTTGTTGCAAAAAAATTACAACGAAAATTTATTGGTATAGAAAAAGATAAAGATTACGTTAAACTTTCAAAAGAACGATTAAAGAATACAAAAGTATTGAAAGAAGATGTTGTCACTATTGCAAAGAGCAGAAAAGAATTACCGAAAGTTCCTTTTGGCGAATTAGTCGAGCAAGGAATTATTCCACCTGGCGCAGTGTTAACTGATAAGAAAGAACGTTTTAAAGCAACAGTTAGTATTGATGGTACGCTTAAAATAAAAGATTTAACAGGATCTATTCATCAAATGGGAGCAAAGATACAAGGACTACCAAGTTGTAATGGATGGGATTTTTGGCATGTAAAAAATAAGTCTAAATCAATCCTACTTGACGAAATACGATCTAATTACCGTAAAGATAAACTGAATTAAAAAAAATTTTCATTTTAAACTATTAAGTTTTCTGTTAATTTTATTATTCAAAACAAAACTGCTTATTAAATAAAAGGACTATTATGAAAAAATTTGAAGACTTAATGAGTGTTAAAAATGAAATTGAAAATATAACTGCAGAAGAAGCAAAAGAAAAACTTAATGATCCAAATGTGCAATTTATTGATGTTAGAGATAAAGAAAGTTTTGAAAAAGAAACTATTGGAAATGCAATGCATTTGGACAAAGCTTTTCTTGAATTTTATTTAGCCGAGGGTAGTCCTTTAGAAAATGAATTTTTTAAAAACAACCCAGATAAAGAATATGTTGTATTTTGTGGTGTTGGTGGGCAAGGAACTTTAGCCACTAAAACTATGCAGGATATGGGTATTAAAAATGTTAAGAATATTACTGGCGGTATGGCAGAATGGGAAAAAATTAAAAAATAATTAATTTTAAGGAATATGCATAAAGTATTACTTATTTTTATAATTACATATCTTTTTTCATTACCAGCCATAACATTAACAAATAAAGATTTTACAGATAAACAATTACTGTGTCCTAAGTTATTATGGGGAGTTGAATTTATTTCTTCTAATAGAGTCAAAGTAATTGAAACAGATTTAAATAAGAAAACTTCAATTAATGAATATTTCTATGATACTGATTTAGATCTATCATTTATTAATATATTCCAAAGTGAAAATAATATTAGGGATAGAGTCTACTCTATTGAACTAAATACTCTGAGGGTTGATGTATGGGCAATGACGGGGGGAGGCTTTACAACAAGAGAAATGTTTCCTATGGGTTTGTGTGAGTTTGTAGAAAATGATGATATTTTTTCCCAGATAAAAAATTTAAAATCAAACCAATAAATTTAAAATTTCATTAGTATTTCTAAAAATTGTACGTGAGCATTAATTCTGCCTCTTGATTAGAATTATTACTAATAGATTGATTAGCATTAAACCCTAAATCAAAACCATATATATTTTTTGATATACCAAGTTTAGCCTCTGCATTTTCATCACCGGCTAATGAGAGACTGTATTGCGTCTCACGATTTGATATAAAGTTAATAGCAAAGTCTATAGTATCTCTTCGTTCACTCCTGTTGCCTTGAACTCTACTATAACTAGAGTTAATATTTAAATAATCTCCAGCAATAAATGTTAACCCAACCATAGAGCTTATTAAATGATCTGAATTCGTTTCTTGCGTATAGGTATAAATTGTTGAAGTATCTGTTACATAATTGATCTTGGCATCCGATGAATTACTAAAATCAGTAATAACTTTAAGCGATCCAAATGGTTGAAATTTATTTTCATTAAACTGAATATTATCGCTAACTTCAAAACCAAATGAGGCTAATCCACTCTCTATTGTCTGACTTGCATAATACAAAGCATTTATTCCAGTCTCCTTGTAGTCATCAAGTTTAGTATAGCCTAAATCAAGACGTCCAATTGGTGTTATATTAAAATCACCGCGGTCAATTGTTTTACCATAATTGATGGAACCAAATATTTGCGTTCCATCCCGCGTACCAGTTAATACACTAGAATTATGGACTCTTTTTAAATCACTTTCTATTAACCCTATGCCTAATAGTGTTTCGATAAAATTATTATTATCAAGTGGCCTTGTTCGGTAAATAGAGAAATTCATATTTTCACTATCAATACTTGTTCCATTTGTTCCAATATCCGTATCACTCTGACCATATTGAATAGCAAAACCAAGAAAATCACTATCACTTAATTTTTTATCAAATCCTAATGCTACTGCTTGCCCTTCAGTTTCTTGTGATGATGAATTTGTACTATCACCAATTTTTGACAGATAAGTTGATCCGGATGTCCATGCAGACCAATTATTCGGCATGATGGAATTGGTATTTTTTTCTATATTATCATTTGCTAATGAGGTGAGAATTGTATTGCCAAAATCTATCTGCAAACCTTGGTTAGATAAAGTATCACTCAATCTATTTTGTCTTAAAAATCGTAAACGATTTGAGACAGTATCAATAGACTGACTAATATAGTTTTTTGCTAATTCACTTTGTGCATCTATGGAGCCTATAACATCTTTAATTGTTGTTGGATCCAACCTATCATCGCTAACAGTAAAACTTAAAGCCGTTGTTGACGTTATACCAGCATAAGAAGCATCACTTCCATCATCAAAAGCTGTAGCATCAATTAATACATAATATTCAACATTATACTCAAAATCTGAACTAGGATTAATTGTTATCGCGGTTGTTCCAGTACCAGTGACTTGACTACTCGTGACATCAATTGTTTCAACAAGAGAGTTATCGGATGTTTTATAAATTTCTATATTACCACTTTCTACATCCATCGATTCACTAAAGTTTAAAACTATATTAGCATTTATTAAAACACCCGTAGCATTATCTGCTGGCACTGAAGAGCTTAGAGTTGGTGTTGTTAAATTATAGGCAGCAGGTAATAAATATTCTACTATTATCTCATCATTAACAGCAATAAATAATTTTTTTCCATCACAACTACTACACCTATTTAATTCTATACCCCAAGGATGTTGACCTCCTACATTGTGTCCAGCTGAGTCTAAAATCTTATCAGCGAATTCAGCAGTCGTAATATCATACCCAGTTGTTAAGACGTATTCATGTACTTCTTCTTTCTCCAAAATAAACATTGTCGTTCCATCAGGGTTAAATATCAATGATCGTGCATCTTCAGTTTCAGCTGAAATATCAATACGTTGAACATAATTGATCGTACTTAAATCAAAACCAGTTGATAAACTGTATTCATCAATCTGATTGTTTCCATTATCTGCAGCAAACAATTTGGTACCATCTTGATTGAACGCGAAGCCACTTGAGGTACCATCTGATAATGAAGCATCAACAGTAAAACTTGCTGTTGTAATGTCAAAGGCTGTACCTAGAGAAAATTCTCTTATGGTTGAAGAAACACCTACAATAAAAAACATTTTGGTGCCATCGTTATTAAATCGTAAAGAATAAGGATTGGCTATTTTAGCTCCTGTAAGCTGATCTCCTTCAGAGATTGTGGATAAATCATAACCAGTTGATAAGTCATATTGAACTATACGATCATTCAGAATTCCACTTACAAACATTTTAGTACCATCATTATTGAATGTTATACTTCTAAGCAGTCGTCCAGTAAAATCATCTGTGAGATCATCATTATCTAATTTGACTCCGTTTGTTGTATCTGCGGCTTTAAGAGAGCTAATAAAAATACAATTAAAAAATAAAAATAGAAAAGAGTAGATTAAATATTTTTTCATTTTGACCAAGCTTACAAACATAAAAAACTTTTAATAATGTTTGGCCTTTTTTATTTTAAAATAGGGCTAGTGGCCGACCTATTTGTATAATTATCAGTCTTTTTAAGTATTTTTTTTAAATTTAATAGAATTATTCTTGGATACGGGCATAAATCCTAGGCATATAGACAAACAGAGTGAGTGCTCTTGCAATAAAGAAAAGGCAGAGAGATAACCATAATCCTGTATTGCCAAAACTTGCTATTAAAAAGAAAGAGACAACAATATAGATGGCGACAGATACGATCATCGCATTTCGTAGTTCTGTTGTTTGCGAAGCACCAACAAAAATACCATCAAATTGAAAACAAAAAGAAGCTGCAAAAGGAATGATAATTACCCAGTAGGAGAATGAAAAACTAATCTCTCGAATATCAGGTAAATCAGTCATCGTAATAATGAAATAATTTTTACTAAAGAAAAAAATTACACATATCACCAGACCGGTTGCTGTACTTAAGATAAAGGAATGTTTTATGACATCTCTTAATAATTGTTTATTTTTTGATCCAATAGAATACCCAACAATACCCTCTGTAGAGAAAGCATAAGCATCAAGAACATAAGCGGATAACATAATAAAATTCAGCAAAATGGTATTTGCTGCTACTGTTTCTTCACTGATAGAATTACCAAGATAGGTAAAATATAAAAAGGCAAAAGCCAGAAGAAGAGATCGGATAAATATATTAAGATTAATATTAAAAATATTTTTTACTTTACTAAAATTAAAAATTTTTTTTGAATTAAATTCTAATTTAGTTATCTTGCTTAGATCATAGAAAGTATAGAATAAAAAGATTATTGTAGTCAGTGTTGAAGCTACGAGTGTCCCCAAGGCAACACCCAAAACATTTAAATTAAAATATAAAACAAAGACTAAACTTAAAATTATATTGGCAATAGAATAAAACCCGACAATAAGGCTAGATGTTTTTGTTTTTTGTAAACCAATAAACAATCCTGTGATCACAAAAATCGTTAGCTCGCCAAAAGAGGAGTAAATACGAAAGGTAAAATAATCTTTAAAATATATTTTTGTTTCCTGTGATAACTCAAAAATAGATAAGGAAATATTGTATATGTATGTTTGAAGAATAACTAAGAGGAGTGAAATAATAATAACAAAAGCAATATTACGTAAAAAAATATTTACGATTTCTTCATAATCTTTTGATCCATCTGCTTGTGCGATCATTCCAACCGTACCTGATCGTAAAAAACCAAAACTCCCAAAAAGAATGGAAAAGACACTGGCCGCAATACTAGTCGCAACCAAGTAACTAGCATTATCAAGATTACCCATTAAACCCGTATCAACAATAGCCACAAAAGGAATGACTAAATTTGCAAAAAAAATAGGGATAGATAATTTAAAAATATTTTGGATGGATGATTTTGAAGACATTTTTAGTTTAGCAAGAATTTATATTAGTAAAATTTGATAATAAGTAATTAAGGCTACTTTCTTATCAAAATATTCACTATCTTTATTTATCAAATCTTATAAAGCATTACATACTTTAAATGAAAATTGGCAGATACAAATACGAGTTTGATTTCTTTAGTTGGATCAAAAAAACTGAGCTAGTAGAACTAGATGGTGTTAATCCATCTGATGATCCAGTGCGCCCAGAACTTGATAATGACTTTCGTACATCAAAAGGAAGAAAAATTTTTGGGCTCAAATATAAGGATGATATCGAGGGTATTGCGTGCTTCGCCTTTACAAATGAAATACCCGCAACAATTAAAGAAATGGATTTGATGAGTGTTGAAGAAGATCAAGCAACCATTCCAATCGCCTATACGTTATGGTCTTTTAAAAAAGGGGCAGGGAAAAAAATTATGAAAGAGCTACAAAAATATATCAAATCAAAAGAGCAGTTTGAAAGTATCATTACCATTTCGCCTTTAACTCCTGTTGCTACACACTATCACATTCGAAATGGCGCAAGATTAATTAAGATTAACCCTACAACACAGAACTTCGAATATAAAATTTAAGACATAGGGGTTCAAAAAGTATTATTTGAACTATTTATTTTACAAATCGAAACAAAATAAATATTGTTGGAAATGGCCTACCAGATAAATACTAATTATTCCGTTACTTTTGATGATGTTCTGCTCTCACCAGCGTATTCAGAGATAAAACCAAAAGATGTAGATACGTCGATTACCATTGGAAAAGTCAAATTACATATTCCTATACTCTCTGCTGCTATGGATACTGTGACAGAGAATAAGATGGCTATCAATCTCGCACTAAATGGTGGTCTTGGTGTTATTCACCGTAATATGCCAATTGATAAACAAGCAAGTGAAGTCAAAAAAGTTCATAGTTTTAAAGTTAACAATAAAAAATTTCAAAATGCTGTAATTAATTCTAACAAAAAGATTGCAGTAGGAGCAGCAATTGGTGTTGAAAATAATGCTTACTTACGATTATTAGAATTATTAAAAGTCGGCGTTGATATAGTCTTTATTGATGTTGCTCATGCACATACAAAAACAACTTTACAGTTTATTGAAAAAGCAAAAAAAGTTTTAAAGAAAACCCCTCTTATAGTTGGAAATATTGCTACAAAAAAAGCTGCATCAGATTTAATTAGTGCTGGTGTTGATGCTATCAAAGTAGGTATTGGACCAGGATCAATTTGTACTACAAGAGTTGTAACTGGTGTTGGTATTCCTCAACTCTCAGCTGTGATGGATACATTTCAAGTTGCCAAAAAATTTAAAATTCCAGTAATTGCAGATGGAGGAATAAAAACATCAGGTGATATTGCAAAAGCTATAGCAGGTGGCGCAAGTGCTTGCATGATAGGCTCTTTATTTGCCGGCACTGAAGAGTCACCAGGAAAATTATTAACGATTAAAGGTAAAAAATTTAAATCATATAGAGGTATGGGTTCTGTAGGAGCAATGCAAAAAGGGTCTTTTGATCGATACTCCCAAGAAGAAACAAAGAATTCAAAAAAATTAGTGGCAGAAGGTGTGGAAGGTATGGTTCCATATAAAGGTAAAATAGAAGATGTAGCATATCAACTTGTTGGTGGTTTAAAATCTTCTATGGGGTACACTGGTCATAAAACGATTAAGAAAATGCAGGGTAACTGTAAATTTGTCTTTATTTCAAAAGCAGGAGCCCGTGAAAGTAATGTCCACGATGTCATTATGTAATAATGTATCGAATCATCATTGAATTGATACAATAAAATAAAAATGGTTTCAGCATCAACAAAACATAAAGTAGCAATTGTGATGGGTAGTAAGTCTGATTATGCTACCATGAAAAATTGTGAAAAAATTTTAAAATTACTGAAAGTTAAGTTTGAAACTAAAATTGTTTCTGCACACCGCACACCAGAGAGAATGTTTAAATTTGCCAAATCAGCGGAAGATAATAATATTTCTGTCATTATTGCTGGTGCTGGAGGCTCTGCACATTTACCAGGAATGATTGCATCATTGACAACTATACCTGTAATCGGTGTACCAGTAGAAAGTCGTAAATTAAAAGGATTGGATAGTTTATTATCAATAGTACAAATGCCTAAAGGTATTCCTGTTGGTAGTGTAGCAATCGGTGAAGACGGCGCAATGAATGCTGGTTTATATGCAGCGTCCATTATTGCTCTTACGAATAAAGAAATTAAGAAAAATCTAAAAAATTATCGAAGTAAACAATCAAAAGCTGTTAAACAAAAACCATAAGTCATGAATACACCCACACTTGGCATTATCGGTGGTGGACAATTAGGAAGTCTTTTAGCAGACGCTGCAAAAAAAATAGATATACAAACCGTCATATTAAGTGATGATCCTGATGCACCCGGAAAACACTTTGCGACTAAATTTATTTTTGGTCAGTATAATGATGATACAACGATAAATAATTTTATTAATGCAGTTGATGTTGTTACATATGAGTTTGAAAATATTCCCTTTGCAATATTAAAAAAAATTAATGAAAAGAAAAAAGTTTTACCAAAACCTGAAATTAATCAACTCATTCAACACCGAGAAACGGAAAAAAAATTTCTAAATGATAATAATATAACAACAACAAAATATGTAACTGTCAAAAATGAAAAAGATTTAAGTGAAAATGCAGACTTGTTTCCTGGTTTGTTAAAAACCACAACGTTAGGATACGATGGTAAAGGTCAGTATAAATTAAACACTGTAGATGATATTATGAAAGAGATTGATTTTACAAAAGAATATATTTTAGAAAAACTCATTCAACTTAAAAAAGAAATTTCAGTCGTCATTACTCGTTTTGATCAAAATAGTTATGAGATTTATGATCCTATTGAGAATGTTCATGAAGAACAAATTTTAAAATATTCAACAATACCAAGTGATATCTCTGATGACATACGAGTAAAATCAATTGAGTGGGCAAAGCAAGTTGTAGAAAAATTAGATTATATTGGAACGTTATGTGTAGAATTTTTTATTGATACTGATGATAATTTATATGCTAACGAAATTGCTCCTCGTGTTCATAATTCTGGACATCTTACAATGAACTCTCATAATATTAGTCAATTTGAAAATCATGTACGAGCAGTATGTGGCTTAGAAAAAATTGAGACAAAAAAATTGTATAATGCCAAAATGATTAATTTAATTGGTGATGATATAACACCGTATCGAAATAAAACATTTAAAGATAACGAATTTTTTTATGATTATTTAAAAAAAGAAATTAAACAAAAAAGAAAAATGGGTCATTTAACGATTATAGAAAAATAAATTATTAAATTTAATTAAATTGATCAGTTAACTTTGTTACCAGTTGATATTTGTTGGCAACATTTACTAAATCTTCTCCTTCACGAAAAGATTGTTTATCTAATTGTTTAGTTGGATCTCCTCCAGGCCATATTCGCCAACTATCATTATCAACAACATCAGATAAAACTAACGAATTATCTGATACTTTAAAACCAAGCTCAAACTTAATATCTACTAAATGTATAGGACCATCAATCGTCTCAATAGTTTTCCATTTGTTTTCAATAAGCTCAAAACTTGGAAGAATAATTCCGTTAATAGCTATTTCTAATTCTTGATCAGACAATAATTTTTTAGTTTTCATCAAGCTTTTGCTTGTAACGGGTTGTTTGGCCGAAAATAACTCCCATTCTTCTGCAGTTTTTACAAATGGATCCGTAAATACACCCTCTTCCCATTTTCCATCTTTTAAAAATTGTTTTCTTGCTTCACTCTCATCCATTTGAACAGGTTTTAAAACATGCGGAGGGATAACAACGGCTTGTTTATGAAATATTTCCCAAACTAAGTTTTCAAATTGATGAGGATTACTTTTATCTTTTGCAAACTGAGTGTTTCTACTTAAATAACTTCCCCATGCATAGCGTCTTACTACAAATTCTAAAGGAAGCATATTACAGTTATAGCTTAAAAGACTATTTGGCGAATCTTGTTCAATAAATGATGTAGCAATGCCTGCCTTGGTTAGCATGCTAAAAACATTACTTGTTTGTTTTGTCTTTTGAATTCCAATATCTTTAATTTCTTCCTTCTTAGCTGCATCCCCACCAGTTAAAAAATCTTTTGTTACAATTCGAATGATATTTTGATCATTTGTTTTCTCAATTATTTTTGTTTTTCCTTCAACTAAATATGAATTACTCATCAATATATCTCCAGCCAATATCTTTTCGATAATATCCCTCATCCCAATTAATTTGATTGATTATATTGTGAATATTTTCTCTAATAATTTTTAAATCCTTACCCGTATTAGAGATATTTAAAACTCGCCCACCATTAGAGAGCCATTGGTTTTCTTTAAGCATTGTTCCTGCATGAAATAGATACTCATCTTTTGTTAAAGTAAGATTTTCCAAATTATTAATTGGTGTCCATTTTTTATAATTCTCAGGATAACCATTAGCAGCCATTACTACTGTCATGGCATAATCATTTTTCCACTTAATTTTTTTTATTTCATTTAAGGTGCCTATCGCTGATGCATGAAGGAGTTCTAATAAATCTGTTTCTAATAGTGGAATAATTGCTTGTGTTTCAGGATCGCCGAAACGAACATTAATTTCGAGCAAATTTGGACCCTTATCTGTTAGAATTAATCCTGCATAAAACATTCCTTGATAGTTGATGCCTTGTTCAGCAAGATGTTGAACGATAGGCTCAACAAATGTTTTGGATAATTCATTCATTTTATTTGATGAAATAGAAGGAACAGGTGTGTAGGCTCCCATACCACCTGTGTTTAACCCTTTTTCTCCTTCTAAGATTTTTTTATGATCTTGTGCTGTTGTAAGAGGTAATACAAATCCATTTTTATCAACAAGTGAAAATAAACTTACCTCTTCACCAACTAAAAACTCCTCAATAACAACAACTGAACCAGCATCACCAAAAGAATTATCTTTAAAACATTTAATCAGTGCATCTTTTGCATCTTCCATTGTTTGACAAATAATAACTCCTTTTCCTGCTGCCAAACCATCAGCTTTAATAACAAGAGGATAGGATTGGTTTTGACAAAAATTCAAAGCATCATCATAGTTCTCAAATACGTCATAAGCAGCTGTTGCAATATTTAATTTTTTACAAATATCTTTTGTAAACTTTTTTGATTTTTCTAGCTCTGCTCCCATCTGATCAGGACCAAAAACTAATATAGAATTCTTCATTAAGAGATTCGATAATCCTTTAGTTAAAGGAAGTTCTGGACCAATTACGACAAGATCAATTTCACTTTCTAAACAAAATTGAAGAATAGCATCATGATCATCAACATCTGTGATAATCGAAGAAGCAATATCACTGATACTATCACTTCCAGGAATACAATATAAATTAGAACAATTAGGAGATTGTTTTATACCATAACATAGTGCGTGCTCTCTTCCACCATTACCAATGACAAGAACGTTCATGAAAAAAAATAATTCATTAATTAATTATTTGAAGCAAGACTTAAAAAAGATAGTTTTTTTAAACTTTCGTCATTCAAGTAATCTAAAGGTCTGACTGGATACTCTCCTGTAAAATAATGATCAGTAAATTGAGGATTATCGTTATCTCTCTCATCATAACCAAGAGCTTGATACAGACCATCTAACGATAAAAATTTTAATGATTTAGCTCCAATATATTTACACATTTCCTCTATATTTTTGTTTGCAGCCAATAATTCTTCTTGAGTGGGAGTATCAACTCCATAAAAATCAGGATATTTAATTGCAGGTGAAGCAATACGCATATGGACTTCTTTTGCACCAAAATCATAAAGCATTTTTATTATCTTAGTGGATGTTGTTCCTCGAACCAATGAGTCGTCAATTAAAACAACTTTCTTTTTTTTAATAGAACTTTGGTTAGGATTTAGTTTTAACTTTACACCTAAACTTCTAATTTGCTGAGTTGGTTCAATAAATGTCCTCCCAACATAATGATTTCGTATTAATCCTAACTCAAAAGGAATACCAGACTCTTGACTAAAACCAAGCGCAGCAGGAACACCTGAGTCTGGAACTGGTACGACTACATCAGGTTTTATATCGGTTTCTTTTGCTAAGTATGTACCTAAATTTTTTCTATATTCATAGGCGGTTTTATTTTTTAAAATACTATCTGGCCGCGAAAAATAAATATATTCAAATACACATGGTTTGATTTGTTTTTTTGGAAAAGGTCTTCTACTTTCAACTTTATTATCTTTTATAACTACAACTTCTCCGTTTTCAATTTCACGGATAAATTTTGCACCTATAATGTCTAGAGCGCAAGTTTCAGAGGCAAGGATAAATGCATTTTTAAATTTACCTAAAACAAGTGGTCGAATACCTAATGGATCTCTTGCACCAATCAACGTACCATTAGCAATAATTGATAAAGCATAACCACCTTGAATTTGCATTAAAGCATCAATAATTTTATTTAAAATATCTTTCTTTTTTGAACGAGCTACAAGCTGAACAATTGTTTCGGTATCTGATGTTGTTTGAAATATTGCACCTTCACGTACCATTTGCTCTCTTAAAAGTAGTGCATTAGTTAAATTACCATTATGAGCAATACTAATAGCTCCACCATGAAGGTCAGCATAAAAAGGTTGTATATTCCTTATTGTTTCACCGCCTGTTGTTGAATAGCGATTGTGTCCTATCGCAATTTTTCCCTTTAACTTGTCTAATGAGTGTTTCTTCGTAAAATTATCGCCAACCAATCCAAATTTTCTTTCTGAGTGATAGGAGTTGCCATCATAACTTACAATTCCACAACCTTCTTGACCACGATGTTGCAACGCATGCAAACCAAGAGCTGTTAAGGCAGCAGCATCCTTGGTTCCACTTATTCCAAATACACCACACTCCTCATTAAATCTGGGAACATGAGATTGCCTTACCTCGAATTTTTTTAGGAAATTTTGTCGATTTTTCATCTTACTGTTGTCTTGTTAAAAGTGTTTTCGCAACCATCTGTAATGCTTTTGGATAAACCTTATGCTCTTCTATCAATATTTTTTTTGAGAGTGATTCGGTATTATCTTTCTTCAAAATCTTTACTTTTTTTTGCAATATAATCTTTCCAGAGTCAATTTTAGTGCTTACGTAATGAACACTACAACCAGAATAGCTCGCTTTAGCCTTTATGGCCTGATCCTGAGCATTTAAGCCTTTGAAAGCTGGAAGATAAGATGGATGAATATTGATTAATCGTGATTGCCAGTGTCTTACAAATTTTGAATCTAAAACTTGCATAAAACCAGCCAAACAAATGATATCTATATTTTTTAGATACTTCATGACTTTGTTTTCGAAATTTTTTCTTGGTATAAAATGTATGAATGGAATTTTATTTTTTTTGGCAATAGTTAAACCTTTTGCTTTGGAATTATTAGAAACGACTAATTGAACCTCTACTAAACTTTGTTTTGTAAATGATGATTGTATTAGTGATTCTAAATTGGAACCTCTTCCCGATATAAAAATAGCAACTTGTAATTTTTTCAACTTATTATGCACCTTGATGATTTGTTAACTTCTATTTTCCCAATTTCAAAAATATCTAAATTTTCATCTTTTATTAATTGCTCAAATTCTTTGTAATTATTTTTTGAAATAGTCATTATCAAACCTAATCCACAATTAAAGGTCTTCAACATTTCTTCATCTGAAATGTTAGCTAAACTTTGAAACCATTGGAAAATTTCTTCATTGCAAATAAATTTTTTATCAATCCTTGCTGATAAATTTTCAGAGAGCATTCTTGATGCATTACCAATAATGCCTCCGCCTGTTATATGCGAAATACCGTTTATAAGATTTGTTGTTAAAATTTTTTTCAAAAAAGGAAAATATAATTTTGTTGGAGCCATTAAGGCTGCTGCATTTGTTTCATAAGATGATTTAAATTCTGTTTCTTTATGTAGATCTATATTTTTATCTTTTAAAACTTTTCGAATGAGAGAATATCCATTTGAATGAAAGCCCGAAGATCTAATCCCATAAAGAAGATCATCTTCTTTCATAACATCTCTTTTAGGTAGAATTTTTTTTCTCTCTACTGCACCAACACAAAATCCAGCAAAATCGAAATCATCTTTTTTATAAAGCCCAGGCATCTCTGCTGTTTCACCACCAATAAGAGAGCAATTATTTATCTTGCAAGCTTCAGTGATACTTTTCATAATTTTTAAAAAAGAATTTTTATCAATCTTCGAAGAAGCATAGTAATCTAAAAAAAATAATGGCTCTGCCCCATGGCAAAGAATATCATTAAGGCACATACCAACAAGATCATGACCCAAACCATCTAAAATGTCAGTTTCAATTCCTAGTAATATTTTTGTCCCTATGCCATCTGTACCAGAGACCAATAAAGGATCTTTATATCCACAATTTTTAAGATCAAAAATACCACCAAATCCGCCAATTTTATCAAAATTTCCGTTTCTGTTTGTTGATTTGCTTAGCTCAGAAATATCTTCAACAAGGGCATCTGTATTTTCTATATCAACACCTGCTTCTTTATATGTTGTCATATTTAATTAGTTTTAAACGAATCGTTAACGAGTAAACTATTAATATAGTAAATTAAGTTGATTCGTACTCATAATGACAAATACAATTCAAATTCTCTCCATTGAGAAGACAGGGAAAGAAAGTTCACTACAAAAAGAACACAATAATAAATCCATCAAAATTATAGATGGATATTTCTTTTCGACAAATCTTGATGATCAAAAGTTTACTAAAATAAGTAAACTTATTTCTAATGACGTTTCTCAAACAATATTAACAAAAAAAAATGTAAATAAGGTTTTATCTAGTTATAGTAATTTTAACTGGGTTGTAGAAATAAAATTTTTACCAGGTGTAACTGATAATATTGCTACAACTGTAAAAGAAATAATCAAAGATAATCTTAAAAGTAGTTTTAAAAGCTTTGAACTTGGTTCAACAAAAATTATTTTAATAAAAGGAAGAAAAGAAGATATTACCAAAATATCTAAAAATGAAGCAAATCCCTTAATTCAAACAATTAAGATTTATCCATTTAAAAAATATTTAAATAATTTTAAAAAAAATCAATTTAAAATAGAAAAGGTAAAATTACCGAAAAAAAAATATAGTAAAAAAGAAATTAATTTAAATATTTCTGATCATCAACTCAGTCTTATTGGTAAACTTGGTATTGAAGAAAATGATAAATCTAGAAGGGGAACACTTGGCTTAGATCTAGAATCTTTAAAAGCCATAAGAAATTATTTTTCCACTATAAAACGTAAACCAACGGATGTAGAAATTGAAACATTAGCACAAACGTGGTCCGAGCACTGTAAACACAAAATTTTTTCAGCTAAAATTGATGATATTCAAGAAGGTATATTTAAAAAATATATTAAAGGCGCTACTGAAAAAATTATTCAATTAAGAAAAGATAATTTTTGTGTTTCTCTTTTTACGGATAATGCCGGTGGAATAGAATTTAATAAAGATTGGATTATTTGTCATAAAGTTGAAACACATAATACACCTTCAGCCTTAGATCCATTTGGCGGTGCAATCACTGGAATTGTTGGTGTTAATAGGGATTGTCTTGGATTTGGGAAAGGAGCAAAACCTATAGCGAATACGTATGCATATTATTTAGCAGACCCGAATAAGAAATATCAATTGTATCGTCAAAAAAATAAGGATCCAATGCTTCCAGCAAATTTTATTGCGAAGGGCATTATAAGTGGTGTTAGAGTTGGGGGAAATTGTTCGGGTATTCCTACTCCTCAAGGTAATGTATATTTTGATGACCGGTTTGCAGGAAAGCCACTTGTATTTTGTGGAACAGTTGGGATTATTCCGAAAAAAATTAAAGGAAAATTATCACATAAGAAGAAAGCTAATCCAGGAGATATCATACTTATGGCTGGAGGTAGAGTAGGAAAAGATGGTATTCACGGTGCAACATTTTCTTCAGAGGAATTAGATCCTAATAGTCCAGTTTCTGCAGTACAAATTGGTGATCCAATAACACAAAAGAAAATGTCTGATGTCATCATTAGAGAATTGCGTGATGAAAATCTTTACTCGAGCATAACAGATAATGGAGCTGGAGGATTATCATCATCAATTGGAGAAATGGCAAAAGAGAGCGGTGGTTTTATAGTTAATCTTGAAAAAATTCCCCTCAAATATAATGGTTTATATCCTTGGGAGATTTGGGTTTCTGAATCACAAGAAAGAATGACCCTAGCAGTACCTCCGAAGAATGTAAAAAAAGTTATTAAGAGATTTAATGCAAGAGGTGTGGAAGCGACAATAATTGGTAAGTTTATTAAAAAAGAAAAAGCCATAGTAAAATACAATAAAACTGAAATTCTCAATTTAGATATGGAATTTCTTCATGAAGGTTATCCTAAATTAAATTTAAAAACATCTTTTCCAAAAATTAAGAAAGAAAAGAAAAAAATAATTAAAAAAAGTTCCTTAATAGATAAATTACATAAACTTCTCTCTAGTCCAAATATTGTATCAAAAGAATTTATAGCCACGCAATATGATCACGAAGTACAAGCAACCTCCATTATAAAACCATTACAAGGCGAAGGCAGAGTTTTTGGAAATGCTACTGCTATTAAACCTCTATTTGATGATGAAAAATCAATAGCTCTTTCTCAAGCTGCATATCCTCAGTACGCCGAAACAAATCCTTATGATATGGCTGGGTGCTCTATTGATACAGCATATAAAAATTTAATTGTAAGTGGTGCCAACTCAAAAAAAATTGCAATTCTTGATAACTTTTGTTGGTGTAGCTCCGATGAACCTGATCGCTTATATCAATTGAAAGAAGCGGCAAAAGCTTGTTATGATTATGCAGTTGCGTACCAAACACCATTTATTTCAGGAAAAGATAGTATGTTTAATGATTTTAAAGGTTTTGATAAAACTGGAAAATCAGTAAAAATTTCAATACCTCCAACTTTGCTTATTTCTTCTATTGGAGTGGTAGATAAAATTTCACACTTAACAAAAATAACACCAGATGATGGTGATATACTTTTAGTTTTAGGAAATACCCGTAATGAATTACAGGATAGTGTTTATTCCAAAATTATAGGTTATGAAAAATCAAAAAATCCAGTTGTAAATAGCAAGGATGCACTTCGCACATATAGAAATTTTGAAAAAGCTAATAAACTTGGAATTATAAATTCTGCAATTGGAATAGACTTGGGTGGAATAGGAATTGCAGTTACAAAGATGGCAATTGCTTCAAAAAAAGGTTTAACTTTTGATTTAAAACTAAAAAATAAAATCTCAGTTGACCAATTTTTATTTTCTGAAACACAAAGTAGAATTCTTGTTTCTCTTAAAAAAAATAAGTTACCCAATTTTAAAAAAATATTTAAAGCTTCTGATTATACAATAATTGGTAAATGTACGGGCTCAGATGTAATTGAGTTTAAAGATAACAAAAAAATTATGAGAGGTAAAATTTCAGATTTTGCTAAGTCATACAAACAAAATATTAAAGGGTTATGAACGTATTGGTCCTGTCAGGTTATGGTATTAATTGTGAAAATGAAACACTACATGCATTTGAAGTAGTAGGATTTAAAGGAAAAATTATTCATATTAATGATCTGATTCAAAATCCTAAACAACTTAATAACTATCAAGTATTCGCTATACCTGGTGGTTTTTCTTATGGCGATGATACAGGTTCAGGAAATGCAATGGCGAAAAAAATTATGACCAATTTATATGATCAACTAATGGATTTTTCATTAAAAGATAAATTAATCATAGGTATATGTAATGGATGCCAAATATTAATTAATCTTGGATTAGTACCAAGCCTAAATAAAAAAGATCCAGAAGTAGCATTGATTGAAAATAAATCTGGTAGCTATGAGTGTCGATGGGTTGATGTAAAAGTAAATAATAATAAATCACCATGGCTAAAAAATATTAGTATCTTGAACTTGCCTGTTGCCCATCAAGAGGGGCAATTCATGATACCTATTAATCTATTTAAAAGTATCAAAGCTAATAACCTTATTGGCTTACAATACATTAATAACCAAAAAAAATTAGCAAAAGGTCAGTTTCCCTTTAATCCTAATGGATCTAAAGATGATATAGCTGCGTTAACAAATCAAAATGGGAATGTTCTTGCAATGATGCCTCATCCTGAAAGAGCATTTTATAATTATCATATTCCCAATTGGCAAAGTAAAACCTTAAAAAAATTTGGGGATGGATATAAAATTTTTATGAACGCAAAAAAATTCTTTGCATAAATTATACTGCTATATCTACTATTTTTTTCATCACGGTTGGCATTCTAGAGCTAGAATAAGAAGATTTCTTTATCCAATTACTTTTTGATAATTTTGCTTTTTTAACATTGCCATAAAAAATTTCTGTTTCTAAATCAAAATGACTAAATGAATATTCAAAAGAGCCTTTAGATTGTAATTTTGTTTTTATTTTTTGTATATCTTGATCAGTGGTTAATAATTTCTTATTTTTAACCCAAACATCATTTGGTACTTCAAGCATGGAAGCCAACATTCCTTTATTTGGTCTACTTCGCACAAGGATTTCATTCTTTTCATTCACAATTACATAAGCTCTTGTATACTTTATAGGCTTAGTAGTTTTCTTTTTAAGTTTTAAAGGAATTTTTTGCTGTAAATTTTTTTTATATGATTGGCAAAATTTATTAATTCCACAAATATTACATTTAGGGTTTCTTGGAAGACAGATCTCTGATCCGTAATCCATAAAAGACTGAATTAAATTTGAAGAATATTTATCTGAGATGAATTTTTTTCCTAAATCTTTAAGTTTATTTTTGACTTTATTAATTGGTTTATCGATAGCATATAACCTAACCAAAATTCTCTCAATATTAGCATCAAGTGGCATAACTGCTTGATTGAATCCTATTCCAAGAATTGCTTTTGCTGTGTAATCTCCAATACCAGGAAGTTGGATGAGTTCGTCGTAAGTTTTGGGTATGTTATTTTTAAAATTTTTATTAATTATTTTTGCAGACCTTAATAAATTTCTTGCTCTTGAATAATAACCAAGGCCTGACCAGAACCTTAAAATATTTGGCTCTGAAGTTTGCGCTAATTTATTTAGTGAAGGCCATTTTAAAATAAAATCATTAAATTTATTTTTTACGGTATTTACTGTTGTTTGTTGAAGCATATACTCACTTACAAATACAAAGTATGGATCAGGTAAATTGAGAGTATTTTTCTTCCGCCATGGTAAATTTCTGGCATTCACGGAATACCATTGAAGCAAAAACTTTATTACTTGTGTTTCGTGTTTAAACATATTGCTTTCATATTTAGGTACTATAAATTATTTATGCATATGGACAAAAAAAATATAAAGCAAAAAAGAACATTTGTTCCACAATCGATTGGCGATACTCTTAGGAAGGTTAATAGAAAATTTTCCTCTAAATATAATCGTACAGAATTTATAATAAACTCCAAATGGCCTGAAATTGCTGGTAGTTATTTTAAAGAATATTCAGAGCCATTAAATGTTTCAAGGGTGCGTGATTTTGAAAACGATGTAGGTGAAACAGTATATAAAAATTATCTAAATGTGAGTGTTGCCCCAGCCGCAGCCATTGAATTTCAACACTTTAAGGATACTATAATTGAAAAAATTAATACTTATTTTGGCTATAAAGCAATAATAGACTTGAGAATTCATCAAAATTACATACCTAAATATACTCATATGAAACAAAGTAAGAAAAAACAAATAGATAAAGATGACATAGAATTTGTTAAGCAAAACGTTAAAGAATTTCAAAATTCCGATTTAAAAAAATCGCTATTAAATTTAGGTAATAAAATTACAACTGAGGACAAATAATGAAAATCAAAATTTTATTTATTTCTATTATACTATCACTACTTTTAATTAACGCCAAAGCAGCTGAAAACTCAATACTAGAGGTTAAAGATAATGATTTTTATATTGGGGAAGACAATGCTCCAATAACAATTATAGAATATGCTTCAATGTCTTGTAGTCACTGTGCAGATTTTCATAATGATACACTAGAAGAATTAAAAAAAGAGTTTATTGATACTGGTAAAGTTAAGTTTATTTTTCGTGATTTCCCATTTAATTATCCCGCTCTTGCTGGAAGCATGATTTTAAGATGTGTCCCAGAAGATGTAAGATACGATTACATGAATGGCCTTTATAAACTCCAAAATAATTGGGTTAATAGAGATCCTTCTAAAACAAAATCTGAGTTATACAAAATAATGCAAAGTGGTGGTATGCAACAAGAGGACTTTGATGCATGTTTAAGTAATGTTGAATTAGAGAATCAATTACTTGAGGGTGTAATGGAAGCTCAGAGAGAATATAAAATAGGTTCTACCCCTTCATTCATTATTAACGGGGTACTTTATTCTGGGAATAAAAACATAAAAGAGTTTAGACAAATCATCGATAAAATATTATCACAATAGTTGATGATTAATTTTAGGACCCTTAAAGTCAAAGGCTTTAAGTCTTTTGTTGAACCAACTGAAATTTTGATTGAAAATGGTTTGACAGGTATTGTGGGGCCAAATGGATGTGGTAAATCCAATCTCGTTGAAGCTTTTAGATTCGTTATGGGTGAGCTTTCGCCAAAACAAATGAGAGGAAGCGAATTAGATGATGTTATTTTTAATGGCACAGATGATAGACCAGCATGGGATATTGCAGAGGTTTCAATAGATTTAGACAATAAAGCACGTAAAGCACCAAGTATTTTTAATGAAAGTGATACCATTGAAGTCACTAGAAGAATATGGCGAGGTGAAGGATCTGAATATAGAGTAAACGGAAAAGAGGTCCGATTAAAGGATGTTCAATTACTATTTGCTGATGCAGCAACAGGTGCTCGTTCAACATCTATGGTTAGTCAAGGTAGAGTTGGTGCTATTATAGCTGCTAAGCCAGAGCAAAGAAGAACATTACTCGAAGAAGCTGCGGGAATTACAGGTCTGCATTCAAGACGACATGAAGCTGAATTACGATTAAATGCTACTGAAAATAACTTAGAGCGTGTTAAGGACGTATTAAAAGCACAAGATGAACAACTAACAATATTAAAGAAACAATCTAAACAAGCTGAAAGATATAAGTACATCCAAAAAGATATTACTAAAGCAAGAGCAAGATTATTTTATAAGAAATGGATTGATGAAAAAGATAAATTAAAAAATGCTAATGAAAAAATTCAATCTGAAACAAATATAGTAAATGATCAAACACAGGTTGTTGCGCAAATAAATATCGAATTTGAAAAAGTTCAAGAAAGCCTCCCAAACCTTAGACTTCAAGAAAGTAAGGTTGCAGCTGAGCTTCAGAAATATTCAATTAGTTTAGAAAACCAAGAAAAAGAAATTGAAAGAGCAAATATTGCAGTAGATGAAACAAAAGTCCGTATAGAGCAAATTAAAAATGACATTGATAGAGAAAAATTTTTATTTGAAGATGCAAAACAAAATCTTGAAAGAGTGCAGGAAGAAAAATCTATACTATTAAAACAGCAAGGTGATCTTTTTATTCAAACTGATGATGACCTAAATAATGAAAATGTTTCTAATAAAAAAAATAATAATCCAATAATTGATTATCTAGACTTTGAAGATGGTCTTGAGCAAGCAATTGCTGCGGTTTTTTCAGATGAGTTAATTGCATCTATTGATGAAGAACAAAGTGTTTTTTGGAGAAAATTAGATGTAGAAGATTCTTCCTTTAAGTCAGAAATTACTAAATTTTCCTCTCTGATCAAAGCACCGGATAATTTGAAAAAGAAATTAGAGTTTGTTGGATTAATTGAGAATAAAGAAAATGTTTTAGAAATTCAAAAAACTTTAAAGCCAGGCCAGATATTAGTAAGCAAACTAGGAGAAATTTGGAGATGGGATGGGTATGTATCTAAAGGTAAACAAAATAATTCAACTAAAGCAATATTGGAGCAATTAAAAAATAGAAGAATAAAGCAATTAAGTGCAGAGGAAAAACAATGGAATGATATTTCTGCAAAAGCAAATCAAAGAATAGAAGAACTGAATTCAAGGCAAAATGCATTAATTAATGAATTATCTAATCTCCAATCCGTTCCTGACGATGTATCAAGTGAAAAATTAAAAATACAAAAGTTAATTGATGAGAATAAGAGTTCTTATGAGCAAATAGCTGAGCAGCTTCGTCAAACTGAACAAAATTCTAATGAGATTAATAAGAAGTTAAAACTGGAAGAAATTAAATTAAATGAACTCAGGGAAGAAAGAATTAGGACTGAGGGCCAAATTAATACAATTAATGAAGCAATTAAATTATTAGCTACTCAAGTAAAAGAAAGATTGAGTGCAGAACTAGAAGAACTTTACAATATTGGAGAAATCAATCCAAATAAAGTTTTAGGCGAGACTGATTATTTAGAAAAAAAGTTAGAGAGACTAATTGGAGAGCAAGAACGTTTAGGTGGTGTTAATCTTCTCGCAGAACAAGAATCAAAAGATTTAGAAGAAAAAGTTAATACAATAAAGAAAGATCAAAGCGACCTTTTAAGCGCAATTGCAAAACTAAGAGAAGCAATTGACTCCCTTAATACAGAAGGTAGACAACGTTTACTTGCTGCATATGGAATAGTAAATGAAAATTTTCAAAAATTATTTACCAGGTTGTTTGGTGGTGGCAAGGCTTATCTGAAGTTTACAGATGAATCAGATCCTCTTCAAGCTGGTTTAGAAATATTTGCTAGTCCTCCTGGAAAAAAATTACAAAATCTAAATTTACTTTCTGGTGGTGAACAAGCTCTTACAGCATTATCATTATTATTTGCTGTATTTTTATCAAACCCAGCTCCAATTTGTGTGCTCGATGAGGTTGATGCTCCATTAGATGATACTAATGTTGATAGATTTTGTTCCTTAGTAGAGGAAATAGCTAAAACTTCTTCAACAAAATTCTTAGTTATAACTCATCATAGAATGACAATGGCAAGAGTAAATAGATTATTTGGTGTTACCATGCCTGAGAAAGGTGTATCACAATTAGTTTCCGTTGATCTTGAAAAAGCAATTGAGATAAAAGAACAAGATACTACTAATGAATTATAAAAATAAAAATTTAGAAGAATTAGGTAAAAAAATTGATGATTTAGATAATCAAAATAAAGAACCTAATATTAAAAAAAAAGAAAGTGGTGCTGGATTTGGTTTTAAAATTAGTACAGAAATTATAGCTGCACTAGTTGTTGGAGTTGGAATTGGGCTTATTGTGGATAATTACTTTAATACTAAACCGATAGGGTTAATTATTTTCTTTATATTTGGCGCATTAGCTGGATTTTTGAACGTTTATCGTGTAATGCGTCGCATTGAAAAGCAAAGGTAATTTTAATATTCAATATCAAATATGGCCGCAAAAGACAGTCCTCTAAAACAGTTCGAAATAGATCCAATATCTAATATTGAAGTTGGTGGCTATAATATTTCATTTACAAATTCATCTTTTGCGATGCTCATTACCGTTTTAGTAATCACTCTTTTTTTAACTTTAACAGTTAATACAAGATCCATCATCCCTTCTAGGATGCAACTTATCTCAGAATTGATGTATAATTTTATTGCCCAGCTTCTCTCTGATACAGTTGGAGATAATGGGAAACGGTATTTCCCATTTGTTTTCTCGTTATTTATGTTTGTATTAATTGGAAATATGGTTGGTATGATACCATACCAATTTACTTTCACGAGCCATATCATAGTTACATTTGCGTTAGCTGCAGTTGTATTTATTGGAGTAACTATTCTTGGATTTATTAACCATGGCATTAAATTTTTTACATTCTTTTATATACCGGGTGTACCATTTTACATGCATCCACTGCTTATTCCTATTGAAGTAATTTCTTATTTATCAAGACCTATAAGTTTATCAGTTAGATTATTTGCAAACATGCTGGCTGGTCACACACTACTAAAAGTATTTGCAGGCTTTGTTGTATCCATGCCATTTTTTACAGGAGTTTTTCCTTTAGCTTTCATTGTAGCTTTGACAGGATTAGAAATTTTAATTGCTTTTTTGCAAGCATATGTGTTTGCAATACTGACGTGTTTATATATTAACGATGCTTATCATTTACATTAATTTAAAATAGGAGGACTTATGGAAATTGAAGCAGCAAAAGTAATCGGAGCGGGTTTAGCCGTTATCGGTGTTATTGGATCAGGTATTGGAATTGGGAATATTTTCTCATCTTTTATTCAAGCAGTTGGAAGAAATCCGGCAGCAAGAGGTGAAGTTTTTACAATGACAATGTTAGGTTTCGCATTAGTTGAAGCGATTGCACTTTTCGCACTAGTTATTGCGTTAGTTATTTTGTTTGGATAGAACACAATAATTAATTAATGCCTCAATTAAATCCAGAGTTTTTTGTTTCACAGCTCTTTTGGTTAGCTGTATTCTTTACTTTTCTATTTGTATTTTTGTGGAGAGTATCTCTTCCAAGAATAGCTACAGTTTTAGAGAAAAGACAAAATAAAATAGATGAAAATTTATCATCAGCAAAAGAGCTTCAAGAACAGGCAATGGAAATTGAAAAAAAAATTAATGATCAAATCAATAGGGCTAAACTAGAAACAGATGAGAAAATTAAAGAAACAATCAATGGTTTACAAGAAGATGTTTCTTCTCAACTTTCTTCACTTGATAAAGATTTAGAAAAAAAAGTTTCTGATGCAGAAAAAGAAATTTTAAAAAGTAAAGATGATCAAATGAAAAATATTAACAATGAAATAGTTAATATTACAAAACTAACTGTTGGAAAAATTACAGATATAGAATTGTCAGACAATGAACTTAATAAAGTTATTGAAACACAAAAAGGTAGTTTTAACTAATGTTTTCTGATCCTCAATTTTGGGTAGCGGTATCTTTTATATTATTTATTGCAGCTATTTTTAATCCAGTACGAAAAATTCTTACATCTAGTTTAGATGCACAAATAAAAGATATAAAAAATAAAATAGATGAAGTTGAGAATTTAAAAAACGAGGCTCAAAAAGCTTTGGATGAACTTAGGGAGAGAGAATCTAAAGTAGAGAAAGAAATACAAAATCTAAAGTTAGAATCTGAGAAAAGAATTTCTGAATTGAAAGATATATCCGCCACTAAATTGACTGATCAAATTGAAAAAAGAAAAATATTGGCAGAAAATAAAATTGAACAATTAGTTAGAGATACCAATAATTCTATCAAAAGTTATATTTCAAGTGTTGCAATAGAGGCTACTAGAAATATTCTACTTCAAAATCTAAGTAAGGATAAAAAATCTACTTTAATTGAAGAGTCAATTACCGAATTTAACTCTGTTCTAAAGAACTAGCAGTAGATTTAGTTACTCCAAAATCTACTTACAATATTAATAATTTAATATTAAAAGATTTTCAAAATCTATAGTATTATTAACTAACCAAAAAGAATGGTAACAAATTTGAATGACAAAAAAACTTAATATATTTCTTGCAGGACCTCGGGGATTTTGTGCAGGTGTAGATAGGGCTATAGAAATGGTAAAGGGTGCTCTAAAAAAATATGGTGCGCCCGTATATGTTCGTCATGAAATAGTGCATAATAAATTTGTTGTTGAAAATCTCAAATCACAGGGAGCCATTTTTGTAGAAGAATTAAATGAGATTGAAGATAGAAGTAGGCCAGTTATCTTTTCTGCACATGGTGTTCCAAAAGCAGTCCCAGAGGAAGCATTAAGTTTAAATTTAGTATATTATGATGCAACATGTCCGCTTGTTAGCAAAATCCATAAAGAAGTTGAAAATTTTGATAAAAAAAATCTACCAGTAATTTTAATTGGCCATAGAAATCATCCTGAAGTTATTGGAACTATGGGCCAAACAGATAAAAAAATTCATTTAGTTGAAAAAGCTGAAGATGTAAAAAAATTGCCTTTAAACCAAAATGATGAGATTGCATATGTTACTCAGACAACGCTATCAGTAGATGATACTAAAGATATAATAAAAGAGATAAAATTACATTTTAGTAATGTCATAGAACCAAAAAAAAATGATATTTGTTATGCAACAACAAATAGACAAGAAGCTGTTAAAAAAATAGCGAAACAATGTGATTATTTTTTAGTAATTGGTGCAAGTAACTCATCAAATTCCCTAAGATTAGTTGAAGTAGCAAAAAATTATGGATCAAAAAAAGCTATTTTAGTAGAAGATGTAGATTCCTTAAATTTAAATATATTTCAAGAATCTGAAAATATAGGAATAACAGCAAGTGCATCATCGCCAGAAGTACTTGTTAAAAAACTTCTTGATAATTTAAAAAGAAATTTTGAAATACATATAAATGAAGGATCTTACCAAAAAGAAGATGTATTTTTTAAAGTGCCACAAAAACTAAACGTATAGAAGATGGCGGTTTTTACTAAATTACTTAACGAGGATATTGAAAACTTTATTTCTGAGTACTCAATTGGAAATTTAGATAGTTATGAAGAAATTGTAGATGGGATAGAGAACTCAAATTTTAAAATTTTTTGTAATAATCAACCATATATTTTAACAATTTTTGAAAAAAGAGTAACTGAGCAAGAATTACCCTTTTTTATAAATTTAAAAAACTTTTTAAATAAAAATAATTTTAAATGTCCAAAAGCTATCTCAGATAAAAATGGAAAAATTTTAAAAAGAATAAAAAATAAAACAGCTGTTATAATATCTTTTCTGGAAGGTAAAAGTATTGAAAAACCTAACTCTGAAATGTGTAGAGAAGTTGGAAAAATGGTTGCTAATTTACACAATCTTACCCTAAATTTTGATGAAAAAAGACCTAACAGTTTAGATCTACAGGATTGGAAAGAAATTTACAAAAAGTGCCTTAATAATAAATCCGAAAAGTTTAATGAAACAATGTATTTGTTAAAAAATGAAATAGACTATTTAGAAAATTATTGGCCAGCAAACATTCCTAGTGGTGTAATACATGCTGATTTGTTTAGAGATAATATTTTTTTTAAAGATGAAAAAATTTCTGGAGTAATAGATTTCTATTTTGCATGTTATTATTTTTATATTTACGATTTAGCCATAATTATTAATGATTGGTGCTTTAGTGAAAATGGACAGTACTTTAACAAAGAGAACTGCTTGATAATTCTTGGGGAATATCAAAAGTTGAGAGAATTGAGTGATCTTGAGAAGAAATCGTTAAATATTTTATTAAGAGCTGCTGCTGTTAGAATATTATGTACGAGAGTGCACGATTATATTTTTCATCCGCCTGATGCAGTAGTTATTAAAAAAGATCCATTTGAATATTTGAATATTTTAAAATGGCATCAACAAAATGATATTTTTGAATAATGATTAATGTTTATACAGATGGTGCATGTTCTGGGAATCCAGGTATAGGTGGATGGGGTGTCGTGATATTAGATAATAATAAAGAAATTTTATTAAATGGTGGTGATCAACACACAACTAATAATAAAATGGAACTTACAGCTGCAATAAAAGCACTGGAATATTTTGAGATAAAAAAAGAATTAATCATTTATACCGATAGCAAATATGTAAAGGATGGTATTGAATCATGGATTACAAATTGGAAAAAAAATGGATGGAAAACTTCAACAAAAAAAATAGTGAAAAATAAAGAATTATGGATGCAATTAGATAACCTAATAAATAAACATAGTGTGACATGGAAGTGGGTTAAAGGTCATGCAGGTTTTGAATTTAATGAAAAAGCTGATGAACTAGCAAGGAAATATATTGAAAGTAATATTTAGTTTATTTTTTATTTTTCTTTATTTCAAACAGACTGTTGCAAATGATTTATGGACTATAGATAAAGATATTTCTAGCATAGAATTTGAAGTTCCAGTTTTGTTTGCAAAAAATGTTACTGGTAAATTTAATACATTTGATGGTTTTGTTTCCTTGGATATGTCTAATGAAAATAATAACAAAGCATTAATAAATGTTAGTATTGATAGTTTAGATTTAAATTATAAACGATATAAAGATTTAGTACTGAGTGAGATTTTCTTTGATTCTAAAAAATTTCCATTCGGTCTTATTGATACTAATAATTTTAAATTTAACTATGAAGATAATAATATTATTTTAATAGGTGAATTAACAATAAAGGGTAAAAGTCAAAAAATCCCTATTGATATTGAGATTATAAAACTAGCTAATGAGTTGGTTCAGGTAAAAAGTGTAATATCTTTTTCCAGAAATGACTTTGAAATTGGCACCGGTAATTGGAAAAACACAACAATTCTTAAAGACAAAATAAATATAAGGGCAAATATTTTTCTTTTTAAAGAATAATTATCTTATCTAAGAGTATATCCTCCATCTATAACTAATACTTCACCTGTAATATAACTTGAAGCAGGGCTACATAAAAAAAGTGCTGCAGATGCAATTTCACTTGGTTTACCCATTCTTTTGAGCGGTGTCATACTATTCCAAGTTTCATACCAATGTTCGTTTTCTTTAGTTAGCTTTGTCATTTCTGTATCAATGTAACCTGGGGCAATAGCATTCACACGAATATTGTTTTCTGCAAAATCACTTGCTAAACTTTTTGTTAACATATGTACAGCTGCTTTTGATGCATTATAAGCCACTTGAGGTTGAGGAATATTTGATACTAATCCAGATATCGAACCTATATTTAAAATCACTCCTTCACCTTGTTTTTTCATTTGTGGTAAAACTGAACGACACATTCTAAAAACAGAATCAACATTTGTATTCATTATTTTATCTAATAATTCATCATCAAATTCTTCCATAGTTCCGTGTTGAGCAACACCAGCATTATTAACTAGGATATCAATTGAATTATATTTTTCTAATACAAAATTTATAATTTTTTGAGGTTCATCTTGTTTAGTAATATCACCCTGTAAAAAGGAAACATCATAATTTGCTTCTTTTAAACTTTTTAAACCATCATATTTATCGGTTCTACTAGTAACAATTATTTTTGCTCCAGCTTCTCCAAGAGTATGAGCTATAGATAGACCAATTCCTCTTGTTCCACCTGTTACAATAGCAACTTTATTAGTTAACTTAAATTGATCAATAATCATTAATACTTACAATATGTTAACAAAATAGAAATTTCATCAAAAATTATAATAATTTATATTTAAAAATATGTTATTTATTAACAGTCATGAAAGCATTAGTTTTAGAAAAAAAACTTGAATTAAATTTAAGAGATATTGAGCTACCAAATAAGGTTGGCTTGAATGACGTAAAAATCAAAATGCATACTGTTGGAATATGTGGATCAGATGTTCACTATTATGAACATGGAAAGATTGGGCAATGGAATGTCAATGCTCCAATGGTTTTGGGTCACGAAGGCTCAGGTATAATTATTGAAGTAGGTGCTGATGAAAAAAATTTGAAGGTTGGTGACAGAGTTTGTATTGAACCACAGATAGTTAGTAAAACTACAAAAGAATATAAACTTGGTATCTACAATTATGATCAAGAAGTAAAATTTTGGGCTACACCACCTATTCATGGTTGTTTAACACCTGAAGTTATTTTTCCAAGTGATATGGTTTTTAAATTACCAGATAATCTGTCGTATGCCGAAGGAGCAATGGTTGAGCCTTTGGCAGTAGGTATGCAAGGTGTGACAAAAGCCAAAATAAAACCTGGTCAAATTGGTTTAGTGATGGGATGTGGACCAATTGGTTTGGTTACAGCTCTTGCTGCTTTGGCTGGTGGATGTGCAAAAGTTTATATAGCGGATATTTTAAGTGAAAAATTAAAAATGTGTGATTATTACCCGGATCTTATTCCTGTAGATTTATCAAAAGAAAATTTAGAAACAAAAATTATGAATGAAACTAAAGGATGGGGAGTTGATAGGTTTTTTGAATGCAGTGGAGCAGTAAAAGCATATGAAGCTATTTTTACTTGCTGCTCACCTGGAGCGCATGTTGTTTTAATTGGAAATAATGCTGAGCCAGTTCCTATGAACTGGGCAGTACTATTTGCAAAAGGTCTTGAATTTCAAACTGTACATAGGTATTCACATCAATACGAACCATCAATAAGACTTCTAGAACGTGGAAAAATTGATGTTAAACCGATGATTACACATACTTTTAAATTTGAAGAAAGTGTTGAAGCTTTTATGAGAGCAGCAGAACATAGACCTACTGATGTAAAACTTCAAATTAAAATTGATGAATAAAAGTGAATTAGCTATTTCAGCTTTTAATAGAGAGAATTGCAAAACTGGTATTGTTCATCTTGGTGTTGGAAACTTTCATAGAGCTCATCAGGCAAATTATATAAATGAATACCTCAATACGTTTAATGATCTTAATTGGGGAATTTGTGGAATTAATTTAAGAAAAGAAGACAGCAAAAAATTTGATAATCTTAAATTAAAAAAAGGAAAATATATTCTTAAAACAATTTCTACATCCGGAGAAGAAGAATATAAAGAAATTAATTCGATAATTGAGTTAATAGACTGGAGTAGAAATAAAGAAGAAGCTGAGGATGCTCTTTCAAATCCAGATGTAAAATTAGTTACAATGACTATTACTGAAAGTGGTTACTATATAAACGAAAAAAATAAATTAAATTTAAATCTAAAAATTGTTAAAAATAATATTGAAGGAAAAGAAAATAATATCATTTATTCTTATCTCATGGCAGCCTTAAAAAAACGGATGTTATCTACAAATAAAAAAATCACATTGCTATGTTGTGATAATATTAGAGAAAATGGAATAATGTTAAAAGACTGTTTTAAACAATATTTATCAGCATCTAATGAAATTGAGCTTTTAGAATGGATAAAAAATAATGTAAGTTTTCCCTCTTGTGTTGTTGATCGAATTACTCCTAGAACACCTGAATTTTTAAAGTCTGAAATAATGGAAAAATTTAATTTAGATGAAAACTGTGGTGTCATGGCTGAACCATTTATTCAATGGATAATAGAGGATGACTTCATTAATGAAAGACCAAGGCTTGAAGATGTTGGTGTCAAGTTTGTGAATGATGTATTTCCTTATGAAGAAGCAAAAATTAGAATTCTTAATGGAGCTCACATAGCATTAAGTTATTTTGGTGCACTTAAAGGTTACACAACTTATGATGAAGCAATATCTGATAAAAATTTAGAACAATATTTTTTTGAAATTCAACAAAAAGAAATAATACCAGCACTTGTACACAAACCTTTTAATTTAGAGGATTATATGATCACAATTTATGAAAGATTTAACAATAAAAATATTGCTGATAAATTAGAGAGAATTGCAATGGATGGAGTAGGTAAATTTCCAATATTTATATTACCTACCATACATAATTGCTTTGAAAAAAAAATAATTCCAGAAAACTGTATTGATGCAATTGCAAGTTGGTATGTTTTTATGTTGAAAATCAAAGATAAAAAATTAAATTTTGAATATTATGAACCGAGTTGGGAATGGATCAAATATTATTTAGAAAAAGATAAAGTTATTAAATTTACAAATTGTGAAGAGCTTTGGGGTGAAACACCAAAAAAGTTTCCTTTATTTTCTGAAATTTTAGAAAAAAAGATTAATTTTTTTAAAAATATTTACTAAAAACTTAAATTTTTAGCAATTTTATTATTGCTGTTATATAAATCTTTCCAAATTGAATACCTTTGTAATAAAAGATCAATGTTAGCTTCGTTAGATTCATAAGTTTTACTTATTTTTATTTCACTAATAATATTTTCTTTATTATCAATAGTATCATCCTGATACATAGCTAATCTTGCAACGCCAAGTGCGGCACCAAATTCACTTTGATCACAAACACTTAACTTTTTATTTAAAAGTGCTGCAAGCAATTCAATCCAAAATGAACTTTTTGAACCTCCTCCAACCATAAATATTTTATCAAAGTTATTATTAACTTTCAAAATAGAATTAACTCCATCTAATATTCCAAAACTGACACCTTCAATTACTGCATACTGAAAATCTGTAGCATTTGTAGTTGTTTTTATAGAATGAAGTGAACCTCTAATATGTGGATCGTTATGTGGGGTTCTTTCTCCAGACAAATAAGGTAAAAAATATGAAGAATTTTTTATAGAATTTTTATCATTATAAAATTGCTCTACATTATTAAGTGTATCAGCAATTGAAGTATTGGTAATAGCACAAATCCAATCTAAACAATTACTTGCACTTAACATAACAGACATTAGGTGCCATTTATTTGGTAAACAATGACAAAAAGAATGTACTGCATCTCCAGTATTACTCAAAAAATTTTCAGTGGGAGTAAAAAAAACCCCTGAAGTGCCAAGAGATATAAATGATTGGTTTTTATTTGTTATACCCATACCAGTTGCTGCGGCAGCATTATCCCCTGCCCCACCCACAACTTTAACATTATTGTTAAAATTAAATTTCTCTTTTAAATCTTTTTTTAAAAATCCTGTCTGCTCATTTCCTTCCACTAAATCTGGCATGTGTTTTTCTTCTAAAAATGAGCAAGATAAAAGTTGATTAGACCATTTTCTTTTTTGGATATCTAGCCATAATGTTCCAGATGCATCTGACATTTCAGAAAAAAATTCACCAGTAAGAACAAATCGTAAATAATCTTTAGGAAGTAAAACTTTAAAAATTTTTTTAAAATTATCTATTTCATTATTTTTTATCCAATTTATTTTTGGTGCAGTAAAACCAGGCATGGTAATATTTCCTGAAATTGATCGTACATCAAAATTTTGTTTTTCAAATTCTTCACATTCTTGATATGATCTTGTATCATTCCAAAGAATACATGGTCTAATAACTTTTCCATCCTTGTCTATTAACGTAGCTCCATGCATATGACCGGATATTCCTATTGAAATAGTTTGTGAAAATTCTTTTGGTTTTTTTGATTTTAAAGCATTCAAGCATTCCATTGTTGAATCAATCCATTCTTGTGGATTTTGTTCACTAAAGCCATCTTTAGGTGATTGTACAGTAAGACTTGAATTAGCGGATGCAAGAATGCTTTGATTTTGATCAATTAAAATCATTTTGATTGATGAAGTTCCAAGATCGATTCCAATAAACATAGAGTAAATTTATAACATTAATTTTTTAATTGATACAAAGAAATTAAAACTACTTATAAGAATATCTAAATATAAATATTCCAGATGAAACAATGATAATTGCTCCTATAATCGTAAATATATCTGGGACTTCTGCATATACTAATAAACCAAAAATTATTCCCCAAACAATTATGGTATAATTATAAGGTGCTAAAATACTTGCCGGTGTAACACTCAATGCCTTAATTTGTAAAAATAACCCAGTACAAAAAAAGATACCTAAAAAAATAAAAAAGATAAAAGAAAATGAATGTAGCGGTTGCCAGAAAAAAAGTGATAGTACAAATGTAATGATCGCACCTATAAAACCATTGTAGAATAACATAGTTTCATTATCATCATACCTAGCATTTAATCTTGTTGCTATTTGAAATAGTGAATAGAAAAAAGCAGCACATAATGGAATAATTAGATATGGATTAAATATAGTTAATCCAGGTCGCATTATTAGAATAACTCCACAAAAACTTACACAAATTGCTAACCAAGTAGCTAAATTTATTTTTTCTTTTAAAATAAAATAAGAAAAAACTAAAACTAGAACAGGGGCTAAAGAGCCTATTGTGTGAGCATCTGCCAGAGCTAAGTGCCTAAAAGACAATACAAAAAAACAAGATTCACATACAGATAAAATACATCTAGTTATTTGTATCTTATAATTATTTGAAAGATAAAATTTTTTAACTTTATTTTTTTTGGCAATAAAAAAAGAGAATATAAAACAAAAAGTAAACTTTACAAACAACAATACAAAAACAGAGTGATATTGAACTGCTGTTTTTTGAATTGTATCTAAAATACCAAAAGATAAATAAGTTAACAGAGTTAAAATTATTCCATAGGTATAGGGATTTGATTTCATGTTCATTAAAGATTTTTAAAGATATTATTGTAAAAATCTTTTTTAATATTCTTATCAGCATCTAAAATTTGCATCATTAAAACAGCTGACAAATTATTTTTTGGATCTGCCAAAAAATAAGTAGCGGCATAGCCTGACCATCCAAATTCTCCAACTGGACCAAACTTATTTTGAGAGGTATTGTTCATTAACACTCTAAATCCTAAACCCCAACCATATCCATTTAGATCATTTTCATAATCTTCATCTTTATTTGTATTAATTGATGTGATTTCAATTGGAAATAAATCCTTATTTAAAGAATTATTTCGCATTAATTCTAAACTTTGAGAATTAATAAGCTCTTTTCCATTTTTATTTTTACCATTGATAAGCATTGTAGCAAATTTTTCATAATCTTCAGCTGTAGAAAACAAACCATGGCCTCCTCTAGAATAATTTTTATTATTTGTTGGGTACCCGTATAATATTAACTTACTTTTATCGTAATTTAAATTTGTTAGTTTTAATTTATCATTATTATATTCAAATGTTTCAACTAACTGACTATTACTATTTTCATCAATATAAAAATTTGTATTATTCATTTCTAAGGGTATGAAAATGTTTTCTGTGATAATATGTTGAATTTTATCTTTTGTTACAACTTCTATAATTCTCGCTAAAACATCTATAGATATGGAATAATGCCATTTTGAACCAGGTTCATATAACAGAGGTAGTTCAGAAATTTTACTAATCTCTTCCTCCAGACTTGAAGATGTAGAATGAAATAAACTTCTATCCTCATATTCTTGAGCTAAAAAATTATCGCAATTGTTATATGTAAAGCCTGCTGTATGTTGTAAAAGTTGTCTAACAGTAGGTTTATTTTCTAATGAAGTTGTATTTTTTAAGTTACTCTCAATACTACTAAGTTTTTTTAAATTTTTAAAATCAGATAAATGTTTATCTATAGCATCATCAAGAGATAAAAAATTTTTTTCAATTAATTGCATTGCTGCAAAACCAATAATTGGTTTTGTCATTGACCAAATTCTATAATATGAATTTTTATTGAGCTTATTTTTTAATTCCAAATCTTTATAACCAATTACTTCATGATAAATATTATTTTTATGATTTATTATCCATTCAGCTCCATTACATCTTCCTGCATTAATATGTTTTTGAAAATCTAATTTAATGTTATCCATAAATGGATTAGATTAGACTCTTTATCTTTTCTATTAGCTCTGAATTAATTTGTCTTGGGCCTTTATCTTGCCTATTAGTATGTCTTCGTTGTCCAGGTAAACGTACACCGTCTAAAGATGTCATTTGTTCAAAAAATTTCTCAGCATGTTCATTCCAATTTTTTCCTGCAATAAGCTCTGGAGATAAAGCCATAATAAATTCACCGCCTCTTGCAGGACCTCCATCATTATTGTCTTCCTCTTTAGCTTCAAAACTAAATAAATCTCCTACTAGACCTGCAGCTAATAACTCAATCATCATTGCTATTGCAGAACCTTTGTAGTCACCAAATGTTAAAAGGACTCCTCCATTTGCAATTTCAGATGGATTATCAGTTTTTTCTCCATGTTTATTTAAGCCTGTTCCAAATGGAACTTTATGACCATCACGTGCTGCAACCTGAACTTCTCCCATAGCCATTGTTGAAGTAGCCATATCGTAGACTACAGGGGTATTATTTTTTCTTGGCCAAGCAAATGATATTGGATTTGTACCAAATAATGGTTTTTTTGCACCAGCAGGAGCTACACTTGGTTTATAAGCTGTACAAGCAATTCCAACTAAGTTGTTTTCAGCTAATGCTTCAGTTTCGTGCCATAAAGCTGCAAAATGATGAGTATTAGATATAGTCAAAACACCAACTCCATGTTTATTTGTCGTTTTTATCAATTCAGGCAAACCAACTTTTATTCCTACGGGAGCAAACCCATAATCACCTTCAACACGAATTGCATTTTGTGTAAGATAAGTGTTTGTAGGTCTTGAAACACCATTAACTTTTTTACTTTTTAGAGAAGCTACATAACCGGGAATTCGGAATAAACCATGAGAAACACTTCCATCTCTTTCAGCATGTGAAACTGTTGTCGCAACAGAATCAGCATTGAAATGATCACATCCATTAGTAGATAATGCTTTATATGCTAGGTCATATATATTTTCTAATTCTAATGGTGTGGTATTCATTTACTTTTATTGAATAATTAATATTATTAATTCATGGATAGAGGATTATTAGACAATTTAAAAGATATTTTACAAGAAAGAATATCATTTTCAGAAAGTGTAAGAAATAATCATGCGAAAGGTGAGGATGCTTACGATCCAGTTCTACCTAGGGCAGTTTTATTTCCAAACAATAATGAAGAACTCTCAAAAATACTGAAAATTTGTAATGAATTTAAAGTACCCGTAACTGCGTATGGAACAGGAACATCATTAGAAGGTCATGTTGTTGGAAATAATGAAGGATTTACAATTTCAATGGAAAATTTTAATAAAATTATTTCTATTAATGAAGCAGACTTTGATTGTCGAGTACAAGCAAATGTATCTAGAGAACAACTAAATGAAACTTTAAAAGATAAAGGAGTTTTTTTCCCAATTGACCCTGGCGCAAACGCATCTCTCGGAGGTATGGCAGCTTGTTCAGCTTCAGGGACGATGGCTGTGAGATATGGAACTATGAGAACAACAGTGCTTGGTTTAACCGTTGTAATGGCAAATGGTGAAATTATAAATACAGGAACAAGATCCAAAAAAACCTCTGCAGGATATAATCTTACTAACCTTTTTGTTGGATCAGAGGGAACTTTAGGAATAATAACTGAAGTGCATCTTCGATTGTCTCCAATACCAGAGAGCATAATGAGTGCTGTTTGTCAGTTCCCTGATCTAGACTCTGCAGTGTTAACAGCACAAGAGATAATTCAATATGGTGTCCTTATTGCAAGAGTAGAATTATTAAATAAAGATCAAATGGATATAAGTATACAATACTCAAAGCTAGAAAATTTAGACAGTTTGCCAACACTATTCTATGAATTTCATGGCACTGAGATTTCAAATAAAGAATCAATTGATGTAGTGAAAGAAATTTCCAAAAATAATAATGGTAGTGAATTTAAATGGGCCGCAAATACTGAAGAAAGAAACAAAATCTGGAAAGCAAGACATAATGTGTATTATTCTGTTAAGGCACAAGGTGATAATATTAGAGTTTATGTTACTGATGTTTGTGTACCCATTTCAAACATAGTGGAATGTATTAAATTTGCAGAAACAGAACTTCGTGATACGGGATTAAAGGCACCTATGGTTGGTCATGTTGGTGATGGAAATTTTCATGTGTCTATTGTCTACGATCCAAGTAAACAAAATGAGTACAAATATATCAGAGAATTTAGCAATAGATTAATTGATAAAGCTTTAGAGATGGATGGAACTATTACAGGTGAGCATGGTATTGGTCTTCAAAAAAAAGAATATTTATTAAAACAACACCCTGATAATGTTCCTCTAATGAAATTAATTAAGAAAAGTTTTGATCCTAATAATATTTTAAATCCTAACAAAGTTTTTGATTTATAAATAACTTTATATTTTTTGTAGTTTTTTTGTTTTTAAAGATTTGTACATTCCTTCTAATACTTTAATTGTCTTTAATCCAATTTCACCATTTGAATGATTTTTTACATTTTTTCCAAGACAAATATCAATAAAAGTATTCAGTGCATCTTTAGTACCATAACTATAAGCACCATCTCCTTTACGTATTTTCTCTTCGATTATATCGCCATTATTTAAACGGACCAATAATCGTTCTCTGTTAATTTCCATGTCTAAATACAATACTCCTTTTGTACCATGAACTGTTATATAGAAAGTTCCACCAAAATCTTTTGGAACAAACGCACTTCCTGAGAATGCACCAGTGGCACCATTTGAAAATTTCATTGATATAGCGTTTGTATAATCGACATCAGTTGGTGAAGGGACTGAGAGACAAAAAATTTCTTTAGGATCAAGATTAGTAATTTTAAATATACCTGCAAACATATGTGACAGTTGTCCCCACCCATAACCTCCAGCTTTATTTGGGTCAGACCAAGTTGATGCATGTGGTTGAAAAGTATGCATATTTGATTCACTAAGTGGTATGCCCTGAAATAAATCTGTAAGAGATGAAGTAAAAGCTGCATCAACATGTTTGATTTCGCCAATTGTATTAGTTAATATAATTTCTTCTGCTTTTGACATAAAATTTTTAAAGTTAAATCCATTGGGTATTAAAATTTGTTTATTAATTTTTTTAGCTAAACGTATTAATTGTTGAGCATCTTTTACATTTGTAGTCATAGGTTTTTCAATCATTACATGACAATTTTTTTCTAGTGATGCTTTTGCGTTTTCATAATGAGCATAATGAGGAGAGGAAATTATAACACCATCTAAATTTGAAAAATTTAACATTTCTCTGAAATTTGTAGAAGCATACTCAAATCCAAATTTATCTTTAACAAATTTCAACTGATCTTTTTCAAGTTTACAAACGCTTGTTAATTCAACTTCAGTTCGTTCTTTTAAATGAGGTATGTGGTTTTCTGTAGCCCACCAACCTGCACCAATGACACCTATTTTAATTTTTTGCATTTTTTTACTCTATTACAATAATTTACAAATGTCATTAAGCAGGATATTTATCTATTTATTAAATATTAAAGTAAATGAAAAATAAAAGAAATATTGCAATTCTGATGGGTGATCCATCTGGTATTGGTCCTGAGTTAATTTGTAAAATTCTAAATTATAATTTTTTAAAAAAAATAAATATAATAATTATTGGAGAAAAATATATATTTGACAAATATTTGAAGAAACAAAAAAATATTAAATCAATTAATAATTTTGATCATATAGAATTTAAAAGTACTAATAAGATTTTCTTTGATATTACCAAAAGAAAAGTAAGATATCCAATTGGAAAAGCAAATATAAAATCAGGAATTTCTGTTTTAAAATCTATCGGTATAGCAGTTGATTTATATAATAAGAGAAAAATAGATGGAATTAATTTTGCTCCATTTAATAAAACTAGTTTAGATCTTGCAGGTATGAAATTTAAAGATGAGCTTCATTATTTTAAAAATAAATTTAAAATAAAGAGCTATGTTTGTGAACTTAATGTGTTGAATAATTTTTGGACTGCTAGAGTAACATCTCACATTCCTCTTAAAGATGTTGCAAAAAATATAACTATTAAAAATATTCTTGAACCAGTTAAATTAGTTAATAAGTATTTAAAAAAGAATGGAATTAAAAATCCAAAAGTAGGTGTTCAAGCTTTAAATCCTCACGCTGAGTTTGGAAATGAAGAGAAAAAAATAATAATCCCTGCAATAAGAAAAGCAAGAAAAATGAAAATTAAAACTTATGGACCATTACCATGTGATACATCATTTATTAGAGCCTATAAAAATAAAGAGTTTAATTGTCTTGTCGGCATGTATCATGATGCCATACAATCAGGTCTTAAATCTTTTGGGTTTGAAAAAGGAGTTACTGTTCAAGGAGGTCTGCCAATACCCATTACCACTCCTGCTCATGGAACAGCATTTGATATTGTGGGTAAAAATCAAGCTAACGTAAGTCCAATGTTAGAATCTTTAAAGTTATTAATTAAACTCTTATCTTAAAATTAAATAAATCTCTTGAATTAAATTAAATTAATATAATAATAGTCTTGTGAGTAAAATTGTAAGTGTAAAAGCTAAGGTCTATAAATGGACAGGGCCCGTTCAAAAAATTCACGAAAATTTTTGCACAAATGCTGCAGATATTGTTAATCAAGAAAATATTTCAGATGATAGATGGACAACATATAAATTTCATAGTTGGTTAGTTGTTGAAGTAGAAACAAGTGATGGTTTTATAGGTTTAGGTAACGCCGCATTATCACCAGAACCATGTAAATCAGTTGTAGATACTTATTTAGCACCAGCCATTATCGGTGAAAGTATATGGGATTATGAGCATATATGGCAAAAGATGTACCGACAAACACTAGCTTGGGGAAGAAAAGGTGTAGGTATGACAGCTATTAGTGCTGTTGATATTGCAATATGGGATGCGCTTGGAAAATCTGCGAAACAACCTGTATTCAAATTATTAGGTGGAAAAACTAAATCAAAACTGCCTTGTTATGCAAGTAAGCTTTACAGTCAACCTCTTGATAGTCTTGCAAAAGAAGCTAAAGATTACGTAGATCAAGGTTTTAAAGCAATGAAATTAAGACTTGGTTGGGGTCCCACTAATGGTGCTGAAGGTATGCATAAAAATATTGAATTAATCAAAACAGTAAGATCAATTGTTGGTGATAATGTTGATCTTATGGCTGATGTATATATGGGGTGGACATTTGAATATGCAAAAAGAATGATGAGATTAATTGATAATGAAAATCTTCGTTGGTTAGAAGAACCAGTTATCGCTGATGATATTGATGGTTATGCAGATCTAAAAGCTTCATGTAGAACTCCTATATCTGGTGGTGAACATGAATATACACTTTTTGGTTTTAGACAATTACTAGAAAAAAAAGCAATTGATGTTGTGCAATTTGATACGAATAGAGTTGGTGGAATAACACAGGCGCATAAAATTTCTGCTTTAGCTGAAGCATTTCAAATACCCGTTATTCCTCACGCTGGACAAGTCCATAATTTTCATATTTCCATGAGTTCAGTCAACGCTCCTATTGTCGAATATTTTCCATTCTGGCCAGTAGAAATTGGTAATGAATTATTTTGGTATATTTTTGATGGAGAGCCTCAAGCAAAAAATGGTTTTATTGAATTAGATGAAAATAAGCACGGATTAGGAATAGAGTTATCCGAAAAATATTTAAAAAACTTTGAAATTCATCAATAATATTTAGTGACTATGTCTTTTGACTTCAGCACCTCTTTTTCCAATTAGAAAATCTAAATCTGCTCCTTTGTCAGCTTGCATTACATGTTCTACATACATTTTTTGATAACCACCTGTGATTTCTGGAACAACAGGTGAATAATTTTCCAGACGATTTTTTATTGTTTCATCATCAACTTTTAAATTCATTGTTCCTTGATCAACATCAACTTCTATTTCGTCACCATTTTGAACTGCTGCTAAAGGGCCTTTAACCGCAGCTTCTGGAGCTGTATGAAGTATTACTGTACCATATGCTGTTCCACTCATTCTAGCATCAGATATGCGAATCATATCTCTCACACCTTTCTTAAGTACTTTTTGTGGAAGTCGCATGTTGCCAACTTCAGCCATACCAGGATAACCTTTCGGCCCACAGTTTTTTAAAACTAATATTGAATTTTCATCAACGTCTAAATTAGGATCATCAATCTTTTCATGAAACTCTTCTACGCTTTCAAAAACTACAGCTTTTCCAGTATGTTTCATTAATTCTGGTGATGCAGCTGATGGTTTAATAATTGCACCATTTGGAGCTATATTGCCTCTAAGAATTTTAATTCCTCCATTTTTGGTTAATGGATTTTCAAATTCTTTTATAACATCATTATTCCAACATTTAGCGTTTAAATTATTCTCAGCTATTGTTTTTCCATTAACAGTCATTGAATTTTCATCTAGTAATTTTTTTTCCATTAATCTTTTTATAACTACTGGAACACCACCTGCATAATAAAAATCTTCCATTAAGTATTTTCCAGAAGGTTGAAGATTTACTAATGTTGGAATACCTTCTCCACATTTATTCCAATCTTCTAATTCTAAATCTATTTCCATTCGGCCTGCAATTGCAGCTAAATGGATAACTGCATTTGTAGATCCCCCTATTGCTCCATTGACCTTGATTGCATTTTCAAATGATTTTTTTGTAACAATTTTTGACATAGTTATATCTTCCTTAACCATTTCAACAATTCTTTTCCCAGACATATGAGCTAAAGCATATCTTCTTGAGTCAACTGCAGGTATCGCAGCATTTCCAGGTAGCGACATCCCTAATGCTTCCACCATTGATCCCATTGTTGAGGCAGTCCCCATAGTCATACAATTACCTTTTGATCTACTCATTGAAATTTCTGCATTAATAAAATCTTCTTCTGTAATTACACCAGCATTTAAATCTGCATCAAGTTTCCAAACACCAGTACCAGAACCTATTGTTTCACCTTGATGATGTCCGTTAAGCATTGGGCCACCTGAAACACCTATTGTAGGAAGATCGACACTTGCAGCTCCCATCATTAATGAAGGTGTTGTTTTATCACACCCCATTAATAATACGACTCCGTCTATGGGATTACCTCTTATTGCCTCTTCAACATCCATACTTGCTAAATTTCTAAACAACATAGCTGTAGGTCTTAAATTGGATTCACTTGCTGAAAAAACAGGGAATTCGAGAGGAAAACCCCCAGCTTCATAAACACCTTTTTTAACAGACTCTGCTATCTCTCTGAAATGACCATTACAAGGAGTTAATTCTGACCATGTATTACAAATACCAATTACAGGACGGCCATCAAATAAATGATTTGGATGACCTTGATTTCTCATCCAGCCTCTATGAATAAATGTATCTCTTCGATGTGATTTAGAATTATACCAATTAGAAGATCTAAATTTATTTTTTTTATTCATGTGTGAAAGTTTTAGCTAATTAAAGTAAAAAATCAAATTTTAAATTTATTATCTTCAAGGCCAGGCACATTAACATTTAATGCAAATAGACTGCCATCATGTTGATTTTTACCTGAATTTGTAGCACTTGTAATAAATAAAGTTTTAAGATCACTTCCTCCAAATACACAATTTGTTATATTTTCAACAGGTAGCTCATAGATTTTATCTATTCTTCCTTTAGGATCAATTCTCACTACACATGATCCACCCCAACGACAATTCCAAATAAAACCATCACTATCAATAGTTGATCCATCTGGGGCACCTCTATCAAAATCGAAGAAGTTTTTTTTATCTGACAAACTACCTTCATCTAGGTTAAAATTGTATTCTAGTAATGATCCCTCAGTTGTATCAGCAAAATAAAATTTCGTGTTATCTGGGCTCCAAACAAATGTGTTAGGTATACCAAGATTTGTTTCAACAATATTTACCTTATTATCAAATAGACAATATAAACTACCCGATTTAGCATTTAAAGATTTTGCACTTCCATCTTGATTAAAATTATTTTGCATAGTGCCAAACCAGAGCCTACCCCTAGCATCAGATGCACCATCATTAGATCTATTTGTTAAAATATCATCTTCAACATTAATTATTCTTTCGTATTTTTTAGATTGAAAGTTAAATTTATTTACTCCATTATTTGAGACTAAAGCAATTTCATTCTTTGAGATTATTGACGTCGCTGTTACAAAATCAGGTAAATCAAAAGTTTCTAATTTTTCGTTATCTAAATTAATTCTGAATAAAACTGATTTTGGTTTAATATCTACCCAGTGTAAAGTTTGGTCAATTGAAGACCACGTGATACCTTCTCCCAAACTATTTTTTACATCTTTATATAATTCGACCTTACTCATATTTTAGATCAATATAACAAAATTTAAAATTTATGAAGATAAGTTTAGAGGTAATGGGCTTTATCTTTAATGCGAGCCATTACTTCTTTTGTTGCTTCTTCAGAACCGTCATGGAATGTACCCATTAGTTTATCTAAGAAACTAGTATTTCCACCTGAATAATTGCATTCAAAATATTTATGGTGAATGTAATGCATATAATCACCTGTTGGAATTGATACACCATTTTTGAAAGTCATTTTCTCATATCCTGTATGTCCAGGTGTAGGTGCTAAACCGGCATGAAATACATGATACATCGCAACAAGAGGATGGGAAGGTATAATCCAATGAACTAAGATTCCTGAAAAATAGAGTATATGTTCTATTGGATGCATAGACATACCAGACCAAGCACCTGTATTCGTATTACGGTGGTGAACTTTATGAGCAATTTTATAAAGTGGTGCCCAGTGCAATAGTCTATGAGTTAAATAAAAATGTGCGTCTCTTATAAACGGAACAAGAAAGAACATAAAACAACAATATATCGGATAAGCCTCCCAGCTTACATATGGGATTATTTGATTTGCAAATGCCCAAAATGTAATTACTTCATAAGCTGTCCATAATGGAATAGCACTACAAAAAGTATAGAATAGGTTGTCTTTAGTCTGGTCTTTAAATAAAAATGTTGAGTTATTTTTTTCCAAAGGTCGTGGATTATATTTAAATGAAGTTCCTTGTGTCTGCAGTCTTAAATGAAAGAAGCCTGTCCAAAGTAAAATAATAACTGCATTTCTGAAAAATATATAGGATATCCATCCTATTTCAAAAGTCTTCATTGTCTCTAAAGAAGGAGTCAAAAAAAGATATGTAGCAACAGTTATTGCTGCGAAAACAAAAGTCCATGGAAAAAAAATTCCAGGAAATTTAAAAAAATACTTTAAAAATTTTATCGGGTTAAAAAATATATCTTTAGGTGGGTTAATACTTATTGTGCCAAAAGGTTTCCAATGGCCTCTTTTATCTCTTGTACCAAAATCATTATCATTTAGTTGATTTCCCATGATCCGTTTATAGTATATTTTGAGTAAAAAAAAAGAGACTAAATTGTCGTATCTGGAACCTTCACATCAATAAAATAATTTTTATCTTTAGATTGCTTAAATATTGCTGGGATTATTGATCTATAAGCAGAAATTATTCCGTTATGAGGTTCTGGCATTTGATTTTTAACTATTTTGTGAAATTTTTTTAAATTATGGCATGGGATTTTTGGGAAAATGTGGTGCTCAATATGATACTCCATGTTTGAATACAAAAAACTAAAAAAAGGATTCATAATAACGGTTCTTGTACTTTTTCTATGATCTTTAATATTATCAGCTAGTCCAGCATGTTGAGTCATGCCGCATATCATTAATATAGTATTACCATAAAATGGAGGTAAAATTATCATTATGATTGGTAGCCATGATTGTAACAAAACTGAACATAAAATTACGAGCAACCAAAAGCTTAAATATAATCTTGAGCTATTAATAATTTTTTTTATCTCCTTTTCAGGTACTGTAACTTTTACAACAGGAGTAATTACCCCAAATGAATGTTTAATAATTTCAAAATGTGTAAAATGTCTTATTTTTTGAATATTAATTATTGGACCAAGAGGTAAAAAATTTAAAAGGAATCTTACAGGTTCTGTTGGTTTTGGGCTATTATTTTCATAATCATACACCTCTTCATGTGTAAATATAGTGTAAGTATGGTGATGAAAATGACTCCACTTCCATCTAACTGCTTCAAAACCACCAAGTAAAGAAGTTATATGATAAAAAAATTTATTTAACGCTCTTGTTTTAAAATATGTTTCGTGATTTGTTTCATGTTGAATGCTTATGATCTTACAATAGAAAATATTTCCATAAAGCAAAAGAGCAGGTATTGACCATAAAGTACCCCAACTTATAATACAAAGGTATCCACTTAATATTAGAGCAACAATAAATATGGATACATCTGTTAAACCTTTTATATCCGATCTCTTAGAAAGCTCCTTTAAAGTTTTCTTATCTATGTTTGGTTTATACCAAGTTTTTAAATCAACTTCACCCGCAAACATTAATCAAAATTTTTCTGAAAGCTTTAAAAATTTTTCAAATTCACCTTCATCAATCTTAACTGTGATTTTAGGATCATTAAATTTTTGGTTTACTGTATCATCGTGAAACTCTTTGAATGCGCTAACTCTTTCAGCTTGTAACTTTGCAAATTCTTTTTTAAAATCTCTATAAATACGTGCATGTCTTGGAATTTTTCCCTGAGTATACCCGAGTACATCGTTAGCAAATAAATATTGCCCATCACATCCAGAACCACTTCCCATTGAAAGAGTCATGATATCAACTTTTTTTGTAACTACTTCGGCAACTTTTGGTGGAACTACTTCGAGTTCAACTCCGATAGCCCCCGCTTCTTGTAACTCAAGAGTGTGTTCTAAAATTCTAATGGCTTTGTCAGCAGTTTTGCCTTGTGCAACAAATCCTCCAATCCAAGTAGCATTTCCTGGAACTAAGCCAACATGACTGTTAATTGGAACATATTCATCTCTTAATGCTCTGATCCATTTGTAACTCCAATTACCACCGTAAATTACATCTGCACCAATATCTAAATACTTATGTGATAGTTTCATTGCTTCATACTCAGAAGCTACTCTTACAGCGCCTCCAGATTGCATAAAGCAAGTTGGTGCAGCCTCTCGAATTCGCTTAAGTTCATCAAAAGAATTATAAATACCAAATTGTGGAGCATCATGAGAAGTACAAATCATGTCAATACCTGCCTCTTCAGCTGCTGCAGCTTCGTCAGCATTATGTACAAACATAACACTAAGTTGTCTTTTACCTTTACATTGCAAATAATCGTAGACTGTAAGTTTTTTTCTGCTCATAAAATCTCCAAAAAAATATTTAATCTATCTTAATGAAAATTTTGTCATTATCAACTTTAACTGGGTATGTTTTTAAATCCTCACACGCTGGAGGGCTTAAGGCTTCTCCTGATTTAATGTTAAAAATTCCCTGGTGCATTGGACATTCAATTTCATCATCCATAACCAAACCATCTTCAAGATGCACAGCCTCATGCGTACAAATTCCATCAGTAGCATAAAAACCATCTGTTAACCTATAAACACAAAAAGTTTTATCTTGATGGTCAAATCTGATAAGATCCTCTTCTTCAATACTGTCTATAGACCCTACTTCAATCCAATTTTCTTCAGACATAGAGCTTATATAATATCTATTTTCTGAAAATAAATACAAAATAATTAAATTATTATTTTTGTATAAGTTTATTTAATTTTTGATTTTGGTCTAAGAGAATTTGTTTATCTATAATGGTATTTTTCTCAGTTAATTTAGAAGTGATTCGAATGTCACGCCCAACTTTTCCTACAATTCCTACACCACATGCTCCTCTTATTTTTTTATTTTTTAGAAAAAAATAAATTACACCATTATTAATATCATTACCTCTTTCAATAATTTCATCATAATCATCACAAATACCAGTCAGTTGAAGATTCAAATTAAATTGATCAGACCACATCCAGGGAATTGAATTGTATTCTGTTTTTACTCCAGCAATATTTTTTCCAGCACATATTCCATGATTTTGTGCATGTTGATAAGACTCTAGTCGCATATTTCTTTCATAAAATGGATGATAAAAATTACATACATCACCTGCTGCATAAACATCTTTGATAGAGGTTTCACAAAATTGATTTGTTACGATGCCATTATCAAGTTTTAAATTTGTGTTTTCAAATAACTTTACTGACGGAGTTGATCCTATACCCGCAATTATAAAATCTGTTTGTATTAATGAATTATCACTAAGTAAGATTTCATAAATGCCATTTTTTTTGGTTATTTTATCTATCTGTTTATTTAATATTATTTTATTTCCATTTTCTAAATGAGTTTTTTGAACTAGATCAGCAATTTGTTTGGGTATAATTCTTCCCATAAGTTGATTACCGATTTCTATAACAGTTACTTTCTTTTGAAGCTGAGATAAAGATGAAGCAATTTCTAAGCCAATGAAACCGCCGCCAATAATAGTTATTTTATTTTTATCTGAAACTTTTTCCTTAATTATTTTGGCTTCTTCTAAATTTCTTAGATAATAAACATCATCGTTTAAATTATTATTTAGGCTAAGTCTTTTATTATCGGAACCTGTAGAAATCAGTAAAGTATCATAAGTGTAAACATCTTCATTTTTTGAGAAAAGTTTTTTATGTTCAAAGTCAACTTTATTAATTAATATATTTTCAAAATCTATATTTTCATTTTTTAGTATGTCGCTAGAATGAAAATAAAGATCTTCTTCATTTTTTTTATCTAACAAAAAATCTTTAGATAATGGAGGCCTTTCGTATGGTAATAAATTTTCTTCACCTAATATTTTAATATTTGATTCTGTATCATTTTGTCTAATCTCTCTAGCAGCATAGATTCCAGCTTGACCACCGCCTAAAATTATAATGTTATTTTTCACTTAGCTTAAGCGTTACTTGGAACAGATAATGGAATTTGATAGTCTGGATTTTTTGCTTGTTTTATAAGTGCTGGAACAATTTCTTTATAGGCGCCTACAAGACCTTTTCTAGCAGGCGGTAATTGATCTTTAATCATAGCATGTAGTTTAGGTAAATTATGCGAGGGAACTTGAGGGAACATATGGTGCTCAACATGATATTCCATATGCCAATATAAAAAACTTAATACTGGATTTAAATATACTGTTCTGGTTGTATACCTGTGATCTCTTTTATCTTCTCTAAGTCCGGCGTGCTGAGTAAGACCCATTAGCATAACAAGCGTCTTTCCATAAAAATTAGGTAATAAAACATATAGAACTGGAAGCCAGCTTTGAAAGTATACTGAAGAAGCAATACTTATGATCCAAATAGAGAGATGACTCCAAGCGGATAATCTACATTTCCATCTTTCATTTTCCGGAATACAAACTTTCATTACATCTGTTGTCACACCAAACGCATGTTTTATAGTTTCCCATTGAAGAGAATTTTTAAAAAAAACAAAACCAGAGAATGGAATGTAGTGAGAGAAAAACACAATTAAATCAGTTGGTTTTTTTACATGTATTTCAAAATCCACAGGATCATTGAATTGGGTATAAGTATGATGATGATAATGAGAATATCTCCATCTTATAGGCTCGAAATTATCCATGAAACTTGCAATGTAATAAAAGAAATCATTCCAGAATTTAGATTTAAAAGCTGTTCTGTGACCAGTTTCATGCCAAATAGCATCACTACATCCCCAAATATTTCCGTATATTAGAAAAAATAATAAAGACCACCAAGTGCCCCATGTGACATATGCAAGATACCCAAAAAGAAATAGAGATGAAAAATAAATAATCATATGCTTAAAACCCTGCCAATCAGATTTCTTGCATAACTTCTTAAATACTTTTTTATCTATATTTGCTCGATACCATTTACCTAAATCTACTTCCATAATTAAAAAATAACACTTTTTAATAACCTTATAAATATAAAAATTGCTATAAATTAGTAATTAAGTGCGACTATTTTATCTAGCTAACGTAACTCGAATTTAATTTGTAATAAATCCTTTAATACTTTAATTTAATTGTAATATTGATTTATTTACTTATAAATTGAGTCATAAATTATTTGGAGGAATTATGAAAAAAATCTTTGCAATCATTGCTCTATTTTTTGCTTTTGCATCTACTTCAGCAGTAGCAAAAAATGATTATAGCTGTGATAAGAAATTTATATTTTTCCCAGGCGGACCTGAAGGTGGTCCATTTGGAACTATTGTTTATAATGGTGCAGTAGCTGCTGCTGAACATACTGGTTGTGACGTAGACTATTACTGGTCACAATGGAATTCAGAAATCATGATTAAACAATTCAAAGAAGCTGTTGCTTTACAGCCTGATGGAATTGCAATCTATGGTTTCCCAGGTGATGCTGCAATGAGACCAATCATTCAAGAAGCTAGAGAAATGGGAATAGTTATTACTACTATGAACACACCTCTTCCTGACCTTGAGTCAGAATATAAAACTGAAGGATTTGGTTATGCAGGTGCAGATTTATTTGATGCTGGATTTAATCTAGGTAAAAAAGCTGTTGAAGTTTGTGGTCTACAAGCTGGAGATAAAGCTTTTATCTGGGGTCTTGCAAGTATGCCAAATAGAGGAGAAAGAACTAAAGGCGCAATAGCTGGTGTTGAAGCTGCAGGTGTTGAAGTTGTTTATCAAGAAATTCCTGATAACGTTAACTCAGATGCATCACAGGGAACTCCTATGTACGTAGCTACTTACAGTGCAAATCCTGATATCAAATTAGCAATTACTGATCATGGTGGGTTAACTGCAAGTTTACCAACATATATGAAAGCTGCAGGTCACGGTACTGAAGAAGTATGTGGTGCTGGATTTGATTTATCAGCTCCTATTGTTGATGGAATTAATTCTGGTTACATTGATGTTGTAATTGATCAACAACCATTTATCCAAGGGTATATGCCAATTGTTCAGTTATTCCTAAGTACAAAATATGGAATGGCTGGATTAGCTATGGATACTGGTGCTGCATTTGTTACAGCTGATAACGTAGATGCTGTTGCTCCATTGGCAGCAGTACAAATTAGATAAATTAAATATTATAACCTGCCTTACTTTATAAGGCAGGTTTATTTTTTATGGCTGAAGAACTTTTAAAATTACAAAATATTTATAAAAACTTTGGAAACGTAAAAGTTTTAAAAGATGTAAATATCAAAATAAATAAAGGCGAAGTAGTAGCTTTAATTGGTGATAATGGTGCTGGTAAATCAACACTTATAAAAGTTATAACTGGAGTTCATAGTCCAAACTCAGGAAAAGTATTTTTTAAAGAAGAAGAAGTACAAATTAAATCAGTTGCTCAATCAAGAAAAATGGGGATTGAAGCTGTATATCAAGAAAGAGCACTTTGTGATCAACAAGAATTGTTTAGAAATATTTTTGCAGGAAGAGAAATTACAAACTCTTTTGGTTTTTTAGATATCAAAAAACAAAGAAAAGAAGCAGAAAAAATTTTACGGGATTATATAGGATTTACCTCTAAAGCTATAACTGTTGACTCTCCAGTAATGGGTCTATCGGGCGGAGAAAAACAAGGTGTTGCTTTTGGAAGATCCTTATACTTTAATTCTGATTTGATTGTGTTAGACGAACCTACTATGGGTTTATCAATTCAAGAAACAGAAAAAGTGCTTAACTTTGTAAAGGGTTTAAAAAATGAAAATAAATCAGCTATTTTTATCGATCATAATATAATACACGTTTACGGTGCTGCAGATAGATTTATCATTTTAGATAGAGGAGAAGTTGTAGGAGAGTTTAACAAAGAAGATATTTCAAGGGAAGAGCTTGTTCAAAAAATGATCCAACTTCATGAATCAGGAAAAATTAAGGTAGAAGATTAAATGAGTAGTTTATTAAATAGTTATTTTGTAAAAACACACAAACTTGAAATCAGTATTACAATAATTGCCATAGTGCTTTTCTTAATTTACTTCTTAGGTGCACCTCATGTATTTACAAGATTTCCAATTTACAGAGCTTTCATGCAATCAATGCCTTTTTTTGGTATTATTGCTATATCAGCAACGTTTGTCGTTACACTTGGTGAAATTGATTTATCATTTCCATCTATAGTTGGAATTACTTCTCTCATATTTGGAATTATAATGACATCAACTGATGGTAATTTTTTTATAGCATTTATATTAGCCACTTCACTTGGAATGTTTGCTGGATTAGTAAATGGCTTACTTGTTACTAAAATTGGTATACCCTCAATTGTTGCCACTATAGGAACATTATTTTTTTGGCGTGGATTAGTTAATGTAATTTCCCAAGGTAGTGGTATTGCAATCGTCGATGTGGCAGATGGAACCTGGCATCATATGATATTTGTTGAAAAATTATTTGGAAAAATTCCAATGCAATTTATTTGGTTCATTGTTTTAACTGGATTAATGCAATGGGTTTATCGATACCATAAATTTGGAAATCACATTCACTTTGTAGGTGACAATAAGGCCAGTGCTCAAATGATGGGAATTAATGTTGATAATGTAAAAATTATTGCTTTTGTTCAACTGGGATTTTTCTCTGCTTTAGCAGGAATTTTTACAATGTATGAAATGTTGTATTTCTGGCCTACACAAGGTGAGGGCTTAATGTTAACAACACTAGCAGCTGTTTTTGTTGGTGGTACTTCAGTCTTTGGTGGTAAAGGTACTATTTTTGGAACTTTTATAGGAGTATTAATTATTGGATCATTAGAATCAGGAATAGTTGCTTTAGGCTTATCTGGCTTTTATGTAAAATTTATTAACGGACTCATGATAACAGTAGCCGTAACAGTCTACGCCCTGATACAAAGAAGAAAAAATTAATAAGTAGCTCGACCACCACTCAAATCAAAAGTTGATCCTGTGGTATAAGAATTTTCTTCAGAAGACATCCAAGCAACTAAAGAAGCTAATTCTTCTACTAACACAAATCTATTTCTTGGAATTTTTGATAACATATAATCAATATGTTCTTGTGTAATTTGATCAAAAATACGCGTCTTAGCAGGTGCAGGGGTAACACAATTCACTGAAATGTTATTTTCTGCTAATTCTTTTCCTAAAGATTTAGTAAGTGCAATGACTCCAGCTTTTGCTGCACTATAAGGCATTGCATTAGGATTACCCTCCTTACCAGCTATCGAGGAAATATTAACGATACGTCCATAATTATTTTTGATAAAATGAGGAACTATAGTTTTACAGCAATAGAATACTCCAGTTAGATCTATATCTATAACTTTTTGCCATTCCTCAAGTGGATAATCCCATGTATTAAAATTTGGTCCAGCTATTCCTGCATTATTTATTAAAATATCAATTTTGTTTTCATATGTAAGACTTTCAGCAAATGCATTCTCTACACTTTTATAATTTGAAACATCAACTTCAATTTTTTGAGTATTTTTTAGATCAACTTTATTTAAATATTCTGTGTCTTTATCCCATATTAGTACTCTTGCACCTGACTCTATAAATCTTTTTGTAATTGCTAACCCAAAGCCTTGTGCTCCACCCGTTACAATTGCTACTCTATTTTCTAAATTAATTTTATTCATTGGATTTGTTCTAAAATATATTCAGCTGAACTAACATGGTATTCACCATCATTTTCAATAAACTTGTTTATAATCATATTATTCTCAATGATCATGGCAAACCTTCGACACCTAAAACCCATATAATTTTTTGTCTTATCAGATAGCAAGTCAAAATATTTTGTAATCTCAGCATTTCCATCTGCAATTCCATTGATTATTTCTCCGTTTGTATAACTCAATAACCAAGATTTCATCACATGCTCATCATTTACAGATAGACAGTAAATGCCATCAATTTTTTTATTTATAAATGAATTATATAATTTTATATAACCTGGGAGATGTTTCTCAGAACAAGTTGGCGTAAATGCCCCAGGCACACCAAATAAGATAATTTTTTTATTTATAAATTCATTTTTTAATGAAGATACTGATGAAACACCTTTTTTAATAATAGGCACTTTAAAATCATCAATATTCATGTTTATCATTTAACTTTATTATATGTTTCAAATATTTGTTTCTCAGTCAATATTTCATTCATTACTATGCCTTCAGGAAACTTTGAAGAATAAAATGCATTAAAAGGTATGCCAAATTTATTGTATTTTTTTAAAAATTTATTTATTTTTTCATTTGGTTGTGTCCAATCAGCTTTTATCAATGTCACCTCTTGTGAATCAAAAAAATCTGAAACTGTTTTTGAATTTAAAACATTAATTTTATTAAACTTACAGGTAATGCACCAATCTGCAGTTATATCTAAAAAAACAATTTGATTATTAGCTATTATTTCAGGAATACTTTTGGAATTAAAATCTAACCAATTATGACCTTTATAATTTTCTTCATTAATTTTTTGAAAAGAATTTAAATATGGAGTTAAAAAGAAAATAATTATTAAAGAAATAATTAAGGGAGTTTGATAAATTCTAAATTTTAAAATTGCTGATATTAAGATCAATAAAACAGTAAATGTAACTATAAAAAAATAATTGAAATAATTATTTAATATACTTAAAAGCCAAACAATTGTTATGAATAATAAAATAGATAAAAAATATTTAAAATAAATCATCCATTTTCCAGATCGAGGTAAGAAGGAAATCAGACTTGGAAAAAAAGCTATAATCAAATAAGGTAAGCTCATTCCTATACCCATAAAAAAGAATATTAAAAATAGATAGGTTGTTGATTGAGTAAATGCAGCAGTTACAGCTGTTCCTAAATAAGGTGCAGAACATGGTGTAGCAAGTAGTGTAGCAAAAAAACCATTAAAAAAATTCTTTGTATAAAAATTATTTCCTGAATTTAAAATTTTTGATGAAAATAAAAAACTTGGTAAATTTATTTGGAAAAGACCTAGTGTGTTCAAGAAGAACATTGATATAATTATTAAAATGAACATTAAAAAGTAGGGTTCTTGAAATTGCATACCCCAAGATATTGAAATATTAATTTGTTTCAGGATAGCAAAAAATGCACCAAGTATTAGAAAAGAAGAGATAATACCCAATACGGTTATAAAAAAACTACTTTTAATCTTTCTATCCTCAGTATTAATTACAGATAATAATTTTAATGATAATACCGGAAAAACACATGGCATAAGATTCAAAATAAACCCGCCTAATATTGAAATTAAGAGTAAGTATATAAGACTAGTATTTGTAGAGATATTTTTATCTACATTTTCAATTTCTACACTTTTTTCAACTTTAAAGCTGTGATTATTATCATAAAAAAATATTTCTATTGGAAATTTTTTTTCATTAAACTGATCGGCACTGTAATATAAAGAGGTATTCAATTTTTGGAAATCAAGGGAATAATTATTTATTGGTTCTACAACAGGTAGTCCAAATGGTGTGTGAATAAAAATTTTTGGATTGTCAAAAAAAGAGGTAGTTGATATTTCTATATCAAAAATAACACTATTGTTATTTTCAATAGCCTTGAATGAGAAATTAGAAATAGGTGTAAAATCAATATTATTATTTAATGTAGTAGATAGAACTTTTTCAATTTCAAAAAAATAATCTGTATATTCACCATCTCCAGAGGGTAAGTTTAAAAATATATCCGCACTACCTGGAATGCAAACATCTTTACAAACTAAATAATTAATATTTAAATTTAAATTTGTTTGTTTTTGATTATCTTCTAGATCTACAATTAAAGGAAAGATTACTTTATCTTTATAACCAATCGATTTTAAACCTAGTATTTCAAATTCTATTGGCTCTGGCCATAATATTTTAATATCTTTAACGTTTGAGGAATTATTCCATATAATTTTTTGAGGAAAACCTCCTCCTCCAGGTGATTTCCAATATGTTTTCCATTCCTCTTCTAGTTCATATTCTAATGCTAAAATTAATTGGTTGTTATTATTTGATGCAGTCATTGGTGAAATTAATCTAACTTTTGATTTTTCACTAATTGCCCAATCTGAAGATAAGGAGTATCCAGCTGTGCTAAATAGCCCAAGAGCAAGTATTATTGCTATTTTTAATAGATTTATAACTTTTATTACCTTGTCCATATAAAATAAATCAATACAATATTGAAAAATATAAATTAACGCGAATATATATACTATATGAATTTAACTGGTCAGTTCTTAATTTCAATGCCTTCATTAGAAGATGATAGATTTGAAAAAACGGTAATTTATATGTGTGCTCACTCAAAAGATGGGGCTATGGGTATAATAATCAACAAAAAAATTGATTATGACCTTTACCCTGATTTGCTTGAACAACTAGGTATAGACAAGCCATTAGAAGATAAAAAACTTTACATTCGCTATGGTGGCCCTGTTGAAAGTGGTAGAGGGTTCGTTTTACATTCTGATGAAGTAATTCAAAAAGAAACCCTAACAATAGATAAAGGAGTGGCGTTAACTAGTACTTCAGAATTTTTTGAAGACCTTTCTAAAGGTAATGGTCCAAAGAATAGTATTCTAGCTCTCGGATATGCAGGATGGGGCCCAGGGCAAATTGAAAAGGAATTAGCGTCAAATAGTTGGATGACACTAAAAGCAAATAGTGATTTTATTTTCGATGAAAAAGTTAATAATAAATGGAACGATGCATTTAACTTATTAGGAATAGATGCAAGTAAACTTTCAATATTTTCAGGTAGCTGTTAACTATAGAATAATATCAAAAACTCTTTCCTTATCTTTTTCTAAAACTTTTTTTATTTTAAACTTTGCAGTTTTTGTAAGTTTCATTCCTTTATTAGTCACAAATGATTTCATTTTTATTACCTCTTTTTCAGGCATTTTTCTTTCATATTTCAAAATATGTTTCTTTCCACTAATCATAAATGCTGTCTTCATATTTTATCTCCTTTGTGTTTAAGAGAGGTAAGATTACCTCTCTTAATTTTTTTTAAGTATTAGTCTCTAATTGAATAAGCTACCACTCCAACCTCGGCTTTATCTGTACCAAGTTTTTCAGCTTCTTCACTAATTCTTAATCCCATAATATTTTTAATTAAATATATTACAATATATGAGAAAACAAAAACAAAGATACACACTGATGCGACACCCAGTAATTGAATTGAGTATGATGCATCAGGATTAGTTAGAGGGACAACTAATGTTCCCCAAATACCAGCAAACATATGCACGGGTATTGCACCAACAACATCATCTAGTTTTAATGAATTTAAAAAGTTAGTTCCATAATACATTATTACACCACCAACTGCTCCAATTCCAATTGCAAGCAATGGACTAGGCATTAATGGCTCAGCTGTTATTGAAACTAAACCTGCAAGTGCTCCATTAAGCATCATGACAATATCAGTTTTTCCGCCAATCAATCTTGTTATTGCTGCGCCAGCCATACATCCTCCACAAGCTGCAAGTTGAGTGTTCATGAAAATTTTTGACATTGCTGTTGCATCTTCATAAGAACCTAATGCAAGTTGAGATCCTCCATTAAAACCATACCAACCCATCCATAAAATAAATGTTCCTAATGTAACTAATGGAATTGATGATGGAGCAAATGGAGCCATATTAGCAGGTTCTCCACTCGCACTGAATCTTCCAAGTCTTGGGCCTAAAAGAATTACTCCTGCTAAAGCTGCAGAACCACCACAAGCGTGGACTAATGTCGAGCCAGCAAAATCTGCAAAACCAAGGGCGTCTAACCATCCTCCACCCCATTCCCAACCCATTTGAATTGGATAAATTACTCCTCCAAGAACTGCAGCAAAAGTGAAGAAAGGCCAAATTTTTATTCGCTCTGCAACAGCACCAGATACAATTGAAACAGTTGCACACACAAATAAAGCTTGAAAAAACCAGTCCGAAGCATCTGAATAACCTGTTTCCATAGATGAATTATCTGTCCATATAGATGGTGTACCAACATAACCTCCTTCAGGGACAGAATATCCAAGATTATATCCAATTAAATAGAAAACAATTGAAACAATTGCGAACTTTCCAATATTTTTAGCAGCAATAGTTGATACACTTCTAGTTGTAACTAGACCTGATTCTAAAAATAGAAATCCCGCAGCCATCCACATGACTAAAAATCCACATACTAAAAAAGAAAATGTATTAAATATATATGCTACTTCAGCGTCAACCTCTGCTCTCACAGATGAACTTAGCAATAAAATAAAAGAGAAAATTGCAAAAAGACTAAAAAATTTTTTATACATTATTTAACTCCATATAAAATTATAAACACATAACTAACCTTTAGTTATGCATTACTTCATGCGTAGCTATGGAAATTAATTACTAAGATCCGCGTTCCTTCGGGTATACCTACTTCCGATTTGCAAGCTGCAAATTGAACGATTTTATAACTTTGCATGCGTTCCTTCGACTTTCGTCTACTTCCGTCACTCTAAAAGAGTGATGAACGTGATTTGACTTATAACTATAATTCGGAAAGTATCAATAAATAGTATTAAAATTAATTATTAAATCTAATTAATTTTCTAAGCTCATTTTATTAAAAAATGTACCTTCTTTTTTTAACCAACCATTAATCATATCAAGAAAATTATTACTTAAGTAGTAATTCTTAATTCGTTTATCAGATTTACTTTGTTCTTTTACGAAAATATTTTTTTCCAAGGCTTCGTTTAAAATTGATTGAATAGAAGATCTAGAACCAATTGACTTAGGTATATTTGCACAAATTGTTTCAAATGAAATTCCATTTAATCTATTATTTTCATAGATCTCTAGAGAAATAACGTGATGCAAAATTGATTTAAATAAAAATTTTGAAACGTAATCTTCTGAAAAAAAGCTTGAATATATGTTTCTTTTTTTTTCTTTAATAATTTCTGTTTCAGTCATTTGACCCTCCCACTAATATTTAAGAGTTTGGGAGAGCATATGCTCTCCCATTTTTTAGTGACCAACTATAAGGAGTTGATGTGCTAATCACTAAATTCATTAGTCTCTGATGCTGTAAGCCATTACGCCTACTTCAGATTTATCAGTACCAAGTTTTTCAGCTTCTTCACTAATTCTAATACCAAAGAGCATTTTCATGATGTACCAAATTATAAATGATACGACAAAAACGAAAACGTTAATTGCTATTATACCATAAAGTTGAGCTCCAAAACTTGCAGCGCTGTTTGAAATTGGAACAACTAATGTTCCAAAAATTCCAGCAAAACCATGTACAGGAATTGCTCCAACAACATCATCAATTTTAAGTGATATTAAAACTCTTGTGCCATAGAAGACAATTAATCCACCAATAGCACCAATGATCACTGCTAAGAATGGAGAAGGAGCTAATGGTTCTGCAGTAATTGCTACTAAACCACCTAATGCTCCGTTAAGCATCATAACAACATCTGTTTTACCTGTTACTAGTCTTGAAATTACTGCACAAGCCATTACACCTGCACCAGCTGCCAAGTTAGTATTAATATATATTGTTGCTACTGCTGTAACATCATCAAATGTACCCATTGCAAGTTGTGATCCACCATTAAATCCGAACCATCCAAGCCACAGGATAAATACACCAAGAGTTGCAAGAGGTATTGAAGAATTTGCAAAAGGCTCCATTGGAGCTGCTTCACCACTATCAGTGAATCTTCCTAATCTTGGGCCTAATAAAATTGCACCAGCAAGTGCTGCTGCTGCTCCTGCACTATGTACTAGAGTTGAACCAGCAAAATCTGAGAAACCAGCTTCCGCTAAGTATCCTCCGCCCCACTGCCAACCCATTTCGATTGGATAAATGAAACCAGTTAATAAAGCACAAAAAATAAAGAATGGCCAAATTTTAATTCTTTCAGCTAGTGTTCCAGATACAATTGAGCAAGTTGTTGCACAAAATACCATCTGAAAGAACCAGTCAGAACCATCTGAATAACCTGTATCGACAGCACTACCATCACTCCAAGGAATTGGAGATCCAATAAATCCACCAGCGGGTATACCGTAAGCCATATTGTATCCGACTAACCAAAACATTATTCCTGCAATTGAATACAAGCCGATGTTTTTAGCTGCAATTGTTGCTACACTTTTTGATGTAACAAGTCCTGATTCAAGCATTGCAAATCCTGCTGCCATCCACATGACCAAGAACCCAGATACAAGAAATAGGAAAGTATTTAATATGTATTGCACTTCACCATCTACCTCTGCTCTTGCGTATGAACTAAAGAGTAAGAAGACAGTTACAATGCCAATGAAATATATAGATTTTTTTAACATTAATCCTCCATTATAAATTTCACAGTACATGGCTCACACTGAGTCATGTGTTACTTTTCATGCTTAGCTATGGAAATTAATTACTAAGATCCGCGTTCCTTCGGTTTAACCTACTTCCGATTTGCAAACTGCAAATTGAACGATTTTATAACTTTGCATGCGTTCCTTCGACATTCGTCTACTTCCGTCATTCAATAAGAATGATGAACGTAATGCTGATTTACTTTATTATTAAAATTTATTAAGAATATTTAAGTAAAGTTTGCTATGCATTTTTTGCATGAATAAAAAAATACAAGAAAACTAAGGAAGATTCATATAACTTCAGATAAATTTATCCACTTTGAGTCTTTTGAACTAGAATCGACACTTGCGTTTATAAACTTCATTATGTGTAAACCATCGTCAATATTTGGAAGAAGCTTTAGTAATTCCTCTTTATTTTCCTTATTTTGGATAACATCTGCAGCATCAGAGTAAATTTGTGCAAATGCTTCAAGATACCCTTCTGGATGACCTGCAGGGATTCTAACATTAGCTTCAGTTCCCTCAACTTTAATTGAACCACCTCTAGTTATTATCTGGCTTGCCTCCCCTACTTGACTAAATGTTGCATAATTTGGATTTTCTTGACTCCATTTTAATGCACCCTTGTCACCATAAATAGCTACAGTAAAATTATTTTCTTCACCTGTTGCAACTTGAGAAATAGATAATGATCCTTTAGCGCCATTATTTAATCTGATCATAATTGAAGCATCATCATCTAATTTTCTTCCTTCAACAAAAGTTGTAAGATCTGCACTAACTGATTGCAATTTTAATTGAGTTATAAATTCTAACAAATGCATAGTATGACTACCAATATCACCTACTCCTCCTGCGGCCCCACTTCGTGAAGGATCAGTTCTCCATTCTGCTTGTTTATTTGAACCTGTGTCTTCTTCTTTTGAGCCAAGCCAGCCTTGAAGATATGATCCTTTAACAATTCTTATTTTGCCAAGTGCTCCACTTTCAATAAGTGATCTCATACCTCTAACGACTGGATAACCGGAATAATTATGAGTTAAGAAAAAATGAGCATCAGATTCAGAAACTGCTTCAACTAATTTATGAGCATCTTCCATTGTAGAGGTCATTGGTTTATCGCAAATGACATGAATATTTTTATTTAGAAATTCTATTGCCGGTGCAGCATGCATATGATTAGGAGTAACAATAGATACTACATCAATGCCATCATCTCTTTTAGATTCTTTCTCGGCCATAGTTTTAAAATCAGGATAACTTCTTGAGGGATCAAGACCAATTTCTTCAGCAGATTTAGCTGCTTTTTCAGGGGTTGAAGATAAACAACCAGCAACAAATTCATATTTATCATCCATTCTTGCACATAGACGATGAACAGCTCCTATAAAAGCTCCTTGGCCACCACCTATCATTCCTAATTTTAATCTTTTTGTCATTGAAATTCCCTCCTAAATACCCAAAAGTTTTTTATTAGTTTCTTCATCCATTCCTGAGTCAGCAAAATCATCAAATGCTTTTTCAGTCACATCTATGATATGTTCTTTTATAAATTTCGCACCTTCTTCTGCCCCTTGTTGAGGACTTTTTATACAACATTCCCATTCTAGAACTGCCCAACCATCAAAATTATAACCAGATAGTTTTGAAAAAATAGATTTAAAGTCAACCTGACCGTCTCCTAATGATCTAAATCTGCCTGCTCTATTAATCCATGATTGAAAACCTCCGTATACACCTTGTTTCCCACTTGGATTTAATTCAGCATCTTTTACATGAAACATTTTTAATTTGTCATGATAGATATCAATATGATCTAAATAATTTAAATGCTGAAGAATAAAATGACTTGGATCATAAAGCATATTACATCGTGGATGATTGCCAACCTTTTCTAAAAACATTTCAAAAGTAATACCATCATGTAGATCTTCACCAGGATGAATTTCATAACAAAGATCTACCCCAGCTTCGTCGAATTTATTTAAAATTGGTTTCCATCTTTTTGCAAGTTCATTAAAAGCTTCATCTACTAATCCTTCTGGTCTTTGAGGCCATGGATATAAATATGGCCAAGCTAGTGCACCAGAAAAAGTTGCATGTGCATTTAGTCCAAAGTTCTTTGAAGCCATTGCTGCTTGCATTAATTGATCAATGGCCCATTCTTTTCTTTTACTCGGATTGCCTCTTACTTTCTCATCTGCAAATCCATCAAAAGGAATATCGTATGCAGGATGAACAGCAACAAGCTGACCTTGAAGGTGAGTAGATAGCTCTGTCAGTTGTAAATTATTATTTTCAAGAATTCCTTTTATATCATCACAATAATCTTTACTTTCAGATGCTTTTTTTAAATCTATTAATCTTGAATCCCAAGAAGGTATCTGTACGCCTTTATATCCTAAATTAGAAGCCCATTTTGATATTGACTCTAAGGAGTTAAAAGGTTCATCATCACTTACAAATTGGGCAAGAAATATTGCAGGGCCTTTTATTTTTTTCATATTAAATCTCCATAATTATTTAAACACGAAACAGCTAGGTAGTCATTAATTTTTTAAAATTTTCGTATAATTTTTTAGTATTATATTTCATTTCTTGAATATTATTCCTAAGCAATTTATCTAGTTTATCAATGGAGTTTTTGCCTAAATATTTTTCTAAAGCATTTTTTAATTCAGGAACTTTGGACCATTTAATGATTGTGCTTTCATCTATTTCCATATGAAATTGAATGCCATAAGCATGGTTTTTATACTTAAAAATTTGATATTTTGTAATATCTGATGAACCTAAAATTGTAACATCAGAATTATTTAGTTCACTAACCTCGTAACTATGCCATTGTAATGCTTTAATCTGATTATCAAAATTTTGAAAAAGTTGATCCTTTTTTTTATTATCTAAAATATTAATATTTAGAACCCCAATTTCTGGAGGATTAGATTTAATTACTTTACCACCAAGAATTTCTCCTAAAAATTGACAACCTAAACAGATTCCGAGATATGGTTTTTGATTATTGAGAACAAATTCCTTTATCTTATTTTTTTCATCAATCATCCACGGATATTGTTCTTCCATCCAAGTATCCATTGGTCCACCTAAACAGATCATTCCATCATATATATCAAGATTAACAGGAATCTTTTCTCCTTTATCCAATCGAATTATAGTTGTTTCTACTAAGTCTTCATTCATTAACTTTGTAAAGTATCCAGGTGTTACTAAAGGCGTATGTTGAAGAATAATTATTTTATGAGACACTTTGTTCTAAGTTGAGTAATCTTTTTTTTAACTTGATCCCCCCTCTTCCAGAAAATCCTCCAAGTTTACCATCGCTACGAATTATGCGGTGACAGGGAATAATAAGCAAAAGTTTATTTTGTCCACAAACATTACCTACATATCTTGGAGACGTACCAACTTTTTTTGCAATTTCTCCATATGTTGAAACTTTACCATATTGAATTTTAGACAACTCTTTCCAAATTTTTTTTTGCAAAGGGGAGCCTTCAAAAGAATAGTTAATCTTAAAATTTTTAAGTTTTCCAGAAGCATATAAATTAATCTGATTCTTAATATTAATTAAATCAATTTTTTTATTTGTTTTCCCAAAACTCAGTGAAAAGACGCTGCCACTCTTTTTTTTTACCGTAATCCAACCAAGTTTAGTTTTAAAAGAAGCAGTTTCCATATAAAATTAATAACATTATTGAATGAATCTATCAAAATAATTTATAGTAAATCATGGATGAAGATAATTTAAATCTAGAAATTAGAAAATTTCTTAAACAAGTTGGTATTAGTTCTCAACGTGAAATAGAAAATTACATACGAAAAAAATTTACTGAAGGAAGTATCAAAATTGGTGAATCCATAAAAGTATCTATGAATTTATCAACTGAAGATGGAGAACTTAATCATTCAATTAAAGAAGATTTAAAAATAAAATAATTTTTTTAAATTTGTTGAAAAATTTAGTTAATACGACTTTGTATTTTATCAATATTTTCAAGTTTAGATAATGGCCCAATACTTGATATAGTTATTGGTCCTTTTACAATTTCATTAGCAATTTTTTGAACAGTTTCTTTAGAGACTTTATCTATATTTTTAATAGTTTCAGATGGGTCAATTATTCTATCAAAGACTAGAAGTTGTCTAGCAGCACTCTCACATCTTCTAAATGCACTTTCCCTCCCCATCATTAAGCTTGCTTTCAATTGAGCTTTACCTCTATTTATTTCCTTTTCTGTAATTGAATTAGGACTTTCATTTAATTGATCACATAAAACAGGTATGAGCTCTTGGATTTGATTTTCACCTGTTCCACAATAAATACCAAAAACACCCGTGTCAGTGTAAGAAGAACTAAAAGAGGAAATACCATATACAAGACCACGTTTCTCTCTTATCTCTTGAAACAATCTTGATGACATACCTCCGCCTAATAAAGAAGAGTAAACCAATAAAGAATAGTAATCATCATGGTGATAATCTATGCCTTCAAAACCAAGTAGTAAGTGAATCTGTTCTAATTTTTTATCTTCTCTGTATTCTCCAGATTTGTAATTAGCTTTTTGTCTTTCAGTAGATAATCCAGATGGTAGGTTAGTGCATGATTTTTTAATTGATTCTACAAATTGATCATGGTCAATTTTTCCAGCTGCACTTATAATCATTTTTTTTGGATTATAATGATTCATCATGAAGTCTTTAACTTCATCTCTTGAAATATTTTTAATAATATCAGTTTTACCCAATATGGAACGTCCCATTGGCTGGTCCGGATATGCTTTTTCTTGCCAATAATCAAAAATCATATCATCAGGTGTATCAAGGTACATGCCAATTTCTTGAATTATGACTCCTCTTTCTCGATTAAGTTCATCTTCAGCAAATGTAGAATTTTGCAAAATATCTGTCAGAATATCTATTCCATAATGTAGGTCATCAGCTAAGAGTTTTACATAATAAGCTGTTATTTCCTTTGAAGTATAGGCATTTATGTCTCCGCCAACATTTTCAATTGTTTCAGCAATTTGAAGAGCATTTTTAGTTGAGGTACCTTTAAAAGCCATATGTTCTAAAAGGTGAGCAACACCATTTATATGTTTTGTTTCATCTCTTCCACCAACAAAATTCCATATACCCATTGATACTGTTTCCAGCCCTGGCATATTCTGGGTTACTATTCTTAATCCGTTTTCTAGTGTTGTAATTTTATGCATTGCTTATTTTTTCTAAGATGAAGTTTTTTACATCCATAGTACTATTGGGTAATATAGTCATCTTTTCCTCTTTATCAAAGAGATTGCTCAATTCTTTTGGTATATCAATTTCTTTATTAATTGCTTTATTCACAGCATTGTCAAATTTTGCAGGATGTGCACAAACCAAAGATACCCAGGCTTCATCATCTTTTTTATCTAATAATACTTTTAGTCCTGTTGCAGTATGTGGATCAGCAATATAATTATATTTTTCATATACATGTTTAATTGTTTCCAGAGTCTGGTTATCATCAATTGAGGAAGCCTTATATATTTGCTGAAACTTAGCTAAAACAGAGTCATCAAATTGATAAAAGCCTTTTGATGAAAAGCTTTCAAATACTTCATTTACTCTTTTGCTATCTCTATTTAGGCTTTCAAAAATTTGCCTCTCAAAGTTACTTGAAACTTGAATATCCATACTAGGGCTATATGTTTGAGAAACAGATTTTTTTTTCATTTCTCCAGTGTCTACTATGGACTTCAAGATATCATTAGAATTAGTTGCAATATGTAAATGACCAATAGGTAATCCCATTTGTTTAGCAACAAAGGCAGAAAAAATATTGCCAAAATTTCCCGAAGGAACAATAAAATTTATTTGATGCTTATCAGTTTGTAAATAAGACCAAAAATAATAAACTACTTGCGCAATTAATCGTGCCCAATTTATAGAGTTTACAGCAGTTAAAGAGGTAGACTGTTGTATTTCATCATCAACAAATAATTCTTTGACAATTTTTTGACAATCATCAAAATTACCATCTATAGCAATATTAAAAATATTCTTATCAATTACTGTGGTCATTTGTTTTTGTTGAATAGGCGATACTTTATTATGAGGATGTAGAATAAATACATTTATATCTTTTTTTGATTTAAAAGAATGAATTGCAGCTGAGCCAGTATCACCAGAAGTTGCGCCTAAAATAGTAATTTTTTTTGGAGAAATCTCTAAACTTGTAGAAAATAAGTTACCAAGAAATTGTAAAGCATAATCTTTAAAAGCATAAGTAGGTCCATAAATTAATTCTAATAAAAATTTATTATTTCCTAATTCTACTAATGGAGCTATTTTTTCATGATTAAAATTTGCATAAGTTTCATTTAAAATTTTTTGTAATTCTAATTTTTCTATATTTTCAATTACATAAGGAAAAATAATTTCGCATGCCACTTGTTCGTATGATTTATTTTTTAAACTTAGTAAGTCTATTTTGGGCCAGCTTTGGGGTAAATATAGACCGCCATCTCTTGATAATCCTTGATAAAGAATGTCGTTGAATGATCTGCTTAGAGAATCATCTCTTGTGCTTAAATATTTCATTAAAGATAGCGATTAGTAATATATTCTTTGAAATATTTAGCATTTAAAGGCGACTTTGTAACCTGTTCTAAAACCTCATTAGTTGAAAAAAAACTAGCTTTTTCATGGATATTTTTTTTGAGCCAATTTACTAAATTTGAAAATTCACCATTTTCTATTTCCTGATCTAATTCCTTTTGATCAGTTCTCAATTGAGAAGCAAATTGAGCGGCAGTGAGTGCTCCTAATGAATATGTTGGAAAGTATCCAAATAATCCGGCAAACCAATGAATATCTTGTAAACATCCATCAGTGTCTTTATTTATAGATAAATTAAATAATTTATTAAATTCATCATTCCAAGCATCTGGAATGTCTGGAATATTTATTTCATTGTTAAAAATTTTTCTTTCTAAATTAAATCTTAATATAATATGCAAGGGATAGGTTACTTCATCAGACTCAACTCTTATAAACGATTTATTTACTCGAGTACCTAATTTGTAAAGATTGTCTGGATTTGTAGCTTTGTCTTTAATATTAAATTTTTTATTTAAAGTATTAGATAAAAATTTTTTAAAAGCTAAAGATCTAGTGATTTGCATTTCAATTAATAGTGATTGACTTTCATGCATGGCCATCCCTCTAGATTTACCTGCTGGCTGATGCATCCAATCTTTTGGTAGGTTTAGCTCATATAATGCATGTCCAGTTTCATGCATAACACCATCTAAAGATGAAAATGGATTTTCATTATTATATCTAGTTGTAATTCTAACATCATTTGTAGATCCTCCACAAAAAGGGTGAACACTTTTATCAAGTCTTCCTCTTGTAAAATCAAAACCTATTTGTTTCATTATATATTCAGAAATATTTTTCTGCTTTTCTTCATCAATACTTGTTTCAAATTGAAATGTTTCTTCTTTTTTTTGCTTATCAATAATTTTATCAATAAGTGGTGTAAGAAATTTTTGTAAATCACCAAATACATCAGATATTTTATTTTCTTCTGAAGAAGGTTCAAATTTATTTATTAGTGCTTCATAAGGAGAAACTTTAAAAGTTTCCCCTAGAATATTTGCTTCTTCTTTTGTAAAATTTATAAGTTCTTCTAAATCTTTTTTTACTAAATTAAAATCTGACTTTTCCCTTGCCTCTTGCCAAACACCTTCACATTTAGCTGAAGATTTTGAAATTTTTTCTACAAGCTCCGTTGGAATAGCAGAAGCTAATTTATATTCTCTATCCATTTCATATAAGTTTTTCTGATCACTGTTATTTAGATTAAGATTCTTTGAGTCTTCAATTAAATCACCAACTTCAGAAGATGAAATTTTACTATGACTAAGTTTTGATAAATAGGCTAATTGATCTGATCTTTGATCTCTTGAGCTACTCGGCATCATTGTTGCCATATCCCAATGTAAAATACCTGCAATATCTGATGCCAGTGAAGCTTCATTAAAGATCTCTTTAAGTTTTAAATATGTTTTCATTTTTTCTTCCTAAATAAATAAATTATAAAAATAATCAAAAAAGAAAAACTCATCAAAAACCATGTAATTGCATACTGCAAATGATTATTTGAAAAATTATGATTTTGAGATGATGGTATTAAGAAATTCTCTGCATAATTGCTCATATTTTTAATGAAAAATTTTTGATTGATCTTAACATTTAAGAAAGTTTGAATTTGCTCCAAATCATAATAATACCATTCATTTGAAGAGATAGAATTCTCGGGAGTAAACATTTTTTTTTGAGTTGGATATCGGATATATCCTAGAATTTCAGCATTTATTATTTCATTATTGTCTTTAAAATAATCATATCTACTTTGTTCAAACCAGCCCTCATCAATTAAATAATTATTACCATGATTATCTGACAATAAACTAGCTATTCTAACACCAGAAATCCCATTCATTGTTTTAGCAGGGAAAAAAATTTTTTTACTTCTGTCAACAGTTCCTAAAGTGATTACTTTAGTAAATTCATCAATATTTGGATACTTCATTTTTCCCATAGAGAGTGAAAGGGGTTTTTGATCTTTAAGTTCATTAAATTCAGCTATTATTTTTTCTTTCCATTCAAGTCTTTGCAATTGCCAAATTCCTAAAAATATTGTCAGAGCAATACAAAATGAACTAAATAAAAAAAATTTTATTGGAAAGTTTTTAATTTATGCACCCCAAACATAAACGCAGACAAACAAGAACAGCCAAACTACATCAACAAAGTGCCAGTACCATGCTGCAGCTTCTAAACCAAAATGCCTATCTGGGGTAAAATGATTTTTATAAACACGATACAAACAAACAGCTAAGAATGCTGTTCCAACCATTACATGGAATCCATGAAAACCAGTAGCCATATAAAATACTGATGGATAAATTCCATCAGTAAAACTAAAATAATGATGAGCTGCCTCGTAATATTCTACACCCTGCATAAATGAGAAGAAAATTCCGAGACCAACAGTACACCATAATGCCTGAATAGCCTGATCTCTATGACCTTCTCTAACAGCATGGTGAGCCCATGTACAAGTAGTACCTGACATTAACAATATTAATGTATTTAAAAAAGGAACATCAAGTGGATCAAAAGTTTTAATACCCTCTGGTGGCCAAATTCCAACAGCGCCATTACTGTCAAAAGTTTCTGAGAATTCCTCTATAGGTAATTTAGGTGTTAAACTTGCATCAAAGAAAGCCCAAAAGAAAGCAACAAAGAACATTACTTCTGATGCAATAAAAAGTGCCATTCCATATCTTAATCCAAGTTCTACAACAGGTGTGTGAACTTTTTGAAAAGTTGATTCTTTAATTACATCTCTCCACCAAAGGAACATAATAGTCAACAAAGCAATAGTTCCAAGAATTAAAAGCCAAGAGGTTCCATAATGCATATAAAATACAAGACCAGCAGCCATTGCAAGACCAGCTATTGATGATAAAAATGGAAGAGGGCTTGGATCAACCAAGTGATATGGATGTTTTTGACCTGTTGTTGATTTATTAGCCATTGGTTATTCTATATATTTAAAAAAGGTATATGACAATGTTATCTCTTCAACATCATTCATCGTTGGATCTTCGTTAATTGAAGGGTCAATATAAAACACAACTGGCATTTCAATTGTTTCTCCAGGTTTCAAAGCCTGCTTTTCGAAACAGAAACACTGTGTTTTAATAAAATATGGACCAACCTTTTCTGGTAGAACATTAAATGTCGCAGTTCCAATTGTTTCTTCGTCAGATTGATTGGTAGCTTTATAATTAACGAGTTTATTTTCACCAACTTTAAATTTAATATTTTTTGGTGCAGTAAAAGTCCAATTTATACTTTCATTAACATCAGCATTAAATTTAAGATCAATATCTCTTTCTAAAATTGATGATGAGAGGAACTCAGATGTACTTGTCTTACCGCCATAACCAGTAACTCGACAAAATAAGTCATATAGGGGTACAGAGAAAGCAACTAAAGTAATCATTGTTAAAACAATTAATGATAATCCTAAAGCTGTTCTAGTATTAGTCATTATACTCCAAAAATATTAGCCTTGAATAGAGTCCATAAATAAAAGAATGCAACGATACAAAGTAAGATTATTAAAGTGATAATATTTTTTCTTCTTTTATTTTTCATCCTAATACCACATGATCAATCAACAATGCTGAAAATAAACTAAATAAGTAAAGAATTGAAATAGCAAAAAATTTTAATCCTTCAGAATTTGGTATGGATTTTTTTTCTTTAGATTTTTTTAACTTTAAAGAGCTATTAAATAATAATAAATTTAATATAGAAACTATAGCTAAGTATATTGTTCCAACATTGTTATCTAAGTATGGAAGATAACTAGATAAAATTAATATTAAAGCATAATAAACAATCTGTTTTTTTGTATCTTCAATACTACTAACATTTGGTAACATAGGCACATTAGCATTTTTATAATCATTATATCTATATACAGATAAGGCCCAAAAATGAGGTGGAGTCCAAAAAAATATAATTACAAATAAACTAATTGGTAAGAAATTTAATTCAGGAACAACTGCTGTCCATCCAATAATTGGAGGAATTGCACCGGCTGCTCCTCCAATAACTATATTTAATGAAGTTGTTCGTTTAAGCCAAAATGTATAGATAAATACATAAAAAAGAATTGTAAAAAGAAGTAAGCTTGTTGCTAATGAGTTTGAGAACCATTGCATCAAAATTAAAGAAATAGTACCTGTAAATATTCCTACTACTAAGGCTTCATTTTTAGAAACTATTCCTAGAGGAATTGGTCTTAGTTTTGTTCTTTCCATAGTTTTATCTATATCTTCATCAAACCACATATTGATTGCTGCTGAAGAACCAGCTCCTAAAGCAATAGCAACTATTACAAGAAAACTATTAAGAAATGTTATCTGCCCAGGTGCCAAAAACATTCCAACAAACGCTGTAAAGATAACCAAAGACATAACTCTTGGTTTCATTAGTTCATAATAACCTTTAAATTTTCTTAAGAGAAAATTATTGCTATAACCAGCTTCTAAGGATTTAGCATCCACTTATATTATCCTTTGAATTTAGGTAAAGTCTCAAACTGGTGGAATGGTGGAGGTGAAGACAGTGTCCATTCAAGAGTATCAGCTCCATCTCCCCAAGGGTTAGCAACTTCTTTCTTTCCAAAAAATAAAGCATACACAATTGCGAAAAGAAATATCAAAGTAGCAGCAAAAGAGATGTAAGAACCATAAGTTGATACAAGATTCCATCCTGCATAAGCATCTGGATAATCTGGAATTCTTCTAGGCATACCAGCAAGTCCTAGGAAATGTTGAGGGAAGAATGTTACATTTACTCCAATAAAAAATAACCAAAAATGAAGTTTACCTAAGAATTCATTATATTTTCTTCCGGACATTTTTCCAAACCAATAGTAAATGCCTGCAAAAATTCCAAACATAGCACCCATACTCAGAACATAATGGAAGTGTGCAACAACATAGTACGTATCATGCATTACAGTATCTATTCCAGCATTAGCTAAAATAACTCCGGTTACTCCTCCAAGTGTGAATAAGAAAACAAATCCGATTGCGAATAACATTGGAGTTTCAAATGTAAGTGATCCACCCCACATGGTTGCAATCCAACTAAATATTTTGATACCAGTTGGAACAGCAATAATAATTGTAGCTAGCATAAAATATGCTCTTAAATCTGCACTCATTCCCACTGTGAACATATGATGAGCCCAAACAATAAAACCTATAAATCCTATAGATATCATAGCATACACCATTCCTAGATATCCAAATACTGGCTTTCTTGAGAAAGTAGAAATGACCTGACTTACAATTCCAAAAGCTGGTAATATCATAATGTAAACTTCAGGATGACCAAAGAACCAAAATAAATGTTGGAAAAGAACTGGATCTCCGCCACCTGCAGGATTGAAGAATGTTGTACCAAAATTTCTATCAGTAAGAAGCATTGTAATTGCTCCAGCTAAAACAGGAACAGCTAATAAAAGTAAGAATGCTGTAATCAACATAGCCCATACAAAAAGAGGCATCTTATGGAGAGTCATTCCAGGAGTTCTCATATTGAGAATTGTTGTTATAAAATTAACTGCACCTAAGATTGAGGAAGCACCTGCTAAATGAAGAGCAAAAATTGCCATATCAACAGAGGGTCCTGCGTGTCCGAGTTTATTTGAGAGTGGAGGATAAATTGTCCACCCCGTACCAGCGCCAGTTCCTATTGTTGCTGAAACAACTAATAAAACTAGAGCAGGAACAAGTATCCAAAAACTAAAGTTATTCATTCTTGGAAAAGCCATATCAGGCGCTCCAATCATTAATGGGACAAACCAGTTTCCAAAGCCACCTATTAATGCGGGCATTACAACAAAAAATACCATTAACAAACCATGAGCAGTGATAATTACATTCCAAACTTGACCATCAGCAACGACATCTAAGCCTGGGGCAGCTAATTCAGCTCTCATTAATAAAGAAAAGAAACCTCCAACTAAACCAGCTAGTATGGCGAATATTATATAGAGAGTTCCAATATCTTTATGGTTGGTAGAAAAAAACCATCTTTTTATAAAACCTGGTTTATGATCATGATGGTCGTGGCTTGCTGAATCTGCGTAACTCATTTTTCTCCTATTCTATTGTGATCTCTTTAGTGGTTATTTCGTTTGCTAATGCTAACTTACTTTTTTGTTCAATTATCCAATTATTAAAATCTTTTTCATTAAGTGCTTCTATGACAATGGGCATGTACCCATGACCTGTTCCACATAATTCGGAACATTGACCTCTATATATTCCTGGCTCATCTATGTTGAACCATGTTTCATTAAGTCTTCCAGGGACCGCGTCTTTTTTTACACCTAATGAAGGCATAGCAAAACTATGAAGCACATCACCAGCAGTAACTAATACGTGAATATTTTTATTTGCTGGTAAAACTAGGTGATTATCTACTGTTAATAATCTTATGTCACCTGGTTCCAATTCTTCATCAGGTGTCATATAACTCTCAAAAGAAATATCATCATGTTCTGGGTATTGATACTCCCAGTACCACTGATGACCAATGACTTTAATAGTCATATCTGTTTCAGGTATTACATCTTGCTGATATACTAACTTAAAAGATGGGATTGCCATAAAAATTAATATTATTACTGGAATCCCAGTCCAGAGTATTTCTATAAATGTGTTATGAGTAGTTTTAGAAGCAACTGGATTTACTTTTCTTCTAAATCTAAATACAACATAAAAGATTAGAAACAAAACAAATATCGTGATTGCAGTCATCATAATTAATACAAAATTATGAAGATCATAAACATTTCTCATAACGTCACTTGCAGGTGTTTGAAAACCTAGCTGCCAATCAGAAATACCATTTGCTGAAGCAGCAAAAGTCATAAATGTAACAGTAATAAAGGATAAAATGCGCATCTTAATAAGTTATTTTATACACTAATAAATAAATTATTCAGTAAATTAACCAGTGATTTAGAGGCAAAATTCTAGGACAGGTTGTCGCTCATTATGCTTTATTCAATAACCGATTGGATAGAAAAAATTGCAGCTGTAGTTGCAGTGTCTGATCGAAGAATTCTTTTTCCCAAAGAGACGGATATACATGAAGGCAAAGAAGAGATGGTTCTTCGTTCCTTTTCAGAGAAACCACCTTCAGGTCCAATAATGACAGACCATTTTTTGTATTTTTTTGTATCATTAATTAATGCATTGTAAATAGTTGGTAAATTTTCATTTCCTTCGTCACAAAATACTAAACCTCTATCAGATGGAAAATTGTTAACTAAATCATCTAGTTTAATTGTTTTATCTAAAGTCGGAATTGACAATCTCTCAGATTGTTCTGATGCTTCAATCATATTTAATTCAAAATTTTTAAAATTTATTTTTGATTGATTTGTATATTCTGTCAAAATTGGAATAAATCTGGAGATGCCAAGCTCGGTAGCTTTTTGAATGGTGATATTCATTCTGTAAGATTTGATTGGAGCAAATATTAGCCATAAATCAGATTCTTGAGGAATATCTCTCAATTTGTTTTGTATTTGTAAAACAATGTTATCTCTATTGATAGAAATTACTTTAGATAGCCATTCACCTGTAAAACCATCAAATAAATTTATGTTATCTTCTTTTTTGATTCTAAGAACATTTTTCAAAAAGTGGTGCTGCTTATTTTTTATATAAATTAAAATATTGGCTGATAATTTTTTTGATACAAATAATCGTGTTTTAGACATTTTCATTACAATAGTTTAGAATTATAACATTATATTCATATATGTGGGATAACTTAGTTGTTAAAAAAATATTTGATTACTGCGAGTTAATCAGACTTAACAAACCTATTGGCTTCCTTCTATTAATGTGGCCTTGCTGGTTTGGTTTAGCTATACTAAAAATTGAAACTTCTAAACTAATATTTTGGTATTTACTTTTTTTAATTGGTTCTTTTTTAATGAGAAGTGCAGGTTGTATAATTAATGATATCATTGATATTGATTTTGATCAAAAAGTTAAACGTACCAAATTTAGACCTTTAGCATCAAAAAAAATTTCTATTACTGAAGCGATATTACTATTAATAATATTATTAGTAATTAGTTTTTTCATTCTTCTCGAGTTTAATTTTAATTCAATTGTATTGGGTTTGTTAAGTGTGCCATTTGTTATTTTATATCCTTTTATGAAAAGAATTACTTTCTTCCCACAATTATACCTTGGAATTATTTTTAGTTGGGGGGTGCTAATAGTTTCAATGCAATTTAATACACGAATTACATTCGATTTTCTTTTATTATATTTTTTATGTATATTTTGGACATTAGCTTATGATACTATTTATGCCTACCAAGATAAGGCAGATGATATTTTTAATAAGATCAAATCTACTGCAGTTTATTTTGATAAAAATGGTAAAAGATTTGTTCAAACATGCTATCTTATTATCTTAATTATATTGTCTTATTTTGTATGGAATTCCTCAAATTTTTTACTAAGTTCAATTATTATAGCAACTATCGCAATTTGTACGTATATAGCAATCCAGAAATGGGATATAACATCATCTTCAAGCTCAAATTATTATTTCAGACAAAATAATATTTTTGCAATTATGTTGTTTATACTTTTACAAACTCTTTAATGTCCTCAGAAAAAAAACAATCAGTTACTTCAAGAATAGTATTTCAATATTTAATGAGTCATAAACTCAAAATAATTTTAGCTTTATTTATGATGGTTATTTCAGCAGCAGCAACAGGTTTACATGCTTGGTTAGTAAGACCTGCGCTTGATGAAGTCTTAATCAAAGGTAATAAAGAAATGTTATTTCTAATTCCAATTGCAATAATTATAGTGACCCTCTGTAAAGGATTTGCAACATATACTCACTCTTATCAAATGAGTAAAGTTGCACATTCTATTATTGCAAAACTTCAAACTCAGATGTTTGAAAAACTCATGTATTTGAATATGAAATTTTATAATGATTCTAAGTCAGGTAATTTAATTTCAAGACTTATCAATGATACTTACTACTTAAGACTTGCAATAGTTAAATCTGTAACAGGAATTATAAAAGATGTTTTAGTTATTATTTTTTTACTAGGTAATATGTTTTACCAAAGTTGGACCCTAACTCTTTTTGCTTTTTTTGCATTCCCTTTAGCAATCTGGCCCATAAGAAAAATTGGAAAGAGTATAAGAAAAATTACTTACACTATACAAAACGAAATTGCAGTTTTTTCCAATGTGTTAGCTGAGAGCATTAAAGGTATTAGACAAGTAAAAGCATACTCAAGAGAAAACTATGAAAAACAAAGAGCTTTTGAAACAATTAGTTTCATTCAAAAATATTTTACAAAATCTGCTTTTATTAGCAATCGCTTAAGCCCCTTAATGGAATTTATTGGAAGTTTAGCTGTAGCACTCTCAATTTATGCTGGGGGTGTTTTTGTCTTAAACGAAAGTATGACAACAGGTCAATTTATGAGTTTTTTAGTAAGTCTTCTTCTGGCTTATCAACCAGTAAAGGCGCTTGGAAATCTAAATATTAGTGTCCAGGAAGGCCTAGCTGGAGCTGAGAGAATATTTAAACTTTTAGATACAAGTGAAAAAAATATGGAAAATATTTCTCAAAAAAAAACTATAGATCTAGATGGAGATATTGTTTTTAAAGATGTTTCATTTGCATATAACGATAATACAGTACTTGATAAAATAAGTTTAAGAATACCAAAAGGAAAAAAAGTTGCATTAGTTGGCTTATCTGGATCTGGTAAATCAACGATAGCAAATATAATTTTGCGATTATATGATAATTATTCAGGTACTATATTAATTAATTCTAAAGATATAAAAGAATTAGATCTGACAGATGTAAGAAATACTGTTTCAATAGTAACTCAAGAAACAATTTTATTTAATGAGAGTATATTTAACAATATTAAATATGGAAACCTTAAAGCAACTGATGAAGAGATTAGTTTAGTTGCTAAAAACGCTGGGGTGAGTAGTTTTTCTGAAGAATTGGATCAAAAACTACACACTGTTATTGGAGAAAACGGCATAAAATTATCAGGTGGACAAAGACAAAGAATTGCTATTGCCCGAGCTCTAATAAAAGATGCACCACTTTTAATTATGGACGAAGCTACATCTTCTTTAGATAACATAACTGAAAATAAAATTCACGAAACAATAAATAGTCTTATGAATAAAAAAACCAAATTAATAATCGCACATAGATTAAGCACAATAGAAGACGCAGACATTATCTACGTTTTAGATAAAGGCAAAATTGAAAGTCAAGGAAAACATGAAGAGTTAATTTCTAAATCAACTATTTATAAAAAATTACAACTAAGAGAACAGTTGGAAAATGAGTTTTAAAAAAAAAATTTTTAAATTTTCTATATCTCAAAAAATTTTGGCATTTATAAGTTACCTATATATATTATTCGTATGTTACACCTCTAAAATACAGATTATAAACTCAGAGTTACCAGAAAAATTGTGGAGAGAGAATAAACCTTTTATTTTAGCATTTTGGCATGGTCAATTGATGATGATAGGGCATGTATGGAAAAGTAAAGCTGTGTTAAATATATTAGCATCTAGTCATAGTGATGGTCGATTTGGTGCATATATTGGAAGTCATTTTAATTTAAAAAATATTTCTATAATGTCAAAAAATAAATCACCTTCATTAAGAAAAGTATTTAAAATTTTAAAAGATAGAAATTATATTGGTATTACTCCTGATGGACCAAGGGGACCAAATAAGAAAGTCTCAGAAGGAATTATAAAAATTGCAATTCATTCTCAAGTCCCTATTATACCACTTGGTTTTGCTTCAAATAAAAATCTTAAACTTAAATCTTGGGACTCATTTTTAATTACATATCCATTTTCAAGATGTAGATTTGTCTGGGGTGAATCAATTACTATTCCTTCTTCTACTAAAGATGATGATTTAGACAAATATAAGAATTTCTTGGAAGAAAAAATTAATGATTGCATGGAATCAGCAGAAAAAAATCTAAATGCTTAGAATGTATCAAATACTCAGTACTCTTCTCGTACCAGTAATTATTTTTAATATATTTATTAGGATCTATAGAAAAAAAGAGGATAGACTAAGATTTATTGAAAGGTTTGGAAAACCAACGGTAAAAAAAAATACTGAGAAAAAAATTTTATGGATACATGCAGCAAGTATTGGCGAATTTAAATCTTCAGATTTAATTATAGAACGATATCATAAAGTATTTGATATTTTAGTTACTACAACAACAAAATCTTCTGCACAATATATTGAGGAGTTTTATAAAAACAAAATTATCCATCAATACATCCCATTTGATGTGTCTCTGTGGTGTTCAAGATTTTTAAACTTTTGGAAACCAAATCTGATTCTATGGATAGAGTCAGATATTTGGCCAAATATGCTTAATAAAATTAGAGTTAAAAATATCAATTGTTTATATTTAAATGCAAGGATTTCTCCAACTTCTTTTAAAAAATGGAGTAGAAGAAAAAATTTCTACAAAAATTCATTAAAGAGTTTTAGTAAAATTTTTGCACAAAGCAAAGATGACAAAAAAAGAATTCAAGAATTAACAAACTTACAAATTGACTATGTTGGAAATTTAAAATTAGCTAAGAATAAAAATTATTCTTCAATAAATAAAGATCAATCAAATACGATTATGATTGCAAGTACCCATTCTAATGAAGAAAAAGAGATAATTAAATGTATTAAAAAAACAATTCATGAATTTAATTTAAAAATTTATCTTGCACCAAGGCATCCAGAAAGAATTGGTACAATTAAGCAAGAATTAAATAAAGAAGGATTTAATATTTCTTTAGAATCTAAAAAAGAAATTGAAGAAAATAATATCGTAATAATTGATAGTTTTGGAAAATTAGATCAATATTTTAAAATTAGTGATTTAGTTATTTTAGGTGGTTCTTTTTTAAAAAATATTGGTGGACATAATCCTATAGAGCCTGCAAGTCATGGATGTGCTATTATTAGCGGTAATTATGTTTATAATTGGACTAATATTTATGAAGACATGGTAAAAGCAAATTCATGTATAATGGTAAATAAGTTTGAAGATATTGATGTAAAGATGAGAGAATTACTAAATAATAATTTTGAAGTAAAAAAAATTCAAGCAAATGCAATTGAGTTTTCTAATAGATCTTTTTTTGAAAAAGAAAAGCTTTTCAAAGACATCGAAAAATACATTAATTAAAATGCTTAAAGCTCCTAAATTTTGGTATAAAAAAAATGACACATACTTATCAAATTCCTTATATCCACTTTCATTACTATTTAGATTTGGAACTAAAATAAGAAATTTTGTTAGTAGAAAAACATCTTCTGGAATTCCTGTAATTTGTATTGGGAATATAGTGGTGGGAGGAGCCGGTAAAACACCCGTTGCTTTAAAAATTGGAAATTTATTAAAGCTTAATGGATATAATCCTCACTTTGTTTCAAAAGGTTATGGTGGTGTTGAAAGATCTAATGTTCTTGTTGAAGAGTGGCACTCAGCAAAAAGTGTTGGAGATGAATCCTTGTTGCTAGCTGAAGTTGCTCCAACTTGGATTGGTCAAGATAGAAATAAATCCTTTATTTTAGCTAAAGATAAAGGTGCTGACTGTATAATTATGGATGATGGTTTTCAAAACCCAACTTTACAAAAAGATTTTTCAATAATTGTAATTAATGGAGAACAAGGTTTTGGAAATAAACGAGTGATTCCATCTGGTCCTCTTAGAGAGAGTATTTCAAGGGGTATTTCGAGAGCAAATCTTGTCATCGTAATTGGAGAAATATCACAAGATGTAAAAGATAAAATTCCTAGCACTGTTCCTATTATTCATGCAAAATTTCAAATAAGTACTGATAATAAAATATATAAAAATCAAAAAGTAACAGCTTTTGCAGGTATTGCTTACCCTGAAAAATTTTATAATTCGCTTTCTGAACAAGGCGCTATTTTAGAAAAAAAAATTAGCTATCCAGATCATCATATATTTGATGAGAATGATATGTTAAATCTTGCAGAAAATGCTAATCTTACAAAATCTGTATTGGTTACTACAAAAAAAGATTTTGTAAGAATACCAAAATCATATCGTTCTTTAGTAAGCACACTTAATGGTGAAATCAGATTTGAAGATGAAAATTTGCTAAAAGAGATTTTAAGTAATGTACTAGAAAATAAAATTAATGATTTAGCAATATGAAACAGATAATTTATTTTTTACAGTATATTGGATTTATTTTTATTTATTTTTTATATAAGATTTTACCACTCAATCTATCTTTGAAAGTTTCATCATTTTTATTTAGAACTTTTGGCAAATTTTCACGAGCCAACAAAACAGCTATAAATAATTGTAAGTATGTTTTCCCAAATCTTAAAGATGAAGAAATACAGAATATTATTAAAAAAAGTTGGAATAATCTTGGAATTACAATTTGTGAACTACTAAGAATAAATGATATTTTTATTAAAAATAAAATAAAATATATCAATATAGAAAATATAGAAGATTTTATTAAAAATAAAAAACAAGCAATTTTTATTAGTATTCATCAATCTAATTGGGAAGTATTAGTTCCAGGTTTAGATAGAATAGGAATTAATATTGGTGGCATTTATCGGCATATAAACAATAATTTTATTGATAAACTAATACTTAATATTAGACAAAATTCTCTTGTTTCTAAAAATAGCTTTTACACTCCCAAAGGTAAGAAAAGTGCTAAAGATGTTGTTGATGCAATAAATAATTCTTTATCAATTGTATTATTAATAGATCAAAAAGACTCCTCAGGAGAAGAAGTAATGTTTTTTAATAAAAAAGTTAAAACACAAACAGGTTTTTTAAAAATAGCTAGAAAATATAACTTACCAATAATTCCAATACAAAATAAAAGAGTTAATAATGGAAATATTGAGCTAACATTTTTAGAGCCACTTTATCATAATAATTTAGAAATTAATGATACTCAGATGATGGAAGAAATTCATAATAAGGTTGAACAGTGGATTAAAGCAGAACCCAGTCAATGGTTCTGGCAGCATAAAAGATTTAGTTAATTTTTGTTACTTTTATATCAATTGTACCATCAATAAGTTTTACTGATAATTGATCATCAGTAATAATTTTTTTACTTGTCTTAACAATTTTCTTTTTATCCATCAAAATTGAGTATCCTTTTTTAAGATTTGAAGAAATAGAATTTGAATTGAGCAATCTTATATTAGACTTATATTTTTCAAGCTTATCTTTGTAATTATTGGCTATATTCAAATTAAGATTTTTTGAAAGATTGTTAATCTTTGTTTGTTTTAAGTTTATTGATGAATCTGGTGAAACAATAGATTTTCCCAGGTTAAGAAGATTCAATTTTGATATACTAAATTTATTTTGAATTGATAATGTTAAATTTTTGAAATCGTCTAAAAGCTTCTCTTTATAATTATTAACTATCAAGCTTGGAGATTTGAGAAATTTATTTAAATATTCATAATTTTCTTTTTTAGATTGAATTTGTGAATTTACTTTTGTGTTTAATCTAAGTTGTAAATTTTTAATTTTTTCTATCAATTCAAATCTAACTGGGGTAGCTTTTTCAGCTGCCGCAGTTGGTGTAGACGCTCTTAAATCTGATACTAAATCAATAATTGTTGTATCTGTTTCATGACCTATTGCTGATATAATTGGTATTTTTGAATCAAAAACACTTGTTGCAAGATTTTCATCATTAAATGCCATTAAGTCTTCAGTACTACCTCCGCCTCTAGCAACAATAAGAATATCTGGTTTACTAGATTTAAGTTTATTGAAACCTTCGATAGCATTTATGATGCTATCTGCTGCATCAATACCCTGAACAGAAACAGGCCATATATCTAATGGCATTGGAAAACGATCATTAACCCTATTAATTATATCATGTACTACAGAGCCAGTGGGAGAAGTAATTATACCTAATCTTTCAGGCAAAAAAGGTAATGGAATTTTTTTATCTTCATCAAAATAACCTTTTTTTTGAAGTCTTTTTTTTCTTTCTTCAATAAGTTTTAAAAGTGCCCCCTCCCCTGCAATTTCAATTTTATCAATATCTATCTGGTAGGTAGTTTTATAACGAGACCAAGTGGTGATTCTCCCAGTTGCAATTATTTCTAACCCTATTTCTGGATTTATATCTAAATATTTTTTTTTCTGATCCCAGATAACTCCACTTAAAATTGAATCTTCGTCTTTAAGTGTTAGATAAATTTGCCCTCTTGTTGCAGTTTTTACCTCAGAAATTTCTCCTTTAATTCTTACATAATTAAAATTGGACTCAATTACTTCTTTAAATGCTTGATTAAATTCTGAAACTTCAAACTCAGGTATATTTATTTTATCAATCATCTATTTTTTAAAAAATTTTTTTAATAAATTGCTACATTCTTTTTCCATAATGCCACCATAAATAGTCGGCGTAAATATATTTTCTCTTTGAAAAGCAATTCGAAGTTTTTCAATTCCTCCATTTTTTTCATCATAAGCACCAAAATAAACATTTTTAATATGTACTTCACTTATTGCACTAGCGCACATTGTGCATGGTTCTAATGTAATAAATAATGTCATATTTTCTAAATATTTAAGCTTCAATCTTTCGCAAGTTTCATGAATTAGATTTAATTCACAATGCTTTATAGCATTTTTATCTTTATTGACTGAATTGTAACTTCTAGCTACAATATTGTTTGTTGTATTATCAACAAGTATTCCCCCAACTGGAACCTCATTTAAATTATAAGCTTTGCCTGCTTCAATAATTGCTTCTTTCATAAAAAAATCAACGTTCATTCTGGAACACACTTATGTTGTACATTATAATTGAATTATAATGAAAAAACCAATTATTGGAATAACTCTTGATAATGAAAAAAAGAAAACATACTCAAAATTTCCATGGTATGCATTAAGAGAAAATTACTTAACTTCCTTAACTAAATTTAATGCTATTCCGTTTCCATTATTACATGAAAAAAAATATATTGATGATTTTTGTCATTTAATTGATGGTCTAATTATTACTGGAGGAGATTTTGATATTAATCCCAAATTATATAAAACAAGTAATACTCAATCTAAAAATATTAAAAATAAAAGAACAAATTTTGAAATAAATATTTTTAATAATTTTTTTAAATATAACAAACCTATATTGGGAATTTGTGGTGGCGCACAACTTATTAATGTTGCATGCGGTGGAACATTAATACAAGATTTAAAAAGAGATCCGATAAACCATGAGCAAGAAAATCCAAGAAATCAAACGAGTCACAGTGTTAATATTTCAAACAATACTCAACTACATAAAATATGTGGGTCTCAAAAAATTAAAGTTAATAGTGCACATCATCAGTCAGTAAAAAAAATTGGTAAAGACTTAAATGTTTCATGTGTAGCCAATGATGGTGTTATTGAAGGAATAGAACACAAAAAACACAAATGGTGTATTGGTTTACAATGGCATCCTGAATTTTTAATAACAAAATATGATATAAAAATAATCAAAAATTTTATTAGTGAAGCAAAGTGAATATTAGAATTTCAAAATATCTATCAAGTGCTGGAATTTGTTCACGAAGAGATGCAGAAAAATTAATTATAGAAAAAAAAATTAAAATTAATAATCAAGTATGCCTTCATCCAAGTCATAAAGTAAGTAATTTAGATATTGTAAAAGTTAATAATAAAATTGTTAAAAAAGCAAATAAAGTTGAAGTATGGAAGTTATACAAACCAATAAAATATATTTGTAGTACAAAAGATAATTTAGGTAGGAAAAAAATTTTTGACTTATTACCAAAAAATGTCGGTCAATTAATAAGCGTTGGAAGATTAGATTATATGAGTGAGGGATTGATCTTACTAACCAATAATGGTGACTATTCAAGATATTTAGAACATCCATCTTCAAACATCGAGCGGATTTATAGAGTTTGTATAAATAGCAATGTACAAAATAATGATTTACAAAAAATAAATAAAGGCATTACAATTAAAGAAATAAATTATAAAAAAATTAAAGTTGCCTTTGAAAAAAAATTAAAAAATCATAGTTGGTTAATTTTTAAACTTAAAGAAGGAAAAAATAGAGAAATTAGAAATATTTGTAATTATTTTTCATGGAATATAGTTAAATTAATAAGAATTGAATATGGCCCTTATAAGCTCGGAAGACTTAAAGAAGGGCAATTTCAAAAATTAAATTCAATTAGCAAATGATACAGATTACAGGAGGAAAGTTTAAGCAAAAAAAATTAGCAAGCATTAATGATTTTGTAAGACCAACTTCTTCTCTAAAAAGAGAAGCTTTTTTTTCAATTATTGAAAGTTATGCAATCAAAAATTCTATAGAATTATATAAAAATAAAATTTTTTTAGATCTTTTCGCAGGTATTGGCACAATGGGTTTAGAAGCAATTTCTAGAGGCATGAGTGAAGTAATTTTTTTTGAGAATAATATTGAAGTTCTTAAAATTTTAAAAAAAAATTGTTTAAGTATTTGTAAAAATAATCAATTTAAAATTTATGAAGAAGACCTTATTCATTCTAAATTAGAAATAGAATTTCAAAATATATCAGTTGTTTATATTGATCCACCATATGCAAAATATAATTTAACAAATCTTTTAGAAAATTTATCAAATAAAATTAAAGGTACTACTTTGATTGGTTTGGAAACTAGTGTGAAAGATAATATTGTAATTCCAGAAAATTTAAATCTGCTTCAAAAAAAAACTTACGGTAAAACAATAATTTATATTTTTAAATTATCTTAAATAAGCTTTAGTTAGTTTTTTACCCTGTTCAACAGCAGGTTGATTGAAAGGATCAACATCTAAATACATACAGGAAGCAATTGTTTCTATTATACTAAACGATAATAATTTACCTAAGTTTTGTTCATCTATTTTAGGAATATAGATTTCTCTAAAACTAAAATTATTTAATTTAAAAGTTTCAATGGTTGCGCGCTGTTCAGCTTCCATTAGATCTCCCATTGTTTTATCTTTAAAATAGTCAATATCGGTATTTTCAAACATATTATTATTAATTTTTATGCCCTTATTTGAATGATCTGTAGTGATAAAGGTGAAATATTTATCTTTAGGTCCATCTAAATATAGTTGTAATTGACTATGCTGATCAGTGGTCCCTACTGAATGAATTGCTGTAATACCTTTATTATTTTTTCCAATACTTTCTGCCCAAAGTTGCAGATACCATTTTCCAAAAAAATAAAGTGAATCAGAATATGTCATTAAAACATTATTAGTAAATTTTATATTTTCTTTTTGAGTTAAATATCTTCCAAGATCGTACGGTTTGTAATTATCAATATTATTAATTACTTCAGATGCTCCGCCAAAAAGTGCATCTATATTTAATCCAGAAATGATTGCAGGAACTATACCAACATTGGTAAATATAGAATATCTGCCTCCAACATCTTTATGATGCTCTAATAGTAAACAATTATTATCTTTTGCAATTTTAAAAAGTGGTGATTCTTTAAATTCAGTTATGATTAGAGTATTTGAAAAGAAATCTTCAACTTTGTTAGCTTCTATTGCCTTTTGATAGAGACATGAAAATTGAGATAATGTCTCTGGTGTAGTACCCGATTTTGAAATAACCAAGAAACCAGTTAGCTCAAAATTAATATTTTGAAAATTTTTTTCAAAATTAATAGGGTCAACATTATCATAAAATTCTAAGATAATTTTATTATTGGAAATAATATTATTTAATGCTCTAGCTCCTAAATTTGAACCTCCTGTACCAAATACAATTATTTTTTCTTTTTTCTCTTTAAATTGATTTGAAATTTTTATGGTTTCTTCTAATAAATTTTTATCTGAAACAATATTCAGAGAAGGAAGTTTTTCTATTACATTAGTTATACTTTGATCAGTATCTTTATTTTGAGTGATTTTGTCAAAATTTGAATTGAAGTATTTTATTTCCATTTATAAAATTAAAAGAAGAAAAATCTTTTTTTCTTTTTAGGTTCACCTTCTTCATCATCTTCGTTTTCTTCTTTACTTTTGAAAAAGAAAAATCTTTTCTTCTTTTTTGGCTCTTCTATATTTGCACTTTCAACATCTGTATTATCTTGGCTTATTTCATCTTCTGAGTTTCCATCAAGATCTTCTCTGATACTATTATCTACTTGATCTGCTTCAGTTTCTTTTAAAATATTGTCGATAACAGAATTTTCAGAAGGCGTATCATTACTTTCTTCATCCAGACCAAAGAGAATTTCCTTTGCAAGCTCACTATCGGTATCATCAATATCTTTTGATTCAATTTGATCAGGTGGTAGTAAATTAAAATTTGGTGGAATTACTAATGGAGGATTTTCAACTACATTATATTCATCTATTACTTTTCTTTCTACACCGGCACTACTTCTAATAGTATTACAAGAAGAGAGAAATAGTGAGGAAATGATTGTTACACAAATAACTTTTTTCATTTTGCTGTTTTTGATTTTATAAAAAAACTTATTATTAACATGATAATTCCAATTGTAATATAGATATCTGCTAGATTAAATGCTGGCCAATAAAAATTTTCATAATGTAGTAAGATAAAATCAACAACATAACTATTTATCAATCTATCAATAATATTTGATAATGCGCCAATTATAACAAAGAAATATGCCAGTTTTTCAAGTTGTTTGTCTGATATAATAAATAAATAAAAAATTAATATAACAACTACTAAAGCTATAAATATTAATATCCAATGAGAAACATACCCTGAAAATAAACCAAAAGAAACTCCAAAGTTCTGAACATAAACTAAATCAAAATATTCATTGATTTTTATTGATTGATTTAAAAACAAATTATCTTGAATTAAATACTTAGTTAAAAGATCAAAAAAAATTAATGATACTAGTATAGCTATCTTAATCACTTAACTTATTGCATCATTACAACGATTGCAAATTTCATTTTTTACTAATTCCTTTTCATATTTCCAACATCTTTGACATTTTTGGCCGCTCACCTTTGATGCTTGCACTTTTACATTTTCAATATCGTCTATTGAAAAACCTTGGCTATTTTCATCAAGTAGTTGCAATTTAAATGATGAAGTAATAGCAATTTCATCAAACATAACTTCATTAACTTTATCAAAACTTTCTTTAGAAACATAAATATCCAAATGAGCTTCTAAACTTGAACGTATAATTTTTTCTTCTCTAATTTTCTCAATTGCTCCAGTAGCAACTTTTCTAATATTTTTAATTAAATTCCATTTTTCATTTAATTGATTATCTTCATATTCATTTTTACATTGTAAAAAATCTTGTAGGTGTATACTTTCAGTATTTCCCATAGCTTTCCATGCTTCTTCAGAAGTGAAAGAGATAGATGGTGCAAACCACCTTACTAAATGATTAAATATTATATTTAATAGAGTTCTAGTAGATCTTCTTTTAATCGACTGTTTACTATCACAGTATATGGTGTCCTTTCTGATATCAAAATAAAAAGCTGAAAGATCACTTGAGCAAAGATTTAAAAGTGTAGTAAACATCAAATGAAAATTAAAAGTTTTCACACATCTTTGTACAGTTTGATCAACTTCCCACAATCGATGAAGTAGATATTTTTCTAACTCTGGAAACTCACTCTCATCAATAACTTCCTCTTTAGTAAAATCATTTAAATTGCCAATTAAAAAACGAAAGGTATTTCTTATTCTTCTATAAGACTCAGCTTGTGATTGAAGGATAGCATTATCAAGTTTCAGATCATCATAATAATCGGATGCCACTACCCATAATCTTAAAATATCTACGCCATATTTTTTTAAAATATCATCAGGAGAAATGACATTACCTAAAGATTTAGACATTTTACGACCTCTTCCATCAACAACAAAACCGTGAGTTAAAACGCTTTCATATGGAGCTTTTCCTCTTGTGCCAGAAGACTCTAAAAGAGATGAATGAAACCATCCTCTGTGTTGGTCACTTCCTTCTAAGTACATCGATGCAGGCCATTTCAAATCTTCTCTTTGTTCTAGACAAAAAGCATGTGTAGAACCACTATCAAACCATACTTCAACTACATCTTTAACCTGTTCATAATCTTCAAGTGAATATTCATCCCCTAAAAACCTTTGTGGATCTTCAGTAAACCACGTATTGCTTCCTTCTTTTTCATATATATCTGCTATTCTATTGATAATATTTTCATCTCTTAAAGGTTGACCCGTTTTTTTATTTACAAATAATGGTAAAGGTACACCCCACACTCTTTGTCTAGATACACACCAATCTGGTCTAGTTTCAATCATTGATCTAAGCCTAGTTTGACCTTGAGGAGGATAGAAAATAGTTTCATCAATTGATTTAAGAGCAATGTCTCTTAAATTATTTTTTTCCATGGAAATGAACCATTGTGGAGTATTTCTATAAATAAGAGGTGCTTTAGACCTCCATGAATGTGGGTAGCTATGACGAAGCGTCCCTTTAAATAATAATTTTGAAAATTCTTCTAATTTATCTGCAATTTTGTGATCTACTTTATAAATATGTTCACCTTCAAAACCAACAGCATGTTGATTATATTTTCCATCATCTTGAACTGTCTGGATAATATCAACATTATTTTCTATCCCTAAAACATAGTCGTCATCTCCGTGTCCAGGAGCTATATGTACAACTCCTGTTCCCTGTTCTAAGTTTACAAAATCCCCATGAAATGGTTTTACAATAAAATCATAACCCAATTGTTTAAATGGATGCTCACATTCGCAAGTAGATAAATTATCTCCTTTAAATTTCTTTTTTATTCTAAATTGTTTAATTCCAATTTCTTTAGTTACATTTTCTAAAAGTTCTGAAGCAAATATTAATTTATCATTTTTTTTGACTAAACTATTTTCTTCTAATTCTTCAACAACAATAAGTGAATAATCTAATTCTTTGCCATAAGCCAGAGCTCTGTTACCTGGAATCGTCCAAGGAGTTGTTGTCCAAATAACAATATTAGAATCAATTAAATCTTCATCGGTAGAATTTTTAATTAAAAATTTAACATATATAGTGTTGGACGTATGATCTTCATATTCAACTTCGGCATCAGCTAGAGCTGTCTTTTCTACGACAGACCAGAGAACTGGTTTTGCTCCTTTATACAAACTTTCATCAAGTAAAAATTTTCCAAGCTCTCGAACAATTTGTGCTTCTGCTTTATTGGACATTGTAAGATATGGATTTTCCCAATCCCCTTCAACACCAAGTCGTCTAAATTCTTTTTTTTGTATCTCGATCCATTTTTCTGCAAACTCTCTACACTCATTTCTAAATTGAACAGTTGGAACATCATCCTTGTTCTTTCCTTTTTTTCTATATTCCTCTTCTATTTTCCATTCAATTGGTAAACCGTGACAATCCCATCCAGGAACATAAATAGAGTCTTTTCCAGCCATTTGTTGTGTTCGCACAATGACATCTTTTAAAATTTTATTAAGAGCTGTACCCATATGAATATGTCCATTTGCATATGGTGGACCATCATGAAGAACAAATTTTTCTCTACCTTTGGATTTATCTCTTAGCTTTTTAAAAATATTTTCTTTATCCCACTCCTCTATTATTGCAGGTTCTTTTGAGGGTAAATTAGCTCTCATTTCAAAAGATGTTTTGGGAAGAAAAATTGTATCTTTATATTCCATTATAATTGATGATATTCTTTTGCTTTATTTATATCTTTATTGATTTGCTTGGTTAGTTCTTCAAAATTATTAAATTTTTGTTCAGACCTAATAAATGTAAGGAATTCAACAGTCAATTCTTTACCATATATTTCTTCACTAAAATTAAACATATGTGTCTCTAGAAGGAGTTTGCTTCCATCGACTGTTGGTCTTAAACCAAAATTTGAAACACCTTTGTATTTTTTACCTTCTAACAGCACTTCTACACAGTAAACACCTCTTTTTGGTAATATGTGTTGATCTGGTATCATATTAGCAGTCGGAAAATTGATTTCTCTAGCTCTTTTATCACCTTCAATTATTGTTCCATGCATATGCCAGGGTCTACCTAAAGACTCTGCAACATTTTCCATATAACCATCTTTTATTTGTGATCGAATAATTGAAGATGAATATTTATCCGATTTATCAGCAAGCATAATAGGATCAATTAAATGAATATTAAAATTATTTTTTTCAGCATACTTTTCTAATGTTTTAAAATTACCTTTTCTGTCTTTTCCAAACTTAAAGTCAGTACCTATAACTAAGTATTTAATATTTAATTTATCAATAAGAATTTTAGTTACAAAATCATCAGCTGATAATATTGATAGATTATTATCAAAAGAAAAATCTATAAATATATCTAAACCCAATCTTTCAAGAAAATTTATTTTATCACTTTGAGTATAAATATTAAAAGACTCATTAATTTGATTAAAGTAAACACGAGGATGAGGATTAAAACTCATTATAGAAGATAATAAATTATTATTTGATGCAATCTCCTTAATTTTATTTATTATTTCTTGGTGCCCCTTATGTATTCCATCAAAATTACCTATTGCGAGACAAAGGTCTAATTTTTCAAATTCTGATGCTGTATCTAATTTATAAATTTTCATAATATTTATAAATCAATTAGTATAGAAACTTATGGTTAGTAACTACAAATATTTATTTAAGATATTTTCCAGATATTCTTGTCTTCCTGAACGAGGTTCTGGTTCAATATTATCGTCGATTACTTTTTTATTTATATCATCTAATCCAGTGTCTTTATTATGAATAAGCTGACCTAATTCTTTATTCCAATCCGAATATCTATCTTCAATAAACTTAGGAATAACATTATCATTCATTAATTTTTCAACAGCAATAAGTGTTTTTGCACAAACATCCATGCCTCCAATATGAGCATGGAATAAATCTTCAGCGTCAATAGATTGCCTTCTTATTTTTGCATCAAAGTTCATACCTCCTTGGCCTAACCCGCCATTCTTAAAAATAAAATAAAATGACATAATTAAGTCTGCAGGATTATTTGGGAATTGATCCGTATCCCAACCTATTAAAGTATCACCTCTATTGATATCAATGCTTCCTAGGGCGCTGTTTGAAGTTGTGTAAGCAATTTCATGTTCAAAATTATGACCAGATAAAGTTGCATGATTAACTTCAACATTTAGTTTAATCTCATTTTCTAAACCTGCCTTTCGTAAAAACGCTAAGCAAGTAGCAGAGTCAAAATCATATTGATGTTTAGTTGGTTCATGAGGTTTTGGTTCCAATAAAATTTGACCTTTAAATCCTATCTTGTGTTTATAATTAACAACTAATTCTAAAAATCTTTGAAGATTAGCTGTCTCCTTAGTCATGTCAGTATTAAGAATAGTTTCGTATCCTTCTCTTCCACCCCAAAGAACATAGTTTTGACCGCCCAATCTCATCGTTGCATCCATACAATCTTTTACTTGCGCAGCTTTATATGCAAAAACTTCTGGGTCTGGATTAGTCGAAGCTCCACTCATATATCTTTTATGAGAAAAAGCATTTGCTGTTCCCCACAATAATTTCATTCCTGAGTCATTAATTTTTTGTTCCATTAAATCTATAATATGAAAGAAATTTTTTTGTGTCTCAGCATAATTTGAACCTTCAGGAGAAATATCTCTATCGTGAAAGCAGAAAAAGGGTGTTTTTATTTTAGTGAAAAAATCAAATGCAGCATCAAGTTTCATTTCAGCCATTTTCATTTCATCACCTGCTTGCATCCACGGTCTATCAAAAGTTTGACCACCAAATGGATCAAGGCCAGGCCAAGTAAATGTATGCCAATAACAAGTAGCAAACCTTAAATGCTCTTTCATAGACTTGCCTAAAACTTTTTTATTTTCATCGTAAAATTTAAAAGCAAATGGATTTGTGCTTTCTTCGCCTTCAAATTTAATCTCTGGTATTTTACTAAAGTATTCTGTCATATGATTTCCTATATTATATTACTCTATCTTGATGCCCAAAGTAAACCACGTTTATAAATTTTATTCATTTGTGGATGGTTTAATTCATGAGCAAAATGACCAAGAGAAATATAAAAAATTTTTCCTTTCCCAATTCGTCTTTTCCAGGCAACTGGCATTTCTACACCCTTTAACCATTCTGTGGTATATGCGTCACCACTTGATGAACCAGGTTCTTGTTCAAGCTTCCAAACTTCGTTACCTTTAAATGTCGTCGTTGCTAAAACTTCATTTAATGGATCCACATGCATGTAATATTGCTCTGAATGATAATCAAAATCTTCAATGCCTTCCATGATTGGATCATCTTTTTTTGTTATATTGACTTTATAATCATGAATACCATTTGGGTGACTTACCCATTGACCTCCTGTTAAGAACTGCCAATCAATTGATTGTCTAAATGCATCACACATTCCACCGTGATGACCAGCAAGACCACATCCATTATGAACAGCTTTAATAACATTATTAACAGCGGTTTTTTTTATTTCTCCTCTTGGATCAAAATGAAAAGCCATAGTCACTATAGGTATAAGCAAATCCATTTCGTGAACATAATCTTCTGCAAATGCAGAAGTTTGATATTCTGCTCTTACCTCATATCCTTCAGGCTCCAGCATGCCTTTAATTATTTCAGTACATTTTTCTGGCTCATGTCCTGGCCAACCTCCATAAACTATTAAAGCTTTTTTCATTTTATTCCTTTCACTTTAATAAATTACTAATCTCATCTTCAGAGAAGTAATTTAAATTTTTAATAGAACTTCTAAGTTCTATTTTCGTATTTTCTTTTGATGATTTAATTATACTATCTAGTATATCTAAAACGTGAAGACTTAATGCTCCACTACATCTATTTAAACGATTATTTTTTATTGCATCAACTGTTTCGCTCACACCTATACCTCTATAGTTAGCAATACCTGCTGACTCATTTGCTTTTTCAGATTTATTTTTAATATTTATTTTCCCTAAATTGTTATTCTTGGTATCTATATTTTCCCAATTTCCATTTTTTGATTTACAAACTAGAATATCACCACCGAACATATTTGGATCAGGAATATTTATTGAACCTTTATCGCCATATAATTCTATGTGATTCTTACTATGTTTCCAAACATCAAAAGAAAAAAATGAATCAATTAATGCGCCATTTTGAAATTCTATTTGTGAAACTAATGTTGTTGGGATTTCAACTTCTATTTCCTGCCCTTGTCTATCACCACTGCCAATAACTCTTTTTTGATAAACTGTTCTTGATTGTGTAAAAACATTTTTCGCAGGACCGAGTAAGTTTACTAGTGCTGTAAAATAATATGGACCCATATCAAGTATTGGGCCACCGCCATATTTATAGTAAAAATCTGGGTTAGGATGCCAGATTTCATGTCCAGCTACACCCATTGAAATACTTCCAAGATTTATTTTACCTATTTCATTTTGATCAATAATTTTTTTTGCTTCCTGTATACCCGCTCCAAGAAATGTATCTGGTGCACAACCCACATGTAAACCTTTTGAATTACCCAAATTGACCAACTCTTGACCATGTTCAAATTTTATTGAAAGTGGCTTTTCTGAATAAGAATGTTTACCAGCTTCAAGAATTGATTTTGAAACTTCAAAGTGAACATCTGGGATTGTTAAATTTATAATTAATTCAATTTCTTTATTAGATAATATCTGATCTACAGATAATTGTTCTACCCCATACTTTTCAGAATAGTTTTTTGCAGCTTCATTTTTAATATCAGCACATGCAACTATTTGAAAATTATTAAAGTACTTCTGAGAATTACTAAAATAAATATCAGCAATATTACCACAACCTATAATTCCTACTTTCATAAAACTATTCCTTAACTGCTCCACCTGTTAAACCTGCAACAATATATTTTTGTAAAGTAAAAAAGAAAACTACTGCTGGAACAAGAGTTAGTGATACATAAGCTAATATTTTACCCCAATCAGTAAAATACTCACCTCTAAAAACCATTATACCCATTGGCCATGAATAAAGTGACTCATCATTAATCATTATAAGAGGTAGCAAATAATTATTCCAGCTTCCTGTAAGAGTAATAACACTAACAGTAGCTAATATTGGAGTTGATAAAGGAAGAGTAAACCTAAAGTAAAATTGGGTATAGCTACAGCCATCACAAACAGCAGCTTCAAATATCTCTTTTGGCATTTGCCTAAAAAATCCTCGAAAAAGAATTATAGAAAAACCAAGCCCAAATGCAATTTGTGGAATTATAACAGCCCAACTAGTACCCAATAAACCAAAGTCACGAACTCTTAAAAATAGAGGTAAAATTGCAGTAGCAAAAGGAAACATTAGTCCTAGTAAAAAATAATTATAAAGAAATTTATTTGCTGCAAATTTTACATGAGCAAAAACAAAGGCTGTCATAGAGGCAAACAGGACTACAAAAAAAGTAGTTCCAACTGCGTACACTGTAGAGTTCCATAAAAATAACCAGAAATCTGAATTAGCTAAAAGCGATGTATAATTTTCAAATTTCCAATCTATTGGTAAGCCTAAAGAGTTTGTTCTAAGTTCACCAGTGTGTTTAAAGCCTCCCATTACAGAAACGTATAATGGAATAATAATTACTCCTGCTAAAAAAAATAGAATAAGATACAAATAATAAGTTCTAAAATTTGTTTTCATTATCATCTCTCATTAGTGTTCTTTGATAGCCAATTGCAATAAATAAACAAATTAAAAATATTACAACTCCAACCGCACTTCCAAAACCAACTTTCATACGCATTACACCAAAATAATATAAATAAGAGACCATCGAATGCGTTACATTTGAAGGTCCTCCTCCTGTTAGTGGCATAATAATATCAAATAGCTGTAAACTACCTAATAGTGATAAAAATACTGAAAGCTTAATTGTTGGAATAAGCATTGGTATTTTAATTCTAAAGGCAGTCGTTATTGGGCCTGCCCCATCTACTTTAGCAGCTTCTAAAACTTCTTTTGAAATAGCTTGTAATCCTGCAATATAAATCATCATGTGAATTCCAAAAAATTTCCAAAATATAACAATTAAAATCGCTAAGAGTGCCCAATCTTTATCACCAAGTATGAATGGAGCTTCTGCACCAAAGAAACCCCAAATTGCAGCAACTAAACCATAATTACCATCATAAATGTATGCCCAGATTAACGCTGTTACTATTTCTGCTAAAATAAATGGAAGAAAAAAAACTGTTCTAAAAAAAGCTGCTCCTCTGAGTTTATCTGAAATCATTAAAGCAATTAAAAGAGCAAATGGTAATTGAACAAATAATGATATAGCAATTATATAAAAATTATTTTTGAGTGACATAATAAACACTCTATTTTTGAATAAAAATTCATAATTTTTAAGTCCAACAAATTTCTCAGGCGCGCCATAGCCATTCCATCTAAAAAAACTGTAATAGGCTGCTTCACCTATTGGAAGAACTACAAACAAAGTAAATATTGTTAAGGCAGGTATTAAAAAAATTATTATTGTATAATACCTACTAAGTAGTGCATCAAATTTTGCTGATCTCATAGCTATGAACAGGGCTCTTAATTAAAAAAAGAGCCCTGATATTTATATTATTGATTAAATTCCCAAGCTTCTTGAACGGCTTGAGTAGCTTCTTCAGGAGTAATAATTCCTGCCGCTAAATCAGTAGATACGTCATTAACAACCCTACCAATATCTGCACCCAAGAACTGATCATAAAATATTTGATGATATTCTGAGTTAGAGATATTTTGTGCAACTTGTTGCAAGAAAGGATTTGTAAGAGATACATCAGCACCTTTCACAATAGGTATATAAGCACCTTTTCCTGCATCATCTTTTTGAATATCAAGAGATACATAATGCATAATAAATTCAACTGCTGAGTCAGGAGCGCTACTTGAGAATAACCAACCATTTATACCGCCAAGTGTGTCCCCAGCATCACCGAGACCACCACTCGTCATTGGCATATTAAACATTCCCATATTATTATCTCCTAAACCTTCACCACTTGAACTGTTAGCTTTTTGAGAACCATACATCCAGTTACCCATAAGTGCCATTGCACATTTACCGTCTCCAAAAAAACCTGCTTGATCTGGCCAAGTGTGTGATAAAAATCCTTTTTGAAAAGGTTCTAAAGCAACTAGCTCGAGCATTTGCTCACCTGATTTTAAGTATTCTGGTCTATCCCAACCACCATTATTAAGTGATTCAAGGAATAATCCTTTTCCACCATTTCTTATGTGGAGGTGTGTCCAAAGAAAGTGAACAGGCCATTTATCTTTACCACCCATACAAATAGGAGTAATTCCTGCTGCTTTAATTTGTTTTACAGCGCTAATTAAATCATCCCATTCTTTGATGGCTGAAACGTCAACTCCGGCTTGATTGATAAGATCTTTATTATACCACCAAGCAACTTGTGATACTTGTAAAGGTAAACCTACTCTTTGACCTTCAAATGTAAAAGCATCTGCTGCTGCTGCACTAACAGTATCCAAATAACTATCTGGTACAACATTGGAGATATCTCTTAAAAAACCAGCTCTGGCTTGATCATACATAACTCCGCCACTCCAGCTATAAAATATATCTGGTCTATCATTTGATTGAAGCATTGTAGGTAACTTTGCTTTGAATGATTCATTTTCTAAATACTGCATAACAACAGTGTGTCCTGTTTTAGCTTCAAATTCTTCAACAGCCTTAACCATGTTAGCATATGAACTTGAGTCTTCACCAAATAAGTGAAGCCACTTTATAGTATCTGCTTTAACAGAACTAAATGACATCAAAATAGTTAGTGAGAAAAATATTTTTAGTAATAATTTCATTTAATCCTCCCTAAGATTATCGTAGTAAGAAATTTATAACACTAAAGGGATTTTTTTAAACTAAAAAAGGCAATTTTAAGCTTAAAACCATCTATTTATGCTGTAAGATTAAGCAAAAATTTTTAATGAAAAATAAACCAAACATCATTATATTTAATCCAGATCAATGGAGAGGAGATATGCTTGGATATCTTGGTTACCCAGGCGCACAAACTCCTAATTTAGATAATATAATTAAAGAAGACGCAGTTGCATTTAAGAATGCTTTTTGCCAAGCGACAGTTTGTACACCAAGTCGTTGCTCATTTATGACTGGCTGGTATCCTCATGTACATGGTCATAGAACAATGCATTATATGCTACATACTGATCAAGGGGACTCTAGTATTTTATCCGAACTAAAAAATAAAAATTACTTTATATGGTGGGGTGGAAAAAATGATTTGATAGCAGGACAAGAGGGTTATCGTAATCATTGTGATATTTATTTTGAACCAACTAATAGAGATTTTCAAAAATGGGGCTATACTCAACAACCAGGCACACATGGGGGAGATTTATCATGGCGAGGACCTGAAGATGGAGATAATTATTATAGTTTCTTCAAAGGAAAATTAGATAAAAAAGATAAAGATATTTATTTCGATGACGATTGGTCCATGGTTTATGGAGCATTAGATTTTATAAAAGATTATAAAGAAGATAAACCATTCTGTTTATTTCTACCACTTGGTTATCCGCATCCACCTTACTGTGTAGAGGATCCATGGTTCTCTTCAATTGATCGAAGCGTAATACCTAATAGATATCAATACAAAACTTGGGAAGACAAGCCAAGTCTTTTAAAAGGAATTATGGATGGACAAAAAATGCAAGATTGGACCGATGAACGTTGGAATGAATTACGAGCGGTATATCTTGGTATGTGTGCAAGAGTAGATTATCAATTTGGACTTTTGGTCAATCAACTAAAAGAAAATAATTTGTATGATGATACTTTAATAATTTTTTTATCTGATCATGGTGACTTTACAGGTGATTATAATTTAGTTGAAAAAACACAAAATACTTTTCAAGACTGTCTAACGAATGTACCTCTTATAATTAAACCACCAAAAAGTGAAAATACATTAAATGGCGTAAGCGATACGATGATTGAATTAATAGATATTGCTGGAACCATATATGATTACAGCAATATTAAGCCTTCCTATTGGCATTTTGGCAAAAGTATAAAAAATTTTATTGAACAGAAAACTGATAATCATAGAGAAGAAGTATTTACGGAAGGTGGCAGGCTTAGATTAGAAAGACAAGCAAGTGAAAATCAAAGTCTTCAATTACCCCATGGTCTTTATTATCCTAGAGTTAGTTTACAAGGTCAAGAGGATGAAATTTTAATGCATACCAAAGCAACAATGTGTAGAAATAAAAAATTTAAATATATTAAAAGAGCTTACGAAAAAGATGAGTTTTATAATTTAATAGAAGATCCTGGAGAAATTAATAATGTTATTGATGATCCGCAATATGCGTCAGAGCTTAAAAAATTAAAAGATAAAATGCTTTCATGGTATCAGGAAACTTGCGATGTTGTTCCTTTAAAAGGTGATGAAAGAGATTTCAATTAATATAATTCGTTTTCAATTCTTGTAAGCCAATAGTCGACATCCATTTTCTTGTGACCAGTTAATAATCTCCAAAACTTAACAACATTTATTTTATCAAGTCTATTTGTATCAGCTTCTTGCCAAGGGTAAGGCTTCATCAAAATATCATTGATAGTTTGATCCTTACTTTCATCAGTCCAATACAGAGCTCGGTTTGGCAAAGGTTGATATTTTTTCTCAGGATCCCATAACAATTCTTGTTTTTCTGTAGGTTGAAGTCTTACTTTAAACATATAACGAATATTTTCTGAAAAATTGACTCCAGCTCCATGCCAAAGACCGCTATGAAAAATACCAATGGTACCAGGTTTACATACTATACTTTTTTGCCCAAGAATATTCTGATATTTTGCAATAGCCATTTCATTAACAATACGTAAGTGTGTTCCTGGATGATACCTTGTTCCACCCATTTCTTTCGTTACTTCAGTTGGAAAATAAAATAATTGAACATCAAAGGTACTTCTTGGATCTATCGTACTATCTTGATGGTTTGCTTGAGACATTTGGCGTTGATTTGCTTGATTAAAATATTTTGTTGGAAATGTTATATGAAGAAATTGGTGATCAACAATTGTATTACTTCCTACTAGACTTGTAATAGCGCCCTCAACTACTTCATTTTTGAAAATTTTATCGAGAGGTGAGTTTTTGGGAAATGCTTCTTTAAGTGGTGTGCCCGCAGGTATTCTTGGAATACTACTGGTAGCTTTAATATTCTTATAAAAATCATTAACACTATCAGCTTTATCAATATCTGTATGACCAATATCATCTAAAAATTCTTTATTGGTTTGTTCATCAATTAATTCATCAAAAAATAAACATCCACTGCTAGCAAATTCTGCCATTTGCTCTGTTGTTAATAATTTTGGCATACTAAAAATCTCCTTCTTCTAATTTTTCAAAAAAAAATTCATGTTTTAAATATGATGTTCTATGTTCCTCACCAGGTTGTTCTGGTATAGCTTGACTTGCTTGAAACAATCTCCACCCATCTAATAATGCATCAAGACCAGTAGGATATGGTGGAGTGTCGCTGTCTCCAGTCATATGTAATTTTTTTCCGGTACCATCAAAAGTTGCCCAAGAAATAACTTCAGCTTCTAAACTTGGAAACTTTAAATAGAGAACTAAAACTTTTTGTCTTTTTGCCATGTAATAAACTTATACTATTTTCCTAACCCTGCCAATGATCTAACAAAATACTTTTGGAATATTAGGAATACTATTAACACAGGAATTACCGCTATTGTAAGTCCTGCCATAATTGCCCCCCAATCAGATGTCCACTCTCCTCTTAGTTTTAATAGACCTATAGGCAAAGTTTTAAAGTCGTCTGAAGTTAACATTATTAGTGCTAATAAAAATTCATTCCAAATCCAAACAGTTTGAAAAATTGCGGCACTTGCAATAACTGGTCCAGATAGGGGTACAATAATTCTGAAAAATATTTGAAGCTTTGTACAACCATCAATAGTGGCAGCCTCTTCTACTTCTTTTGGAAAATCTAGAAAGAAAGCATAAAAAAGTATAACGGTAAAAGGAATTCCAAATGCAGTAAGAGGCATAATAACTCCAAATAAACTGTTTAATAAATTTAAGTTTGAAACCATCGTATATAAGGGAACAAGAACTGCAGCAGGTGGAATTGCAAAACCTGCTACTATCAATAGATAAACAAATTTATTAATTTTAAAATCGATTCTTGATAGTACGTACGCTGCCATTCCTGAAATTGTAACAATTAAAAAGACGGCAAAAAAAGATACTATGAAAGAATTCAACATAAAACTTCCCAGTCCAACACTTAGAGCTTTTTCAAAAGAAGAAATTCCAAATTGACTAGGAATGCCCAAAGGTTCTAAAAAAATTTCTCGTTTAGATTTAAATGTTGTTAATACCATTACTAAAATTGGCATTAAAACATAGATGCTAAACAGTGTTACAAAACCATAAGCTATTATATTTGCTATTTTAAATCGACTCATTAAGCTTTCCTACTGGATTTAAGTTGTAACCATCCTAAAAATAATGCGATGATAAGAAGTATTACAGATAATGCGTTGGCGTATCCCATATGAAGCAAATTGAATGCTTGTAAATAAATGTAAGTACCTAAAACTTGAGTTGCATTGGATGGCCCTCCTTGAGTAAATACAAAAATAAATTCAAAAACTTTAAATGCCCCTATGGTTGTTATCAAAATTGCAACAATCAAAACATTTCTAATCATTGGAAGCGTAATATACCAAAAAGCTTTAACTCCAGTTGCGCCATCTATTTCAGCTGCATCATACACCTCTTTAGAAACTCCTTGCAGACCAGCAAGAATTAAGACCATCATAAACCCTGTATTTTGCCATGCAGCTGTTATCATTATCATCCAAATTGAAATATTAGGATCTCCTAACCACCCCTTAGACGGTGTTGATAAACCAATAGATTTAAAGATAGCATTTAATATACCAACATTTGGGTCATAGATTATTAACCAAATTAAACTCACTGCAACTGATGATATGACCATTGGAGTAAATATTATGGTTCGAAAAATTACCCTTCCATATTTTATTCCTCTATCAAGAATTGCTGCTAAAATTGTTCCAACACCTACCTGAAGCACAATTGAAGCAAAAACTATTATAAAGTTATTTTTTAACGCTACCCAAAAATACTCGTCTTGCGTTGCTTTAACGTAATTCCCAAAGCCAACCCATTTCCAATTGTTCATTGAAGTAAGGCTGTAGCTATAAAATGATCCTACAATTGTACCAATGGCAGGAATAAATATAAAAATGGTACAAAATATTAAAGCCGGTACAAGAAGTATAGTGGCTGATACTTTGTCATTTGACAAAGAAAAATTATTTGTTTGTGTATTATTTTTGTTCATAAAAAATTTCGGCTATTAAGAAATAGCCGAAATTAATAAAATATTTACATCGCTGCTTTAGCTTCTAAAGCAACCTGCCTAATAAAATCCATAGCTTCTTGCGGAGTCTTCGTTCTATTTAGAATTTCAGTACCCATATCAAGATAAGCATTTGAAACATTTGCTTCTAATAAAACATCCAAAACATTTACGTGACCTGTTTTGTCTGCAATATCATTAACATAAAAATTAAACCAATGAGTTGGATTACTCATTTCGCCAATTTTTGTTGGATTAGAAGGCATGAAACCCATTAGTTCAGCTGCTTGCAATGCCATATCATCTGAAACCATAAACGAGGCAACATGTGCTGCAATTTCAGGATGTGCGGTTTTTGCTGATACCATCATACCAGATGGAACAAGGAAGCCTACAGTTGCTGCACCAGCACCACCAACTACTTCTGGGAATCTAAAATAGCTAAAGTCAGAAAAACCTTCACCATTAAAGATACCTCCACACCATGTACCACAATAAATCATTGGTGAAATTTGTGATGCAAACATTGATCTTGTTAGATCTGGATGTGTAGCGTTTGGAGCATCTTGGAAACAACCTGCATCTTGCAGATCTACAACTTTTTGCCAAGCCTCAACATACGCTGGGTTAGTGAATAACTCATCTTCTGATGCAGATAAGTTATAATCTGCCGCAGTATTTTCTTCACCTACAACTCTTTGGTTTAACATAGTTATAACGTGATTGAGTTTCCATCTTTCTGAGTTTCCAAGAGGCCATGGAACAATAGATGAATCAATTGCTCTAATATCTCTACAAAGATTTAATAAATCATCAAATGTCTTTGGTACTGCTAAACTGTTTGCTTCAAAAAAAGCAGGGTCATAGTGAAAATATTTTGAGACTGAAGTATTTGGTACTCCATATATTTTACCATTAACAGCAGTTGTGTTTGATAATCCTTCACTAATGTAGTTACCATATCCACCTTCAACATTTGCGTAAGGAGTTATATCTAATGCTAATCCCGCTCTTGCTAAACGAGCACTATCTTCCCCAAACCAGTTAAAGAATACGTCTGGTCCATCATTACCATTTAAGGCCACTTGAATTTGAGTTTTGTAAGCTTCATTTTCAAATGTTTGTAAAATGATGTTTACATCAGGATTAATTTTTTTGTATTCTTTATTAAGATTATCATAAAATTCATCCTGTCCGTTCCTACCACTTAAATCCCATATTGTTATATCAACAGCATAACTTGAAGTTATAAAACCAAATGATAAAAATAATGAGAAAATAAATAAGTAAATTTTTTTAGTAATAAATTTTAAAAAATTCATTTTTCCTCCCAAATTATTAAAATGATGAATTTAATCTAGCCGATATAGAAATTTATACAATAATTTAAAATGGCAATTTTTTTTTAAAATAAAGATATTTTTGCTAGATTTCTCGTATTTTTTAGAAATAATTTTTTAATAATTCTTCAGGAGGATCATAAGTTTTAATTTCTTCCAACATGATATTTTTATATTTAGTCATTAAGGCAATATCATTAACTGGGCTTAATTGACCTGGATCTTTTTTTAAATCATAAAGTGCACATTTAGTATCTTCTAAAGATTTATGAGGATCAGTCTTTCGAAGTATTCTGTTTACTTTCATTACTGGTATGTTCTTAGTAAAATCAAAAGGCTCATGCATAGTTGCTGTTTGTAACTCTTCATGTGAAAAAAATTGTCTCATATTTGTAGGCATTAAAGTATATTGAAATCTACTTCTATCATACTGATCAAAATTTTCAGGATAGTGAAAATACGAATATTTCCCATCAGAGATATTAATTCCACCGCCCCAATATCCATACAAAGCAAAATAATCATTTTCATTATCTTTATCTAAAAAATTTAAAATGGACTTACCTTTTACTTCTTTAGGAACATCATGACCGTGCATTGTCATAAACGTAGGCATCAGATCAATATTTTGTGTTACAACATTTCTTTGTTCTCCAGAATGATCTTTAAATTCAGGATGATAGAAATAGAACGGAATATTGGCAATTTCATTATATAAAGGCATTCTATTTTTAGCCCACCAATCATGTTCTCCGAGCATAAAGCCATGATCAGTAGTTAAAATCAATGCAGTGTCATCCCATAAATTATTTTTATCAAAATAATCTAAGACAGTACCTAACAAGTAATCACATAAACCAATTAAAGCAATGTAGTTGGCTTTTAATTCCGCAACTTCATCATCTGTTTCTTTAACTCTATCATATTGAGGCCAATCTAATCTTGGACCTTTATAGTTAGTTTTTAATTTTTCTCTAAAGCGTTCAGGTGCAAAGAAAGGTTCGTGTGGATCAAAAGTTTCCAATTGAAGAAACCAATTATCAGCATCTTTATTGATATTAATAAAATCTAATCCAGATTGAAAGCATTTGACGGAAGGAAAATCTTTTTCTTCTTTAATAAACTCACTATTGATTGCGTAATGATAATAACCTGTTTCCCTATCAGTTAAATTTAATTGAGATTGATGATATTTTTCTCTCAATTTTTCAAGAGGTGGTTGAACCATAGCTTTCCATGGATCACTCTCTTGTCCTCTAATAAAATCCCAAGAATTAAATCTATTATGATATGTTGCACCACCATCTTCGAAGTAATGATAATGATCAGTAACAAGATGAGTATAGGTGTTATTAAGTCTTAAGATTTCTGGAAATGAATTATCAAATGGTTCTAAAGGACCCCATGCACGGTGCAAAAAGCTTAAGCGTCCCGAGTGCATATCACGTCTTGCGGGCATACATGGCATACTTCCAATATAATGATTATTAAATTGAACTGATTTTTCTGCTAATCGGTTAAAATTTGGTGTTTCAATATATTTACCACCATAAGAATTTAACATTCTTTTATTTAATGAATCAAATAAAAGGAAAACTGTTTTCATAAAAATTAGATTAATACGAAAAAAAAAATTATTAAAGTTTTTTCTTTAATCTATGAAAAGAATCAGGATTTAATCCCATTTGACCAGGATTATTTACATTTTTAGCTTTTGTAATTTTAGTTGTAATATTTTCAACTTTTCTAATTTTACTTTTAATCTTTTTTCTTAAGGAGGTTACTATTTCATCATAAGTACTAATACCAATTAAGTTATTTAATTCATACGGATCAGCATCAAGATCGTATAGATTTGTTTCTGTGTATTGATTTGATGAAGGTTTGTCACTTCCATTAGAATCTTGATCAGCAATACAATATTTCCATTTTTCAGTTCTTAAACTTCTAGCTAATTGACTTTCACTAATTTGGATAAAAATTTCGTTATCCCATTTTTTGGAAGTTTTATTCACTAAAGGTAATACTGATCTACCATCGCAATGAGAAGTATTTTTGACTTTTGCTAAATCTAATATTGTTGCATGAATATCTAGAATGTTGGTAAGTTCTTTTATACGTCCACCTTGCTGAAAAACATTTCCAATTAAAGAAGTAGGAACCCGTATTGAACTTTCATGACATGAACGTTTATATTCTCTATTTCGTGTTTTAAAATTATTTCCATGATCAGATGTAAAAATAATGGCACTATCATCAAATAATTTTAAACTTTTGATGACATCAATCATTCTTCCATAAGCTTCATCTATTCTCTTCACCATTCCATAGTAACCACCTAAATGGCGAGGAGAAGATCCAACTAGAGTTGAAAGATCTGGTGGTGACCACTTGCCTGTATATTTTTCTCTGTATCCAATAGGTGGTGGATAATCATCTGTATTATTTTGATGATGTGGCTCAATAAGAGAAACAAAAAGAAAAAATGGTTTTTTTTGATTTAGTTTTATAAAATTTATAGCTGCATCAGTTATTGCATCAACTCTATATCCTGGAAGAAATACTTTTTTATTTTGTCCATCATAAACATATGTTTCATAAGCATCAGAAGTAAATTCTAATAGATTTGATCCCAACCAATAATCATAACCACCTCTATCCTCTTTTTTAACTGGTTCAGAAGAGCCAAGATGCCATTTTCCAATATATCCAGTGGCATAACCTTCTTTTGATAAATATTTTGCAAGAGTTTTAATATTTTTTTTTAAAGGTATTCTATTTTTAAAACATCCAGTTTTTGTTGCATACATACCTGATTGTAATGAAGCTCTTGCAGGCCCACAAACTGGTTGGCATGTAAATGAATTATAAAGATGTGTACCTTCAACTGCATAATGATCAAAGTTCTCCATCAATGATAATGGATTGCCATGTAAACTAGAAGTATCCCAACGTTGTTGATCAGTAAAAAATACAATGATATTTGGTTTAGATTTAGTATTCATTATGATTTAGATTTATTTACTAAAAGGTTTTCCTTTATATTTCCTAAGATTGTCAGCGTGTTTTTTTCTATCTGTTTTTTCAAGACGCTCAACATATGTATTCCAAACTTTTGAATAAATATTTGCATGATGAGGACCGCCTTCTCTAATTACACCTTGAAGTGGATCTCCTCTATCAGCCTCATACATATTTTCTTCAATCCACTCATCGATTAAAAACATTCCATGAGCTACGAGATCTTTATGCTGATCTGCTAGGTTATTCAACTCATGAGGATCCTTTTCAATATCAAAAAGCATATATTTTGGAAAATCTTTTAAACCAGTATCGTACGTTCTTATCAGTAACCAATTATCCCATCTTACAGATCTTTGACAACTCCAAGCACCATGACTAATAACTAAATAATCTCTTCCATTTGATGATTTACTATTAGTTAAATTTTCAGTGAAATTAATACCATCCCATCTATCAGGTTGAGTAGATGAAGTAATTTGAGAAATAGTTGAAGTTAAATCTAAATTATAAAATTTATTCTCTACAGTACTTCCTTTATTTGTATCTGTTATCCCCGGCCACCTAATTATTAATGGAACTCTATTAGTTATATGATCAGCTGTTTGGTGATCTCCCCAAACATTTAACTCGCCTTGATTTTCTCCATGGTCTGCTGAAATAATTATTGCTGTATCATCCCAAAGATTCATTTTTTTTAAGTCTTCAAAAACTTTATTTAAATAAAAATCGGCGTACTTAATTCCAGTATCATATGCATCAATTTGTTCTTTAGCATCAGAAGTATTTTTAATTTCACCCACTCCCATTGTATACTTTCCTCCAAGATCTTCATCAAATCCTGGAACTTCTCTAGCGCTATGCGGTCCGAAACTATTCCTTTGTTTTTGAATTAATTCTTCTGTCACCCATTCTTCGATAGGATCATCTTTAAAAGGATTTCCAAAGTCTTCAGGCGTATCATACGGAGTATGAGGATCCCACATATTTACATGTAAGAACCAATTTTCTTTTTCTCCATTATTTTCTAACCACTTTTTTATAACAGGGTAGACTTCATCAGCATTTTCTAAACCACCTTTTCCAGTGTCATACGTTTCGGTAAAACCAAACCAAACTTGATAAGCCGTATGTCTTTCAGGGAAAGGACTGATACTTGCTGTATAATATCCTGCATCTCGAAGAACTTTTCCAAGAGATGTAAAAGCATATTCTCCTCTTAAACCGCCTTTAAATTCTCTATTCCAAATATTTTTTCTAGGTGCAATATCAGAGAATTCGCCACCATGATTAACAACTCCAGTTTTGAAACCAAAATTGCCACCAAACAAAGCAGTTCTACTAGGTAGGCACGGTGTGTCAGTTGAATAAAAATTTGTAAACTTAACTCCTTCTTTTGCTATTGAGTCAATCGTAGGAGATGTGTTTCTATGATAACCATAACATCCTAAATGATCAGGTCTTAAAGAGTCTATGTCTACGTATAAAATTCTCATCTTTATCCTTTCTTAATTAAGCACCTGAAACTCTTTTCATTTTTGATGTTTCATCTTTTAATGTGGCTTGCGCAAACTTAAATAATAAATCTTTTTTTAATGTTTGTGCGTTCGTATTATCCCATAAATTATTATATTCGTTTGGATCATTTTCTAAATCAAAAAGTTCACCGTAGTTAGCCTCTCGATAAATAGAAATTTTATAATTATCATTTATGTAAGTTTTTAAATGTGGCATTCTTGGATTATGTCTATTTTCAACAAATATATGTGAACGGATACTTTCCTTGTTGCCATAAAATACATCTGTTTGATCCACTCCTTGCATTTGGGTTGGTATATCAATGCCCGCAACTTTTAAAAATGTTGGCGCAAGATCAACTAAACTCAATAAAGATGAAGATGATGAATTTTGAGGAACTTTATCTGGCCATCTAACAATAAATGGTAAACGGAGCATATCTTCATAGTGGAATGGTCCTTTAGCAATTAAACCATGCTGTCCTATAAAGTGACCATGATCAGTAGTAAAAATAATTATGGTATTATCAAGTTCACCCATTTGATCTAACTTATCAATTATTTTTCCAATATTCTTATCCATAAAACTAACCATGCCATAATAAATTGCCATGTCTTTTTTTAATTCTTCCATTGGATACAGATGACTCATGCATCCATGAGCGTTAAATGGTGAATGCCAATTTTCGAAATCAGGATTTGTCGTTTGTGTTTTTCCAAAATGTGGTGGATTTAATTCGTGTTCACCTTCTTTTAGTGTTCCAGGTGACATATCTTCTGGATTATACATTGATGCCCATGGTTCACTTAATACATATGGTGGATGTGGATCTTGAAAACTTGTCCAAAGAAAAAATGGCTTGTCATCTTTTTGTTGGTCTAAAAATTCAATTGATCTTTCTGCTGTCCAATTTGTGTAGTGATGTTTTTCGTCTAACTTCCAAACCCTATCCGGTCTTGCCCAGTAGTCATATTCACGTGCAATTGGAGGAGCATATTTAGAAGTTTCACCAGGAACTGGTTGAAAATATTCTTTCCAATTACTAAGACCGTTTTGTTCCATCCAAATTGCATAATGTTGACCTACATGACTTTCATCTGCATGATTACGTGCTAGCTCAATATGTTCAAAGCCATACCAAGGTCCTTTAAAATTTTTCCAAAATTCTAAATCTCTTAAAGTTGGTTGTCCTTCTATAGACTCCTGACCTGGAACTGAAGTTAATGGCTGGAAATGTGCTTTACCTATTAACCCAGTTGAATATCCATTTTTGTATAAAAGTTCTCCAATAGTTTCTACTTCTTCATCTAATTTAACTCCAATTGTCCAAGCTCCATGAGAAGACGGATATTGTCCAGTAATAATACTTGCTCTTGACGGCGTACAAACTGGTGATGGACAATAAGCTCTTGTAAAATTCATTCCTTCATCACAAAGCTTATCTAAATACGGTGTTTGTATTTTTGAATTAAATTTTCCAATGGTATCGTGATGCTGTTGATCAGAAGTTATTAATAAAATATTTGGCCTTTTCATATTTACCCTTTTACAGCTCCTTGAACACCTTCAACGAAATATTTTTGCATAAACAAAAATAAAATAATTATAGGCAAAATAGTTATAACAGATGCAGCTGCCATACCAGACCAATCGACAAAGTATTCACCTTTAAAAGCGTACACACCTACGGATAGTGTGCGTATATCAGGATTACCTAATGTGATGACAACTGGTAGTAAGAAGTCATTCCATGCATGTAAAACTTGTAGAATAGAAACTGTGGCTACTACTGGTTTTGTTAAAGGTAACATGATTGAAATAAATGTTCGAACAAAGCCCGCTCCATCCATTTTAGCTGCTTCTTCAAGCTCTACAGGAACTCTCGAAAAATATCCTGCAAACAGTAAAATATAAATTACAGGGGTGTGTCCTGCTGTTGCGAGTGTTAGTCCAATTAAGTTTTTAGAAATATTTAAATTATTTAATAAATCAAAAACAGGAATAATTGTGTAACCTTGAGGAATAAAAATTGTACTAATTAAAATTCCAATAAGTATTTTTTTTCCTGGAAAAGAATATCTTCCAATTACGTAACCAAACATACCAGTTGTTACAACAACTATAATTACAGAAACAACTGTAATAATAAGGGTGTTAAAAAAATACCTACCCATATTTGCACCAAACCATGCTCTTTCAAAATTTTCCCAAACAAGCCGGTCAGGGATTAAGCCTAAGCCCCCCCAAATCTCAAAATCAGTTTTGAAAGAGGCTGAAAGTACCCACAGTAATGGATAGATCCAAAAGAAAGAGAAAATAATAAAAGCTATAGTTATAATTAAATATTTAACTTGGTTTTTTTCAGCAATGAAATTTAAGTATCTACTCATATTCTTCGAGTTCTCCTCATCCATAATCCCTGAAGCACTGTAATAAATAAAACAGCAACACCCCAAAATACTCCTGCTGCACAAGCGTATCCTAGCCTAGGCATTGTGCCAGAGTCAGTTACAAAAGCTGTTCTAAAAATATATATTTCCATAACTTCACTACTAAAGAATGGTCCTCCTGCTGTCATAGTTTCAATTAAAGGAAAAACATTTAGCGCTCCAACTGCCTCCACAAGAATAATGACAATAGCAAAAGGTAGTACGATTGGTAAAATAATATGGATCCATAATCTATAACCTTCAGCACCATCAATTTTTGCGGCATCGTAAACATCTTGTGGAACTGTTTGTAAAGCAGCAAGCCAATACATCATAGTTATCCCTAGCCATTTCCAAACATACACTCCCATTACAGTTGGAAGCACCGTATCTGGGTTTCCAAGAAAATCAATTGGAGCAGAAGTTAAATTAGTAGACATTAAAAATTTATTAGCAGGTCCATTAAAAGGGCTAAATACAAAAGTCATTACAATACCTATGATAGCAATTGCAGTAACTACAGGCATAAAGATTACAGTACGAAAGAAAGGAGCAAGTTTCAAAACTTGATTATTTAAAAATACTGCAATTATAAATCCTAAAACAATTTTTACTGGAACTGTTCCAAACATAAAAATAAAAGAACGAATGAATGCATCCCAAAAGAATTCATCATTGACAGCTTCATAATAATTTTGAAGGCCAATAAATTTTGCTTCTTTTGTAAAACCACTCCAATCTAATAAAGAAAAATACCAAGACATTCCAATAGGATAAATGACAAACATTCCTGTTAAAATTAAACATGGTAGAACAAATACATAACACCATCTCGCATCGTATATCTGTTTGGATAAAGATTTTTTATTCATGATAAAAAGGCGAGTATAAACTCGCCTTTAGTTAATTTGTATTAAAGTTCGCTATATTTTGACGCGCCATAATTGGAGTTGATATCCCAATTTGGGAACACCCAATCATCACGAGTAACGTTAGCACCATCTGCTCTTGCTTCTTCAACTGCTTGATCAAGCGCATCTTCATATCTCTGATTACAATCTTTAAGCTGTGCTTCGACACCTTTAAGTTGTCCAGTATATAGCCCTTGAATAACTAAAGCTAAAGATGGGTCTGGAACTCTAGACTTAGCAGCTACAACACCTACATCTTTATTTCTAACTATTGGATTTGGTCCAACAAGTAGATTTTCAGCAAACATTGCAAGTGCTTGAGCTGATGGTCCAGTCAAACCAGCTTTTGCAACTGCTTCTGGATTAACAGCAGGATCTGCTGCACCAACAGTTTGTGCCCAATAAATTTGACCTTGCTCAGTTCCCATGAATCTAATTAGGTCACCAGCAAATGGTCCCATTGTACTATTAGCACTTAACCAAAGCGTATTTGACCCACCCTCTGCAATATAAAGTGGTTGAGCTTTTTTTCCATCTGGAACAGGCTCACTAGCAATACCGTATTTCCACTCCGGAGCATCTCTACCCCAAACTCCAATACACCAAGGACCTTGGAATATCATTCCTGCTGCACCTTGAGGCATAAGAGCTCTAGCTTGAGGAGCGTTCATACTCATGACACCAGGGAAAGCACTTCCATCAGATTTTAATTGAAGAAGTAATTCAACTGCTTCCATATATTGATCAGAAGCAATTTGGAATTTACCATTTTGGAAATTAATGTGTCTATTTGTAAAGCCACCTCTTCCTCCATGTGCTCCAGCTACTTGACCAAAAGTGTGAACAACATCTTCCCATCGATTAACTTGGTTTCCACCAATAATCCAACCATAATACTGACCATTACCTCTTTTAGTAATTTTTTTTGCAGCATCTCTGATTTCAGAATATGTCATACGACCAGCTTGAGGATCATATCCAGCCTCACTCATATATTTTTCACTATAGAGAAGACAAGTTCCTGTTCTTTTGTTAGCTGTTAAGCATAAACCATATGTCTTTCCATTGAATTGGTTGACACCAGGTAAATAAACTCCAGCAGGGAAATTTGCTAACCATTCATCTAGGTTTTCAATATAATCATCCCAAGGTTGAACCCAACCTTCAGATACAGCAACACCTGGATCCATTCCTAAAGGTAATTGGAATACATCATGAACAGTTCCATTTCTTATAGCTATTGGAACAATTTTATTTATTTCTTTCCATGGCAAACCATCATATTCAATAGTGATACCTCTTGAAGCTGCATATTCTGGAAAAAGTTTTTTCCAAAAGACACCTTTCATGTCACCACTATCAATCCATCTCATATTACCACCTGTTGTTGGTAATGGTTTTAGTGGATCAGGAATATTAAATTCTCCAGCAAATAGTTTTGAAGGAATAGATCCTGCTGACATCATTGCACCAGCAGCAAGAGCACCCTTCATTACTGTACGTCTAGAGATTTTTAAATCTTTTTTCTTTTTCATTAATTCCTCCCTATTTGTGTTTTATCTTACGTGAAATAGGTAAAATAACAATTGAAAATAAATTTAAAATTGTGTTAATATTTATTAGTTTATATGAAATATTTACACACAATGGTGAGGGTTGAGAATATTGATGCTTCGTTAGACTTTTATTGTAACAAACTTGGATTAAAAGAAGTACGACGAGTTGACAATGAAAAAGGTCGTTTCACCTTAATATTTTTAGCCGCTGAAAATAGTGATGAAAGAACCGGTCTTCTTGAATTAACATACAATTGGGATCCAGAAAAATATTCTGGAGGAAGAAATTTTGGTCATCTAGCTTACAGTGTTAACAATATTTATGAAGTGTGTGAAAAATTAATGAACAACGGCGTCACAATTAATAGACCACCTCGTGATGGACATATGGCTTTTGTTCGATCCCCTGATGGAATTTCCATTGAGATCTTACAAGAAGGGGAATCTTTACCTGAACAAGAACCATGGAAGTCTATGGAAAATTCTGGTTCTTGGTAGTTTAATTATTTAACTTCACTTTATAATATTTATTTTGATCAGTAGCCAAAGCTATGACAGCTGGCAAAACTTTTTTATAAAAATCAAAAAGACTCGTAAACGGTTGTGGTAATTCTTTATCAATTTCTTTTCGTAATTTTTTTAAATTATATGAAGGCACCATGGGAAACATATGATGTTCTAAATGATATTCCATATGCCAATATAAAAAACTTAATATTGGATTTATTCTCACAGAGTAAGTGCTTAAGCGGTGATCTTTTGTGTCAACTTTAGCAGCTAGGTGTTGAGTCACATTTACAGCAAACCAAATTGGCTTCCCAATATAAGTTGGTAAAATAATATAAATTATTGGTAAAAAAGAACCTATATAAAAAGAATATGCAATGACCGATAACCAAATAAAGACATATAATCTTGAGTTCCAAATAATTTTTTTCTTTTCTTCTTTAGGCGCTGTTATATCAATAACTGGAGTGAATTTTCCAAAAGCATGTTTTAGAACTTCAAACTTAATTAATTTATGTGGGTATAATAAATCTGTAAGAGGTATAAAATTCAAAAAGAATGCAAATAATTCTATCGGTCTTGATACTTGTATTTCGTGATCATAATCATCTTCTGTTTGTAATGTCTTTGAATGATGGAAAGTATGGCTCCAACGCCATCTAAAACCTTCAAAGTCACACATGAAAGAACTGATGTGATAAAAAAATTCATTTATCCAACGAGTCTTGAATGCAGTTCGATGAACAGTTTCATGCCAGTTCGCTACACTGAACGCATAAATCGTACCATAAATAAAAAAGAATAGATATGTCCACCACGAACCTAAAGTAATGTATGCTAAATATCCTGAAATAAATAAAGATAAAAAATAAAAGAAGAAATGGATTAGTCCAGGTAGATCCCTTCTTTTACTTAAGACTTTTAATTTTTTTCTGTCGACTTCTGGTCTGTACCAATCATCGAGATTAACTTCCATACTTGATAATTAAATTAATTATCCCAACGATCTAACCATGACCCATCAACTGTGGAGTCAAATTGGTCTTTTTTTGAAGTCCCTCTAAATTTAGTGTGTTGTTCTTCATAACCTTTAAACCAAGAATCCCAATCAGCTGTATAGCTTGGGTCTTCTGATTTTCTCATTATGATTGGATCAACCAAACCAGTATGAAAACCAGCTTCATCTTTTGGATTTTGAAATCGTAGGTCAACGCTCCACCTTACATCCTCAGATAAATTTTCAAGTGATCGATGAGGAACTAATTGATGTAAAAATAAAACTGAACCAGCCTTCATTTCACAAGTAACGACTTTTTCTTCTGGAATATCTTTGTCTTCAATAAATAAATACCAAGAATCTTTTACTGAACCATCTTTCTTTTCTAATTTATGATTCAAAACTCTTTCAGGTCTATGTCCTCCAGGAACAACTTGCATGCATCCATTATTTTTATTTACATCTAGAAATGGAATCCACGCAGCAGGCTGAGTAGTTTTTTCTGCTCCATCTTTTAAATAAGCAGAATCTTGGTGCCATGGAACTGTCATCCTAGCTGTCTGAGGTGTTTTAGATCTAATATTCCAAACTGGATGACCAGAGATATCTTTGCCAACCCAATTTTCAACCATATCTAAAAGTTTTTTTGATCCCCATAAGTTAGCGAGGGCTGGTTTTAGTTCGCCTCTATGATGAATTAAAACTGAAGAACCTTTAAAATCTCTTTCGAGAGCAGCTAGTCTTTTAAAAACATCTTTATCATCATGTTTGTTTGTAATTTTTCCAGCTTGAAAAGCTTTTTCTGCAAAATCATCAACAATTTCTTCAAATTCATTTAATATTGGATTCAAATCATCCATACTAAAAACATTTTCAACGATCGTATAACCTTCTTCGTTATATTGTTTTATTTGCGCATCACTAATCATAATTCCTCCCAAAATTATCCATTCACTAATAAATCAGTTAGATGATCTATTGTTGTGTCTTTTTTATCCAAGTCAGCAATTTTTTCACCTCTTGCCATTACACATAAATGATCAGCAATTGGATATACATGACTCAAGTTGTGAGTAATAAATATTGATGTCACGCCTTGGCTTTTTAATCCTTCTACAAACCTTAGTACTTTATTTGTTTCTTTTACTGATAAGTGGTTTGTTGGTTCGTCTAATATTAAAACTTTTGATTTAAAATACATTGCTCTTGCAATCACAACACCTTGTCTTTCTCCTCCAGACAATTGGTTAACTGGTGTATCTGGAGATCGAAGATGCAGTTCAACATCTGTTAATGCTTTCATCGCATCGTCCTGCATGGTTTTAGTTTTCATTAAACCAAAATTGCCAACATTATATTGAGTTTGTTCACGTCCAATAAAAATATTTCTTGCAATAGACATTTCAGGGATCAAAGCTGAATACTGATAAATTGTTTCAATGCCTAAATTCATTGCTTCTTTTGTAGATTTAAATTTAACCTTATTACCTTCAAAATATATATGACCTGAATCAGGTTGATGTGCACCAGATAAAATTTTAATTAATGTTGATTTACCAGCACCATTGTCTCCAATAAGACCGACAACAGAGTCTTTTTTTATCTTTAAGCTTAAATCTTTTAAAGCATGAACTCCTGAATAGTATTTGTTTAAACCCTCACAAACTATTATATCTTCCATCTTTAATCCTTTGCCTTGTTTTGACCAATTCGTGTCGCTCTTCTACTTATATAAGTATTAAACACTACAGCTATGATAATTAAAGAGCCTAAACCTGCTCTAAACCATTCAGCATCTATTCTAGCCATAATGATTCCACTTTCTAAAAACCTGATTAGTATTGCGCCAATAACGGCACCAAAAACTGTTCCGATACCTCCAAATAAACTGACACCACCAATAACTGCTGCAGCAATTGACTCTAGTTCTAATAAGTATCCTTGAGATGGTAATGGTGCTTCCAATCTAAATGTTTGAATCATTCCAGCAAAGCCAGCTAAGAAACCACATAAGATGAAACAAAACATTTTAACGTTTCCAGTTTTTATTCCCATTGAAGATGCTGCGTTTTGATCTCCGCCAGTTGCATAGATCCAATTACCAACATTACTTCTGTGAAGCATAACACCTAAAACCACGGCAACTAAAAGAGCCCAGTACAAGGACGCTCTAAATAACTCAAATTGATAAACGAATAACTCATTTGGTAAAATATGAGGAAATGGTGGTGGAAATCCTGCAGTAGCTACAGTTGTAAGACTTCTAGCAATATAGAGCATTCCAAGAGTTGCGATGAAAGAAGGAATACCAAATCTTAAGGTAATAAATCCATTAACAAAACCAACAATAATACCAATCATTAATCCTAGAAAAATAGCGAACCAAGGTGGTATCCCTTGATGCACCATTTGTACAATAGTCATCGGGACTAATGCAAAAACAGAGCCTACAGATAAATCAAATTCACCTGAGATCATTAATATTGCAATCCCAATAGCAACAATAATATATTCGGGTGTAATACCCATAACTATTCTTATATTTCTTGCATCTAAAAATCTTTCATTAGCAATATAAAATCCAATCATTATTGCTAGAAACATTAAGAAGGTTGCTACTTCTGGTCTTACTAATAAACTTCTAAGACTAAAATTTTTACTCATATTTTTTTTATTTTAAAAAAAACCAGGCTCTATTTAAAGAGCCTGGTTAAGATATTTATCTAACTGACATTCCTTTGAATGATCTGATTGTTTCAACATCATCAGGACCAATCATAGCTTTACCAGTGTTGATATCTAGTGCACTTAAACCATACTTGTTCATTAAGTATAATTGGTGAACTGACATGTAACCTTGGTAGTATGGTTGTTGGTCAACTGTTAGTTGAACATAACCTTTGTCCATTTCTTCGAAAACTACGTCAACTAAGTCAAAACCAGCAAGAAGTATTTCACCAGGTCCGTAACCTAAATTTCTTACTGCTGCAGCTGCACCAGCTTCCCAGAAACCTACATCAAGATATGCAGTTGTATTTGGGTTAGCTTGAACATAAGCTGCCACTCTGTTTCCAACAGTTGAAAGATCTAGACCTGACTCGATTTTCTCATAAGTTACTTTTCTATCAGGGTTAGCTGCTTTGTAATCTTCCATGAAACGTGCAATACCATTTCCTCTAGTGTATGCCCATGATTGGTTCATGTCTGCAACACCGATTAGAACGTGAATATCTCCATCAGGAAACATTTCAGAAAGATTAGCTGTTAATTCATAACCAGCTGCTTCTAAGTCTTGTCCAACATATGCTAGTCTGTTACTACCAGCAGCACCTTCTGGATCATCAGTATTAGCTGTAATTACTGGAATACCAGCAGCTAATGCTTCATCAACTGCAGCATCAAAGATAGTTGGGTTAGTAATTGTAGTTACGATACCATCAACACCTTGAGCTATTGAAGACTCTAAGTTTTGTAATTGCTCTTGTTGGTCTCCATCACCTGAAAGAGTTAACATTTGGCAATCAGCATTAATTTGTGCACAAGCATCTTTAAAACCTTTATGAACAGCTGCCCAGAAAGCATTGTTCGTATCACTGTGCATTACGAAGTTAAATTTGTATTCTGCCTTCGCTGAAGTAGCAAAAAGCGCTACAGAGGCAAGAATAATTGAAGCAATTTTTTTCATGCATTCCTCCTATAAATAATTTTTTCCTAACAAGAATAGGTATGTAAAACAAGGAGAAATATTGGGAATTGGGCAGTAAAATTATCGCACTAATCAGTAGCTAAGCAAAATTTATATTTTTTTTAGGATTTGCCTTATGAAATCGTCATGCATGGGTTCAGGCTTTACACACGAAGAGCGGAGCTCTACTTCCACCTTATAAATTGAAGAAATCATAGCACATTCAATTACATCTAAAACGTGAAGAGCAAGTTCTCCATTACACCTATGCATTCTATTATTTTCGATGGCGTCAATCATTTCAGCTAACCCAATACCCCTGTAGTTTGCTTGTTCAGGCGCCTCATTACTTCTTCCACTATGGTTAACAATATTTGTTTTTCCAAGGGGTTTATCTTCGACGCTAATATCTTTCCATTCAGATCCAAACTCACCAGATATGGAAACTGGACCACCAAACATATTTGGATCAGGAACTACTATTGAACCTTTCGTTCCATAAAGCTCCATATGATTACGTTTATGATTTAAAACATCAAATGAAATGAAACCTTGAATGATAGCTTTATTTTGAAACTCAATATTAAACATATAAGAAGTTGGAATTTCAACATTAAAAGTTTCTCCTTTTTTTGGACCAGCTTTGTATTCTCTTTTATCAGAAAATTTAGCTCCTCTTCCTCTTATATTTTTTACAGGACCTAGAAGATTAACAAGAGTGGTGAAAAAATATGGACCCATGTCTATTACAGGTCCTCCTCCTTCTTGAAACCAAGACTCAGGACTAGGATGAAAATCTTGAACGCCAGGAAAAGCAAATATAAAATTACCAGTTAGAACTTGTCCAATATCATTGTTGTCAATTAAATTTCGTGTAAGTTGACCTCCTCCTCCTAAAAAAGTATCGGGTGCATTCCCAATGTAGAGACTATTTTTTTTTGCTAAATTTAATAATTCTTTTGCTTCATCAAACTTAACACTCATTGGTTTTTCACAATAAACATGTTTGTTTGCCTCAAGAGCTCTTTTAGATATTTCATAATGCGCTTGGGGAATTGTGAGATTAAGAATGATGTCTACATTCTTGTCATTAAGTATTTCATCAACTGATAAAGGAATAATATTATATTGATCAGCTGTTTTTTTAGCGGCATCTAAATTAATATCAGCACAAGCAACAAAATTTATATTGTTAAAATATTCCTGAGCCCGGAAATAGGTCTCTGCTATATTACCACAACCAATTAGCCCAATATTTTTCATAAATTGTTTCTATAAATCAATTGTAAAAAATGGAATAGTAAAAAAAAAGGCCGTAAAAAATTACGGCCTTTTAAGAATAATTTTTCTTAGACCTACATAAAGTCTGCAGCGTTTTCTTTAGTAACTAATACAGTTCCAGTATCAATGTTATCTGGAATGCTTTCACCATTAGCTAATTTAAGTGCATTTTCTACACCCATGTATCCCATGTTGTATGAGAATTGAGCAATAGTAGCTGACATTTCACCAGCCATTACACTTGCAGCAGCATCAGGGTTAGCATCAAATCCAACAACGACAACATCATCAAGCATATCAGCATTTTTTAATGCTTGGATAGCACCTAGACCCATATTATCGTTAGAAGCAAAAATTGCTTTTAAATTTGGGTTACCAGTGATGATATCTTCCGTTACTGACATACCTTGTGCAGTATCCCAGTTAGCTGGAAGTTCAGCAACAATGTTCATGCCACATGCTTCAAGACCTTTGTGTGATCCTTCAGCTCTGTGTTGACCAGTAGTTTGAGTAATCATTCCTTGAAGGATTGCAACATCAGAACCACTTGGAACATTATCACAAATGTATTGAGCAGCTAAAGCAGCACCATTGATATTGTTTGTACCAATGAAAGTTACACCTTCATTAATTCCATTAGTATCAATGTATACAACTGGAACACCTGAAGCCATTGCATCATCAAGAATTGGTGCAACTGCGTTTGGGTCAGTTGGTGCAATCGCTATACCGTCTACACCTTTGGCAATTTGATCTTCAATTTGCGCTACCTGAGCCATAACATCACTCTCTTGTGGTGGTGAAAGGATAATAAGGTTTACACCTAATTCCTCAGCAGCATCTTTGGCACCAGCTTCAACTGAAGCCCAAAAAGGGTTTCCAGCACCTGGTCCTTTAGTACTTAGCATAATTGTTTTTGCATGTGAGCCCGCTAAAAGACTACCTGAAAAAAACAATACAGAAGTAGTAATTATAGAAATAAAAAATTTCATTTTTCCTCCTAAAATTTTTTTTTACCATTAATCAAAAATGAAATTCTAATCAAGTGACTGTTTGTCAGAAAGTGATTATTTTTTAGTATTATGTTCTGGTTGCAAGTTGTCTTCTCAGAACATCTATATAAACAGCCAAAATAATGATTGAGCCAATAAGAACTTGTTGCCAGAAAACACTAACATTCATTAGATTTAGACCATTTCGGAGTATACCCATAATCATGACTCCAGCAAACACACCTAAAACGGTTCCTCTGCCCCCAAAGAAGCTTGCTCCACCTATAATAACTGCTGCAATCGCATCTAGCTCAGATTGTAAACCGGCATTTGGATAGGCAGAATTCGTTCTTCCAGCTAAAATTAATCCTCCAATACCAGCCAAGAAACCACAAAGGGTGTAAACTACTATTAAAATACGATCTACGTTAATACCTGCTGCCCTAGCTGCTCCTGGGTTGCCTCCAATCGCATAAATCCATTTACCTATTCTTGTATGATTTAAAAATATCCAAAAGATAAAAAATATTACAATCATTAAAATTAAACTTGTGGGAATATACTCTCTAGCGCCTTCTCCAAAAATTACATCTAGTTTAATTTTACCATTTCCTATAACTCTAATCTGTTCAGCAAAACCTGTTATTGGAACACCTCCGGATATAAGATTACCAATACCTCTAAATATATAAAGCGTCCCTAGTGTCATTATGAATGGATGAGGCATTCGAAGTAAGGTAATGCCAATACCATTAAACATGCCACACAAGAATCCAATTGCTGGCGCAACTAACATGACGACGTACCACGGCATTCCTGCCTTCGAAGCAATAGCGAGTCCCATTAATGATAACATAATAATTGAACCAACTGATAGATCTATACCTGCAGTTACAATGACCATAAAAACACCAAGTGCTAACATAGACTGCCAAGAAACTTGTTTAAAAATGTTTGTTACATTTCTCCATGATAAAAACACATCAGGTTGCAACAAATGTAGGACAGCAATCATTATTAGGATCAGTAATAAGATTCCATATCTCTCAAAAAAAGGAATAAGTCTGACAAATAAAGATTCTTGATTCTTATCCATTAATCTTTTTTCCCCATGATCCATCCAATCACTTCGTCTCTTGAAGTATTTTTTAATTCTGACTCAGCAAAGTTTGTTCCTTGAAAAAGTGCCATGACTCGATCACAAACAGTAAAAATATCATCCATTCGATGGCTAATTACTATTACACTAACACCTAACTTTTTAAGATTTAAAATTAAATCTAAAACTTTCCCCACTTCCTTAACAGCAAGTGCAGCTGTTGGTTCATCCATCAATACAATTTTTGCATTAAATGCTGTAGCTCTAGCAATTGCAACAGCTTGTCTTTGTCCACCTGATAATTCTTCAACCTTTTGATCAGCACTCTTTACGTTTATTTTTAGTTTTGCAAGATGCTCTTCCGTTAACTGTTTTCTTTTTTTATGATCTAAAAAATTGAAAGGGCCAACTTTTCTTGTTGGCTCTCTTCCTAAAAAAATATTATCACCAATAGGGAGATTCCCAGCTAGTGCTAAATCTTGATATACCATTTCTAAGCCCAAATTTTGAGAGTCTCTGGGACTATTTAAAGTTACTTTTTCTTTATCAAAAAAAAGAGATCCTTCACTTGGCTTATACAATCCTGATAAAACTTTCATTAATGTAGATTTCCCAGCACCGTTATCGCCGACGACACCAAGAACCTCACCTTTATTTAAATGAAGATCTACATTTTGAAGAGCTGTAATAGTACCAAAAAATTTTGAAACTGATTTAGCTTCTAGCACTAAGTTATCTGACATAGTGTGTTTTTAAATAAATTTTAATTAATATCAACTGGTTTTGAACGTAAATATTTAACAGTTTCTCTTTCAGCTTTTTTGCATAATTTAGGAGGCAGACCTTTTGAAATAAGTTTTAAATCTTGAATTACTAATTCACCCATCTCTTTAAATGCACTGTCTAATGCACCAGCCCTATGTGGAGAAAAAATTACATTTTTAAGTTTTCTTAATTTATGATTTTTAGGAAATGGTTCTTGTGGAAAAACATCAATGGCAGCAAACACATTTCTATTTTTTAAAAAATTAAAAAAATCATCAAAATTTATTATGGCTGCTCTACTCATTAGGACAAACACTGATCCATCTTTTATTAATTTAAGTTTAGATTTATTAATCATGGATTCATTGGAAGAAGTAATAGATGCGAGTACATAAATAATATCAGCATTTTTGAGTAACAAATTTAAACTGGTTGGTTTAACATCTAATTTTTCAATTTCTTTATTGGGAATCCAAGGATCATAGGCAATAATATTGTTAGAAAATGCTTTTAGTATAGGAGTAAGCGATTTTGCTAAATCACCAAAACCAATTAAACCAAATGATTTATTTTTTATTAAAAAATTATTCTGACTAATTGCTCCTCCATATTTTTCTTTTTTTGAAATAAAGTCTGAGTGAGCAATATGAATACTTCTGGCTATAGATAAAGTAAGACCCATTGCCATTTCAGCAACAGGTTGGGCGAACACAGGCGATGTTGCTAAAACATGTATTCCTTTTCTAAAACAATAATCATAATCCATATTGTCCATAAAATTACTCTCTACATTAAATATTGCTTTAAGTTTTGTGGATTTAGAAATTAAAGATGAAGGTAAATTGGGTTGGCCAAAAATATAATCCGCCTTTGGTAGATTTTTTTCATAAAAATAATTTTTATTTTTATTTGGTGCTGTAATGAGTTTAAAATTTTTTTTTAAGAAATTAAAATTTTCTTTAGAAAAAAGTAGATCCATTGTTCTTGGATATGGATCTAATAAAATTATAGGCTTTTTTTGACTCATACAATTTTAAATTTTAGAAAAAGAAATTTATTTTTATACGCCCTTACGTTGTTTATTTTTTCCTTCTAAAAATTCATTAAGCGCTGATTTCTTACCTTCGGTATTATCTACTTCAAGTGTTGGGCTTTCCCAGAAAGCTGTCCCCTCTAACCATTCATACCCATCTGTTTTCATAGAAATAACATAGGTTTTGTCTGATTCTTTTGCTCTTTTGAAAGCAGCCTCTAACTCTGAAATGGATTTAACAGTCTCACCATTTGCCCCCATACTTTTTGCGTGAGCCTCAAAATCTACAAACTGTACATTTGTCGCTCTGGCTGCATTGAGATTACAAAGATATTCATTTCCACCTTTTGCTAGTTGCAATCTATTAATAACCATGTGACCGCCATTATCACAAACAACTATAATTAATTTTTTTTCATATAAAACTGAACTGTAGATGTCACTATTTTGTAAAAGGTATGAGCCATCACCTACAAATACAATTACATCCTGATCAGGTTTTGCCATTTTAATTCCAAGTGCACCTGATATTTCATAACTCATGCAACTAAAACCCCATTCGGTTTCAAAAGTGTTTAGCTCTTTTGGTTTCCATATTTGAACCACTTCACCTACTAACCCTCCAGCTGCAGTTACGACAATATCTGACGGGTCTGAGTTTCTATAAACTGCGCCTACAGCGTGAGCATAGGATGGTAATTCTTGGTTTGTTGGTCCACTTTCTTTAGCGACATATTCATCCCATTTATTTCTTTCGTCAATTGAACGCTGGTACCAATTATCTGGTGCTTTCCAATCTCCTAATGCCTTTGATAATTCTTGAAGTCCAATTTTTGCATCACTTACAACAGGAGTTGCGCGATGTTTTGTAGTGTCAAATCGTGAAGTATTTATTGAGACAAGTTGAAAATTTTCATTTTCAAAATTAGTCCAAGAACCAGTTGTAAAGTCTCCTAATTTTGTTCCCACAGCTAGTGCTAAATCTGTATCAGTAGCAAGGTTATTAGATGAGCCTTCTCCTAAGCATCCAATTGCGCTTATATAATAGGGATCATCTTTATTCATACAACCAATACCCATCACAGTTGCTGTTACAGGAATATTATGTTTTTTTGCAAAAGCGGAAATTTCCTCCTCTGCTTCTGAATATAAAACACCTCCACCTGAAATAATAATTGGTTGTTTAGATTGTTTTAATTTATCAGCTGCATTTTGTATTTGATTTGGATCAGGATAAATTCTTCTAATTTCATGTATTTTTTCTTCAAAAAAGATTTCAGGATAATCATAGGCTTCTCCTTGAACATCTTGAGACATAGAAATTACTGCTGGACCACAGTCAGCAGGATCAAGCATTACATTAATTGCTTGTGGTAAAGATGTTAAAATTTGTTCAGGTCTAGTAATTCGATCAAAATATCTTGATACAGATTTAAATGAATCATTTTGAGTTTCTGAAGGAGAATTAAAATGTTCTACTTGTTGTAAAACAGGATCTGGAAAACGACTAGAAAATGTATCACCTGGTAAAAGTAAAATTGGAAGTCTATTACTTAAAGCAACTGCAGCAGCTGTAACCATATTAGTAGAACCAGGTCCAACAGATGAAGTTGCAACAAATATTTGTTGTCTTCTTTTGGCACGAGCATATGCAATACCTGTTAGTGCCATATTTTGTTCATGATGACCTCTGTATCCAGGAAGTTCATTTTGATATTCTTCCATAGCTTGTCCAATACAAGCAACATTACCATGGCCATAAATACCGAAAGCACCAGGAAATAGTGGTTCTTTTTTTCCATTAATTAAAATTTTTTGCATAGTTAAATATTTAATTAATGCATGTGAACATGACATTCTAACTGTTTTCATGTGTTCCTTTCCCAAAAAAAATAGATACTATTATAATAAAAAAATAATTTAAAGAGTTAAACAATTTATTTTTCTAATATTTTAGAATATAGAATTATTCATGAAAGTTGGGATTGTTGGTGAGATTCATCCAAGTGGATATGAGATATTTGATAAAAATAATATTGATTACTTTGTCACCAATAATATTGATGAAGATCATCTAATAGAAAAATTACGAGATGTGGATGGTATTGTCGTAAGAACAGCAGAAATAAATAAAAATATTCTCTCTCAATCAAAGAACCTAAAAATTGTTGCAAGACATGGTGTTGGATATGACAATGTGGATACTGAATATTTAAATCATAATAAGATAGCTATGGCCATTACTGGAAAAGCAAATGCTACAAGCGTAGCTGAACATGTAATGACAATGATGCTTTGTTTAACAAAAAATATTTTTGAATCAGATAGATTAGTGAAATTAGGTAAGTTTCAAGAAAAGGGTAATCTACCCAACTACTTTGAACTCCATAATAAAAAAATTTTAATTCTTGGTTTTGGTCGAATAGGAAAAGCTTTAGCAAAAAGATGTGGTGGGTTTGAAATGGAAGTGTATGTACATGATCCATTTCTTTCAGATGAAGAAATAAAAAATCATAAATGTATTCCAATAAATAAAGAAGAAGGCTTTAAAATTGCTGATTACATAAGTATTCATTTACCTTTAAATGAAGAAACTAAAAATTTGATTTCTTTTGATCAATTTGAAATATTTAAATCTAATTTGATTTTAATTAATACAGCAAGAGGCGGTATAATTAATGAAGATGCCTTATATGAAGCTTTAAAAAATAAAAAAATTTTTGGAGCTGGCGTTGATGTATTTGAAAAAGAGCCGCCAATAAAAAATCATAAACTATTTTCTTTAAGTAATACTTTATTAACACCTCATAATGCTGCATTAACCCTAGAATGCAGAAAAAGGATGTCTGTAGAGTCGTGTGAAAATGTTTTTGATTTTTTAACTAAAAGTAAAAATTTAAATAAAAATAATATTATAAATCTTAATATTATAAGTTAGATATTTAAGTAAATATTTCCATCATCTTCAGAGATGTCAAAGATCTTAAGACCATCTAATTCAGGATCACTAATACAATCACCAGAAACAATACTATAAGTATTACCACAACCAACACACTCTAACTCTTCTCCTTCAATTTCAGATTCACTTAAAGGTGCTTTCTCCTCGCAATTACAGTTTCCCTGTGTGCAAAAAAATCCTGGCTCTAAATGATAAACAGCGTAATTAACATCGTCATGTTCAAAACTTTCCACAGTTCCAACTTCGATATCATCAGTTTCACCAACTAAGATCGGATCAATTTCATCATTCATAAAAAATTTGTAAAATAAAATTGAATTAGAATAAATATTTATTTTAAGAAAGTTGTTAATTTATCTGAATTTTAGATTTTTTCTTGTGAGCTCTTTTACGTTAGAAACTCCCATTAATTTCATATCTCTCTCAATTTCATTACGTAAGTTAGATAAGCTTTTTTCAACTCCCTTTTGACCTCCGGCAGCTAAAGCATATAAATACATTCGTCCTCCGGAACAGGCTTTTGCACCAAGTGATAATGCTTTTAAAACATGGGTACCTCTTCTAATACCTCCTTCACATATTACATCTATTTTATCTCCAACAGCGTCGACAATTTCAGCTAGTTGATCAAATGGTGATCTTGAACCATCTAATTGTCTACCTCCATGATTTGAAACCATTATAGCTGAGGCGCCTACATCGACAGCTTTCTTTGCATCTTCCACTGACATAACTCCTTTAATAGCAAATTGACGACCCCAATCTTTATTAATATTTTCTACATCTTTCCAACTCATAGAATTATCAAGCATTTTTGTGAAGTAATCTCCTATAGTTGTCATTACTGTTGTGCCTTCATTAATGTGATCTTTTAAATTACTTAATTCCCATTTAGGTTTTGTAAAATAATCGACTGCCCACTTTGGATGCAGCATAAAACTTAAAACACTATTAAGTTTCAGTTTCATTGGAATAGTAAAACCAGTATACAAATCTCTTTCACGATTTCCGCCAACAGCAGTATCAACTGTAACCGCCATTGCTTCAAAATTTGACTCTTTACATCTTTCTATAAGGGCTTTGTTTAATCCTTTATCTTTATGAACATAAAGTTGAAAAAGTTTTGGTGTTTTAACTAAATTAGATATCTCTTCTATGCTTGCAGTGCCTAGTGAAGAAATTCCAAACATAGTTCCAAATTTTTCAGCAGCTTTTGCCACTCCAATCTCACCTTCATGATGAAATAATCTCTGAAGAGCAGTTGGCGCACAATACAAAGGCATGTCCAGTTTCTGTCCCATTACAGTCGTCGACATATCTACTTTATCAACACCACTTAAAACATTTGGAACCAAGTCACATTGCTCATAAGCATCGGTATTTCTTTTATAAGTTATTTCGTCATCAGCAGCGCCATCAATATAATGGAAGATTGGACTTGGAAGTCTTTTTTTTGCTAAATTTCTAAAGTCTTTTACATTATGACAGTTATTGATGCTTCCAAACATTAAGCTTGAATTGTTTTTTGTGTTTGTTCTCCTAAGCCTTCAATTCCCAATTTCATTACATCACCAGCTTTTAAAAATACTTGAGGGTTCATTCCCATACCAACGCCTGGAGGTGTTCCAGTAGAGATAATATCTCCTGGCTGTAATGACATAAATTGACTTAAATAACTAATAAGAAAATTAACACCATAGACCATCGTATTTGTAGAGCCGTCTTGCATTTTTTTACCATTAACTTCTAACCACATTTTAAGATTTTGTGGATCAGGTATTTCATCTGTTGTTACTAGATAAGGCCCAATTGGTCCAAATGTATCACATGATTTACCTTTTACCCACTGTCCTGAGTGTTCAATCTGAAATTCCCTCTCGCTTAGATCGTTAATTACACAGTATCCAGCTATGTGAGATTGTGATTCACTCTCACTAATATACTTTGCTTCTTTTCCAATAATAACACCTAACTCAACTTCCCAGTCAGATTTAACTGATTTTTTTGGAATCTCCACATTATCATTTGGTCCAATCACTGAACTAGTTGCTTTTGCAAAAATAATAGGCTCAGGAGGTACTTTTTGTCCCGTTTCTTCTGCATGATCAGAATAATTAAGGCCTATACAAATAATTTTACCAATACTTTCTTTAGAAACACATGGTGCTATACCGTCATGATTTTCAACAATAGGTAATGAATTAAGATCAGCTAATTTTACTTCATTTAGTCTTTCAATAGTTACATTCTTGTTATCCCAATCATTTACCAAAGAAGAAGCATCACGTATATTTTCTTCAGAGTCCAAAATTCCTGGTTTAACATCTTGACCAATTCTATATCTTAAAGTTTTCATTATAAAGTCCACCCTCCATCAATTAAATTTAGTGTTCCCGTTACAAAATCTGATTCATCACTTGCTAAATAAGTTGCAAGTGAAGCAATTTCTTCTGGTTGAGCTAATCTTCCCATAGCTTGTCTAGCAATAAAATCCTTTCGAGCTTGTTTTGGATCATCAGCCATATTCACCCGACCTTCCCAAGATGGCGTTTCTACTGTTCCAGGAAGTATTGCATTACAACGAATTCCATTTTTTACATAATCTGCTGCAAGAGCTTTAACAAAACCATTTAATGCTGCTTTTGTTGTACCATAAATAAATCTATTAGGAGCTCCTTTTACATTTGAAGCTGCAGAAGATACAATAATTATATTCCCTTTTCCTTTATCTAACATTTTAGGTACTAGATTGTAACTCATGAGATAGGCTGAATATACATTTACATTAACAGATCGTTGAAATTCTGCATCATCACATTCCAATAATGTTCCGTGATGAACAAAACCAACAGCATGAAAGAGAACATCAATGGTTTCAATACTAGCACAAAAATCTTCAACTGCATTTTTGTTTGTAGCATCTAGTTTTTGAGTTTTGATAGAATTATTTTCTTTATTTAATTCAGTCAGTTTTTCTTCATTAATATCGGTTGCAATGACAGAAGCTCCTTCTTTTGCAAACATCATTGCAGTTGCTCTACCAATCCCTTGTGCTGCAGCAGTTACAATTATTTTTTTATCTTTTAGTCTCATTTATTATTCTTCCAATACTCGCCGTTAGGAAAAGAGAACTCATTAACAGACTTTTCTTTCATTTCAATAGAATATCCATAATCAAGTGGAGGCATATAATTTCCATTTTCAATTTTACATGGATATATAAAGTGTTCATGTAAACTGTCCTGATATTCTACTACTTTATCATTTTTAGAACCATTAATTAAAATATAATCAATCATACATAAGTGTTGAACATATTCACATAAACCAACACCACCAGCATGTGGAAAGACTGGAACATTAAATTTATGTGCCATTAACAATACTGTAATTATTTCGTTAATACTTCCCAATCTGCAGCTATCAATTTGACAAATGTTCATTGCACCAGATTCGAGAAATTGTTTAAACATGATACGACCTCCACATGCTTCTCCAGTAGCAAGTCTTACATCTCCAACTTCTTTTTTTATTTTAGAAAAACCCATTACATCATCTGGACTTGTAGGTTCTTCTACAAAAAATAAATTAAATTTTTTGTATGCATTAATATGTTTAATCGATTGTTCTACGTTCCATTGCTGGTTTGCATCAACCATAATAAAGCAATCATCACCAATTGTTTTTCTAATTAACTCAAGTCTTTTTACATCTGCATTTAGATCTAAACCAACCTTGATTTTAAAATGCTTCCAACCTTTTGCCATATATTCTCTGCATAATTGAATTATTTTTTCATCTGAATAACCAAGCCATCCTGCAGCAGTTGTGTAAGATGGATATCCTTCTTGCAATACTGTATCGATACGTTTTTGTTTATCATTTTGATTGTTTGATAAAATCGCTAACGCTTCCTCTGGAGTTAAAACATCTTCAATATATTTAAATGTTAACCAGCTAACTATTTTTTCAGGCTCACTTTCTACAATAAACTGCCACAAAGGTTTTTTGTGCTTCTTAGCAATTAAATCCCATAAACAATTAAAGATTGCTGATACAGCCATATGAACAACTCCTTTTTCAGGACCTAACCAACGTAACTGACTATGATCAACACACTTGAACCAGAGCTTACCAATGTTATTTTCTAAATCATTTAAGTCCATATTTTCAAAAATTGGAAAAAAATGTTTTATACATTCAGCAACAATGTCATTTCCTTTACCAATCGTGAAGGCAATACCATATCCTTTTAACTCTGCTTGATCAGTAAAAGCCGTCACATACGTTGCTGAATAATCAGGATCTGTATGAATGGCATCAGATCCAGTTAAATCTTTTGAAGTAGGAAATCTTACATCTTGAACACTAAATTTAGTAATCTTTGTCATTTTTAAATTTTTTTGAAAGTTGTATTATCTATAAAATCCCAATCTAAATCAATGCCAAGACCTGGCTTAGAAGGTAAATGGGCATAACCGTTTTCGACTTTGATAGAATCTTTTAAACCAAAATTAAAATATTCATAAGGAACCAGTACTTCAAAAAATTCAGAATTTTTTATTGCTGCACAACAATGTAAGTTAACAAGTTCTAAAGGATGATAAATAGCTGTATGAATTTCACACTGAATGCCAAAACTTTCTGCTAAGTGTGCTGTTTTCATTGTAGCTGTAATGCCTCCACTCCATGAAACATCAGCTCTTACCATATCAACAACCCTTGTAGAGATACATTCAGCAACACTGTAAGGGTGTTTTGCTATAACCTCTGTTCCAATAATAGGAATATCTAATATTCTAGTTAATTCTCTAAGATTATGAAAATTTTCATCAAATAAAGGTTCCTCGTACCAATAATAATTTAATTTTTCTAACTCTCTTCCAAAACGTAGAGCTTGTTCAAAAGTATAAGGCGCAACCGGATCACTCATAAGCTTAAATTCATCACCAACTGCTTCACGTGTTTTTTTATGAGCTTCCAAATCAAAATCATATTTTCCAGGAGGATGAAGTTTATAAGCATTGAAACCTCTCTTTTTATATTCCAAGGCTTCTTTTGCGTAAGCCTCAGGTGAATCTAAAACTAGAGAACTTCCATAAATTGGAACCTTGTCTCTATAAGCGCCTAAATACTTATAAAGAGGTTGGCCTGCTTGCATAGATGAGAGAAGCCAACAATTAATATCAAATGGTCCATAACTAAATATAGGTGCGTGGTTCCACCATCTGTCAGCGGTTCTGTATTCATGCCAATGTTGTTCACGATAAAATGGGTCTCTGCCAATAAAAAAAGGTTTAAAAATTGAATTTGCGATTTCACCAGCCATTTCTGCACCCCTCCCTGCAAACCCAAAAGTAGAGCTAGATAGACCTTCATCAGTGTGAAATGTGATAACTAAGAATTCTAAATCTGATTTTTTCCCATCTCTCATTTCTGAATCTTTCATGACAGGCTCTTTGTGTCGACACATACGAATTTCTATATCTTTAATTTTCATGAGATACCAAATTCTTTCATAATACTATTATTGTCATTCCCAATTTTTGGAGCTGCCTTACTTGATTTAAAAATCTCTCCATCTATTTTTATTGGGCAACGAAGTGTTTCAATATCAAGTCCATCATCTCTTTTAATTCTCTGAACCATATCGAGGATCTTGAATCCTTCGTGTTTAACCATTGTTTCCCAATCAAGTACTTTAGCACACCATATATCTGCTGGCTCAAGAATACTCAACCAGTGTTCTGTTGTTTGTTTTTCAATCCAGTCGCCAATATTTTTTTTAATTTCATCTCTTTTTGTGAACCATTCTTTTTGATCATGCAAATCTTTAATTGAATTTAAATCAAGTAATTCACCAAGTTGAGGGAGTGGTGTCATTGCAATTGCTATATATCCATTCGATGTTTTATAAACTCCATATGGAGCTGACAGATATGCGTGAGCATTATTATACGAACTTCTTTGCGGCTTTCTATTTCCATCATTAAAATATGTCGTAAGAACTTCAAATTGAAAATCTAATAAAGCCTCAACTAAACTTGTTTCTACATGAGATCCATTATCCGTGCGAAATCTTTTAATAACCGCTGCTAGTATACCTTCAACCAGTGTATGTCCTGCTAACATGTCAGCAACTGCCAAACCCATTGGGGTTGGTGCTTCACCTCCATTACCATTTAACCAAACTAAACCTGTTCTAGATTGCGCTAATAAATCTTGTCCAGGTAATGAACTCCAAGGTCCATCAGATCCGTAACCAGAAATAGTTCCATAAACTATTTTTGGATTTATTTTTTTAACATTTTTATAATCCAAACCAATACGTTCTATTACTCCTGGTCTAAAATTTTGTGTAATTATATCTACCTTCTCAATTAATTTTTTTACTAACTCTATGTCTTTGGCATCTTTTAAATTTGCTGCAAAGCTTTCCTTATTTCTATTAATTGCATGAAATAAAGTACTATCACCTTCAAGATCGGTATCGCTAATATATAAGTTTCTGCAAAGATCCCCGACTTCTGGTCTTTCAATTTTAATTACTCTTGCTCCTAAATCAGCAAGTCTTAAGCCTGCATATGGCCCTGATAAAAACTGGCTAAATTCTAATACAGTTAATCCTTCTAATGGTTTAGTCATACAATAATTTATTCTTTGAAACTCTTATTGTACATATCAGATAATTTTTCACAAATACTTTCAGCTGAAATTTCTGTTTGTAGATATTCATTAATGAGATCGCCACTTTTGTCCTGAAATTCCATATAACCATTATGCCTTGGTCTTACCCATGCCAAATCAAGAGTTTTTCGAGTTGCTTTAAAAAAATCGTTTGTTTCTAGATTTATCCTTTCATCCTCCCAAGCTTCAGAATTTCCTGGCTGTCCACCACTTTGGTAGAAAAGTGACTTTTGACATTCAGCACCTGCTATCCAAAATGCATATTCAATTGCTAGATCTTTATTCTTACTAACATTTGATACTGCTATGCCAGTGCCACCTAAATGTGTTCCTGATGGACCTTTGCCTGATAAATCTAAAACATTAATATATTTCAAAATATTTTTTCTATAATTATTTCTCGAGTAATTTGAAAATCCATAAATGTATGGGCAATAATAAAAATCATTAGTCTTTGTCATTAGTTCAGCAGTTTGAATTGGATCCATGCTTAAACAATCATTGATTATTTCTTTGGATACAGCTTTCATCATTGTAAGAGTTTTAACGCCAGCATCTGTATTAATAAAATTTTTTTCTTCTGGGATTAATTCTTCAGTAATGTTGTTATAAATACTATAAAAACTACTTATTGCATGAACTGGCTTTAAAGGCCAAAGAACTTTTCTCTCTTTTGCCAATGAAAGAAGATCATCCCATTTGGATGGAAGTGCTCTTACTAAATCTTCTCTGTAACAGGCGGTCTGTGAAGCAGCATCTATGGCAAGAGCCCATTGTTTATTATCTATAAAATAACTTTCATGCGATTTTCCAACTGATTGTTTTTTTAAATCGTTTAATTGAGATTGATATTCATTGAGATTTAAGTTTTGTAAAAGTCCTTTGTGGGCTACTTCACCAACATGAGGATAGTCTATTACTATTAAATCATAATCATCAGTCATGTCTTCTATAGGTCTATCTGCAAATGCTTGTAATGGTCTTTTATCCCATTCAATTGAAACTTTATTATTATGAATTTCCTGAAATTTTTTAGATGTAGCAACCATTGGGTCAAAACCTCTAGAATGATCCCAGGTCATCCCCTTTAAGTTAATCATTTTTTTTCGTATTTATCTTTAAAATCTTCTGGTTTTTTATATAAAACTGAATGTAGGTGCTCACAATATAGAACGATTTCGCCTTCGCCTTTAAAAACTTCGTAACTGGTTCTAACTAAACCCATTTTTTCATATTTTGGTTTTTTTTCCATATTAGTTCTGATTGTATAAATTGTATCTCCAATAAAAACTGGTTTGATGAATCTTAAACGGTCATATCCATAACTAAAAGAGTTAACACAGTTAGTTGCAACTAAACCTAAACCATAAGAAAAAACCATTGCTCCTGCTACTAATCTTTTTTGGAACATACCTTCATTTTTGGCAAAATGTTCGTCGCCTACATATGGATGCATATCTAAAACCATACAATTAAATTGCATGGCCTCTCCTTCAGATATTGTTCGGCGAAGAGATCTAATTTTATGGCCGACAATAACATCTTCATAAAACCAGTTTTCAGAATTCCATACTGGAATTTCTCCATGTTCATTGGGCATATCTTTTGGAAAGGTTGACTCAATTCCAACCGTGTTTTCAAATTTATTATCTTTATTCATTTTTACAATTGTGCTACCTTATTATAGAGAAATATTTATTCAATAGAAATGGTAGAAATAGAACAATTCTTCGAAGACTATGAACTAGGTGCTGAAAGAGTCACTGTTGGTAGAACCATCACTGAAACTGATATTGTAATGCACGCTATGCACTCTGGTGACTTTTACCCCCATCATACTGATGCAGAGTTTGCTAAAAAGGGTCCATTTGGTCAACGGATAGCACAATTTAGTTGTACTTTTTCGATAGGTATCGCACTCACAGCTTCAATAGTTAACAAGCGAGCTTTCACCTATGGATTTGAAAGACTTCGTTTTCCAAATCCAGTTTTTATTGGAGATACAATTCACACTAAGGTTACAATTAAAGAAAAAAAAGATGATCCAAAAAGACCTCAATACGGACAAGTTAATGAGGCGTGTGAAATTTTAAATCAAAATGACAAATGTGTTTGTTATTCTGAACATATACTTTTAGTTGAAAGAAAAATTACTTAAAAAACGCTATACTTAATATATGCTTCTTGTGGATCCATTCCTTCTCTTATAGCTTTTCTAACTTGGCTTTCAGTATTAATTAATTTTTCTGATTTTTCCAAAATATCTATTACTTTATCTTGGGGAATAATAACAACACCATCAATATCTGCCATTGCATAATCACCGTTATGTATTTCCACATCTCCAATTTTAATAGTTTCTTCAAATTTAGTAGGCTTCCAATAAGCAACAACATCTTTAGGCGTATAAAATTTTGACCAAACAGGAAAATCGATTTTGTTTATAAATTCTAAATCTCTACACCCGCCATCAGCAATGTAGCCTCTAATATTTTTCTTTTGTAAAGTTTCAGCACTCAACTCACCCATTAAAGCTATATTATTATCGTTTGGTTGACAGATTAGAACTTTATCTGATGGAGCCTTAGATAAAAGACCAGTCCAAGCAAGGAGTGTTTCGTGATGAGAGAAACTAGTATTTGATTCCCCTTCAATAGTAAAAATTTGCCCTGCGATTTTGTGTTTTTCTTTATTAGGTTTAATATTTGGATTTAAAACAAAATTTTTAAATCCATCATCTCTCATGACATCATGGATAACACTACTAAAACATTTTGATAATCTATCTGATATTTCGGTAGAACTTGTCATATAGCTAAGCCACTCTTCTCATCAAATAAATATGTTCTATCTAAATTTAAAGCAAAATTTAAATTATCATTTGATTTAACTTGTTCTGGTGTAAACATTCTACTCACTATTTCTATTTCGCCAAAGTTTGTAAAAATCAAAGTTTCTGTTCCAAGTGGTTCAGCTAAATTAACTGATGATTGCATTTCCCAAGCACTAGATGGTTTTTGTCCAAATTTTAGTGGCACTATATCTTCAGCTCTAAATCCAAAAGAAATATTTTGACCTTCACTTATAGAATTTTGTTTATCTTTGGGTACTGGCACTATAATTCCATCGTTTGTTTTCATAGATAGTTGATCATTATGCTTTATTATTGAAGCTTTGATCATATTCATGGAAGGAGATCCAATAAAAGTGGCTACAAATTTTGTAGCTGGTCTCTCAAATAGGTCTAATGGTGTTCCTATTTGTTCTATTATACCATCTTTCATAATTACAATTCGATCAGCTAAAGTCATTGCTTCAACTTGATCGTGCGTAACGTAGACAATTGTTGTGGATACTTTTTGATGTAATCTTTTAATTTCTGTCCTCATTTGATTTCTTAATTTTGCATCTAAATTAGATAAAGGTTCATCAAATAAAAAAACATCTGGTCTTCTTACAATTGCTCTTCCCATTGCAACTCTTTGTCTTTGACCACCTGATAATTGTGATGGTTTTCTTTGTAAAAATTCAGTTATATCTAAAATTCCTGCAGCCTCATGTACTCTTTCTTCAATTTCTTTTTTAGCAAGTCCTGCGATCTTTAGTGAAAATCCTAAGTTTTCTTCTACTGTCATATGAGGATAAAGAGCATAGTTTTGAAACACCATCGAAACATTTCTTTCTCTAGGTTCTAGATTATTCATTTCTTTGTCACCAATTTTAATAACACCCTCGTCTATTTCCTCTAATCCTGCAATCATTCTTAGAGAAGATGATTTTCCACAACCAGATGGTCCAACTAGAACCAAGAATTCTTTATCAATAATTTCTAGATCAATTTTTTTTACTGCTTGAACTTTACCGTAAAATTTTGAGACACCTTGTAAGCTTACTTTTGCCATTATCCTTTTACTCCTCCAAATGTTAATCCTGTTACTAAATGCTTTTGAACCATAAAGGTTAAGATTAGTGCTGGAATAATTATAAAGACTGCGAGAGCGCACATGCCAGGCCAATTTATTGTAAATTGTGCAGTGAAATCCATGAGTCCAACTGTTAATGTTTTTGAATCTGTACTTCTTGCTAGATTTGAAACTAATGCATATTCATTCCATGAAATTAAAAATGCAAAAATTCCAGCAGATGCTATTCCTGAT
>CACMET010000003.1 GCA_902612825.1 uncultured Alphaproteobacteria bacterium
TAAATATTTTAGCTCGTATTAAATCTACAGCCGTAGTTGGTTGTCCACCAGAATTAATGGGTCTTGGCCCAATTAATGCATCTAAAAAAGCTTTAAAAAGAGCTAATTTATCTATTTCCGATATTGATATTGTGGAACTAAATGAGGCATTTGCTTCTCAATCTTTAGCATGTATTAAAGAATTAAAGATGGACATAAATAAAGTAAATATACATGGTGGAGCAATAGCATTAGGCCACCCTTTAGGTGCTACTGGAGCAAGGATTACTGGTAAAGTTGCAACTTTATTACAAAATAATAATAAAAAGTATGGATTAGCGACACAATGTATAGGTTTAGGTCAAGGTATTGCAACTGTGTTAGAAAATATTAATTAAATATCATGCAAATTTATAAAACACCGCTACGTGAGTTTAAATTTCTAATTGAAGATTTTTTAAATCTTAAGGAAAGTCAAACATTAAAAAAATTAGATTTAGAAACAAGCGATCTAATGCTTATTATTGAAGAAGCAGCAAAACTATGTGAAGAAACCTTACTCCCGCTTAATCAAAGTGGTGATAGTGAAGGATGTTCTTTTAATAATGGAGTTGTGACTGCACCAAAAGGATTTAAAGAAGCTTATAAAACTTTTTCTGAAAATGGCTGGCAAGGACTGAAAGTAAAAGAAGAATTTGGTGGGCAAAACCTACCTTATATTATGAATATGATTTTAGATGAAATGATAAGCTCTACTAATATGTCATTTGGTCTTTACCCAGGTCTTACAGCAAATGCAATTGATGCAATAGAAAAGAGTGCAAATCAAGATTTGAAAAATACTTATTTGCCAAATTTAACAAGTGGTAAGTGGACAGGAACAATGAATTTAACTGAACCTCAATGTGGAACAGATCTTGGATTAAGTAAAACAATGGCTACACCATTAGATGATGGAAGTTATAGTATTACTGGTACCAAAATTTTCATTACCTGTGGAGAGCATGATCTAAGTGATAACATTATTCATTTAGTACTAGCAAGAACACCAAATGCGCCCCCTGGTATAAAAGGTATAAGTTTATTCTTGGTTCCTAAATTTTTACCAAATGAAAGTGGTGATTTTGTTGATAGAAATAAAGTTGAATGTGGATCAATAGAAAAGAAGATGGGTATTCATGCTAGTCCAACCTGTGTAATGCATTATAATGAAGCTAAGGGCTGGCTAGTAGGAGATATTAATAAAGGAATGAGAGCGATGTTTATAATGATGAATGGAGCTCGCTTGTTTGTAGGCATTCAAGGCTTAGGTTTATCAGAAACTGCTTATCAATCAGCACTTTATTATTCAAAAGAGCGTATACAAGGAAAATTATCTTCCAGTAATCAAGTAGCTGATCCTATAATTGTTCATCCTGAAATAAGAAAAAACTTATTGTATATAAAATCCATTAATGAAGCAGTTAGAGGTTTAACTTTATTGGCTGGAAATCACTTTGATAATATTGAAAATTCTTCAGATGATAAAGAAAAGAAATTATCTGAAAATTTTATAGCACTCATGACGCCAATTATTAAATCGTATGCTTCAGATAAATCTGTAGAAAATACAAATAGAGCTATGCAAATCTATGGTGGTCATGGTTTTATTACTGACCATGGAATGGAACAATTAGTTAGAGATGCAAGAATTACAACAATCTATGAAGGAACGAATGGAATTCAAGCTCTAGATTTGATAGGAAGAAAATTACAAATTGACAATGGTGCATTATTTAATGAATTTTTTACTATGATTGATAATTATCAAGTTAAAATTTCTAAAAACCAAGATATGAAAAAATATATTGATTTATTTATGCCTTCATATGATTCTTACAAAAGTATTTTTGAATATATTAAATCGTTAAATGATGAAAATGAGATTAATTCTCATGCTGTAGAATTTTTAAACTTATCATCTTTGATTTCTCTAGGTTATATTTGGTTGCACTATATAGAAATTTCATTAGCAAAATTAGAAAAGCATGATGAAAGTTTTTATAAATCTAAAATTGAAACTGGTAACTTCTTTTTAACTAAATTATTAGGTGAAACACAAGTTCTTTGTCAAAATATAAGATCTGGTGGAAAATACTATAATGATTATAATGATAAATATTTTGACGCAGCAATCTAGTGACTATAAAAATTTATAAACCTTCAAAAACTTCCATGCAATCGGGTTTTAAAAAAACTAAATTATGGTTAGCCGAATATATTTCTGAAGTAGAAAAAGTAAAAGATTCTTTAATGGGGTGGAATAGTTCATTAGACACCAAATCTCAGATTAAACTTTTTTTTGACACGAAAGAACAAGCTATTGAATGGGCAAAAAAAAATAATTATCAATATTTTGTCGAAGAACCAAAGCAAAGAAAAATTAAACCAAAAAGTTATGCTTCAAATTTTGATACAAATAGAAAAGAGCCTTGGACACATTAAGTATAATTTCTTTCTTTATTTTTTAGACTATGATAAATGCAAACTATGCGCCCGTAGCTCAGTGGATAGAGCAACCGCCTTCTAAGCGGTAGGTCAAATGTTCGAATCATTTCGGGCGCGCCAAATATTAAAATTTTGCTGCCTCATCATCTATAAATGCATTGAAAGAAACTGATCTTCTTTCTTCATCAGAAAAGAATGGATAGACTGTATGCATCATATAACTAGGAAATATAAATAAATCACCAACTTCAGGTTTAACATCATATACCGAGGAAACTAAAAGCTGTGTTGATCCATGAATAAATGCAATTTTTCCATTCTTATTTTGATCTTTGTACGATGAGCCTAAGTCCTTTGGCATTTTTGTATACATTACTCCTGATAGATGACCATCATGCCAATGAATTGGATTATAATCACTCTCAAATTGACAAACAGCCCAACTAGATTTTAAATCAAATTTCTTAATTTCTTTTTGTAATGTTGATTTAACAAAATTAAATACAAATTTATAAAGAACATCTTTTAAATTTTGATCAAGAAAATCTTTTGTTAATCTAATTTCATATTTAATTTCGCCTGCTAATTGTTTGCCATGGTATAATTCATCAATTTTATTTTCATCTTTCAATATTTCATCAATATGATTGTTGAGTGTAGTTATTGTCACATCTGATAATTTATATTTACCTATAGCTGGTGAAAATGGTCGTATAATTTGACCTTGAATCATGCTTTCGTTCATATTTTATTAACTTTAATTATATTAAATATTATAATATAGTTAAATAAAATGAAATATAATTTAAACTGTCATTGTGGAGCGGTTCAATTAGAAGTTTTAACAGACTTAGAAATCATTAAACAGTGTAACTGCTCTATTTGTATAAGAAAAAACGCTAAAATGTGTATGGTGCCTAAAGAAGCAATAAATATTCTTAAAGGAAAAGATAACTTAACTTCTTACAAATTTAATACAATGATTGCTGAACATTTTTTTTGTAAGATTTGTGGCATCTATACTCATCATCATAGGAGAAGTGATCCAAATGGGGCAGCAATAAATATTGGATGTATAGATTCAATTGATCCTTTTAAATATGATGCTGACTTTATTGATATGAAAAATAAATAATTTTATGTCGTTTGAATTTTTAATTTCGAAAATTCAAAAAAATAATTTTTTACTCATAGGTAGAGCAGGGATTGATATTTATCCTGATCCACCGGGGACTAAAACAGAAAACGCCAAATCCTTTGTTACCCATCTTGGAGGGTCTTCTGCAAATATTGGTGTCCAGTTAACTTTATTTGGAGGTAATTGTAATTTACTGACCAGAGTATCTGATGATGCTTTAGGTAAATTGGCTATTAATCAACTAAATCATTATGGCGTTAAAAACAAATTAGTAGAATTTGAAAAAAATGAATCAAGAATTTCTTTTGCTATTGTTGAAACCACAGTTAAAGATCATCAATCAATTATTTATAGACATAAAGCTTCTGATTTATTTTTAAATAAAGATGATATTGAAAATGCTAATATACAAAATTTTGATTGTTTATTAATTACTGGAACTTCTTTAGCAGCTGAGCCTTCGAGAAGCGCTACTTTATATGCGTTAGATATAGCAAATAAAAATAATATTCCTGTAATTATGGACATTGATTATCGACCATATACTTGGGAATCATCAAAAAAAGCACAAGAAGTTTATAATTTAGCAGCAAGTAAATGTAGTGGTGTAATTGGAAATGATGATGAGTTTGGAGTATTAGCTGGTGATTACAACAATGGTTTTGATCATGCTAGACAATTAGCTAAAAATGTAAGCTTAATAATTTATAAAAAAGGTGAAAAAGGCTCTATTACTTTTGCAATGAACAAAGTAATTAAAAAGGGAATATTTTCCGTTAAGCCCTTGAAACCAACTGGAGCAGGTGATGCATTTATGGGATCATTAATTGGATCAATTTTAAAGACTAATGATTTAGAAAAATCTATAGAAATAGGTTCAGCCGCAGCAGCTATTGTAGTAACAAAAGTTGGTTGTGCGCCAGCAATGCCAAATTTAAATGAAATTTTAGAATTTATGAAATATAATAAAATTAACGAAGGAGAATAATATGCATATTCCACCATTTGATAATAAAAACAAGCCAATTGTAGATATTGAAGACAGTAGAGTTCCTTTGAATTATTTTAACATAGTAAAATTAAATAAAGATCAGTCTTTTGAATATCAAACGCCTGGTTATGAAACATGCATAGTACCTGCTACTGGAACAATTAATGTAGAAATTGAAGGTATTAAAGTTGAGTCATTAGGCACTAGAACAGTTGATGTGTGGGATGGAGAGCCAGAAGGTGTTTATGTTCCCTCTAATACAAAAGCTCAATTTACATCTTTAGTAGATAATTCAGAAATTTTTATTGCTGGCGCAAAGTATGATAAAACTCTTGAACCATTTGCTGTTAGAACAAATGAAATTGATTTAGTACAGTACGGCTCTGATGATACAAAAACTCATAGAAAAATTAAACATATTTTAGGTGCTAAGCATCATGATAAAGTTGGAAGATTACTTTGTAATGAACTTTATACTGTAGGGCAGGGAGGTTGGTCGGGGTTTCCACCGCATAAACATGATACAGATCGTCTACCTGATGAAACTAGGCATGATGAAACATATAATTACAGATTTAAACCTAATAATGGATTTGGTTTTCAGATGTTTCAGCAAGTTGATGATAAAGTTGGTAAAGCTGAACATATAATTGATGGGTCAACCATTATGATTAGAACAGGCTATCATCCATGTGTCGTGGCACCAGGATATGAGATGTATTATTTTACAATTCTTGGAGGACTGTCTCAAAGATCTCTTGTCCAATTTTTTCAACCTGAGCACGCATATCAAGTAGAAACAATTCCAGGAATTAAGGATATGATTGCTAAATACAAATAAATGACAGCAGTAAATTTAAAAAAAATTTTAAATGATGCAAATAAAGATAATTATGCAGTAGCAGGTTTAGTTGTACTAGGCTGGGATGACGCCTTAGCTTTTACTCAAGCCGCTGATGAAACTGGAATTCCAATTATATTACAAGCTGGCCCTTCATGCAGAGCGCACACGCCAATTCCAATATTAGGAAAAATGTTTAGATACTTAGCGAGTCAAACAAAAACGAACATTTGTTGTCATGTTGATCATGGATACACTCTAGATGAATGTTATGAAGGGATTGATAGTGGCTTTACATCTGTAATGTTTGATGGTTCTAAATTAACTTTAAAAGAAAATATAAAAATTAGTAAAAAAATTGCTTCAAGAGCTCACAAATATAATATTTCTATTGAGGGAGAAATAGGTTTTGTAGGTTATGATAATGGTAAAATTTCAGAAGGTACTAATATTGAAGATGCAGTAACTTTTGCAAACAAAAGTAATATTGATGCAATGGCAATTTCCGTTGGTAATACACATTTACAAACTTCAAAAAAAGCGAGTATTGATTTCAACAAAATTAATTTAATTGAAGCAAAAACAAAAATCCCTTTAGTTCTTCATGGTAGTAGCGGCATTCCTGTTGAGCAAAGAAAAAAATTAGCAAGAAAAACAAAAGTAGCAAAATTAAATATTGGTACTGAAATTAGAATGACATTTGGTGAAGCTTTAAGAAGAAATCTCAAAAATAATCCTAAAACCTATGATAGATTGCAATTACTAAAACCTACGATTAAAGATTTAACAAAAGTTACAAAAAAAATTATAAAACAAATTGGCCCAAATTAATGGGACAAATTTTTATTGCAGCACTTAAAGAAGAAACTCCAAATCTTAAAGATTTCCACTATTCAGGTGTGGGAAAGATAAATGCTACAATCAAGATTATGGAATTAATTTCAAAATTTAAACCTAATGAAATTATTAATTATGGAACAGCTGGATCAACAAAGCAAACCTTATCAGGATTAGTGGAATGCACGAAGTTTGTTCAAAGAGATATGGATGCAAGAGGTTTGATGAATTTTAAATTAGGTGAAACTCCTTTTGACCCTATATCAAAAATTACATATTCTAATGAGGGGTATATATGCGCCTCAGGAGATAGTTTTGTTCAATCATCAGTAGAAATAGATTGTGATATTGTTGATATGGAAGCTTACTCTTTTGCTAAAGTATGCAAATTACACAAGATTAAATTTAGATGTTTTAAATATATTTCTGATTATGCAAATGAAAATTCAAATAATGATTGGATTGATAATTGTTCAAAAGGAGCCAATTTATTTTCTGAGATATATCCTCAATTAAAAATATGATTTTAAAAATACTTGAAAAATTAGGAAGAAAAAAAATTGTATTAGACAGAGGTCCTTCACATCCAGAATTTCATAAGGCCAAACCATGGATGGAAAGATATTATTTGTTATTTAGAAAAAGACCAAAATGGTTTCCATTTAATATCTTAATCCATAAAATGTTAGATAATGATCATGGTGAAGGAGTTCATAATCATCTTTGTCCTTATATAACAATTATTTTAAAAGGTGGTTATTGGGAAACAACAAAAAAAGGAAAATTTTGGAGACCCCCTGGATACATTGGTTTTAGGTCTGCTGATCATCTGCACAGAGTTGACTTAAAATCAAATACAAACACAATGACATTATTTATACCTGGACCTTTTGGTTTTAGAAAAACTAAAAGAGCTGATTATAAAACAAAAATATAAGTATTTATGTAAATTAAATTGTTCCATCGTATATTAACTTACATCCACTCAAAAAAAGTAAAACATAAATAATATTAAAAAATAACTTTTCTGGAATTCTTTTTTGTAAAAAGTACCCAAGTAAAACACTAATAAAAGCTAGTGGCAGTAAATAGACAGAAATCATAAGATTTGAAGGCGCTAATAATCCCACAAAATAATATGGAACTAATTTAACAAGATTTATAACCATAAATGCTAAGGTCATTGTTCCAATAAATGAAATTTTATCTAGCTTTAAAGGCAGCATATAAAAGTTAATTGGTGGATTTCCTGCATGAATTAAAAAACTTGTATATCCAGCAACAGATGACCAGAAGTATCCCTTAAGTTTTGTTGGTTTAAGTAAATAATTATTTTTCTGAATAAATGAAACTAGAACAAAAATAATTGATATTGCACCAACCATTATTCTTATTTGATCTTCATTCGTGAATTCAAAAGTTAAAGTTCCAAATAAAATACCAATTATAGATGCTGGGATTACAATTTTTAAAATACTGTTTATCCATTTTTTCCAATACAAATAGATTGCCGAAAAATCCATTATTATTAAAAGTGGCAACAATATTCCTGCAGCTTGCAAAGGACTCATTGCAAATGACATAACAGGCACTGCTAGCATCGCGATAGGTCCAGGAACACCACCTTTAGATAAACCAAATACAAAAACTCCTAAAGATGCAAAAAAATAAAAATATAAATCCATTTAATCAAAAATTTTTAATGCTTTTTTTATATCTATTATTTGATCATCAATATCTTCCAATCCACAATACAATCTAATCAAAGTTCCAGTATTTTTATTTTTAAACTCTCTCTTAACTAATGGAGGAAAGGTAATGAGACTATCAAACCCACCCCAGCTGTATCCCAATTTAAATATTTTCAGTTTATTAAAAAATTTTTCAATTTGATTGTTTGAATATTTCTTTTTCAGCATAAATGAAAATAAACCTGAGCTACCAGAAAAATCTCTTTTCCATATTTTATGATTTTTTGTATGCGGTAATGCCGGATGAAAAACATCAGATACAAGATCATGATCTAATAAATATTTTGCCATCAATAAAGCGTTATTCTCAATTTCTCTCATTCGAATCTCAAGTGTTGGCAACCCCCTAATGGCCAAATATACTTCATCTGATCCAGGACATATTCCTAAAGTTTTTGCAGCAGTTCTAATTTTTCTAGCATATTTTTTATTTGATGAAACAAACCCGATTAATACGTCCGAGTGACCATTTATATACTTAGTCCCCGCATCGATTATAATGTCTATTCCCAGTTTAATTGGATTGCAAAATAATGGTGATGCCCATGTATTATCCATTACAGTTGGTATATTATTTTTTTTTGCTATCTTTGTTATGAAAGGTATATCAATTATATCAAATGTAGCAGTTCCAGGAGATTCTAAATAAATAAGTTTTGTTTTTTTATTTATCAACTTTTCAAAATTATTAATTTTATTTATTGGATGAAAATATTTTATTTTTACTTTGTACTGTTTAAGAATATTTTCACAAAAAGTTCTTGTTGGGCTGTAGACACTATCATTTATTAAAACTTCATCTCCAGATTTTAATATAGCAAAAAAAGGAATTATTATTGAAGCAAGTCCAGAAGGAGACAAGACAGTATCATTACAATGATATAATTCTGAGATACTATCTTCTAATTGTTTATGAAAAGGATTTTGATTAATTCCATAAAATGTTCTTCTATCATCTGCATTTTTAATATCATTTAAATAATCCTGATAACTATTAAAGATCATAGTTGATCCTTTGTATGTACCTGGATTGATAAAACCTTTTTGTTTAAGTGGATTTCTTCCTATCTTAGTAAGCTTTGTTTTAATTTTCACTATATCAATATCTAGTATATTATTAATATTTAAACACTAATTGTAGAAAAATATTAAAATACAAAATGTATCATTTGGATTAGCTTATAAATTTGGTATAGGGAAGCAATCTTTGAAAAAAAGATATTTAAATAATTATTTAAACGGAGAAAATAATATGAAAAAACTACTATCAATCTTCGCAGTTTTAGCTTTTGCATTTTCTGCAAATGCTGGGACTTTAGATGATGTAAAAAATAGAGGTTTTCTAAAATGTGGTGTAACAACTGGTCTTATTGGTTTCGCAGCACCTGATGATGCTGGAAACTGGGCTGGTTTTGACGTAGACGTATGTCGTGCAGTTGCAGCAGCAATTTTTGGAGACTCTAGCAAAGTTGAGTTTACAACTACAACTGGTAAATCACGTTTCCCTACTTTAGCGTCTGGTGAAATTGATATGCTTGCAAGAAATACTACTTGGACTTTAAGTCGTGATGTTAATCTTGGTTTTGAGTTTGTTGGTGTAAACTACTATGACGGACAAGGTTTCATGATTCCATCTGCTTTAGGTGTTGATGATGCAACTGGTCTTGATGGTGCTACAGTTTGTATTCAAACAGGAACAACTACTGAGTTAAACTTAGCGGATTTCTTCAGAGCTAATGGTATTGGTTATGAAGCACTTCCAATCGAAACAAATGATGAAGCAAGAGAAAACTTATTTGCAGGTAGATGTGATGTATACACTACTGATGCATCAGGTCTTTCTGCTACAAGAGCACAAGCTGATGATCCAGATAAATGGGTTGTTCTTCCAAATATCATTTCAAAAGAACCTCTTGGACCACTTGTAAGACACGGTGATCACCAATGGGGGGACGTTGTGAGATGGTCTCTTAATACTATGATTATTGCCGAGGAACTTGGAGTATCTTCTTCAAACGTTGATGACAGCAAAGGTTCAAACGTACCTGAAGTTTTAAGACTTCTCGGTGTTGAAGGTGGTTATGGCGAAATGTTAGAATTAAGTAATGATTTTGCTTATAATATCATTAAACAAGTTGGTAACTATTCAGAGTCTTTTGATAGAAATATCGGACCTGATACACCTCTTGGAATTGGTAGAAATCTAAACGCATTATGGACTGATGGAGGTATTTTATACGCTCCACCATTTAGATAGAAACTAATTAGTTTTTAATATAATAATTGGGGGGGTGAAAATCCCCCCAATTTTTTTTAGTAAAAATGCAAAATAATTTATTTCAAGATCAAAAATTTAGAGGTATTTTATATCAAACTCTTGTTGTCGGTTTCTTTGCATTAGGTTTATATTTTGTAATTAATACAACTGCTTACAATCTTGAAAAGAGAAATATTGCAACTGGATTTGGTTTTTTAAATAACCCGGCTGGGTTCGATATTAGTTTTTCTCCCTTTCTTGATTTTAAGTCAACTGATACTCATTTAAAAGTTTATTTTGTTGGAGTTTTAAATACACTTTTAGTTTCTTTTTGTGGGTGTATAGCTGCAACAATTCTAGGTTTTATAGTTGGTATTATAAGGCTATCTTCTAATTGGCTCTTAAGTAGAATTGCTTATATTTATGTTGAGTTTACTAGAAATACACCATTGCTTCTTCAAATTATATTATGGTATGCAATTTTAATTCAATTACCAAGAATAAAACAAGCCCCACAAATTTGGGAAACATTTTATATTTCAAACAGAGGATTATTTGGACCAAAACCTATATTTCTTGACGGTTCAAACATTGTTATTCTTAGTCTTGTCTTAGGCTTTATTATAAGTTTTTTTATAGCTAGATGGGCTAAAAAAAGACAAGATACTACTGGTCAACAGTTTCCAACTTTTACAACTAACTTAAGTATAATAGTTTTTTTACCTTTAGTTGTATTTTTTATCATGGGATCTCCTATAACTTTAGAATATCCAGTTTTAAAAGGTTTTAATTTTAAAGGAGGCGCAGTTATTAGACCTGAATTTATAGCAATGTTTCTCGCCTTATCAATTTACACTGCAGCTTTTATTTCTGAAACAGTAAGGTCTGGAATTTTATCTGTTACCAAAGGACAAAGAGAAGCTTCAGGGGCATTAGGATTGAAAAAAAATTGGATTATGAGATTAATTATTATTCCTCAAGCATTAAGAGTAATAGTACCCCCTTTAACAAGTCAGTATCTAAATTTAACAAAAAATTCTTCTTTAGGAATTGCTGTTGGCTATGCAGATCTTGTACACGGCTTTGGCGGTATTAGTTTAAACCAAACGGGTCAAGCTATTGAATGTATGGCTATAACTATGGCAACTTATTTACTAATAAGTTTAACTATTTCTTTTTTTATGAACATTTATAACAGAAGCATTCAATTTAAGGAAAAATAATGGAAAATAATTCAAATTTTGAAACAAGGAAACCACCTGTTGCAACAACTGGTATTCTTGGCTGGTGTAGACAACATTTATTTTCAAATTGGATAAATTCATTTATTACACTTCTTGTCATATATTTTCTATATCAATTAATACCTTGGTTTTTAGATTGGTCTGTATTTAGTGCAGATTTTTGGACAAATTATAAAGGAGAATTAATCGTTGATAGAACGTTTTGTTCTAGAGTAGCTGATCCTGAAGGTGATCATGGGGCATGTTGGGCAATTATTATTGTACGTTTTTATCAATTTATGTATGGATTTTATCCATCAGAACAAGTTTGGAGAGTTAACTTAACATATTTCCTTCTTGTAGTTGCTCTACTTCCTTTGTTGATAGAAAAAATCCCTGGAAGAAAACACTTAATTAAATTTACTATCGCCTTTCCAATAGTAGCCTTTATATTGCTTTATGGAGGATTTGGATTTCAAATTATTCCTACTAATAAATGGGGAGGTTTATTAGTAACTCTTGTCCTTGGTGTATTCGGGATTGCTATAGCTTTCCCATTAGGAATTTTACTCGCACTCGGTAGAAGATCTCAGTTACCTGTAATAAGTATGTTTTGTACTTTGTTTATAGAATTTATAAGAGGTGTTCCATTAATTACACTTCTTTTTTTTGGTATGGTAATGCTTCCTTTGTTTTTACCGGAAGGTTTAAATTTAGATGGATTGGTGAGAGTACTTGTTGCTGTAACATTATTTCAAGCTGCTTATATGGCTGAAGTTATTCGTGGAGGCTTACAAGCAATTCCAAGGGGGCAATATGAAGCTGCTCAATCAGTTGGATTGAGTTATTGGCAAATGAATAGAAAAATTATACTTCCCCAAGCTATTAGAATTTCAATACCATCTATTGTAAATACTTCTATTGGATTGTTTAAAGATACAACTCTAGTAATTATTATTGGTTTACTTGATTTACTTGGAATAGGAAGAGGGGCATTAGCTGATGCTACTTGGATGGGTTTATCCAATGAAGTTTACGTCTTTGTTGCATTAGTTTTTTTTATTTTCACTTTTTCAATGTCAAGATATAGTTTGTATTTGGAAAAGAAACTAAAAACAGGTATTAATATGGGAGCAGATTAATTATGTCAGAAAATTCAATAATTTCATTACAAAATGTTAATAAATGGTTTGGTGATTTCCAAGTTCTAAAAGATGTGAATTTAGAGGTAAAAAAGAAAGAAAGAATAGTTGTCTGTGGTCCTTCAGGATCAGGTAAATCAACAATGATAAGATGTATTAATAGATTAGAAGAACATCAAGAAGGAAAAATTGTCGTAGATGGAATTGAACTTACAGGTAATCTAAAAAATATCGACAGTGTTAGAAAAGAAGTAGGTATGGTATTTCAACAGTTTAACTTGTTTCCTCATTTATCTGTAAAAGAAAACATAACATTAGCTCCAATCTGGGTAAAAAAAATGCCTAAGGCTGAAGCAGAAGAGCTCGCAATGAAACAATTAGAGATTGTTAAGATCCCAGAGCAAGCAAATAAATATCCCGGTCAACTATCTGGAGGCCAGCAACAAAGAGTGGCTATTGCAAGATCCCTTGCAATGAACCCTAACATTATGCTTTTTGATGAGCCAACTTCAGCTCTAGATCCTGAAATGATCAAAGAAGTTTTAGATGTAATGGTTGATTTAGCTGAAGGGGGAATGACTATGATAGTTGTTACACACGAAATGGGTTTTGCTAAAACAGTTGCTGATAGAATGGTGTTTATGGATGAAGGAAAAATTGTTGAGGAAGCTAGCCCTGATAAGTTTTTTAATAATCCAGAGAGTGATCGTACAAAGTTATTTTTAAGTCAAATTCTTCATCAGTAATTTAAGAAGATAACAATAGATTAACCCTTCTATTCATTTTACCTTTGTTTTCTATTTTACCAATTTGAATTTTACCTATCTCATTAGTTGATTTCACATGTGTGCCACCACAAGGCTGTAAATCAATATCACCAATTCTAATTAATCTTATTTTTCCATCTACTTGAGGAGGTTTTACTGACATAGTTCTGACTAGTTCAGGTTTTTCTTCTAATATACTACTTTCAATTACTTCACTAGTAACGGTATGATTATCTTCAACTAACAAATTTATTTTTTCTTCCAATTCTTCTTTATTTATTTGTTTATCTGGATCATTAAAATCTAATCGACTTTTTTCATAACCAATTTGACCACCAGTTACTCCTAAAGGGACTATAGAGCATAATAAGTGTAGCGCAGTATGCATTCTCATATGCTTGTATCGTAAATCCCAATTTATTTTTCCAATTATATCAACATTCTCTTCAAGATCTTTGAGATCATCTACAATATTTATTATTTTATTATTTTCTTTAATAGTATCTAAAACTTGTATTTTTATACTTTCAGCTTCTATTGCACCTGTGTCCCCAGGTTGACCACCACTTTTTGCGTAAAATGCTGTCTTATCTAACTCGATACGGTTTTCTTCTTTCACAATACCTATAATTTTTGCTTTAAATTCTTTAAGGTATGCATCATCTTCGAATAATTTTGTCATAGCGTTTTTTAACAGTATTTTAAAAATATTATATTGACTTTTTTCTCATTCTGAATAAATTAGAACAAAAGTAGAACAAATAATTTTATAAATAATATAATTATTATTTATCAATTATTTAAATATTTTTTCTAATATTATGTCTAAAAAAATAGAAAACTTAATATTTAAAGCTGAATCCAAAGGAGATCAAATAACACCTTATTTTCTTGATACAGTATCTGCAGGTTTTCCATCTCCAGCTACTGATTATATGGAAAACAAACTTGATCTTAATGAATATTTGGTTCAACGTCCAACAGCAACCTATATCGTTAAAGCTAATGGCCCTTCTATGACCAATGCAGGCATATTATCAGGCGATTTACTTATTGTTGATAGAAGTATTACACCTCGTAACGACAATATTGTTATAGCCTCCATCTTTGGTGACCTAACAGTTAAAAAACTTAAAAAGAAAGATCAGTCACTATTTTTAATTTCTGCCAATAGTGAGTATCCTAGTATTCAAGTTAAAGAAGAAATGGAGTGTTTTATATGGGGGGTAGTGACATATGTCATACACAAAACTACTTAATAGAAATCATAACTCAGTAAATCAATCTATAGCATTGATAGATTGCAATAATTTTTATGCGTCATGTGAAAGAATATTTAATCCAAAACTTATAGGAAAACCAATTGTCGTACTTTCCAATAATGATGGTTGTATTATTGCACGATCAAAAGAAGCAAAAAAATTAGGGATAAAAATGGGTGAACCTTATTTTAAAGCAAAAAATATTATTGATAAAAATGATGTTAAAGTTTTTTCATCTAATTATTCTTTGTATGGTGATATTTCTCAGAGAGTAATGGAGACTTTATCAAGTTTCTCTTCAGAGGTAGAAATCTACTCTATAGATGAAGCATTTCTTAGTTTAAATGGTTTTGAGAACTATGAGCTAAACACTTATTGCAGACATATTAGACAAACAATTAAGAGGTGGGTTGGTATTCCAGTTAGTATTGGAGTGGGCCCAACAAAAACACTATCAAAAATAGCTAATCATTTAGCAAAAAAACAACCAGACTATAAAGGTGTTTGCATACTAAAAAATAAAATAGAAATAAAAAAAGCATTAGAATTAACATCTATTGAAGAAGTATGGGGCATTGGAAGAAGATTATCTCTTTTCCTGAAAAAATATAATATTCATAATGCTTATCAATTTTCACAAATGGACAGAGGATGGATAAGAAAAAATATGGGTGTAGTGGGAGAGAAGACATACCTAGAATTAAATAGTGTATCATGTTTAGAACTTGATTTGGTTCCAAGTGATAAACAAAGTTGTTGTGTTTCAAGATCATTTAGTCAGCCAATAGAAAAATTATTTGATTTGGAGGAATCAATATCAACTTATGGATCAAGAGTATCAGAGAAGATAAGGGAAGAGGGGTTAGTCGCTGAGTCGATGAGTATTTTTGTTTTGACAAATCATTTTAATAGAAGAGAGAAACAATATTCAAATTCAATAAAACTACATTTACCTTTTCCAACAAATAATAGCATAAAAATTGTTAAAAGAGCTCTTGAAGGAATTAGAAAAATATATCGACCAGGATTTCGTTATAAAAAAGCTGGAATTATATTATGTGGTCTTAGCAGGCACAATATAACTAGAGGATTGCTTGATTATGATCGTGATACATCAGATAGAATAATGAATACTATTGATAATATTAATTCTAGATATGGAAGTTCAACGTTAAAGATAGCCTCTGAAGGTATAGAAAAAATATGGAAGATGAAAAGAGAAAACGTATCCCCATGTTACACAACACGTTTTGAAGAATTGGTGGAAGTTAAGGCTTAGAAAAAATGGCTCCCCGGGCCGGGCTCGAACCAGCGACCGATCGGTTAACAGCCGATTGCTCTACCACTGAGCTACCGAGGAACACAATTTTGTTGATAATAAAAAAAAATTAAAAAACAAGAAAAATTTGGAGGCTCGGAGCGGAATCGAACCGCTGTGCAAGGCTTTGCAGGCCCCTACATCACCACTCTGCCACCGAGCCTAAAAAAAATGACAATTATCACTATATTATTTCTAGTCAATTAATGAAAAAAAATTCTAAAGATTAATAATATAATTTAAATAATTGATTATATAATAGGTTTATATAAAGCATCCTTAAGAAATGAGTGAAACATTTGAAATTGCAAGAAAAAATATGGTTGTTAATCAATTAAGACCAAACAAAATTAATGAAGAAAATATATTACAAATATTTGAAAATACTCCTAAAGAAAATTATTTGGATGTCAGCTTAGGTAAGAATTGTTACCTAGATAATAATTTAGATATAACTGAGAAAAGAGGATATCTTAAAAATTTACACCTAGCTCAAATTATAAAATATTCGAAAATTTTACCTAATGATAAGGTATTACATATAGGCGGCTTAACGGGCTATTTTTCTGCTCTAATTAGCTCACTATGTAAAGAACTTCATGTTGTAGAAGAAAATAGAGAACTATTTAAATTATTAGAACGTAATATCAACAATACTGATAATACTAATATTAGTTTATTTAATCATAATTTATTAGATGGATTATCTGATAAAGCTCCATTTAGCTTAATCATTATTGATGGACCTATATTTAAAATAACTGATAAGTTAAAAAATCAACTAGCAATGAATGGCGGAAGGTTAATATATATTAAAAAAATATATGATAATTTGGGTAAAGCTTATAAAATTATAAGAAATGAAGATTTGTATTCATCTGAGTATTTATTTGATGTAATGAGTAGTTATCAAATTCAAGACCAACAGGAGGATTTTAAATTTTAAATGAGATTATTTATATTATTGTTATTACTTATTTATTCTAAATCTATATTTGCTCTATCGATTGATGATTCTGTAAAAAGTACGATTGCAAATAATTTGAAAGTAAAAATTGCTTTTGAAAAACTGAATGAAAGCAAAGAAACTATTGAGGTAGCTATAGGCAAAAAACTTCCAACAGTTACTGGCACAATTTCTGGTACATATAGTAATAGCGATACAACATCAGCAGCTGGTGTATCAACAACACCAGAGACTTTTACAGATAAATATAAAATTAGTATTACTCAAAATTTGTACGATGGTGGTGAAAAAAGTTTAGAAATAGAAAGATCAAAAATTATTTACGAAAATGCAGTTATAAACTTTTATAAAACAGTTCAAGATTTATCGCTAACAGCTGTAGAAGGTTATTTAACAGTAATAAATTATGAAAAATCATTAGAGGCTTCCAAAAAAAATTTTGATTCTGTTTCAAGATTTTTAGAAGAAGTAAAATTAAAATATGAATTGGGATCAGCAACCATAACTGAATTGAAAAATGCTGAGAGTGCTTTTTCAATTGCTGAAACAAATCTTTTTTCAGCCGAACAAAACTACAAAGTCAGTTTAAAAACATTTAAATCAATTGTTGGTAAAGAAGCTATTAATTTAGAAGATTATGTAAATATAGAAGATGATTTGAATTTTGATAACATACTTTCTGAAGTTTTTAAGAATAATTTTAATATTTTAATTGCTCAAAATAATATTAAAATTAAAGAACTTGATCTCTCAAAAGAAAAAAGTTCTAATAGACCTAACTTAGATATAACGGCTTCTACTGAGTATTCGGATGGTTCACGAATAGATGCAGGAAGTGAAAATATCAATGCAACATTAGGTTTAACTTTAACAATTCCTATATTTCAGCAAAATATTGACAAATCAGACATTAGAAAAATAAATTCTCAAATTTTACAAACTGAAATTGAGTTAGAGGATCTTAAAGAAAGTTTAAATATTGAGGTATCAAACTATTATAAAAACTATTTAGTTAGTAAATCAAATTTAAATACATCGCTATTAACTATAGAGTATGCAAATACTCTTCTAGAAAGTACTCAAGAGGAATACAACCTTGGGACAAAATCTATCACTGATCTAATAGAAGCAGAAACTAATCTTTTAAACGTAAATGTTGAATATTTTAATGCAAATAAAAACTATCTGATTAATTATTTTAATTTACTAGCTTTAGATGGTTCACTGATTAAATTATTTGAAGAGTATCTTCCTAGCTATAATTAGAGTTTTATTAATTTAATTAAACATTTATAATACCTATATGAATACAAAAAATTCTATCAATGAATCTCTAGAAGTCATACGAAGAGCGCTTGAAGATGAAAAAAACAATTCAAATAAACATTCTACATCTAATATTTTAATACTTAATCAAAAGGTTAACAGTGATGGTACAATAAAATTACTTCAAAAAGATCAAGAGATAAATAGTGAAATTAATGATATTATAGATCAAAAACTCTCCTATCTTGTAGAAAATAAAATTGAAAAAATACTTGATGAGAAAATCCCAAAATTACTAAAAAATTATTTCGATTCAAAATAGTTACGATGCAGCTTGATAAATTTTTTGATTTTTTAAAAGATGAAAAAAATCTTTATTCACAATGGGAGCAATCAAATTGTTTTAAACCACAAAAAGGAGGTGAGCCTTATTCTATAATGATGCCTCCACCAAATGTTACAGGTAGCTTACATATGGGTCATGCTTTAACCTTCACAATTCAAGATATATTAATCAGATACCATAGAATGAAGGGTATGGAAGTATTGTGGCAAGCAGGGACAGATCATGCAGGAATAGCTACTCAGATGGTTGTTGAAAGAAAATTAAGTGAGTCAAACCTAGATCGACGATCTCTAGGTAGAGAAAAGTTTATTGAAAAAGTATGGGAATGGAAAAAAGAGTCAGGTGGTCAGATAAGTAATCAATTAAGAAGACTTGGTGCTTCTGCGGATTGGTCAAGAGAGAGATTTACTATGGATGAGGGTCTTTCTAATGCAGTTAAGAAAGTTTTTGTTAATTTATTTAATGATGGAATTATTTATAAAGATAAGAGATTGGTGAATTGGGACCCAAAACTTTTAACGGCTATTTCTGATCTAGAAGTAGAGCAAAGAGATACTGAAGGAAGTTTATGGCATATTAAATATCCTATAGATGAAAATAATCATATTATAGTTGCAACAACACGACCTGAGACGATGTTAGGAGATACTGCAGTTGCCGTTCATCCAGATGATGAAAAATATAAAAATTTAATTGGTAAATTTTGTAACTTACCAATTTCAAATAAAAAAATACCAATCATTGCTGATGAATATGCAGATCCTGAAAAAGGTTCTGGGGCTGTGAAAATTACTCCTGCACATGACTTTAATGATTTTGAGGTAGGAAAAAGACATGATTTAGAATTTATTAATATTTTTGATGAAAATGCTAAACTTAACTCAAATGTTCCTGAAGAATTTCAAAATTTAGATCGATTTGAAGCAAGAAAACTAATTTTAAAAAAATTAGATGAAATGAATTTATTAATTAAAGAAGAAAAACAGCAAATGGTCATACCATATGGCGATAGATCAGGCGTCGTTATTGAACCATGGCTAACAGACCAATGGTTTTGTGATGCAAAAAAATTATCAGTGGATCCAATATCTGCAGTTAAAGATAATAAGTCTAAATTTATTCCTAAACAATGGGAAAATACATTTTATAATTGGATGGAAAATATTCAACCGTGGTGTATTTCAAGGCAGTTATGGTGGGGACATCAAATTCCTGCATGGTATGGTCCTGATAATAAATATTTTGTTAGTGAAACTCTAGAAGGGGCGCAAAATCAAGCAAAAGAATTTTATGGAAAGGATGTTGAGCTTAGACAAGATGAAGATGTTCTAGATACTTGGTTTTCTTCTGCTTTATGGACATTCTCTACATTAGATTGGCCAAATAAAACGTATGAATTAGATAAATTTTATCCTAGTAACGTTTTGGTTACTGGTTTTGATATCATATTTTTTTGGGTCGCGCGGATGATGATGATGGGTTCTTATTTTATGAAGGAAACTCCATTTAAAGATATTTATATTCATCCTTTAATACGTGATGAAAAAGGACAAAAAATGTCTAAATCAAAAGGGAACATAATTGATCCTTTAGAGTTATTAGATAAATATGGCGCAGATACATTAAGATTTACACTAACAGCACTATTAAATCCTGGACGAGATGTAAAATTATCTGAAGCTAGAGTTAAAGGATATAAATCATTCACGAATAAAATTTGGAATGCTGGAAAATTTTTACAATTGAATAATTCAATTTTTATAGATGATATTTCAATTGATTCAATTATTTTTGATGCAAACAAATGGATAATTAAAGAATTGAATGATTTGAACACTCAACTTGATCAATTAACTAAAAAGTATTTGTTTCATGAAATAGCTAATAAAATTTATCATTTCGTTTGGCATATTTATTGTGATTGGTACATTGAAATTATTAAACAAAATTTTGAAAATGAAAAATTTGCTGATGAAATTAAAAAAGTTTCTGGATGGACATTTATTCAAGTTTTAAAGATAATACATCCTATTATGCCATATATAAGTGAAAAATTATGGAGATCTTTAGTTGACGATAAATCATATTTAATGAACCAAGTTTTTCAAAATTATTCAACAAATAATTCTTTTAATAATTCTAAAAAAAACTTCGAAATATTTATTGAATTCATAACATCTATAAGAAATTTGAGATCAGAACTAAATATACCCTATAAACAATTAATTAATATCTCCATAGAAGCAAAAAATGAAGAACTTAATAGTTTTCTAATTGCGTATAAAAATGAAATAAGTAATTTTTTAAAAACCAAAGATATTACTTTTGATAAAATTCAACCTAATAAGAATTCAGCTTTAATTGTGTTAACATCATTATCAGTTTTAATCCCTTTAGATGGTATTATTGACTCAGATGCAGAATTAAAAAAATTAAATAAGAAAAAGCAAGTTGAGCAAGAAAAATTTAATAAAGTTAATGACAAATTAAAAAATGATAACTTTATGAATAAAGCTTCAGAAGAAATTATTAATAAATTTAAAAATGAGGCAAATATTTATAAATCTTCTATTGAAAAAATTGATCAAATAATAAATACTATCAAATAGAATGGAAGATAAAGGTTCAAATAGAAAATCAAATCTACCTAGTAGATATGTTAGTGTAGGGCCTAAAAGTGCGCCTCATAGATCTTATTATTATGCTATGGGTTTGAAAGAACATGAAATTTATCAACCATTTGTTGGTGTTGTTAGCACCTGGAATGAATCAGCTCCCTGCAACATTACTCTTCAGGATCAAGCGCAACATGTGAAGACAGGTGTCAAAGATGCTGGAGGAACGCCAAGAGAATTTACAACTATAACAGTAACAGATGGAATTGCCATGGGTCATGAGGCAATGAAATCCTCTCTTATCAGCAGAGAAGTTATCGCAGATTCCATTGAATTATCTGTGAGAGGTCACTGTTATGATGCAATAGTTGGACTTGCTGGCTGTGATAAATCTTTGCCAGGTTTAATGATGGCTATGGTTAGATTAAATGTACCATCCGTATTCATTTATGGGGGTTCAATCTTACCAGGAAAATACAAGGGTAAAGATGTTACCGTTATTGATGTTTTTGAAGCAGTTGGAAAACATGCTGCAGGAACTATCTCAGATCAAGATTTAAAAGATATTGAACAAGTTGCTTGCCCATCTGCTGGATCGTGTGGAGGTCAGTTTACAGCAAATACGATGGCATGTATTTCAGAAGCAGTTGGTTTAGCTCTAACTAATTCAGCTATGCCTCCAGCAGTAAATACTGAAGAAAGAAAAGCTTATGGTGAAAAGAGTGGTAAAGCAATAATGAATTTATTAGAAAAGAATATAAGACCAAGGGATATAGTAACTATTGATTCATTAGTAAACGCTGCAAGAGTAGTTGCAGCTACTGGAGGCTCTACTAATGCAGCACTCCATCTTCCTGCAATAGCTAATGAAGCGGGTTTAAAATTTACATTAAGGGATGTTGTAGAAATTTATAATTCGACTCCTTATATCGGAGATATGCAACCTGGTGGAAAGTACGTTGCTAAAGATTTATATGATGTAGGAGGTGTACCAGTTGTTATAAAATCTTTATTAGATGGTGGTTATATAAATGGAGACTGTATAACTGTTACAGGAAAAACAATAGCTGAAAACCATAAAGAAGTAATATTTCCTACAAATCAAGATGTTGTTTATAAATGTAATAATCCAATTAGTGAAAATAGTTCAGTCGTAGGGTTGTGGGGTAATCTTGCACCAGATGGATGTATATCAAAAATAGCAGGTTTAAAAAATTTAACTTTTAAAGGAAAAGCTAAATGTTTTGACTCAGAAGAAGATGCTTTAACCGCAGTTTTAAAAAATGAAATTAAAGCAGGAGATGCGGTAATAATTAGATATGAAGGTCCTAAAGGAGGACCAGGTATGCGTGAAATGCTTTCAACAACAGGTGCAATATATGGGCAAGGGTTAGGTGAAACTGTTGCTTTAATTACAGACGGACGGTTTTCAGGGGGCACAAGAGGATTTTGCATTGGTCATGTAGGACCGGAAGCAGCTGTAGGAGGTATGATAGGTTTACTTAAAGATGGTGATGAGATTATTATTGATGCTGTTAAAGGTGAAATCAACGTTATGCTTTCAGATCAAGAAATAGAAAAGAGAAAAAATGATTGGAAACCAAGAAAAACTAATCATAATTCTGGATCCATATGGAAATATTCCCAAACTGTTGGCCCAGCTTACGAAGGTGCTGTTACTCAACCGGGCGCAAAAGACGAAACGCATACATACGCTGATATTTAATATTAATTAACTAATTCAATCGTAACTGGAGTGTGATCAGAAGCTTTTTCCCAACCTCTTGGTTCACGATTAACATTAACTGATTTAATTAAATCAGTTACCTCTGGAGTAGTAAGAAAATGATCAATTCGAAGCCCATTACCTTTTTGCCAATTTCCACCTCTATAACCCCAAAAGGTCCAGTTTGTATTTCCATCAACAAAGTATTTAACTGTATCAACAAAACCTAAATTCAAAAGATTTCTAAATTTTTCTCTTGTTAATGGATGGGCACAAGCATCATTTTTAAAATTTTCTGGTGAATACACATCTTCATCATTAGGTATTACATTAAAATCTCCGCCTATAATAATTGGTTGATTATTATCAATTAATTCTTTGATATATTTATTAAAATTTATCATCCAATCAATTTTATAATCAAATTTTTCAGTTTCAATTGGATTTCCATTTGGAAGATAAATATTTATTAATTTAATTTTATTTTTTATATTTTTTAAGGATATTTCTGTTTCAATAAATCTGGAATTTGCATCTTTGTAATCAGGAATATTTAAATTTGAAATTTCAATATTTTCTTTGCTGAGTATGGCTACTCCATTCCAAGCTTTTTGCCCATTCACATAACATTTATAATTAATATTTTCTAATTCCTCTTTAGGAAAACTTTCATTTGTACATTTTAATTCTTGAATTAAATATAAATCTGATTGATCTTTTTTTATAAATTTTATTAAATGTTCTATTCTTGCATTAACTGAATTTACATTCCAGGTAGTAATTTTCATTTATATTGAAAAAGAAGTACCGCACCCACATGATGAAGATGCTAGTGGATTAGAAATTTTAAAGGATGATCCAATCAATTCATTAACATAATCAATTTTCGATCCTTTAATTAATTCAATTGAAGTTTTATCTATTACTACATCAGCATTTTTATAATTAAAGATTAAATCATCTTCATTTGGTTTATCAGAAAAATCAAATTTATATTGAAATCCAGCACAACCACCACCTAATACGGTAATTCTGAAATAGTTTGATTTTTCAGATAGAAGTATCTTATTGATATGATTCTGAGCACTTTCTGTAACTTCAATTATATTGTTCATTTATCTAAATATTGTTATTAGTTATTTTTTTACAATTATAATATAAATTTTCTTATGTTCAAACATTTAGCTTCTAATCCAGATAATTCAAATGGAAGATTGTATAATGAACTAGATGATGACTTGAGAAATCCATTTGAAAGAGATAGAGCTAGAGTTATTCACTCTAATTCTTTTAGAAAATTAAAACACAAAACCCAAGTTTTTATTGAAAGTGAGAGTGATTATTTTAGGACTAGACTAACTCATTCTTTGGAAGTTGCCCAAATATCTAGATCAATTTGTAGATTACTTGATTTAGATGAAGATCTAGGTGAAACAGTTGCTCTCGCACATGATTTAGGCCATCCTCCTTTTGGTCACATTGGCGAAGATGCACTTGATAATTCAATGAAAAAGTTTGGAGGTTTTAATCATAATGATCAAACCTTGAGAGTTTTAACATTTATAGAAAAACGACATCCTGATTTTGATGGATTAAATCTAACTTGGGAGAGCTTAGAGGGAATAATAAAACATAATGGAGTTTTGAGTGGTCATTTACCTTATCACTTAGACAATTATTCAAAATTACATAATCTAAATTTAACTGATCAACCTTATTTAGAATCACAGATAGCAAGCATATCTGATGATATTGCTTATAATAATCACGATGTAGAGGATGCTATTAGAGCAAATTTAATATCATTAGATGATATTGCAGAGTTAAGTTTTTTTGAAAAAATCATAATTAATTTAAAGGATCACTACAAAGATATTCCTAATAAACTTCTAGTGTATCAAGTATTAAGAAACTCCATATCTAATATGATAAATGATATATATGAAACTACAAAAAAAAATTTAATTAATAATAATATCAATTCTATTGATGATATACGTAAAAAAAATAATTTCGTTGTTTCATTTTCAAATGAAATGAAGAAAAATTGTAACATAATTAAAAAATTCTTATTTGATAAAGTTTATAATCACAGTCATTTATCAGATAAGAGACAGTATTCAAAAAAGGTTATATCTACTTTGTTTACTTATTTCGTAAAAAATAATAATAAACTACCTATAGATTGGAGGGATCAAAATATCGAAATTGAAAGATTAATTTGTGATTATATTTCAGGAATGACAGATAGATTTGCTCTTAATTTATATAAGGAGATTAGTGAATAATTTTATAAAAGACCTTTCAGATTTTTTATTTGATTTTACAGATTTTTTAGAGAGTAACAAATTTATATCTCCAATCAATAAAAAACAGATTAGCATCGATTTCTCTTCAAATAATAAACAAGGTGATTTGGCAACGAACTTTTATTTAATTGTTAGAAGAAAAATTATTAATGAAAATTTTAATATTGAAAATGAACTAAATGATAGAATTAAATCAATCGAATTTATCGATCATTTTGAGGTTTCAAAAAATGGTTTTATAAATTTTTTTTTAAAAGATGAATTTGTATTAAGAAGTTTAAAAGAAATTTATAGTAAAAATTTTTTAAATCATGTTAATTATGGTGCAAATAGAAAAATAAATGTCGAATTTGTTTCAGCTAATCCAACTGGACCATTGCATATAGCTCATATAAGAGGTGCTGTATTTGGAGATGTATTAAGCTCTCTTTATACTAAAACAGGTTTTGATGTTACTAGAGAGTATTACGTTAATGATGCAGGTTCTCAAATTGATAAATTATCAAACTCTCTTTTGAAACGATATTTACAATTATTTGATAAAAAAATTGATTTAGAAGAAGATGAGTATCCTGGTGAATACTTAATAGATATTGCCAAAAAAATTAAAAATGAAGATGGTGATAAGTGGTTAAACTTTCAGCAAGAAGAAACTATTAAATATTTTAAAAATTTCGCATTAAAAAATATACTTTTAAGCATAAAATCAGATTTAGAATTAATAAACATAAGATTTGATAAATTTACTCATGAAACTGAAATAGAAAAAAGTAAAATTATTGACGAGCTTTTTTTAATCTTGGATGAAAAAAAATTATTATATCAAGGTATTTTAGAGAAACCAAAGGGTGATGATTCTGATTGGGAGCCAAGAGAGCAACTATTATTTAGATCCTCTAAATTACTAGACAATGAAGATCGAGCATTAAAAAAATCAAATGGTGAATGGACCTATTTTGCAAATGATGCAGCATATCATTTAGATAAATGTAAAAGAAATTTTGACAGATTAGTAAATATTTGGGGGTCTGATCATATTGGCTATATTCCAAGAATGAATTCGTTAATTAAAGCTATTAAAGATGATGAAACTTATTTAAACATTTTAACTTGTCAGATTGTAAGTTTAATTCAAAATAAACAAAAAATTAAAATGTCAAAAAGATCTGGAAATTTTGTGACATTAGCTAATGTTCATTCTAAGGTTGGAAAAGATCCTATAAGGTACTACATGATTTCTACTAAAAATGAGACAGCAATTGACTTTGATTTAGATTCTGTTGTTGAAAAAAATAAAGATAACAAAGTTTTTTATTGTCAATACGCACACGCTAGAGCTTCATCAGTAATTAATAAAGCAAATGAATTAGGTATAAAAAATAAAAAAGATTATAATTTTACTGAAATACAAAATCTATCAGATGAGGAGGTAAAATTAATCAAAAAGTTAATTTGTTATCCTTATTTGTTATATCAATCATCATATTATAATGAACCACATAGACTAATCAATTACTTAGAAGAAATATCCTCTGATTTCCATTCAATTTGGAATAAAGGTAAAGATAATGAATCACTTCGTTTTATAGATGAAAAAAATATAGAAAAGACAATTTCAAAAATATTTTGGTTGGAGTCATTTAGAGTTGTTTTAAAAGATATATTTTCAATTATTGACATAAGCGCACCTGAAACAATGTAATGATTAAAAGAATTATTTTTAAAAGAAAAAATAATCACATTTTAAAATATTCTTTATTATTATTGCTATTTATTATTATTCTTTATCTTATCTCATTTTATTATTTTAATAATAGGGAGTATTTTGTCATTCCTAAATTTACTGATAAATATTTTGTTATTCCTACTAATAAAGAAGGTGAGGTTGTTGATTATTTAGACAAGAAAAGTTTAAATAACATAGATAATGAAATTAAAGATTTTGATTTTAAAAATATAGACGAACTTGATTTTACAATTCAATTATATAGCAATGATAATTTTGAAAATATTAATAAATATTTGTACAATTTATTAGAAAATAAAAAAGAAATTATAGATCATGAAGATATTTTTGTTTTTTATAAAAAAACTGAAATAGGTACACAATATTTTATTACCTATAAAAATTACATCTCTAAGAATAACGCTTCTGAAGCTTGTGATTTATTAACAATTGTTAAGACTTGCATAATACTTAATTTACAAAATTAATAATATTGAGAGAATCTCAATAATTTTATATAAAAAGTTGTGTTAAATGTTCCAGATACAGAAATAAAAGAAGGTCAATTTAACCTATTATTAGACAATTTTGAGGGTCCTATAGACCTTTTGTTGGTTTTGGCTAGATCACAGAAGGTTGATTTATCTGATATATCTATATCCGAGTTAGCTGATCAATATATTAATTTTATTAATCAATATAGAAATATTCATATTGAAATAGCTGCAGATTATTTAGTGATGGCAGCATGGCTAACGTATTTGAAATCAAGATTATTATTGCCAAAAGAAGAAACAACAGATGAATATACAGCTGATGAATTAGAAGAGGCTTTAAAATATCAATTACAGAGACTAGAGGCTTTTCAAAATATTTCTAAAATCATATATTCAAGACCTCTTGTTAATAGAGATGTATTTTATGGGGGGTCATCTGAAGGTCTCAAAGTTAAATATAATATTAATTATACTTCTAATTTATATGACTTACTAAAATCATATAGTCAAATACTTAAATCGAATGAACAGGTAAAACAATTAACTATTGAGTATTCAGAACTTTATTCAGTTGATCAAGCAGTTAAAAGATTAAAAGGTATTTTTGGAAATATTACAGAATGGACTAATTTTTTAAATGTAATTCCAAATTTAATTAAAGCTAATAAAACAATTAATAAATCCATTATCTCATCTAATTTTGTTGCTTCTTTAGAATTATCAAAAAATGGCTTTATTGATTTAAAACAAGATGAAAGTTTTGGGAATATTTATTTAAAATTTAATCAAAATGGATAATAAAGATATTAAAATTTTAGAAGCAATATTATTTGCATCAGGAGAGCCACTTGATGAAAATGATTTAAAAGAAAAAATTAAAGATAAAAATAATATAAGTAAGCTATTACTAGAAATTAAAGATTTTTATAAAAATAGAGGTATTAATTTAATCAAAACTGGCAACAAATGGTCTTTTAGAACTGCTGAAGATCTCAGTGATGAATTAACAATTTTTAAAACACAGAAAAGAAAATTATCAAGAGCAGCATTAGAAACATTATCTATAATTGCTTACCAACAACCAATAACAAGATCAGAAATTGAAAATATTAGAGGTGTTCAAATGGGTAGAGGCTCTCTAGATCATTTGATGGAAATAGGATGGATACGTCCTTCAGGTAGAAAAAGTATACCTGGTAAACCTACTTTATGGTCTACCACAGATTTGTTTGTTGAACATTTTGGATTGAATAGTTTATCCGATTTACCCAATAAAGAGGAGCTAAAGGCAAGTGGTTTTCTTGATAAACGTTCTGCGATTGCAACTATAAGTGATCTTGCTAAAAATGATGAAAATTTACAAAGTAATGATAATTTAGAACAGGATGATGAAAATAATATTGATGATTTTATTCAAAATACTTAGTTAACTTATTACTTCTTGTTTTTTTCCTATAGTTTCCGTATAAGCCCCTTATGACACCTAGTATTTGGCAATTATTAATTGTACTCGTTATTGTTCTACTTCTTTTCGGTAGAGGTAAAATACCTCAACTTATGGGTGATATGGCAAAAGGAATCAAATCATTCAAGAGAGGAATGTCTGACGAAGAAAAAAAAGAAGATAAAAATTTAGAGAATAAAAACGACGAAGAAAAGTAAATATAATGTTTACTTTTGGTTGGAGTGAAATTTTCTTAATTGGGATAATAGTCGTTGTTGTTATTGGCCCAAAAGATCTTCCAAAATTCATTAAACAAGTTGGATCTTTTACTAAATATATTAAAAAAATGTCTTCTGAATTTAAGTCATCTATAAATGAAATTGCTGAGGAGGAAGAAATTAAAGAATTAGCTAAATCAGTCAAAGAGGTAAAAAAAATAAAAGACGGCATTAATATCAAAAAAAATTTTGAAAACGAGATTAAAGAAGTTCAAGAAACAGTGAAAATGACCGAGAATGAATTTTCAAAAAAAAATTAATTTATTATTTTTGTAATGGCTGAAGAAAAATTTGAAGAAATGTCTCTAATAGGGCATCTCACCGAGTTACGAAAAAGACTACTATGGAGTTTTTTATATATTTTATTAATCTTTATTGTTTGTTTTTACTTTGCAGATGAATTATTTGCCTTTTTAGCCAGTCCTCTAGTAGAACTATTTGATAAAGATAAAGGTCAAGGTTTTATTTATACAGCTTTACAAGAAGCTTTTTTTACAGAATTAAAAATAGCTTTTTTCTTTGCTTTATTTTTTTCATTCCCATTAATTGCAATACAAATATGGAGATTTATTGCACCAGGATTATACAAAAAGGAAAAGAGAGCTTTTTTACCCTATTTAGTTGCGACACCAATTTTATTTTTCGCAGGTGGATCAATGGTTTATTATATTATTGCGCCATTGGCATGGTCTTTTTTCCTATCTTATCAAAACCTTGGTTCTAGCGGAGTTCCTATTCGATTAGAAGCTAAGATGGGAGAATATTTATCCCTTATGATGCGATTTATTTTTGCTTTTGGTTTAGCATTTCAGCTTCCTGTTGTTTTATCTTTAATGGCAAGAGTAGGGATGGTTACTTATGAATCACTTAAAAAATTTAGAAAATATGCAATTGTATTAGCATTTTTATCGGCAGCATTCTTAACTCCACCTGATCCATTTAGTCAAATAAGTTTAGCTCTGCCAATTATATTTTTATACGAAGTTTCAATTTATATTGCAAAACTAATACAAAAAAATAAAGATAAGTAATGCATAATATTAATTTTATCAGAGAAAATCCAACAGAGTTTGATAATTATATGAAACAAAGAGGTGAGCATCCAATATCAAATAAAATATTAGAACTAGATAAAGTTAAAAGAGAAACTCAGACTGTTCTTCAGAACCTTTTAGCAGAAAGAAACTCTATTTCTAAAAATATTGGTAAACTTAAAAGTGAAAATAAAGATGCTTCATCAGAGATGAATAAAGTTGATGAAATTAAAAATAAAATTATTAATTTAAAGGAACTTGAGACTATTAAAGACGAGGAGCTAAAAACTATTCTCTCTAGACTTCCAAATATAGCTGATAAGACTGTACCTATAGGAAGCAATGAAGCAGACAATACAAAATATAGAGAATGGGGTGAAAAACCAGAATTTGATTTTAATCCTAAAACTCATTTTGAATTAGGGGAAAATTTAGGTTTAATGAATTTTGAAACTGCATCTAAATTATCAGGATCTAGATTTGTTTTATTAAAAAATCAACTTTCTAAGCTGGAAAGAGCAATAGCAAATTTTATGTTAGATAAGCATACGAATGAAAATGGTTATATTGAATATAATTTACCTTTTTTGGTTAAAGATTCTGCCCTTTTTGGAACAGGGCAATTACCTAAATTTGGTGAAGATTTATTTACTGCTGGGGAAGATCATTGGTTAATACCAACTGCTGAAGTTCCTTTAACAAACATGGTTAGAGAGGAAATACTTAACCAAAATCAATTACCCATGAGAGTAACTTCTTATACCCCATGTTTTAGATCAGAGGCTGGTGCTGCTGGTAAAGATACACGTGGTATGTTGAGACAGCATCAATTTACTAAAGTTGAATTAGTTTCAATAGTAGAGCCACAGCATTCACAAGATGAATTAGAAAGAATGCTTGAAAGCGCTGAGAGTATTCTTCAAGATTTAAATATTCATTATAGGATTATGACTTTGTGTACTGGTGATATGGGCTTTTCAGCATCAAAAACATACGATATTGAAGTGTGGCTTCCAGGTGAAAATACTTATAGAGAAATTTCAAGCTGCTCAAATTGTAATGATTTTCAAGCTAGGAGAATGAATACAAGATATAAATTAGAAAATAAAAATATTTTTGTTCATACACTTAATGGATCCGGCTTAGCAGTAGGAAGAACACTAATTGCTATTCTTGAAAATTATCAAATGAAAGATGGAAATATTAAAATTCCAGAAGTTTTGAAAAAATATTTCAATAATTCTGATACTCTTATCTAGTGCTTGATGTAAGGAAAATAAGATTAATACTCGAGTTACGAGAGTCAGGTATTAGTAATGCTGAAGTCCTCTCTGCAATTGAAAAAATTCCAAGAGAAAAGTTTATTAGTGAAGCTTACAGAAATCAAGCTTATGAAAATATAGCTTTACCAATTGAAAATAATCAAACAATTAGTCAACCCTACGTTGTAGCAAAGATGACTGAATTACTTGATGTTAAAAGTAACCACAAAGTATTAGAAATAGGCACTGGTAGTGGATATCAGTGTGCAGTATTATCAATCTTGGCAAGGCGTGTGTACACTATTGAAAGAATTAAAAATTTATATGAAGGTTCTAATAATATTTTTGAGAAATTAAAATTAACTAATATTGTTTCAAAATACGATGATGGTAATAATGGCTGGATTGAACAAATACCTTTTGATAGAATAATATTTACAGCAGCATCTAAAAAAATAAATAATGAAATTTTTTCTCATATTGAAAATGAAGGAATTATTGTTTGTCCTATTGTTAAAAATAACAAGCAAATACTTGTAAAATATATAAAACAAAATAATAAAATTATTTCTGAAGAATATGATCATGTTTTATTTGTTCCAAATCTTCAAGGTATAGTATAGCTGTTTTGAATATTTCGAATTTTATTTGAAGAATAAAAATAATATAAGATACCAATTATCCAATGAACAAGAGTTAAAGCAATAAACATATAGATATAGTTTTCTTCTATAAAATTATTTACAAATAATATTACAATTATAGGCACTAAAACAAATCTAATTATGGCCATATACATTACTATTATTGCTTTTTTTAGCCCTTGGAATGAAGCATTAGAAATAAAGAAGAAAGGAAAAGCAGGAAAACCAAGTGCATAAATTTTAAGATATATTGATCCATAGTAAATTACTTCTTTATCATCAGTAAATAATCTCATGGAATCTTCTGCAGTTATAAATAAGATTAATCCTGCTATAGTTAATATTATAACTCCTGTAATCATAGCTTTATTGTAAGTTTCTAAAATTCTTTCATAGTTTTTAGCACCAAAATTTTGACCAACAATGGCTGTTACTGCTGTACTTAAACCTAATAAGGGCAAGAAAAGCAGTTGTTCATATCTTCCAGCTGAAGAAAAACCAGCAATTGCATCATTACCAAAACGACTTACAAAAAATAATAATATATATGATCCAAGAGCAATCATCATTAATCCTAATGCTGCTGGAATAGCCTGAAATGAAATTTCCTTAATTAAACTTAATCTAGGAATTAAATAATTATTTTTAAAATTTTCAAAAATCTCTGTTTTATAAATTTTATATAGTAAATATAAAAGACCAATTATTTGAGAGAGTATTGTAGCTATTGCTATTCCAGCTATACCCATTGGCGCAAATAATTCAAAATTAATTATCTTTCCTGTAATTAATATTGGATTTAAAATTATATTAAGAAAAAAACTAAAAATTAAAACATTCCTATAACTTTTAGTATCTCCTTGAGCTGATAAACATGAATTACATACCATGAGTAAAAGAATTATGACTGATCCTAAATAAATTACGTTCATATATAATGATGAAAGTTTAAGGGTTTTTGGATCATCATTTATAGATTCTAAAATTATGTTTCCAAAATAAAGTCCAAAAATAGTTATAACTAAGCCTACTAAAATTGTTACGACAAAAGATTGTGAAAATGCATGACTTGCTTTTTTAATATTTTTTTCTCCTAAAGAATTAGCAACATTACTTGTTGTAGCTATGCTCAGTCCTATTCCAAGTGCAATAATTATAAAATATACAGGAAATGTTTGACCAATAGCTGCTAAAGCTGTTTCAGATATCATTCTACCTGCAAAGATTGTATCAACTAAAGAATACAGATTATTAAATATAGTTCCAATTGAGGCTGGCAAAGCAATTTTTATAAATAGCTTATAGATATCTTCGTTAAGTAAATTAATTTTTTTCATATTTATAAATATCTTAATTTAAACCTGGTACTATTTTCCTCTTGTTTTAAAATATTTTGAACTTCGTGTATTGCCTCTTTGAGGTTTTTCATTATAGATCTATTTGAAAAATTTATTAATAATAAGCCACTTCCTTGCATTCCAACATTGTCTCCATATTTCATAATAGGAAGTTCAACATTGATAATATTACTTATACCTTTTTTTCTAATATTCTGAATAAAGGAATCATTTTCCAAAATATTCAAAACTGGATACCATATTATGATTTTGGATTTTGAGAATAAATTATCAATATTATTTAGTATCTCCTCTACTTTTTCAAAATCATCCTTTATTTCATATGATGGATCTATAAATACAAAATAATTCTTGTATTTATTAATTTTATTAAAAATAAAATTAAATCCATCAGCATTTAAAATTTTAATATTGGTATATTTGTTTAAGTTTTTTTTTAATAATTCATATTCGTTCTTGTGTAGTTCACAAAAAAATAATTTATCTTTTTGATTAGCTACGGATGAAATAAATATAGGTGATCCAGGATAAAAATTATTTTTTCCAGTAATTTTAGAAATAGTTGAAAGATAATTTTTAATTAAAATATTATTACCTTTGTAATTTTGTATCTTTTTAATTCCTTCTTTATACTCTTTATTCTTATCCATGTACTTTGATATATATTTATAAATTCCATTACCAGAATGAGTATCAATATAACTTATTGAATTATTTACTTTTTTTTCAAGATTATATAAGTAAAGCATAATAATGTGTTTCATAACATCTGCATGATTTCCAGCATGATATCCGTGTTTATAGCTAAGCATAAAAATAAAAAAAAATTGTTGAAATTAATTTCTTATTAGTTATTTAAAGTATTAAATTAATCAATATACAATATTTATATAAGTTAAATAAATTTAATCCCCCAATAATAAATAAGGAGAATATAATATGCCAAGTGGTAAAATTAAATGGTTTAATCCGACCAAAGGTTATGGATTTATAGAAAATGATGATGGAGGAAAAGATGTTTTTCTTCATGTTTCAGCTTTAGAAGCTGCTGGTATTGATACTTTAGAAGAAGGTATGCCAGTTGAATTTGAAATCGGTGAAAACCGTGGAAAAGAAAACGCTATTAATATTAAGAAAAAATAATATTTAATTGAATTCAAACAAACTTTTAGAATGGATTGGCGTAACAACAGCCATCCTTTATTCCCTACTAGTTGCATTTAACATTGGATTAGAATTTATTGGTTTTTCATTATTATTGCTATCAGCATTATTAATTGGAGTCTGGGCCTATAAATTAAAACACAATGGGATATTGTTTTTACAATTCTTCTACGCTGGTGCAGGTATTATAGGAATGTATAGATGGTTTGGATAAAAATATTTTTTACATTTTTATTTTTACATTCTTCTATCGCTTATTCTGCTGAATTAAATGAAGAAGAAGAAATGTACTTTAATTTTGTTGATTTAAATAATGATGGAGTTATTTCTTATGAAGAGATTGAACAATCATTAAATCTACTCTTTCAAATTATAGATCTGAATCAAGATAATAAAATTTCTCAAAATGAAATAAATGAATTAAAAGGTATAATTGTATCTTTAAAATGAGTATTTGGGGAAGAGTTATAGGCGGAGCTGCAGGATTTGCTTTAGGCGGACCTATAGGGGCTATATTAGGTGTAATGGCTGGCGGTGCTTTTGACAGAAGATCTAAATCAAAATCATCATTTAACTTCAATCGAATAAATAATAATCAAAAACAACAAATTTTTACATTAAGTTTTATTATTCTAGCTGCAAAATTAGCTAAATCAGATGGCATTGTATCAGATGATGAAATCAGAGCATTTAAAGAAAAATTTAAAGTTCCAAAATCTGAAATTCCTAAAGTTGCAAAAATATTCAATGAGGCAAAAAAAGATACGTATGGCTATAAACAAATAGCAAATCAAGTAGGAGATTTATTTTCAGCTAATAAAATTTTATTGGAAGAATTATTAAATAATTTATTTTATATTGCTGCATCTGATGGAAAGGTATCTATTAGTGAAATAGATTTTTTAAGATCAATTTCTAAATCATTTAAATTTAGTGAAAAAGATTTCCAAAGAATTTTCCAATCAAATTTAAAAAACAGTGAATCTGACCCTTACAAAATATTGGGTGTGAATAGATCGTCCACTGATAATGAGATAAGAAAAAAGTGGATAAAATTAAATAAAGAACATCACCCGGATAATTTAATTGCCAAAGGTATGCCGAAAGAATTTATTAAACAATCAAATAAAGAGTTAGCAGCTATTAATATTGCTTATGATAAAATTAAAGAAATTAGAGGAATTTCTTGATACCTAAAGATTTATCTGTCGATAATATTAGTAAAATTTATAAAAAAATTAGACCATTTATTAATCAAACCCCTTTTTTAAAGTGTCCTGATGATATTGATAATTATTTTTCTACTAATTTATTTTTTAAATGTGAATTTTTACAAAAATCTGGTTCATTTAAGGCAAGAGGTGCTATTAATAATATAATTTCTCAAGATCAGAATAAATTTAACAAAGGAATTACAGCAGTTAGTGCTGGAAATCATGCAATCGCTGCTTCATTTGTGGCCAATCAATTCAAATTGAAAAATAAAATTTTCTTATACGAAAGTGCAAATAAATATAGAGTTCAAACTTGTAAAAATTATGGTGCTAACATTATCTTTACAAATCCAAAACAAGCTTTTCTTGATGCTGAAAATGCTAAAAAAGAAGGTTACTATTTTATTCATCCTTTTGACGGCCCATTGACATTACAAGGTAGTGCTACCTTGGGATTAGAAATTGTAGAATATTTAAAATCAATTAATACTAAAATTGACAATTTATTAATTTCAGTTGGAGGAGGGGGATTAATAAGTGGTGTTTCATCGTATGTAAAACAATGTTATCCTAAGATTCAAATTATTGGGGTTGAGCCTGAAAATGCTAATGGTTTAAATCAAAGTTTAATAGCTAACAAACCACTAAATAATGTTAATGTAAATAGTATTGCTGACAGCCTTTCAGCACCTTTACATATGCAATATTCTTTTGATGTAGCAAAAGAAGTAATTGATGAAATGGTAACTGTTTCTGATGATCAAATGAAAAAATTTATGGTTTTTTGTTATAAAAAATTTAAGTTATTTCTTGAGCCTGCATGTGTTGCTGGCCTTGCTGCTTTAAAATATAAAATCAATAATAAACTTATTGGCAAAAATACAATGGTTATATTGTGTGGCTCAAATATTGATAAAAAAACTTGGTCAGATTTAACTAATTAATCTGGAAAATATAAAATACCACCACTTAAATTTTTTTTCACACCTGTAGTATTTTTATTACTTATTTCTAAATTTTTAAATGATCTCATGCCAATATACGCAAACATTTGAGCTTCTACTAAATCACCATTTATTTTATATTTATCTATAAGTTCAATTTTTTTATTCAGTTTATTCATTAAAATTTCTTTGAGTAATTTATTTTTTCTTCCTCCTCCAGTAAGTAAAATTCTTTCAATCTTAAATTTTTTATTTTTTAATAATTCTTTAAATCCAATATAGGTCATGTAGTTAGCAGTCATTAACGCATCATATTTGTTTAATTTAATTAGCTTATTAAAATAATTTCTAAAATAATTTCTATCTAATGATTTTGGGAATTTTTTCTTAAAGAATTTATCTTTTTTGAATTTTTCGATTAATTTATTATCAATCTTACCTTTTCTTGCATAATTTCCATCATTATCAAATTTTTTTTTAAAAAAATAATTGCAAAGATCATCACTTAAGCAATTTGCAGGCCCTATATCTGATGATAATAATGTTCTTGAAACTATAGTTGAAAAATTTGCTATACCTCCAAGATTTACTATAATCGCTTTTTCCTTAAATTTTTTTATTAAAAACTTATGATAATATGATCCAATTGGTGCTCCCTGACCACCATTTTTAATATCATTATCTCTTAAATTACTTATAGTTTTAACTTTAAGGTTTTTTGCAATTTTGTTTCCATTTCCTAATTGTATAGATATTTTATTTGATGGGTCGTGGTAAACAGTCTGCCCACTAATTGATATTAAATCGATATTTTTTTTATTAATTTTTTTTTGTTTCAGAAATAAAATTATTTTTTTTTCTAAAATATCTGTAACGAAATCGTCTTTTTTTAAAAAATATTCTTTAATTTTATTATTAGTTTTTGGTCTATTTATTATTAGTTTGTTTATTGTATTTTGATAATTTTTATTAAATTTATATGATTTTTCACATTTAATTTTTACAAAGTCAGTCCCATTTGTATTTATCAAACTTATATCAACACCATCCATTGATGTTCCTGTCATAACTCCTAAGACATTAAGTTTTGAATTTTTACTCATTTTTAATCAAATTTAATTTTGCACATTTTATTAACAAACATATCAACAAAAAAAGATTATTTATTTTTAAAAATACATTTTTTTATTGATTGATAAATAACAAATGGATAAATTATTTTTAATTATTACACGCAAAGGTAATAATCAATTTAATAAAAGGAAACGATTATTAAATTGTATCGGGAGGAAATGCACGATACACAAAAGGGACCTAGCTTGCTGGGTCCTTTTTTTTTGTTTTATGGACAAATTTAATAAATAAAGTATCAGACGTTTCCTAATGATAACAAATTTTAAAAGAATTTTAGATATTATTTTAGACGATCTTATCCCATTAACAAAAATTTCAATAAATGAAGGAAATAAAATATTTGGTGGATTTATTGTTAAAAAATCTGACCTAAGTCTTGTTTGTTTAGGCACAAACCAGGAAATCAAAAATCCTTTATTTCATGGAGAAATTTCAACTCTTTTTAATTTATTTGAAAAGAAATTGTTTAATACAAAAGATTATTACTTCATCAGTACACATCAGCCTTGTTCTATGTGTTTATCAGCTATAACCTGGGCTGGATTTGACAATTTTTACTATTTTTTTTCATATACCGACACAAAAGAAGGTTTTCATATTCCGCACGATCTTAAAATTTTGACAGAAGTATTTAAGATCAAAGATGGTAAATACAATATTAATAATGATTATTGGGAGAGTTACTCAATTTTATCGGAAATTAAAAGATTAGGTATAGAGAGCTCATTATCAGATAAAATTTATCAGATCAAAGAAGAGTACCAAAAAATGTCAGAAATTTATCAAAAATCAAAAATTGATAATAAAATTCCTCTAAATTAATTGTTAAATTATAAAAATAAGTATACAAATAATTAACGGGAGATACTGAAATTTCAGAGCCGAAGGAGCAACGACCCGGAAACTCTCAGGCACAATGGACCGTTAAAAAAAAACTCTGGAAAAGAGCATTTAGCTCTACCGAAGGTGAAAAGCTCTCAGGTAAAAAGACAGAGGGGTAGCTTGGAGAATTTATTTGAACCAGTTACCATTAGACATTCCGCTGAAAAATTTCCATCAAAATAATGGTGCAAAGATATTGCCATTTGCAGGTTTTAATATGCCTATTAATTATAAAACTGGAATAATTAATGAACACAAAAATGTCAGAAACCACTCTGGTATTTTTGATGTTAGTCATATGGGGCAAATTTTAATTGAAAATAATGAATCGTATTTACATAAATTAGAAAAATATATTCCATTACAATTAAAAAATTTAATTAAAAATAGATCGCATTATTCATTTTTGCTAAATAAAGATGGCGGTGTTATTGATGATCTAATTATTTCGAATATTGATATTAAAGAAAAGCCATATTTGTATATTGTTTATAATGCATCTCGAAAAAAAGAAGACGAAGAAATATTTATTTCTTGTGCTCCTAATGCAGAAAAAATTTATAACAAAAATTGTTTATTTGCGATTCAGGGGCCTGACTCTATTAATGTTTTAAAAAATATTATTGATATTCCAAATAATATGAATTTTTTTGATATTTTAATAAGTAAATACGATAACAATGAAATAATAGTAAGTAGATCAGGTTATACTGGTGAAGATGGTTTTGAACTTTCTATTCCAAATGAAAGTGCAGAAAATTTAATTACTGATTTACTTAAAAATGAAAATACAATGCTTTGTGGTTTAGGTTCTAGAGATTCATTGAGGCTTGAGGCTGGATTAAGTTTATATGGTCATGAATTAAATGAAAATATTACACCAATTGAAGCTGGTTTATCATGGGCTCTAGATAAAGAAAGATTAGAAGATAAAAATTTAAATGGAAATAAGATTTTATCTGATCAATTAAAAAACAATTTATCTAATAAAAAAATAGGTTTAATTTCAACAAATAAATCAATGCTAAGAGATGGAATGACTTTATTCGATAACAATAATAATGAAATTGGAAAAATTACAAGTGGATGCTTCTCTCCTAATCTTAACAAATCAATTGCTATCGGTTACATAAAATCTGAATTCAATACTGATAATCCAATTTTTTGTGAAATTAGAAAAAAATTAGAATTAGTAAAAATTAATAATCTACCTTTTGTAAAAAAAAATTATAAAAAAAATGGGAGCGTATATGAGTGAAAAAAAATACACAAAAGATCATGAATGGGTTTCAATTGAAAATGAAATTGCCACAATTGGTATTAGCAATCACGCCCAAGAATCTCTTGGCGATATTGTATTTATTGAATTACCATCAGTTGGAAATTCGGTTAAAGCAAAAGATGAAATATGCGTCGTTGAATCTGTAAAAGCAGCTTCTGATATTTATGCTCCAATAGATGGTGAAATAATTGAAGTTAATAATAATCTAGAAAATGACGCTGCTATTATTAATCAAGATGCAGAAAACGATGGATGGATTTTTAAAATGAAAATTTCTGATTCAAATCAATATTCTGATCTTATGTCAGAAGATGAGTATAAACAATTTTTGGAACAATAGATGATTGAAATAGATAAATTTGTTAGCAGACATATAGGGCCTAGAAATGAAGATATTGGAGAAATGCTCAAATTAATAAATTGCTCTTCATTAGATGAATTAATTGAAAAAACTGTACCTAATCATATCATTTTTAAAGACAAACTTAAATTTCGACCTGGTATGTCTGAAGAGTTTAATAAAATTAATACTCAACTTTTATCTTTAAAAAATAATTTCAAAAAAACTTATATTGGAATGGGTTATTATAATACTATTACACCTAGCGTTATTTTAAGAAATATTCTTGAAAATCCAGGATGGTATACTGCTTACACACCTTATCAACCAGAAGTAAGTCAGGGCAGGTTGGAAATGTTAATGAATTTTCAACAAATGATAATTGATTTGACTGGAATGGATATTGCAAATGCATCTTTACTTGATGAAAGTACTGCGGCAGCTGAAGCTATGATGATGGCTTTTAAAATTAAAAAAAGTGCAAAGTTTACTTTTTGTGTTCAAAATAAATGCCATCCACAAACACTATCTGTCTTAAAAACAAGAGCTAAGCCCCTAGGTATAAAAATTATATTTGATAATCCAGATATTGATACATTTGGTTGTTTAATTCAAAATCCAGACACTTACGGAGAAATTGCAAATCTCAACGATTTAATAAATATAAATAAATCTCACGATGCGTTATCAATCATAGCAGCTGATATAATGAGTTTGGTAATTATGAAATCACCAAAAGATTTTGGAGCTGATATAGTTGTTGGGAGTACACAAAGGTTTGGTGTTCCAATGGGTCTAGGAGGCCCTCATGCAGCATATTTTGCAACATTAGATGAATATAAAAGAATGATACCTGGAAGACTAATTGGCGTGTCAGTTGATCGTACTAATAAAAGATCTTACAGAATGGCTCTTCAAACGCGTGAGCAACATATTAGAAGGGAAAAAGCTACAAGTAATATATGTACTGCACAGGCCTTATTAGCAATTATATCTGCTTCATATGCAATATATCATGGTCCAACTAGATTAAAAAATATTGCTAATGACATTCACTATAAGTCTAGATATCTAAAAAAATCATTAGAGATATTAAATTTTGAAGTAGAATCTAAAAATTATTTTGATACTTTATTAGTAAAAGACTCAAAATCTAAATACTGGGTAAATAAATCTATAGAAAATGGTATCAATTTTAGATTTGTAAATGATGATTATTTTTCAATTTCCTTAGATGAAACTACATCACTACAAGATGTAGATAATTTAATTAAATTTTTTAATGAAAATAATACTGAAATATTTGCTGAAGAGATCGAGGGCAAAATTGAAAATTCAATTTTTAAAAGTGATTTAGAAAGAAAAGACAATATTTTAACTCATCCAGTATTTAATATCTATCATTCTGAAACAGAAATGATGAGATATTTAAAAAAATTAGAAAATAAAGATGTTGCTTTAAATAGATCAATGATCCCTCTTGGATCTTGTACCATGAAGTTAAATGCGGCATCTGAAATGCTTCCAATTACTTTACCAGGTTTTTCAAATGCGCATCCATTCTTAGAACCCCATCAACGTGAGGGATATAATGAAATGATGAGTGAATTAATATCGATGTTAAAAGATATTACTGGTTTTGATGCAGTTTCACTTCAACCTAATGCAGGAGCACAAGGTGAGTTTGCTGGTTTATTAGCCATACAAAAATATCATGAGAAAAATTCAGATACTAAAAGAAATATTTGTATAATTCCTAAAAGTGCACATGGAACTAATCCAGCCAGTGCGCAGATGTGCGGTATGGATATTTTAATAGTAAACTGTGATGATAAAGGTAACGTTGACTTAACTCACTTAGATAAAAAAATTGAAGAAGCAGGAGATAAATTATCTGCTTTAATGATTACATACCCTTCAACACATGGTGTATTTGAAGAAAGTATTGTTGAGATTTGTAAAAAAATTCATGATGCCGGGGGACAAGTGTATCTTGATGGCGCTAATTATAATGCAATGGTTGGTGTAGCTAAACCAGGTAAATTTGGACCTGATGTATGTCATATGAATTTACATAAGACATTTTGTATACCTCATGGAGGAGGTGGGCCTGGAGTTGGAGCTATAGGATTAAAAAAACATTTAGCAGATTTTGCTCCTGGACATCCCATGTTTAAAAATGAAATTGGTTTAACAACTCAAGATGCAGTTTCTGCAGCTCCTTGGGGTAGTGCATCTATTTTACCTATTTCATATTCCTATATTTCTATGATGGGTGACGATGGTTTAAAATTAGCAACTCAAGTAGCTATATTAAATGCTAATTATATTAAAGAAAGATTAAAAAATTATTACCCCATTTTATATACTGGTAAGAATAATATGGTGGCTCATGAATTCATTATTGATATCAGGCCATTTAAACAAGAATTAAATATTTCAGATGAAGATATTGCTAAAAGACTAATTGATTATGGATTTCATGCACCTACAATGTCTTTTCCTGTTCCTGGTACTCTTATGATTGAGCCTACTGAAAGTGAATCAAAAGAGGAGCTAGATAGATTTTGTGAAGCAATGATTTCTATTCACAATGAAATCATTATGATTAGAGATGGTAAATTTGATAAAGTAGACAATCCTATAAAAAATGCCCCTCATACCATTGAAGAAGTATCTTCTGACAATTGGGATCACAAATATTCCCGAAAAGATGCTGCCTACCCGCATGCTTATTTGATAAATAATAAATACTGGAGTCCAGTTAGTAGAATTGATAATGTATACGGTGATAGAAATTTATTTTGTGTTTGTCCTCCAATTGATGAATACGAAGAGGCTAAAACAGGATAATTATTATTTATCAATTAATTAAAATATTAATTTAATAATAAGTATGATTTATATTAATCTTATTTTAGTTTTTTTAGTCCTGGTCGCAATCCATGAGTATGGTCATTATGTAGTTGCGAGATTGTTTAAAGCTGAAGTTACAGACTTTTCAATTGGATTTGGTAAGCCTCTTTTAAAATATACAGATAGAAATGGCACTACATGGAAATTATCTCCAATTCCATTAGGTGGATATGTAAAAATCAAAGGTCTTGATAATATATTTTCTCCAAATTCTAACGATGAACAAGGATCCTTTCAATCCCTTACACTTTTTCAAAAGATATTAGTACTTTTAGCAGGAAGTATTTTTAATATTCTTAGTGCGTGGTTTGCTCTTTTCTGCATATTTTTCTTTTTTGGAATTGTTAGTTTAATGCCGATTATTGGATCAGTTAGCGAAAATTCATCAGCATTTGAAAATGATCTTAGAGAAGGAGATAGAATACTTGAAATAAATAATATTAGTATTGAAGAGTTTTCTGATATTCCAAAAGCAATTGCAAATAACCAAAGCATAAATATCTTAATTGAAAGAAATAACCAGATAATTGAAAAAAATTTTGATCTAAAATTTAATGAAGAATTAAATAGGTATATTATTGGAATATCTTCACCTCAAAATCCTATTATTGATAAGTACAATTTAATTGATTCAATTAAAAACTCATCTTTATTTATACCAACATATTATGCTGCTTCTTTTACATTTCTTCAACAATCTTATAAAGAAAATACATTAGGAGATCAGTTAGCTGGACCAATAGGGATCGTTAAAAATGCAGATCAAATGATGCTAGATCAGGTTAGAGGAGTTCTATTTTTATTTATTATTATTTCTTTGTTTGTGGGGTTATTTAATTTGCTTCCTATTCCTCTTTTAGATGGTGGTCATATAATGTATTTTATAATTAGAAGAATTTTTTCAAACTCTCTTCCTGAGTTTATTACAAGAGTTTATTTGGCTGTGGGGATAACAATAATATCTTTTCTCTTTATAGTTGTGACTTACAACGATATTTTTTATAAATAAATATTATTGGGAGATAAAATGACAAATTTTGAAAAAGTAAAAGAATTTATGACAACTTTTGGTCAAGAAGTAAAAACTAGTGCTGAATTTCCAGAAAATAAAATTGTTGAATTAAGAAAAAAATTGATTGATGAAGAATTTAATGAGTTAAAAGATGCAATTAATGATAATGATATTGTTGAAGTTGCTGATGCATTAACTGATATTTTAGTTGTAACATACGGTGCGGGTGCTGCTTTTGGTATAGATCTAGATAAATGTTTTAACGAAGTTCATCGTAGTAATATGAGTAAACTTTCAGATGAAGGCAAGCCAATTTATAATGAATTTGGTAAGGTTATGAAAGGCCCTAATTATTCACCTCCAGATTTGAAAAAAATAATTTAAATATTTTTTAGAGCATCATCTAAAGATTTCTTTAAGTCTGAAATATCTTCAATCCCAATTGAAAGTCTTATTAGGGTATCAGAAATTCCTAATTCATCTCTAATTTTTTTATCTATTGATGCATGTGTCATTATAGCTGGATGCTCAATTAAACTTTCAACCCCACCCAAACTTTCTGCTAGTGTAAATATTTGAATTGTTTCAAGAAATTTTTTTGCTGAATTAATATCACCCATCAATTCAATTGATAATATTCCTCCAAATCCGCTCATTTGTTTTTTTGCAATTTCATAACTTGGGTTATTTTCTAGTCCAGGGTAAAATACATTTTTAATTTTAGGATGTTTTAATAAATAATTAGCAATTTCTAAGGCATTATTATTGTGTCTCTCCATTCTTACAGCAAGTGTCTTAATTGATCGAATAAGTAAATAACAATCGAAGGGGCTGGGAACAGCACCAACTGCATTTTGAATATATTTAATTTTATCAGCTAAAATTTTATTATCATTTATAATTAATGCACCACCTATTATATCAGAATGTCCACCAAGATATTTAGTTGACGAATGTATAACAACATCAGCTCCAGAATTTAATGGTTGCTGATTATATGGTGATGCAAAAGTATTATCACAGATTATAATGATATTATCATCTTTCAAGCTTTCTCTAATTTTTTTTATATCTATAATTTTTAGTAATGGGTTAGAGGGCGTCTCAACCCAAATCATCTTCGTATTTTCTTTTAGATGACCTTGCCAATTATTTTCTTTACTAAGATCGGCATATGTTACTTCCACATCTTGATTCACTGTTTTAATTTTATCAAATATTCTTCTTGTTCCACCGTAAACATCATCGCTACAAATAATTGAATAATTTTTACCTAAAGCATCCGATAATGCAGAAATTGCTGCCATACCTGAGCTAAAAGCATAAGCAAATTTACCATCTTCCAATTCAACTAATAACTTTTCTAATATATCTCTTGTTGGGTTTCCTGTTCTTGCATATTCATAAGTAAAGTCACCAGGAGAATTTTGCTTAAAAGTCGATGAAAGATGAATAGGAGGCATTACTGCACCAGTAGTTTCATCAGCGCCATGACCTGAATGAATTACTTTAGAATTAAATTTTTTATCTTTAGTTTTCATTATTACATCCAATCGGCATAAGGTAAATTTTTGGAAATCAAATATTCTTTATTAAACATTTTATCATAATATTTATTTGCATCATCACAAAGTATTGTCGCAATTTTTTTCCCTTTACCCATTGATTTAGCCAGTTTTACTGCACCACATATATTAACCCCGGAACTTAATCCTAGAAATAATCCATCTGTTTTCATAATTTTAAATAGCATTTCCATACATTCTTGATCGGTAACAAAAAATGATTGGTCTACAAGACAATTTTCTAAATTTTTTGTTACTCTGGCTTGTCCAATACCTTCTGTAATTGATTCCTCTCCCTTTTTTTCTGGTTTACCATTAGTAAAATAATTAAACATTGATGATCCTTGTGAATCTGTACAAGCGATAATAATTTTTTTATTTTTTGATTTTAACCCAACACTCACACCGGTTAAAGTTCCTCCAGTTCCAATTGCACATGTGAAACCATCTATCTTACCATCTGTTTGGTTAAAAATTTCTGCAGATGTTGTTTTTTCATGAAATTTGTAGTTAGCTAAATTTTCAAATTGACCAGCCCAAAAAGTTTTTTTACCTGTTTGTTTTTCAATATCTTTAGCTAATTGCTGCGAGACTTTTTGATAGTTACCAGGATCGGAATATGGTTTTGCATCAACTAAATGAAGTTTTGCTCCCATATTTTTTAGTATATCTCTTTTAGATTGAACGGTTATGTTAGGCATTACAATTTCTAGATTATAATTTTTTGCATTACAAACTAATGCTAAGCCTATTCCTGTATTCCCAAAAGTACCTTCAACGACAGTTCCACCTGGTTCTAATAATTTTCTTTCTTCTGCATCCTCGATAATACCAAGTGCTGTTCTATCTTTCACTGAACCAGCTGGATTCATAAATTCAGCTTTACCGTATATTTCACAACCTGAAATCTCTGAAGGGTATTTTAATTTTAATAGGGGGGTGTTACCAATTAATTGAGTAACATTATTTGTTATCATCAATATCTCTTACACCATATGGATTAAATGAAGTATCCTTATTAATATTAATATTTTTAACTGGATTTCCTACCATTGTTGCATAAGGAGGAACATCTTTTAATACTACTGTATTAGCTCCAACTCTTGCACAACTCCCAATATTAATTGGGCCAAGAATACTTGCTCCACATCCTATGATTACATTATCCTCTATTGTTGGATGTCTTTTTGTATCTCTTTGATCATTGGAATTTTCTGCTGGACTAATTCCTCCAAGTGTAACACCATGATATAAAGTAACATTATCTCCAATTATGCTTGTTTCTCCAATTACAGTTCCCATACCATGATCAATAAATAGGTTTTTACCTATTTTAGCTGCTGGATGAATTTCAATTCCTGTTAAAAAACGACTAAATTGAGAAACTATTCTTGCTAGAGTGTAAAGATTTAAATTCCATAGATTGTTTGCTATTCTATGAAAGAAAACAGACTTCACTCCTGGGTATGTAAGCACGATACTTAGCTTGCTTCTTGCAGCTGGATCTCTTTTAATTATTGAGTCTAAATAATCAGTCATTTCGTAATGCTATTTAGTGATTATTGCATTTTTTTCAATGTAACTAGGATTTCTCTTTAAAATTTATGATTTTAATTATGTCAATTATTGATAGTTTATGTAGATAAAAGATAATCAATATATGATTTGTTAATTTAATGATTAAAGTAAATAAAATCAAAATTCACTTATTTAAGTATAAGAATAAAAATCCAGTTTTATCTTCATTTGGCAGAATGACTTTTAGATCATCGTTAGTAGTTGAATTAATTGATCAAAATGACAACAGTGGATTTGGTGAAATATGGTGTAATTTCCCAAATCATGCTGGTAGATATAGATTTGAAATTTTCAAAGATTATTTTGTAAATTTACTTAAAAATTTTAATTTTGAAAAACCTAGTGATCCTTATTATTTTTTTTATGAAAAATTTAATTCAATAAAAATTCAAAGTGGTGATTATGGAGCTTTTAGTAATATTATTTCCGGAATAGATTGTGCTTGTTGGGACTTATTTTCAAAAAATAAAAAAATACCTTTAAACAAATTAATTAATAGTAATTCTTCAGATAAGATTCAGGTTTATGCTAGTGGAATTAATAGAGACGAACACCAAGAAAGAATTAGTGAAGCAAGAAAATTAGGAATAAAAAAATTTAAAATAAAAATTGGTTATGATTTAAATGATGATATTTCAAGTTTAGCATCAATTGAGAAAATTTTAAGTGATTCTGAAGATTATATGATTGATGTAAATCAAGCTTGGAAAATAGATAAAGTTCACTCAAATATTAAAGCATTAAATCAGTTCAGATATTATTGGTTAGAAGAGCCAATTAGTGCTGATAATTCTTTAAATGAAATTATTAATTTAATAAATAATCATAAAAATTTAGCCTTTGGTGAAAATATTACTCAAATAAATAACTTTGTTAAATTAAATGATGATACTTCAATTAAATTTTTACAACCAGATATTGCTAGGTATGGAGGTGTTTCTCAAATAATAAGTTTAAAAGATAAAATAGTTACTGATAAATTATATCTACATTATTTAGGTGGTGCTGTAGGTTTGGTTACTTCAGCGCATTTAATGTCTGCAATTAATCAAAGTGGTTTTTTAGAATATGATATTAACGAAAATGCACTCAGAACTGATATTTTGAAACCTGCTGTCAAAATAAGAGATGGTAATCTTTTATTAAATTCATCAATAGGTATCGGTTTTAATCTTTCTGAAATGTCAAAAAATTACCTAAATCAATATTATGAATTATAAAATTAAAGTTTACTATGAAGATACCGATGCATCAGGCAGAGTATATCATTCAAATTATTTAAAATATTTAGAGAGGGGTAGGTCAGAATTCTTATATAAATTGGGATATAATCATCAAAACCTACTCCAATCACTTAATTTTTACTTTGTAGTTAAACATATCGATATTGATTTTAAATTACCTGCATATTTTGAAGATATCTTAGATGTTGAAACAAAAATTCACGAAATTTCAAAAGTAAAAATAATTTTTAATCAGTCTATATTTAGAGAAAAAAATTTATTAATTGATTCTAAGATTTTAATAACTCCTGTAAATGATAAAGGTAAAATTGTAAAAATGCCTATTGAAATGCTTGATAAATTGCAATTATCAAAAATCTAAATAAATTTATATTTTTTTATAAGCAAACAAATGTTAAATAAATTTTATGGGAATTGTAACTGACGTAATACTGCCTCTTTCTCTAGCTTTCATTATGTTTTCATTGGGTTTAGGTTTAAGTCTCAGTGATTTTACTAGAGTTTTCTTTAAACCAAGAGATTTTCTTATCGGATTATTTTTTCAAATTATTATTCTTCCAATAGTTGCATTATTAATTGTTATGTTTTGGCCTTTATCTCCAGAGCTTGCAATTGGAGTGATGATTCTTGCAGCTGCACCTGGTGGTGTAACCAGTAATGTTTTAACATCATTTGCAAAAGGAAATATTGCTCTTTCAATATCTTTGACGGCAATAAACAGTATTTTATGCGTAATTACGGTTCCATTAATATTAATGATATCATTAAGTGTTCTTGACATGGGAAGTATTAATGAGGGACAGTCGTTATTTAGTGTTGCATCACAAATGTTTTTAATTGTTACAATACCAGTTATTGTTGGAGTTTTATTAAGTGGAGTACTATCTTCATTTGAAAAAATAGCAAAAAATATATCAATAATTTTATTTGTTTTAGTTCTTATTGGAGCAATATTATCTCAAAGAGAAAATGTTATTACTTACTTTGCTCAAGCAGGTTTGGTTATGTTATTTTTAAATATTATAATGATGATCATTGTTTATTTATTATCTAATACATTTAAATCTTCCAAAGAAACATTCAGATGTTGGTTGATGGAAGTTGGGCTACAAAATGGAACTTTAGCAATTGTTGTAGCTAATACTTTCTTTGCAAGTACGGTTTATTTGATACCTGCTGCTATTTATAGTTTAATAATGTATGCAACAGCTCTGCCATTAATATATTTCTTAAGAAGAAATTAAGACTGGAAAAGTTTCACTATCTAAAACCTCATTATTTTTGAGATTAATATTTGGAAATGGGGGAGACATTTCACCTTTCCTCTTAATATATCTTGCGTCATCACCAGTAAATCTCACTGAAAAAGCTCTTCTTCTAGTATTTGAATTATTACCATATGCAGCATGAATTGTTGCATAGTTAAATGCTATGGCATCTCCTAGCTCACATTCATAGGATATTATTTCATAATCTTTTCTATTATTTTCAATATCTGGAATTTTTTCAAATTCTTTATCTTTATGATCATAATCATAACCTTTAAATTTTGTAGGTAAAAATATTTTATCCCACTTATGTGACCCTAGTATGAATTCCATTGATGAATTAATATCAATTTTATCAAGTGGTATCCAAATACTTACATTATCTCTTCCTTGTACACAGTAATACCCTTGATCTTGATGCCACGGTGTTCTTTTTTTAGATCCTTTTTCTTTTATTAAAACATGCTCATGGAATAAATTTACTTTTTTAGATTTCATTAATGAGCCAGCAATTTTTGCAATATTAGAATTAAAAATAAAATTTCTATACTCTTTTATTCTTTGCCAATTACAATAATCATCATAAAATATCTCTTGATTATTTTCTTCTTCATAAACACATTTATATTTACTTGGGTTTTTAAAATTATGCTCAACACCCTTTCTTAGTTCTTCAATCCATTTTTGATCAATAATTCTTTTTAGTAATACAACTCCATTATTCTGAAACTCATTACTAGTATTTTTTTCAATCATTTAATCTTTAATTCTATATCCTTTTGAAAATGTATATGTGATAAATATTATGCATCCAATTAGAATTGTTAGGATAGTTAATGTACTTGTAAGTAGTGATACATCTGAAACTTCATAAAAACTATATCTGAAACCGCTTATTAAATATAAAACAGGATTAAGTAATGATATTTTCTGCCAAAATTCTGGAAGCATATTAATAGAGTAAAAACTTCCACCTAAAAAAACTAACGGTGTAATTATTAGAATTGGAATAATTTGTAATCCTTCAAAGCCCTCGGCATACATTCCAATTATAAAGCCAAATAAAGCAAATGTAATGGATGTTAGAATTAAAAAAAACATCATGAGAAGAGGGTGATCTATTCTTACATCTACAAAAAAATTAGCTGTTAGAATAATTACACATCCAATTATTAATGATTTGGATGCTGCGGCTCCTACAAAACCAAGTACTATCTCAAATGATGATAATGGTGCAGCAAGTATTTCATAGATAGTATTTGTAAATCTTGGAAAATAAAAAGCAAAAGAAGCATTTGAAATTGATTGAGTCAAGATAGTTAACATAATCATTCCTGGTACGATATAAGAGCCATAATTTATTCCATCTATCTCTGTAATTCTTGAACCAATTGCAGACCCAAAAACTACAAAGTAAAGAGAAGTTGTGATTATTGGCGAGGCAAGACTTTGAAATAAGGTTCTTCTAAACCTTTCCATTTCATGAATATATATTGCTTTAATTCCGTACCAATTCATTATTATTTTCCTTTATTAGTTTAATGAAAATCTCTTCCAGTGAACTTTGCTCAGTATTAATATCTTTTATTTCATAACCATCTTTTTTTACATCATTTAATAGTTCAGTAATATCAGTTGTGTTTGAGTTTAAATTATAGGTATGTGAGATAATTTTATTTGTTTGATCTAAAGTAAAATTATATTTTGATAAATTGCCATTTATTTTTTCTATAGGTTCAAATAATTCAATTTTAATTGTTTTTTCTCCAAGTTTTTTAATTAATTTATCTTTTTCATCGACTAAAATTATTTTACCATCGTTTATAACTGCCACTCTATCACTTAACTCTTCAGCTTCTTCAATATAATGTGTTGTTAAAATAATTGTTACTCCATCTTCATTTAATTTTTTTACAACATCCCACATGTCTTTTCGTAATTCAACATCCACACTAGCTGTTGGTTCATCTAAAAATAGTAATTTAGGTTGGTGAGATAAAGCTTTAGCTATCAGAACCCTTCTTTTCATTCCACCCGATAGTTCTTTAATTTTATTATCTTTTTTGTCCCATAAGGATAGTTTTTTCAAAAGCTTTTCTATATAATTATGGTCAGGCTTCTTACCAAAAAGACCTCTAGAATAATTAACATTGTTCCAGACAGTTTCAAAAGATTCAAGATTTAATTCTTGAGGAACAATACCTGTTATTTTTCTAGTAGTTCGATAATTTTTAATAATATCCATATTATTTATTTTTATTGTTCCTGTATTAAAATTTACAATTCCACAAATTGAGTTTATCAATGTTGATTTTCCTGCACCATTTGGTCCAAGTAGAGCAAATATTTCTCCTTCTTTAATATTAAGATTTACATTTTCTAATGCTTTAACTGAATTTTTATAAAATTTAGTTACATTATTTATCTCAAGTATATTCTTCATAATTTAAATTTTTTTAATTAGATTTGGAATATTTTGTTTAAATTTGAAATAACCTTTTTTTGAAAAAATCCAACTATTAAGATCATATTTTCTATTAAAAATTATAAAATTAATTGATGGGTATTTTGTAATTATTTTTTTATAAATTTTTTTCCAATTTCCCTTTGTAACATAGGGTAAATAAATTTCTTGAATTTGAAATTTTTCTATCCATTTATCTAAATTTTCAAAATAACTTTCAAAATGAATATCAATTTTAATATTTTTATAAAAATCATCATCACTGAAACATGAAATACAAATACTTTTTATATGTTTAATTATTTTTTCAGAGAAATAGTGATCATTATAATCTTCTAGTGGCAAACCTGTAAAAACATTTACTTTTTTATGATTTAAATCTTTTAGAATATTTAATTCATCAGTTGGTATTAAAATATATTTTATCTCTTCAAGATTATAATCAGAATTTAAATTTAGTTCATTTACATTATAAATTTTTTCTTCAATTAAAGGATTTGCATTTTCATTTAAAATTTCATTATCTGATATTTCAATATTACTATATTTTTCTATATTACTTTTTCTTGCCAAATAATTTTTACCCTTAGTCTGTATACCGGCAACCCATCTCCATGATAGAGTATTAGATGCTGGATCGCCATCCAATAAATGTTGCATAAAAAAATCTGCTCCAAGTTGCCAAGGTAAATTAAGAGTAAAAATCCAAATTGAGGCAAACCACATTCTTACATGGTTATGCAAGTATCCATTTTCTTTAAGATTATTTACCCAATTATTAAAAAATGATAGATTTGTATTTCCAGAAATTGCATTTAAATAAAATTTTTTATTACCAAATTCTTCAATTAATTTATTTCTATCTTCTAAATAATCAGAATAAACCGAAGGTCTATGTTCAAGCCAGCCTTTCCAATAAGTTCTCCAATAAATTTCTTGGATAAATTTCTCACATTCTCTAGGATCATATTTTTTTAAGACTTCCCCCAGAACTTGTTCTTCAGAAATTAGCCTATATCTTATGAAGGGAGATAATAGAGATGTAGTATTATCATTAGATCTGTCTTCACTGTAATTTCTATTTGCTTCATAATATTTTCCAGTTTTTGGCAAATAAGATAGGAGTTGCTCTTCAGCAAAGCTGATATTTGATTTTAACATTTTAATATTAATTAATCGTCAGGTAATTTTTTAGAGCGCCTATTAAGTATTTCCATGTGACGCACTCTTAATACTACAATTGCGATTGCTAATATCAATATTGCTACAGACTCATACACATATGCAGATGGATCTACATCTTTTCTTTGCATAATTATCATTCTGGCTAGAGCTGTCATTGCAATGAAAAGAGGGTAGCTCATTCTTATCATTTTAGAAACCCAGTATTCTTTGATCATTCCAATAATTTCAATATAAATAAATAATAAAAGAATGTCTGCAAGTGTAACTTTGTAGTTTGCAATCATACCTTGTATTTCCATTCCAATCGCTATGATTGTACAAACAATAAGTACTGACAGTACTATCTTCTCTAATAACTCAAAATAATTATTCATTTAAATTCTTTCTAATTTATTTAGTTGATTCTTGTTTTTGTAAAATAGAATTAATGCAAAAGCTTCATAAATAACCCAAGAAATCTGATATATTATTGGTTTTCTAATAATTTTTGCCAAAAACCTGTATTTTGGTATCTCTAACCACATTTCAATAAAAGCATCAACTCCTGAAAAAACTTTATTATTTTTTTTTGTATGTAGACGTCTTAAAAGCTCTTTTGCATTTTTATTTGTTTCTAATTTTGATTCATTTACATTGTTTATGTCCACCCACTCAATATTATTCTTAGTTTTTTTATAGTGATTGATTTCAAAACTACAAATACTGCATGATTTGTTATAAAAAACTTTTGTCTCCATAATAATTAAATAACTTAAATATATTCAAATTCAATTGAACCCAATTGATTAAAATCAGCTTTAATTTTACTTTTAGGATAAATTCTAAATGCTTTAGTGCAAGATCCAGAACTAATAAACTGACCTTTTAGCATTGGCTCGCCTTTTTCTGCAAGATTGTTTATCAGCCAAAGAACTGCGTTTAATGGATTATCCAATACATTTTTTGTATTTCCAGTATCTACAATTGTGTCATTTATTAATAAACTTACATCAAAATTGTTAAGATCTACATCTTTAATTTTAATTAAATTTTCATCACGTATCCAAAATTCTGAGGCTCCATTAGTTGATATTACATTTAATGCACCAATCTCTGATAATGGTTTTCTAAATCTAAAATCAACTATTTCAACTGAACAAAATAAACCATCTAATAAGTTATCTAAGTCTTTAAATATGAAAGGTGCTTTAGAAATATTTATATCATCTTTTATTCTGAAACTAATTTCTGGCTCAACATAGGGTTCAAAGAAATTTTTAGAATTCAATAAATTAATATTTTTTGAACTGTATCGGTTAAATAAATTTCCATAGAAAGGTTCTTTTATATTCATTTGTTTCTGTGCAGCTTGAGAAGTGCATCCAATTTTTTTTCCAATACAGAAATTATCTTTCAGTTCTAAGTATCTAAGTTTTAAATTATCTTGAATCGCATAAGCTTCATTCATTGTTTGAGGTTCTAAATTTTTCAAAGAACTTAAACCAGTTTTATTTAATCTATGTTCAAATAAAATTTTTGATGCCTCTTGAATATCTTCTTTAATCATACTTCAATTGCGTATTTATTAATTTCTTCATATATGTCTAAACATTCTTTATAAATATTTTCATAAGTTTTTGGTACAATATATTCTTTAGAATTTTTGGTGTTAAAAGTAGTAGAGGAGATTACATCTTGATACCAAACTTTAGACCAAATACCATCTGTATCTCTATAGCCTTTTGGCCAATTAAGCATATTTTGATCAAAATCTAAATTTAATTTTTGACACAAAATTTTTAAATACTTTTCAGGACTTGCTAATAAATAATCAGAGTTTATTACTATAGGCTCTTTTGAATTTAATAATTTAAAAATTTCATAAAGTTTTTTAAAACCTACATCTTGAATTGATTTTAAAGTATTTTTTTTTAAATATGAGACAATTACTTTAGCAGGATCACGGATTAAAAAGCAATTTATACCTTTGTTAATCCAATCTAAGCGTGTTTCATCTAAAATATGATGAGTCATATGTTTTTGATAAAATATTTTATACTTATTATCTTCTTTAGTGATTAAATTAATAACCTCATCTTCATCTGTATGATAGTGATCTATAATTTCATCTTTCATTGGATGATTTAAGTTAGTTTTTCTTAAATAATATGCATAAAAAGGTTCATCATAAACTTTTGTGTCTTTTCTATTTTCAAAAGATCGCATCAATGCAGTACTAATATTTCTTGGTCCAGACCAAACGAATAAATTAATCATTTAAAATAAATTATTATAAAAATTAGTTAATTCTTTAGTAATAGGATTTTTCTTTAATGAGTATTTTTTTTTATTTATTTGATTTACAGGTACAATTCCTGCAAAAGACCCTGTACAAAATGCTTCATCTGCACTTAACACTTCGTTTAATTTAAAATTTTTTTCTTTTACTTTTATTTTATTTTTTTTACATAGATCTATAATTTTCTGTCTTGTAATTCCTGTAACACAATATTTCCCTGTTGAAGTAAAAACAGTATTATTTTTCACAAAGAAGAAATGAGTGCTATTATTTGTAGCAACATTTCCATTAATATCAAACATTAGTGCTTCATCAGCATTCTTTTTATTAGCTTCAATACATGCTAAAATACAATTTAATTTACTAAGTGAGTTTATTTGTGGATTTTGAACATTGATTGGCCCCCTAATCGTTTTTACTGTAACTAATTTTAATCCTTTCTTGTATGCTTTAATATCTGGTTTTTTATATTCAGGAATTATGATTATGGTTGGTTTGGATATTGTAACTTTAGGTGATTGATAAGGTGTTGATTTAATGCCCCTAGAAACAATGATTCTTAAATGAACATTTGTTTTCATCTTATTTATTTTGATAGTCTTTATTAGTGCCTCTGAAATTTTTTTGCGGTTCAAATGTATTTTTAAATCAATAAGCTTTGCATCTTTGTATAACCTATCTAGATGTTCTTTTAGAAAAACGAAATTATCATTGTGATATCTTAACGAATCCCAGATGCCATCCCCAAGCATTGTTGAAGAATCAAAAACTGATATTTTAGCATCTTTTCTTTTATAAAATTTTCCGTTGATATAAATTTTAATATTTTTATTTCTTTTATCATCTACAAAATCATGACTTGAAACCATAATTATTTTTATCTTAATAGTAAATATTGTCTACTTATTAATTTTATTAACTTTTATTGTAAATCAAAGAGTGACATGTGATCAAATTAATATAACCAATTAGAAATTATCTTTTGTAATGTTTAATAAAAATTTTATTGTTATTTGTATTTCTTCTACAATTGCGGGTTTTCCACCTATGGCTGTAGTTTTATTAGGTGGAATAATTACATCCCAAATAATGATGAAGGATTCATTAGCAACAGTGCCAATGACATTAATGATTATAGGTATAGCAATAAGTGCACCTATAGCATCTAGGTTTATGAGTATCTGGGGGAGGCAGAAAGGATTTTTATTTTCATCTTTATTAAGTTGTTTAGCTCTAATTATTTGTTCGATTGCAATTTATTTGGAAAATTTTTTTATTTTTGCATTAGGTAATTTTTTAATAGGCAGCTCACAAGCTTTTATTCATCAGTATCGATTTGCTGCGTCTGAATCAGTCAAAAAAGAATTTATTCCAAGATCTATTTCAATTATATTATTATTAGGTATAGTTTCTGCATTACTTTCATCTAATTTTGCAGAATATTTTAAAGATTTTTTTCCAAGTTATTTATTTCTTGGTAGTTATATTTTCTTATCTTTTACAGCAATCATTCCTTTTTTTGTTCTGCTTTTTTATGAGGAAACAAAAAATACTATTAATCAAAGTAAATTTGAAATTGAAACTATTTTCAAACTTTTAAAAAATATTAAAATTATACAATCAATCGTAAGCGCTGGTCTTGGTTATTTTACAATGGCTATAATCATGACTGCTACCCCTTTACATATGCATCTTGTTAATAAATTTACTTTGTTTGAAACAAGTATCGTAATTCAACTTCACGTCATTGGTATGTTTTTACCCTCTTTATTTTCTGGAGATTTAATTAAAAGGTTTGGAAATACAAATATTATATATGCAGGAGTAATTATTTTGTTGTTAAGTATATTAACCAATACATTCTTTGATTTCTATTATTCTTATATGTTAGGTTTAATACTACTTGGTATTGGCTGGAATTTTTTATTTGTTTCAGGCTCGAGTTTGTTAGTTGTTTCTTATGAAGAAAAGGATAAATTTACAGCACAAGGTCTAAATGATTTCATCGTTTTTTCTACTCAAGGCATAGGATCATTATCAGCTGGTTTTCTTTTATATTTTTCAAATTGGATAGTTATAAATCTTTTATGTGTTCCTCTACTAATCATTGTTTTAGTAGTTTCTTTTATTTCATCAAGAAATAATTAAACTTGATAATTCACTTTTAAATAATAAAATTTTCACTATAGTTATTATTATGAGCAATATAGGTTTTATAGGTGTTGGCTATATGGGCTATGGAATGGCTAAAAATTTATTAAAAAAACATAATGTATTTATTTTTGCTCATAAAAATAGAAAACCTATAAACAAATTAAAAAAGATTGGGGCTATAGAATTAAAATCATATAATGAAATCAAAAAACAAAAACTTGATTGTTTAATGATATGCGTAACAAATACACCAGTAGCATTAAATGTTGCAAAAAAAATTAAACAAGAACTTGATAGTAAAACACTTATAATTGATTTAACAACGCATAACAAAAATGGTGCTGTAAAAATGGATAAAATTTTTAAATCAAAAAAAATAAGCTATAATTTTTGTGGAGTAATGGGAGGTCCAGTTCAAAGTGAGCAGGGTATATTAGGTGGAATTTATGGAGGTAAAAAAAGTAATTTTTTAAAATGTAAAAAATTTCTTAATTCTTTTTGTAAGTCTGTTTTTAATTTTGGTGATGTATCAAAGGCATCTTCTGCAAAATTATTATCTAACTTTTTATCATTAATGACTACCACTAGTGTTATTGAATTTTTTAAATCTGCAAAAAAACTAGATATTAATATTAAACTTTTATGTGATGTTGCTAGATTGGGTTCAGGAAATTCAGGAGCTTTGGATAGAATTTCAGATAAAGCTATAAAAGGTAATTATAAAGGATATGTTTTTTCTGTAGATAATACATACAAAGATTTAAATTATATTAATGACCTTGTTTCAGATTTACCAAATGCCAATAAACTCTCAAAAATGGCAAAATCATTTTACAAACAAGCTTCAAAAAAAGGATTTGGAGATTTACTAGTGAGTGAATTAATCGATAAGGAAAAATATTAATAAATGGATAAGCTTGTTCCAATTATTTATATGATTGGGGTGCTTTTATTGGTTTTACCGTCTTTCTTAAGCTCGAATAATAATCTAAAAACTTTTTTTACAAATTTATCTATTTGGGTAGCTATAGTATTGGTTGTTTTATCTATTTACTTTGCCTACAATTATTTTTTTTGATTCATTAAATCAAATTTAATTTATTTAGATGTAGACTAATTTAATACAAATATTTATACGAGTCATCCATGCCCAATCAATTAGTAGCTAAATCAAGAAGGTTGAGAAGTACTATTTATTCTTCCAGAATTGAAAAACAGGGTGTTACCTCTTATACAATATACAATCATATGTTACTTCCTGCAGGTTTTGAGGGAAGTCTTGAAGAAACATATAACCATTTAAAAAATTATGTTCAAATATGGGATGTAGCAGCTGAAAGACAAATAGAAATTAAAGGTAAGGACGCTTATCAATTAGTTCAATTAATGACTTGTAGGGATTTAAGTAAGGCTAAAGAAGGTAAATGTTATTATTGTCCAATAATTGATGAAAATGGGGGAATGATTAATGATCCCGTAGTGCTTAAATTTAATAATGAAAAATGGTGGATTTCAATTGCTGATTCAGACGTAATGTTATTTGCTAAAGGTCTTGCTATAGGGAAAAATTTTGAAGTTTCTATTACTGAACCTGATGTAAATATTATGGCTGTTCAAGGTCCTAAGGCTTTTGATTTGTTAGAGAAAGTTTTTGGTAAAGAAATTTTAGAATTAAAATTTTATAATTTTAAATATTTTAATTTTAAAAATACCAAACATTTAATTGCTAGATCTGGTTGGTCAAAACAGGGCGGAGTAGAAATTTATGTGGAAGATACTAAATCAGGTTTAGAATTATACGATTTATTATTTGAAGAAGGTAAAGAGCTTAAAGTTAAACCAGGTTGTCCTCATTTAATTGAAAGAATTGAAGGTGCTTTACTTTCTTATGGTAACGATATGGATATAAATGATAATCCATTTGAATGTGGATTAGATAAATTTGTTAATCTAGAAAATGATATTAAATTTCTTGGAAAAGAAAATTTAATTCAAATTAAAGAAAATGGAATTAATAAAAAATTAATGGGAGTAAAGATTAATATTGATAAAATTAATTTAAGATCAGCAATCCACTTAACAATTGGTGATAAAATAATTGGCGAAATTAGATCTGCAGTCTTTTCACCTACATTTAACATGGTTATTGGAATTGCAATGATAAATAAACCATACTTTTTAACTAAAGATCAATTTGATATCATTATTAAAAATAAAAAATACAAAGGAGAAATTTGCGATATTCCATTCGTATAACCTATGAATAATAATTTAAAAGCTATTATTTTAGCTTTAGTTGCCTCTGTATCAGGGGTAACAATGAACGTTCTTATTAAATTTTCCCTTCAGGATATAAATGTATTTACTGCTGGATTTTTAAGATTTCTTTTTGGATTTATTTTAATTCTTCCTTTTATTTTTTATTCTAAATTTGAAAATTTTAAGACACCAAATTTAAAAATTCATTTTACGAGAGGTATTTTAAATATACCTATGATGTTGTTAGGTTTTTCTGCACTTCAATTTATACCTTTAGAACAAATTAAAGCTATTTCATTTGTTACTCCTATAATTGTTGTTGTTCTAAGTGTTATATTTTTAAAAGAAAAAATTTATTTAATTCGTATTGGAGCGTTGTTAATTGGTTTAATTGGAGTTTTTGTAATTTTAAGACCAGGTATTGTTCCTATTAATGTAGGAGCATATTTAGTTTTATGCTCTTGTTCAATTTGGTCAGTAGTTGTTATAATTACCAAATTTGCAGCTAGAGTTGACAGTGCATTCACAATATTATCTTACCAATACACTTTGGTAACATTTTTATCATTTCCAATTGCTTTATATTTTTGGCAATCACCAACATCAGAAACTTTAATTTATTTAATTTTTGCTGGTATAGCTGGAACAATAGTACATCTTTGTATTAATACGGCTTATAAATTAACAGATCTTTCTGTTTTACAACCAGTTAACTTTTCTCGATTATTAATAGCATCATTATTTGGTTTTTTAATCTTTGATGAAATACCTGATATTTGGACAATTATTGGAGGATTAATAATTTTTTCATCTATACTAATTATTACTTATAGAGAAAATTATCTAAAAAAAGATATAGCAAAGCAATCAATTCCAGTTAAGCTTTAAAATTTATGAATAATAATATCAAAGCTGTTCTATTAACAATTTCAGCATCATTCTTTGCAGTGTTGATGGAGGCGTTAATTAAAGCGGCACAATATGATTCAAATGTATATACTATAGGTTTTTTTAGATTTTTTTTTGGTTTTTTAATAATTCTTCCTTATTTAGTAACCAAAAAATTCAACACATATAAAACTAAAAATTTAAAGTTTTACATTATTAGAGGTGCTTTTAACATACCTGTGATGATCTTAGGTTTTGGTGCATTAGTCTATGTTCCTTTAGAACAATTTAAAGCTATGCATTTTTTAAGTCCAATAATTGTTGTACTTTTGAGTTTTATTATTTTTAGAGAGAAAATATATAGATTTAGAATTTTTGCTTTAATAATTGGTTTCTTAGGAATGTTAATTATTGTGAGGCCTGGTTATGTTGATTTTAATATTGGTACTATAATGATTCTAGTTTCATTAACATTTTGGTCATTTATAATTATTTTATCAAAATTTGTATCTAAAGATGATTCTCCTATTACAATGGTAACTTATCAATACACTTTAATGACTATTTTCGCTTTTCCTTTAGCAATTTATTTTTGGCAAATGCCATCCTTAATATCTATATTACTTGTATTTATTGCTGCAGCATCGGGAACTATACTGCATTTATGTCTTGGATTGGCTTATAAATATGCAGACTTATCTGTAACTCAGCCAATTTGGTTTACAGGTTTAATATTTGGCTCAGGATTTGGTTATTTTGTTTTTAATGAAATACCAGATTTTTGGACTTGGATAGGAGGAATAGTTGTTTTTAGTTCTGTTTTAGTAATAACTTATTTTGAAAAAAATAAAGAGGAAAAAAATAAAAAAAATATTTTAAGTTCTGTAGAATAGTATTTAATAATAGAATATTTATGGAACTTAACAAAGTAAGAATTAATCATGGCTTTTGGAAAAAACGTAAAGATTTAAACATTAATTCATCATTTTATGCAGTATTAAATTCTTTTAAAAAATCTGGAAGAATTCGAGCACTAACAAATGAACATTATAGCAATGAAAAACCTCACATATTTTGGGAGTCAGATTTAGCAAAATTAATGGAAGGTGCATTTTTTACAATGCAACAAAAAAAAAATAAAAAATTATTAGAAATTTGTAATTTAATAATAGATAAAATCATTTCTAATCAAGAGAAGAATGGTTACTTAAATTTCTATTTTTCTTTTCATGAGCCTAAAAATAAATTTACTAATTTAAGAGATAGGCACGAATTATATTGTGCTGGACATCTATTAGAGTCTGCAATTGAGCATTGTAAAGCTACTGGTGATAAAAGATTTTTTTATTCTATAGAAAAATATATAGATCATATAATTTCAATATTTGGAAAAGCAAAAGGAAAAAAAAGAGGATATCCTGGACACCAAGAAATTGAATTAGCTTTAATAAAAGCATATAATTTTACAAAAAAGAAAAAGTTTCTTGATCTAGCTACATATTTTATAGATGAGAGAGGAACTGATAATAAAAATAATAAACATTACTTTATAGAAGAAAGAAAAAAAATTTTAGAAAAAGAGGATGATTTTGATCCATCAAACTTGCCTGCATCAATTAGGGATTTTCTCAATTTTGGACCAGATCCTCATGGTACTACATCGGGTAAGTTAGGTGATTTACAAGGAAGTGTTTTTAGAGATTTAGAATATTGGCAATCACATTTAGAGCCAATAAATCAAAATACTGCAGAAGGTCATTCTGTTCGAGCTTTATATATGTTTACAGCTATGGCTGATTTAGCAAGAATAAATAAAAATAATAAATTACTTAAAACTTGTAAAACTTTATGGAGAAATATTGTTGATAAAAGAATGTACATTCATAGCGGAGTAGGTAGTGCACATATTGGAGAAAGGTTTAGTTTTGACTATGACTTACCAAACGATATGGCATATGCAGAAACTTGTGCAACAATTGCATTAATATATTTTGCAAATCGACTTTCCAAGATTGAACTTAATAGTGAATATGCTGATATAATTGAAAACAGTTTATATAATTTATTATTAGCTAGTACATCACAAGATGGAAAAGGTTTCTTTTATGATAATTACTTAGAATGCAATCCTGGCTATTTACATTTTCAACAAAGACGACACGGTGTTAGAGATAAATACCATACCTGTTCCTGTTGCCCACCAAATATTACTCGATTTATAGCAAGTATGGACATGTATATTTACAATGAATATAGAAATTGTCTAGTTGTGGATCAGTATATTTCATCTGAGTTAAATATATCTAATGGCTCACAAGGATTGAAATTAAATCAAATAAGTGATTTTCCTGAAAAAGGTTATTCTAAAATTAATATTTTACAATCCAATAATAAAAAATCTTATATTTATTTTCGTATTCCTTCATGGGACAAAAATATGAAAATACTTATTAATCGAAAAAAAATAAAGTATGAAACATTTAATGGTTATGCAAAAATTAAATATCTTTGGAAAAAAGGAGACAAGATTGAGTTATTATTTAATTTTGAACCAAGACTAGTTCGAACAAATCCAAATGTTAGATATAATATAAGAAAAGCTTGCTTGTTTAGAGGTCCAATTCTTTATTGTTTAGAGGAAAGAGATAATGGCAGAAACTTAAATAAATTCATTTTAGATTCATCAAATAATATAACTGAAAAAAATATAAAAATTAATTCTCAAAAAGTTATTTCATTATTAACAAAGGCTTATTTATATAAAGATACAAAAAAACTATATTTAAATGATAAACCTAAGTATTCTAAAAAAAATATTAAATTTATTCCATATTATAAATGGTCTAATAGAGGAGAAAATGAAATGTTAGTATGGATAAATGAAAAATAATTTTAATTTTATTAATTTTATTTTGTTCCTAAGGCAAAACCTCTTAATAAATATTTTTGAAAGTATACTAAAAGAAAAATAGTTGGAATAGTAGAAATAATAATTCCCGCTAAGGATGTGCCCATATACATACTCAATCTATTTCCTAACTGAAGAGACATACCAACCTGAAGTGTTCTCATATGCTGTTCTGAAGCAGAAACAAGAGGCCATATATAATCATTCCAGGCACCACCAAAGTTCACTATGGCTACTGTAAAAATCGCAGGTAGTGCTAATGGCAGCATAATTCTTACAAAAATTTGCAAACGATTAGCTCCATCAATAACAGAAGCTTCCTCTACTTCTTTTGGAACACCCTTAAAATATTGTGTCATAATAAAAACTCCAAATGGTACGCCAAGCTTTGGAAGAAATAAACCCGTATGCGTGTTATGTAATCCTAAAGAACTAAATTGTGTAAAGAGAGGGATAAATAATAATTCACCGGGTATCATTAATCCAGCAAGAACAAGTGGATATATAAATTTACGACCAAAAAAATCAATTCTTGCAAATGCGTAACCTGCCATTGAGCAAAATAATGTAGTAAAAAAAGTTGCACATAACGCTACTATTAAAGTGTTCATAACCCATATATCAAAGCTTGAACTCCACATTTTAATATAATTTTCAATAGTAAAAGGAATGGGAAAAAATCCAAATAGGAAATTTGTAGTTGTTTTTTGTAATAATTCATTTGGTTGAAAAGACAGAGAGATTACCCATACAACTGGTGTAAACCATATTAAGCATGCTATTAAAATTACAAAAAAATTAAGGGTTAATCTTTTACTCATTTTCTTTAAATAACCTAAATTGTAAAAAGGTAAAAAAACCTATGATTAAAAATAGTACTACTGAAACCGCAGCACCTGATCCCATTCTCATATCTCTAAAAGAATATTCGTAAATTAATTGAACTAAAGTTCTTGAATTATTATTTGGCCCACCTCCTGTTAAAAGTTGTGACTGAGCAAATATTTGTAAATGAGCAATAATTTGTAAAACGGATACAAGAAGGAAAATTCTACTTACTCCTGGTAAAGTTATATACCAAAACATTTGACTATTTGATGCGCCATCTATTCTTGCTGCTTCGTATCTTTCATCAGGAATTTGTTGAAGGGCAGCAATAAATAAAATCATTGGCAAGCCAATTGTCCACCAAACAGTTGCAAAAATGATAACAAATCTACCTGCAATTGTTTTTTGTGTAAATGGATAAGGATCATAACCAAAAGCCTCTAAAGCATTATTAAATAAACTTCCATATCCACCAAAAAGTTGGGAGAATACTAATGATAACCCCACAACTCCAACACCACCAGTTGCCCAGAACATCGTTCTAATAATGGTAAACGTTACACCTTTTTTATTTGTTGCAATGGCTATAATGATAGCAATGAAGGTAACACCATAGGCAGAATAAAAAGCTAAAATAATTGTATTTCTTACAGTCTTCCAAAATAGATCGTCTTCCCAATATGCATCTTCAGTTGGTTTAATTCCATTCATAAAATAAACAATTAGAGCAAATATAAAGAAAAACTTTAAACCAACATTATGCTTTAATATTTCGTTTTTATGAAAAATATAAATAGTAGCAATTATCAATAAAAGCAGGCAAATTTTAATTGGAGTTAAAAAAACAGTAAAATCATAATAAACGCCTTCACCAGCTAATAAATATATATAATTTTCAAATCCAATAAATTCTGCGTTATCTGGATTGATAGCTACGGCCATCAAATTCCAATCATAAAAACTCATATAAAATAACTTGCCAAATGGATAGATAAGAAAACACAAAAAGAAGACCATAAAAGGCAATATTAATAAATATGCATAAAAATTATCATTCTTTATCTTCATAATACTATTAAAAATTAACTTGATTTTTTTGTAAATTCAATCTCTAATATTCAACATAATAAGTTTTTTAATTAAAATGGGAGAAAAAATGAAAAACATAAAACTAATATTTTTTGCTTCATTCCTTTCATTAATAAGTTTTAGTGTATCGGCAGTAGATATTACTATAGCTAGATTTTTTGGTGATTGTGAAGATGCAGGAAGTGATACTAAGGCAACATCAGGGGAGGCATGTATTATTCAATCAATAATTAATGCTTTTAATGAACAAAATCCTGATATTAATGTTACTACTGAAGTCCTTGATTGGGGACAAACATACAACATTCTTCAAACAAGATATGCTGATAATAGTGCGCCTGATATCCATATCATGCACAGACACCGTATTCCTCAATTTTCTTCAATTGGAGCTATTGCAGATTTAAGTGGTGAATTAGAGAAATATGGAATGGACTCTAGTGATATTGTTCCAATGATGATGGATGCATTAACGTATGATGGCGGTATGTGGGGTTTACCACTTGATATTCATGCTGGTTTGTTCCATACCAATCTGGATCTTATGGCAAAAGCTGGCTTAGTCAAAGATGGAAAACCAATTTATCCTACTAGTCCTGCAGAAATGTTAGAGCATGCAAATGCCTGTAAAGCTGTTGGAGCTGATTATTTAGCAAGTGGACAAACAAGAGCTATCTATGGTCTAACGTGGCAGCAAAATGCTAATTTCTTTGAGGGAAAAAAAGCAACCCTCAACACTGATGAAGTGAGAAATGCAGTTCAGCTTTATCTTGATCTTAAAGCAGCGGGCGCTTACCAACCTGAACTAGATTATGGTAGTGCTGAAAAATTCTGGATGGATGGTAATGCATGTATTTTATATAATGGTACATGGGTTGTAGATTATTATTCTCAGAATGTTGACTTCAATTACTATGTTGGACCTATGCCAACAATTTATGAAAAGGGAGCAACATGGGCTGATTCACATATGTGGTCAATTCCAGCAGCATTAAAATCTTCAAGTCCTGAAAAATATGATGCTGTTATGAAGCTAGCAAAGTTTATGTGGGATCACAGTATTGATTGGTCAAGAACTGGCCACATGTCTTATAGATCATCTGTTATTAACAGTGATGCATATATGAATTTACCGCATAGAATGGAGTATGCATCTACAGCTGAGATAATGACTGATACTCCGCATTCCATAAATTATGGAGCCATTGTTCAGTTATTGGACACAGAAATTGGAGCTATAATGCTTGGTGAGAAAGACATGGATTCAGGTCTTAAGGATGCAAACAATAAATTAAAGAAATTAATTCGTTAATTTCCCTTTTATATAATGGAGGTGTTTTTTACACCTCCATTTACTCGATAAAAAAAGATAGGAAGTATGAGAAAAGAACATCCAAGACCACAGTTTGTAAGAAAAGATTGGTTAAACCTAAATGGAATTTGGACTTGTGAATATTCAAAAAATATTAAAGGTTTAAAAAAATCTAAATTAAATTCAAAAAAATTTTCAAAAAAAATAAATGTACCTTTTTGTCCTGAAAGTAAATTATCAGGAATTGGAAACACCGATTTCATGCAAGAAGTTTGGTATCATAAAAGTTTTAAATTAAATAATAATTGGAAAGATAAAAAAATATCCATTCATTTTGGTGGAGTTGATTATAAGTGTGATGTATTTGTAAACAAAACTAAAGTTGGTTCAAATATAGGTGGTCAAGCGCCTTTTAGTATTGATATTTCAAAAGCAGTAAATTTTACTAAAAATAATGATTTAATTGTTTATGTAATAGATGAAAGATGTCCTGGAAGTATGAACCCATCTCCTTGGTATAAAGGAAGATTTACACCAAAAAAAATAGCAATAGCAAAAAAATGGGCTTTAGATAAACGCAGAACACAACCTAGGGGTAAACAATCTTCTTTTTTACATTCTTATCAATGTGTTTACACAAGAACAACAGGCATATGGCAGACAGTTTGGCTAGAAGCTACTGATAAGAAACATATAAAGAGTGTTTCAATTGTTCCTAACTTAAAAACTTCATGTTTTGAATTTACTCCTGATTTTTCAGCAAACGTAAATGATAATTTTAGGGTTGATATTACATTTAAAAATAAAAAAATATCTTCTTCTATTTTCAATACAAAAATAAAAAAAATTAAAATTAGAATTCCAAAACCAAAGTTGTGGTCTATTGAGCAACCAAACCTTTATGATTTTGTTTTCACTTTAATAAGTAAAAAAAATAACAAAACTTTAGATAGAGTTAAGAGTTATGGAGGAATGCGCTCTATAGAAGTGAAGAAAAATAAAGTATATCTTAATAATAAACCTCTTTATCAAAGATTGGTTTTGGATCAGGGATTTTACCCAGATGGAATTTGGACAGCGCCAACTGATAAAGCTCTAAAAAATGACATTATTTTATCAATGAAGGCTGGTTTTAATGGAGCGAGGTTACATGAAAAGGTATTTGAAGATCGTTTTCATTATTGGGCTGATAAATTAGGCTACATAACATGGGCTGAATGGGGTAATTGGGGTGCAAACGAAAATGCAAAAGGTACCGAGACTGCTTTTATGCATGAATGGCCAAAAATAGTAGAGCATTTAAAAAATCACCCTTCAATTATTACATGGACACCTTTTAATGAAACTAATACTTTGGAATGCAATGCTCAACATAAAAAATTAATGCGTTTAGCATATGATGTGACAAAGAAAATAGATCCAACAAGACCAGTAAATGAAACAAGTGGTTATCAACATCAAAAAACAGATATTTGGACAGTACATCATTATGAACCAAAACCTGAAAAATTAATGCAAGCTTTAAATCCAAAAAAAGGAGTTTATAGAAATTTTCCTAAGTTTGAAACAACCTATAAAAATCAACCTTATATAATTGATGAATATGGAGGAGCTTGGTGGCTTCCTTTAAATCTAAGAAATAAATTTTTCTCATGGGGTCACGGAGATCATGTAAGACCTAAGACAATTCAAGAAGTTTATGATCGTATGGATAGCTTAACTGAAGTAGTTTTAAAAACAAAACACATTCAAGGATTTTGTTACACACAACTAACTGATGTGGAGCAAGAAACTAATGGGGTATATCTTTACGATAGAAAAACAAAATTTAATATGAACAAGATCAAGAAAATATTCAAAGATAAATCTCTAAAATTGAAAAAAGGTTATATTCAGTAAAAATAAAATAAATCTTTGTGTGAAAAAAATTAATAATTAAATCTTTTAAAATTGAATCAAAGTTTCTATAAGATCTTAAAGAAATGAATAATAAATATAAATACAAAGGTATGTGGCCAGTTGCACCAACACCATTTCATGAAAATGGTGAAGTTGATTACGAAGGAATGGGTAGGGTAATTGATTGTATGGTTGATCAAAAAGTTGAAGGTATTTGTATTTTAGCTAATTATTCTGAGCAATTTTTAATTTCAGACGAAGAAAGAGAGAAATTAACAAAACTTTGTATGAAAAAAATTGATGGAAGAGTAAAAACTATTGTTACAGTTTCTCATTTCGCTACTGATATTGTTCGCCCAAGAGCTGAATTAGCAAAATCACTTGATGCAGATATTATAATGATGATGCCTCCTTATCATGGAGCATTGTTAAAGGGTAATCCAGATCAAATATTTGAGCAATTTAATGAAATTTCTAAAGTTAAAATTCCAATCATGATCCAAGATGCACCTTTATCTGGAATTGAACTTTCAGTACCTCTTCTAACAAAAATGATCAATGAAATTGAATACTTAACATGTTTTAAAATTGAAAGTGCTAATGCTGCATCAAAAATAAGAGCACTTATTAAAAATTGTAGTGAAAGACTAGATGCACCTTTTGATGGTGAAGAAAGTATTACTTTATATGCGGACTTAGAAGCTGGAATTTCTGGTAGTATGAGCTCAGCATTACTTCCAGAAAAAATAGCTCCAGTAATTGATCATTTTTGGAATAATGAAAAAGATAAAGCTGAGCAAATCTATAATAGCATTCTTCCTTTAATAAATTTTGAAAATAGACAATGTGGTTTCAGAGCTACTAAAACAGTAATGAAAGAGGGCGGGGTAATAAAATCAGATTTTTGTAGAGATCCAATTAAACCTTTAGATGAAGATACAAAAAATTTATTACTTAATTTTGCAAAAAGATATGATTTACTTACTTATAAATGGGGTAAATAGTAAAATTTAATTGACAAATATTATTTAAAAATTACTTATTATTTATGCGTAGAGTTTTTGAAGGACTACTTGAAAGAGCAATGTTTTCGAGCAGATGGGCATTAGCTCCTGTTTATGTTGCGCTATGTCTTACTCTACTAGTTATTACATATAAAGTTATCGCGTTATTCATATATGAGATTACACACTTAAATGAACTAACATTAAATGAACTTCTTGTATTTGTATTACATATTGTTGACTTAGCTCTTGTTGGAAATTTAGTTTTAATGGTTATATTTGCAGGCTATGAAAATTTTGTTTCAAAAATTGATATTGCAAATCAATCTGAAGATAAACCAGAGTGGATGGGTAAATTAGATTTTTCAGGTTTAAAATTAAAACTTATTGCTTCAATAGTAGCTATTTCAAGTATTGGTTTGCTAGAAGCTTTTATTGATGTTGGTTCAAAAACATCAGAAGAAATTTACTTAATGATATTTATTCATGCTGTATTTATTTTATCAGGCTTAGTTATAGCAATAATGGATTATATAAGCGGAATTACTAAACATCACCCATAATTAAATAAAAAATGAAACTTGATAAGTTTTTTGATGAAAAAACTGTCATTGATTTAAGTTTTTTTAATTTCTCTAATGCTGTCACTGCAGCTTATTTTGCCAACAGAAACTTAGAAGTTTTGCGAGTAAATAAAAATTTTAAAAAATTTTTTCCAATCCTTAAAACTGTCAATAATATTCCTTTTACTAGTATTTTAGAGCAACTTGGAGTTGGTGATGAATATATTAAAAATTTTCAACAAAATTTAGAAAAAAATGGTTTTGTTATTATTCCTAAAATTGAAATCAAAATTGGTGATGAAATAAAAGTATATTCTTTACTTTCTGCTTATACTGAAAACAAAGATTTCCCTTTTTTAAATGGTATTCAAGGACAATTTGTTGATCGAACAGATGAATATAATCTTCGAAGGGAGAAGGAAGAATTACTTGATCAAAAATTAAAAGATAGAGAATTGATTGAAGAAAAAACTAAAAGATTAGAAAATATTGCTAATAGGTTATCAAAATATCTTTCACCTCAAGTATATAAGTCTATTTTTGATGAAGAAGAGTCAGGCAAAAAAACAAAAGAAAACTATGTCAGGAAAAATTTAACAATATTTTTTTCTGATATTGTAAATTTTACTGATTTATCTGATTCATTAGAAGCAGAAAAACTTGCTTTAATCTTAAATAATTATCTAAGTGAAATGAGTTTAATTGCAATAAATTCAAATGCTACAATTGATAAATTTATAGGTGATGCAATTCTTTCCTTTCATGGAGCTCCTGAAACATTAGGAGATGAAAACGATGCTATAAATTGTATAAGTATGGCACTAGAAATGAAAGAACGAGTTGATGAGCTTCAATCATTTTGGATTAGACAAGGTGTTAAAGATGGATTGAAAGTGAGATACGGTATTTCTTCTGGATTTGCAAATGTCGGTGATTTTGGGTCTAGTGTAATGAGTGATTATACGGCTATAGGTTCTTCTGTAAATTTAGCTTCTAGATTACAATCTATTGCTCCAGAAAATGAAATTATAATCTCTGATACAACGTATAATTTAGTGAAAAATCAAATAAACTGCGAAGAGTATGAAGAAATAACTCCTAAAGGTTTTGTTAGGCCCGTTAAGACTTACAAGGTAATTAGTTTTAAAAATAAAACTAATATTAAAACAAAAAAATCATATTCAAAAAAAGGGAACCACGTGGATATTCAAATATTTGATAGTTCTGATATGAAGGCTGCAATAAAAGAATTAAAAAAACTACAAGAAGATTTTAGTAAAGAAAATGGCGAAGAGTAGGGGAATTATTCTATTTTAAAAAATTAATTATTGCATTCTTAATATCATTAACAAGATTTTTATTTTCATCTTTAGTTAATTGACTTTCATTTTTTTTCTTATCAAGTTTTAACTTTCTTTGAGCTAAAATATTTGCAACATAATCATACACATTAGGATTTTTAGAAAATATATCTTTTATTATATCCTTGCTTACTTTTATAACTATGCAAGGAGTTTCAGCTATAACATTAGCAGATCTAGGTTCACCGGTAAGAAGACTTCCTTCACCAACAAAGTCCCCAACACCAAGTTTTGCTAAAAATACTTTATCTTTATTTTCATTATCTAAGTAAACAGATACTACTCCGTCATTTATAACGTAAAGAGAATCTCCAGAATCATTTTGTTTAATAATGTAATCGTCTTTTTCAAAATGGAGCCTTTCAGCATTTTCAGCAATTTCATCTAAATCTTCAGGATTTAAAGACATAAAAATAGGAATTTTTTGGAGTAGGACCCTATTTTTTACTGACTCATTATAAGGATTAAATTCACTAACCTGTCTTTTTTCAAAATCCTCTCGACTTCTGAGTGTATCAAGAGCATGTAGCCCTGTATCTTCTTCAAGTTTCCCATAAAGTTTTCCAGCAGACATTTGAACGCCTGCATGTCTTAAAGTTTTATGTATTTCCATCATCACACTATCTTGCATTGAATTTTTTAAAATTCTTTTTGTGCAATCAAAAGCAACAACAAATTCTAATCCAAATTCATTAGCACCTATAAAACGAACCCACTGTAAATTTAATTGCTCTCTACCATCAACTGGCTTAGCTTTTTTAAGAGCATTATAGAGTAACTTAGAGATATTTTCTGGGTCATGAGATGGATGAAAATATAATTTATTAAAAATATGAAATCCTTCACTCATTTTTTCTTTATCTTGTTTGCTCCAATTAGTTAAAATTGAATCTGCAACAATTTCATTTGGAATGATTACTTCAGTATTTTGAAATGTTCTTATCCTTGTACTTCTCCAGGTAATATTTTCTACATAACCTGTTTTATCATCAACAGTAATCCAGTCATTTATTGCAAACGGTCTTTCAATATTTACAAAAATTCCTTTAATTAAATCTGATAAGCTTGATTGTAAAGAAAGTGCAATAGCTGCAAAAACTATACCACCTGCAGCAAGAATACTTGTAAGCTCTAAATTAAAAACAAAGGATAAAACTAAAAATGCAGGTATTGCAAATAATAAAAACTGAAAAAGAAATGTTATTATCTCAGGTATTGTTGTTCCTGATTTATCATTTAGTGATAATACTTCGTATTTATAAAACATCATTATGAATATTGATGGAATAAAATATAAAGTTATCAGTAAGATTTTATTTGTAAGGTTACTTATAGTTTCATTAATTAAAAAAATTTCCTTTTGAATAACTATATCATAGGAAAAATTTACCATTAGATATGATAAAATAGGAAGTATAATGATAGTAAATAGTACTCGTGTAAATTTCTTTAATTTGTTTAGCTGTATTACAGAGCCAATAATGAATACAGAAATGAGTATATATAAAGAATTTAAAGTAACTGCATTATTATAAAATAATAGAATAGATAAAATACATAATAAGCTTATTAAAATAATACTAATCTTAGATAGTAGGTAAAAAATGTTAATTTTCATTTTGTAATTTTTGCTATAAAGAATTTATATAAAAATGAATTCATTTTCAAAGTATTTATTCGAACACTTGCATTTTGGTCTTGAAGAGAAGGATTTTACTCTTATTGAAAAAATTATATTCTTTCTCATTATATTGAACTGTGTTTTTGTTGTTATTGAGTCAGAAAAATTGATTTACGAGCAATATAATCAGCTCTTTGACTCAGCAAAACTTTTTTTTGGTATAGTATTTTTAATTGAGTATATTTGTAGATTAATTGCCGTAGATCAAATTGATAAATTTAAAGGATTTAAAGGCAAGATAAATTATATTTTTACAGTACCTGCTTTAATTGATGCAATTGCACTTATTCCATTATTTTTAATTGGTATCAATGAAGGTTTCTTAGTACGATTGTTAAGAGCTATAAGAATATTTAGCATTCTTCGTTTTGGGCGTTTTAGTGAGTCAGTAGATTTTATTCTTCATGCGATATATGACAGGAGACATGAATTAATATTCTCACTTCTGATTACTTTAAGTTTAATGTTATTATCTGCAACTTTACTTTATGTCGTAGAAGGGGATTTGCAACCAGAAGCTTTTGGTTCAATCCCAAGATCTCTTTGGGTTAGTTCTGCTGCTTTATTGTCAACTGGTTATGGCGATTATACTCCTATTACGTTTTTAGGAAGGTTTGCAGCAGTATGCACTGCATTGTTTGGAATAGGAGCAGTTGCTTTACCAGCCGGTATATTAGCAAGTGCTTTTACAGACAGAAAAAATAAAGATTAATTAATAACTTGAGTTGTAAAATTTTCTAAACTTTTATTCATTTCTTCATCCGGTAGATGAAAACCTTTAATTGTCTCTTTCCAATCTAATTTTGAATAATCATCATATTTATTAACAAAATATTTATTTTCTTTTAGATTAATTTCATTATCCTTTTCTTTTAATGAAAATAAAAGGAATATCCAAGATCGTGGCTCCAACTCTTTAATTTTTTGAGCTTGAGTTATGCAAACATCATAATCTTTTTTACAAAAATATCCTAATACAAGATCTCTATATCTGTTATCTGATGTTTTTTGGCCAGCAGGAATAGGGTCTAACTCAAGCGCTTTGTGAAGTAATTCTAAACCTTGATCAATTTTTTTATTTCTTACTAATATTTCTCCATAAACTGCTAGGACTCTTGGATCATTTGGATTCATAGAATAGGCAATCTTTCCGTGTTCTTCTGATTCTTCATATTTTTTTTGCATTAAGGAAATAGCTGAGCTAATTCTTCTTACTTCATAATCATTCTCATCGTGCTCTAAACTTTTTTCAATATGGTGAAAAATCATTTTCATCATTTTATCATTATCTTCATAATATTGTTTACCTAGGCCACCACCAATTGTACAAGCTTTAAGTGAATGCGCTCTTGCATTCGTTTCATCTTGTTCGAGAGCTTTATCAAAGTGAAATAAAGCTTTATCATTATGTTCTTTTGCTGATGATTGTCTAAGCCAATGATATCTTCCAATAACTAAATTTTCATAAGAATTTAAATTTTCAGTGGGTTTTCTTTTGATATTTTGTAAATTTGTAATTTCTATATTACCTAATAATTCTTTTGATATCTTTTGTACAATTTCATCTTGAATATCAAAAATGTCTTCAAGAACTCTATCATATCGATCACCCCATATAATAGAACCATCTTTTGCATTAGTTAAATCTACTGCTACTCTTAATCTATTACCAGCTGATCTAATATTTCCACCAACTAAAAAATCTATTTTATGTTTTTTCGCAAATGTAAGTGCATCTTCATTACTTTTATCATGATCGTCACATGTCTTTTTTGATACAACATCAAATTCTTTCATTCTGGAAAACTCTATAATTAAATCACCTGTAATAGCTTCTACCAAAAATTCACTGTCATCATTTTTGCTAACATTCTTAAATGTTAGTATAGCTATTTTCGGTTGAGAAGAATTTCGTGAAATAATTACATTATCATCTTGTTTATTATTTTCATCTTCATTCTTCTCCTCATTAACTGCTTCAGAGAAGAAATCATCTTCATCAATTTTTAAACCTTTTACTTTGAAAACCTCGAATTCATCACTAATATTTTTTAGTTTTCTTGTACCATCAGCTTCTATTGAATAATCAATTCTTTTATCAACTTGATCTTTGACAATTTTTGACACGAGGATTTTACCTGGTTCACTTTGACTTTCTAGTCTTGCAGCAACATTAACACCTGAACCCATTATATTATTATTTTCTACAATCACATCATCAACATGAATACCAACTCTCCAGCTTAATTGTAACTTAGTTAAAGAATGTTCATTTCTTTCATATAATTTATCCTGAAATTTAATAGCAGCTTTAACACATTGTACAGGACTAGAGAATTCAGCAACAACTGAATCACCAGCAGTTGAAAAAATTTTACCACCAAATTCAGCTATAACTTCATCAATTATTTTTCTGCAATCATTAAGATTAGTGAGTGTAAGCTCTTCGCTATCCTCCATATGTTTACTAAAATTAACACAATCGGTAGCAAGAATAGTTGCTAATTTTCTTTCAGAATTCATATATTTTTTTTAACTAAATTTTTTTTAAAATACCAGCCAAATATGGTAACTATTGTCACAGAATCTTAAAAAACAAATGTATATATAAATAATTTTATAGGAGGGTTTTATGGTTGAAAGTTTTAATGGAATTTTTTATTTGATTTTATACATAATTAATATTGCTTTAGCTGGTTATTACTCATTTACATTTTTATTTAATAAAGAAAAAGAATTTGCAAAATATAATACTGATTCAAGTGCTGCACCTGCAGCAAATTTTGGAATTTTTTGGGTTACTGCTTTTTTCTTTGTTGGTCTTTATATTTTATTTACTGGACCGGATGGTACTTGGCCTTTCTTTATAATTAATGTTATTGTCTTTGCAATGGCAACTGTCTACAATTTTTGTTTTCATTTTAAAATAGCTTTCCTTTTTGGAAGAGATAAAGTTAATTCGACAATAGAACAACCAATTGTATCAGCAGTAGTTCTAGTATTAAACTTATTTATAATTTATGGTTTATCCGATAAAATATATTTATAATTATAATTTGATCGATAATTCAATGAAGGAGAAAATATGATCGAAGCTTGGGGAGGTACTCTAAATCTAATTTTATATCTAATTAGTATGTTGGGTTTAGGATACTATGCATTTCTTACAGTTTTAAGTCCTAATACATTAGTCACTAGATATGATTTAGGAGAAAAATCAGTTCCTATTATAAGAATTGTTGGAACTTTTGTATTGCCAATTTTAATTTTGGGAATTTATTTACTTTTTCGAGGACCTGAAGGTGCTTGGATTTTTCTTGTATTAAACTTTCTTGTTTCAACACATCAGGTAATTTTAGGCTGGGCTACTAGGTTTAAAATTATAGACCCTGATTCAAAGCAAGATGTTGGTGATGAGATAGTAGGGCATGTATTTGTTATTATAGCAATTGTTCTGATCTACAGACTTTCTTATACAATATACGCTTAGTTATATTAAGCTGGGATTTAAATCCCAGCTTTTTATCTTAATGAAAATTCTTTAATTTCTGAAAATTCAAAACCATCAAAAGCATCTTTTTCAGAGTATTTAGATCTTATTACAACTCCTTCTTTATCAAGAAAGAAATCTGCAGTCATTATATCTAAGTAGCCGCCAAGTTTAATAGGAATATAACCCTTGAGCATAGCAGAAAGTGCTTTTGGGAATTTAAAAATAAATGCATTCATTAATTTAGTCATTGATCTATCAATTTCATATTTTTTGTAATAGGTAAAATCTGGATCAGCAAGAACTGTAAATGGAAGAGGTCCGTGTTTTTTCATTTGTTTATTTAAAAACTCAACACTAGAATGAAATACTAAAACAATTTCAAAATCTTTTCCAAATTCACTATGTTTATTTTTTAAAAGATTAACTTCTAAATTACAAAACATACAAGAAGCAAATCTCATGTATTTTAAATATACTTTTTTTCCTTTAAAATTATTAAGATCAAAATCTGATCCATCCATTTTCTTTAATTTTAGTTCTGGTGCATCACCTTTTTTTATTTTCATATTATAACTTTAATACTATAATTACATAAAAAGTAATATTTAATTTTGATGACATTAATAATAACACTAAAATTTATACACTACCTTGCAATTGTTTTTTCAGGTGGAGTTTTAGTTGGTGGTGGAGTAATTCAATCTGTTTATGCTAAAGCAAATCAAATTCCTGATTTAAATACAGCAAAGATATTGAAGTTACTTGGCTATATTGGTCTTATATCCCTAATTGTTTTATGGATATCCGGAATTGTACTATCAATTAATCTCTATGGCGGTTTTATAATTAACAGTGCATTTACAATTAAAATAATTGCAGCAGGTATACTTTTAGGGTTGTCTACTTTTGTAAATTTTCATGTATTTAATTCCTCAAAAAATAATTTACCGCCAAATAAAACTATAATGAAAATAGCTACAATGAGTGGAAGAGGGTTACTGATAATAGTACTGATATCTGCTGCTATAGCTTTTTATTAAATTACATTATTATATTTTATTTAAAAAATTCTTCTAATTTATTTAGAGAGCTTTCATTATTTAGAGTTTCATTAAAAATTTCCTCAACTAAATACTTTCCATCTTGAAACTCAGATATGAGAGTTAAAGTATAAGGTTTAATATCTGCACATATTTTTTGCCTATTTTTAGGATCTTTAACAATACCAGTAGTACATGAAACTAACCACTGCATTCGCATGTCACTAATATCAACATCATGTGTGGGAGTAATTTGAAGTTCATCTGTATGGTTTGTTATGAAAGTTTTATAAGTTTCACTATTAATTTTTGCATCGTTTAAAATATTAACTATTCTTTTACACTTTGATTTATCTCCATCTAAAACATGAACTACTGCGTTAATTCTTATATCTCGTACAATCGGTATTTCTCCAAAGCCAAAATATTGCATTCCACACATACAGACTCTATTCTCCACATCACAATTTCCAGCATTTGAGACATTAAAAAAGCTTAAGCATAGCAAAACAATTAAAGAGTAAAAAATTTTCATATATTTTCTTTAAATATTGTTACTAATAATAAGAAAATATTTAAATTTAATAGTTATAATTTTTATTTAAATTTAATAGTTATAATTTTTTTGCTGCACTTGTCTCTTTAATATTTGTTAGCTTTGTATATCTATCTATCATTTGTGTTGTTTTATGACCACTTTGAGCCATAATTTCATGAGTGGGTACTCCATTCATTCTAGCCTGAGTAATTGAACCTATTCTTAGACTATGACCAGAAATTTTATCACAATTTTCTATGCCTGCGTCTTCGGCTCTTTTCTTTAAAATTAAAACAAAACTTGTGTCAGTCAAACTTATTTTTTGATTTTTATTATTAAGAATATATTTTTCTATATTGTTAGCTTTGTTAATTTTATAAAAGAGAGGACCTGAGTCAATTAATGCAACGTCTAACCAATTCTTTAACGCAGATACAGGACAATAAGGTGAGTTATTTTTAGGTAAATAGATCATTCTCCCTTCACCTTTTTGATCAGTTTTAGAAAAAGGAATTAAAACCTGAACACCATCATCTTCAAAATTTAAATGCTCATATTTCATTCCTAACAATTCTGATCTTCTGCAAAAACTATAAAATCCAATTAATATTAGAGCTTTATCTCTTATGTTTCTAAAATCATCATTATCCTCTGGAATTTTATTAATTATTTTCTCAATATCTGCTTTCAAAAGCTCCTTTGCTTGACCAGATTTATTATTTCTTTCATCTCTTACAATTGCACTTATCGTTTCTGATATGTTGGGATTTTTTCTATCAAACTGAAAACCATTAATTCTATATTTATAAGTTATAGAGGCTAAAATTCTTTGTATAGTTGACGCTTTATAGGCTGATGAAGAGTAGGGGTTATTATTTAACTTTTCTCTTCCTGGAATATTACTTGTTCCTTTCAATATTTTTGCTTCTGGATCTTCATGAAGCCAATCCATATAATTAGCAGTTAAAGCATATGCACTTTCTAAATCATCAACATCTAATGGACTGCAATTGTATTTATTTTTGCAATAGTCGATAAATTTAAGCCAATCTCCGTTGTATTTGTCCTGAGTATTCTTTGCCTTAGACTTTTCCTTTAATTTATTTACATTATCATTTAGTGATATTTTAACCATATTATATATTACGATAATTACAGTTATCGTAAATAATAGTCAAGATATAAATATTATATATATAAATCAATAATTTATATCTATTATCTAAATCAATTTAAAATATTACAAACAAGATATAGATTTTCACGTGTAATAAAATACTGTATATAGTGTATCAAATGGAACAATTACCCCAGATTTCAGCTGATTCCCAGATCTTTGTATTAACGGGTGCTGGTATAAGTAAAGAGTCTGGGATTGAGACATTCAGAGACTCTGATGGACTCTGGAATAATCATAGGATTGAGGATGTTGCCAGTCCTGAAGGATTCTATAGAAACCCTACTCTTGTATACGATTTTTATAATAAACGCCGAAAGGAACTAAACTCAGGAATTAAGCCAAATAAGGCCCATTTTTTACTGCATGAATTAGAAAAAACATATAAAATTCATATAGTTACACAAAATATCGATAATTTACATGAGATTGGTGGCTCATCATCAATTATTCACATGCATGGTGAGTTAAATAAAGCGAGATGTATCATTAATGAAAACCATGTGTTTGAATGGCTAGAGGACCTAAATGAGACCCATAAATGCCCTAAATGTAACGCTCAATTAAGACCTCATATTGTTTGGTTTGGAGAAATGCCTATGCAAATGGATGAAATTCATGATTTAGCTCAACAATCTAGTCTGTTTGTTTCTATAGGTACTTCAGGACAGGTCTACCCTGCTGCAGGTTTCGTTTCGATGTTTAGAGATATGCGCAAACCAACAATTGAATTAAATCTGCAGCCATCAAGTAATCAAGATCAATTTGATTTTGCTATTCATAAACCTGCTACAGTTGCTGTTGAAGAATTTAAAAATCTACTTTTAAGCAGTTTAAAAAATTAATTTATTCACGTTATTAAATTTTTTTAAACAAAAAATTTTTTCTAGAACTTTTTTTATAAAGAATCATTAGCATTAATGTTTTTATGACAAGAAAACGTCCTGATTACACTGAAGCACGTAAATATTATATCAAAGGAGAGGGAAATACTTAAATTCAAATGATTTAAGTAAATGGAATAATTTAAATTTTTAATATTTTAATTTGATCTTAATATTACCTTAATCATTTCTCATTTTTATCAAAATTTATTTTTATAGAAGTTTTAGTGGCACCAGTTATCAAAAGAATTATAATTTTTCTATTCTCCCTCCTTATTATTGTTCTCCTTCTAGCTGGTGCTGCTAAAGGTGATCAATTATTAAGTTCCAAAGAATTTATTAAAAAAGAACTTCCCCTTGATCAAGGGAATGACAAACTCATTATTACTGAAGCACAAGAATATCCTAAAAGAACATTTTATTTTGATCCTTTAGTTGTTTTTGATGAGCAAGATGAGGTAAGTTTATGTGGGTATGAACTTACTACAGTTGATTTTACTGGAACAAGGATCGTTGTAAGCCTTTACGCAGCTCTTTTTGATGATGCACCAGCAATTATCAATTACGTAAGATTAGAAACGTTACAATTAACACCTTTTGATAAAGAATTATCCTTTAGTGATATGAAAAAATTAGAACTCTACCCCTACACAATGGAAATTATAAAAAATAATACTTTATTTGAATCTCTTGAAAGAAATAATTCCAAAGCAAGTGCTATTATTCATGAATCATCCAATAATTATGTCTTAAATAAAGGTAAAATCTTAAAAGAATTTTATATGGGTGGATACGACTTACATGTAGAGTTTATTAGAGGATACCCTGTTCACATCCCTATTCCGCAAAATATTAAATTTTTAAATGCTAAAATTGATCTCATTGACCACTGTCTTATAGAATTAAGAAAGAATGAGAAAAAAACTAAGATACCTGAAGAAAACTTTTTGAAAGAAGCATCTTATAGAATTCAATAAATCTATTTAAAACATAATTAAAAACTATTATTATTAAATTATGTCTAACCCTTTTATTTTAATAGCTAGAATACGTGTAAAAGAAGGTAAGGTTGAAGAATATCTCAAGATAGCAAAAGAAGCTGATGACGCCGTTAATGCATCAGAACCAGATATGCTCATTCATACCTTTGATCAAGATCCAACAGATCCATTAGAATTTACTTGGAGTGAAGTCTACCGTACAAGTGAGGCAATGGTTCATCACATTAATAATCCTCCTGTTGTAGCTTATGTAGAAAAACATCAAGAAATAGCAGATAAATTTGAAATAGAAGTTTATGGTAATATTACTAATGAAACAATCAAAGCAATTGAAGCTTTAAATGTACCTTTCAAGCACTTTAAAACAACAGAAGTTGGTTACATAAGAAAAGAAAAATTTATTTAATTTAATGAAAAAAAGCACTCTAGTTTGAGTGCTTCTTAAATTAAGAAGTGGGAGGAGAAAAATCTACTTTATTTCCCATTTCTCTTACTTTGTTTAAATTAACTGACTCTAAAGTTACTGCTTCAACAAGAGTGCCTGCTGCTTTTGCTTTTAAAGCACATGCAGCCATACTTTCAAATGACTCTGCCTCAGCTATCATGACAAAATCATACTGACCTCTTGTTATATGATAATCAATTAATTTACCTCCAACACTGCTAACCATTTTTTCCATAGCTGCTTTTCTGTCTGAGTCTCCATTAATGATACCATCTGCACCTTTTTGGGAATAAATACCAAGTGATACAAAAATTGACATTTAACATCCTCCTTTCAATTTAATTATAAATTAATATAGAATTTTTTATTAAAAATTTATCAAGATCAACAACCTTTTTATTAATAAAACTAAAAGGTTTGAATAACTATTCGTCAATATTTATTATTTTTTATTAATAATATTTTTTGCTTAACTTAATTATTATTCAATAATAGAATATTCATAAAATTGTAAAATTTGATTTTTAAATTTTAAAAAACAAAAGGAGATTTATGTTATTTGAAAAATTACAAAAAGCATTTGAAGAAAAAGATGCAAAAGCTCACAGAGCTCTTTTCCATGAAGACCATGAATTTATTAGTCACAAGCAAAATAAAGTTTTTAAAAAAAGTGAAGGAAGTGAAGAACAAACATTAGAAATGTTCAATAATATAACTCAAGATAAAGTTCGTTGTATTTATGAAAATGATGAAATTTTAGTCACACATCGTTTTAATACTTATGCATCTGGAGACAAAGAAGCTTTAATGATGGTTGCATTAAAAAAAGATGGATTAATTTGGAGAACAGAGACTGGTGCTACAGAAATGTAAATAAACTTATTTTTAAGGAGGAACTATGAAAATTATTATGAATGTTAAATTAAAAGAAGGCTATGAAAAATGGAAAAATCTTTTTCTTAGTGTCGATACGCATAGAGAAAAATATGGAATAAAAGTTTTAGCATATGGTCATCCCAAAGATGATGAAAATAAAATTTATCAAGTATTAGAGATTGAATCGATGGAAAAAATGCAAGAAGCTATGAAAGATCCAGAATTAGCAAAACTGAGAACCGATGCTGGTGTTGATCTAGACAGCCAAGAATTAGTTTTCTTAGTCGAGTAGATTAAAAACAAATCTTACACTATATTATTATGGGGTATAAAGCCCTCTCCACTGAGGGAGTTTTGCCCCACTTATTAAATTATATTAAGTTCTAAGCGTAGTTTCAGCCACAACTAATTCTTCACGTTTATTTTCTCTAAATACAACAAAGATACCGCTTGCAATAATAAGAAAAATTCCAATAAATGAATTTATATCAGGTATTTCTGAAAAAATTATGATGCCTATAATTATAGCAAAGATAAGATGTACGTACTCTGCTATACTGTTTACTAACGGTGAGCCAACTCTGTAGGCTGCAATCAAACAAAATATTCCAATACACCCAGTTGTAGAAATAAATAGAATTAATCCAATTGTTTGCACATCATTTAGTACCCATGGATTACTGAGAATTGAAAAAATTGATAAGTTTAAATCCGAATTATGTAGCAAAATACTAATCGCACTGCCTCCAATAAAAGCACCTATATAAATGTGAGAGGTTTGCTGAAATAAATTATCGTTTTTTGAAGTTTTTTTCGCCAAGGTCATTGATAATGCATATGTAGCAGCTGCAATAATTGGAAATAGCATATAAATATTTATGTCATTAAATTCTGGTTTGATAATTAAAAGTGTTCCAGAAAAGCCAACAAAAATTGAGAAGATCCTATTTAACCCAATTTTAATATTCAAAATAAAATAAGAATAAATTGTTATAAAAAATGGACTAACAAAATATAAACTTGTTGCTTCAGCTAAAGTAATTTGACTTAACGAAATAAAGAACAGTGTAAAACCAAAAAAGAATGTTGAGGCTCTAAAAATAGCAATATAAGGATGTGCTGTACCAAAATAAATTGGCTGTTTTGAATATATAAAATATATACATAACAATATAAGACCTATCCCACTTCTGAATACAAGAATTTGCATGAGAGAGGCATCTTGAATAATATATTTAATTAAAACGTCCTGCGTAATCATAAATAACATCCCGATAATAATTAAAATCAGGCCTTTTATATTATTATTCATTAAATTATCCTTATTGTAATTTAGGTATTAGTTTAGAAAAAAAAATAATATATAATTATTTCAATGATTTTTTATTTAGTAACACCGCTAATTTTGATTTTTGCTAGTTCTTTAGGATTAATCATTAATCCCTCTTGGTCAATTTCACCTTTTATTTGGGTTTTCGTATTAGTTCCAATTATTGACCTTGTATTACCTTACTTAAGTAAAGATGATGTTGAGCTTGATGAAAGTGTGTTTCACAATTTTTCTATTTTAATCGTGCTTCCCTGTATTTTATTTTTAATTATATTTGGCTTAATCGTTGTTTCTGATTCTAGTATTACTTTATTAACTGCTGCTGCCTTAGGAGCAGCTGTTGGCATGTCTGGTGGCTCAATAGGAATTACTACAGCTCATGAACTTATTCATCGAAAAAATAAATTTATGCGAGGTATTGGAGTATTGCTTCTAGTTTTATGTTGTTATGGACATTTTCGTATTGAACATATTTATGGTCATCATTTAAATGTAGCTACTAAAGAAGATCCTGCTACAGCTAGAAGAGGTGAAAATTTTTATTTTTATTTTATTCGCTGTGTAATCAATAGTGTGATTTCATCATGGAATATTGAAAAAAATATTCTTTATAGAAAAAATCAAAATACCTTCAGTTTTAAAAATAGAATGATACATTACTTTGCATTAGAATTTTTATTTTTAGTATTTGCATATTTAATCGCTGGCATGAACGGTTTAGTTTTTGTTATCTTTCATTCTTTTGTCTCAATAATCTTATTGGAGTTAGTAAATTATATTCAACATTATGGTTTAGAAAGAAAAAAAGAAAATGGAAGATACGAAAGATTTACAGATCTTCATTCTTGGAACAGTCGTCACATCTCTGCAAATTGGTCGACATTTAATTTAGGTCTTCATGCAGAACATCATCAAAGTGCTTCAAAGCCCTATCCTCTTTTATCTCAAGAAGAAAAAGCAATAGAGATGCCTGCTAACTATTCCGTCATGCTAATTATGGCATTAATACCTCCATTGTGGTTTTTTGTTATGGATAGAAAAATTGATAATTTAAAAACTATTTAAACAACTATGATAGATTTTTTTTCTAAGTTAAAAGATAATCGTATATTTCAATTTTCTGTTGTTGTTATAATTATATTAAATGCCATTCTTATTGGTGCTACAACATATCAATTAGACCCTATATTTTTAAATACTATTCATTTACTTGATTATACAATTACTGTTTTTTTTGTTATTGAAATTTTAATTCGTTTTATTGGCGAAAAAGAAAAGAAAAATTTTCTAAAAGATGGCTGGAATGTTTTTGATACAATAATTGTAGCAATTTCACTTATCCCAATTCCAAATAATTCAAGTTTCTTAGTCTTACGTCTTCTTCGTATATTTAGAGTACTAAGATTAATTTCTGTAATACCTGAATTAAAAAAAATTATAGAAGCTATTCTTGCATCTATAAAAAGAGTATTTTTTGTCAGCCTACTTCTATTTATTATTCTCTATATTTATGCAACAATGGGTTCAATTTTATTTGGAGAAAATGATCCAGAACGATGGGCCGATCTAGGAATATCGTTAATTACACTTTTTCAAGTTTTAACATTATCTAGTTGGGAAAATGTTATGCTACCTATGCAAGCTATTTATTGGTGGGCTTGGATTTATTTCTTTAGTTTTATTTCAATTTGCTCAATCACAATATTGAATTTGGTGATTGCTATCCTTGTTGATGTTGTAAATCACCAAAAATAACCTGTAAAAATTACATAAATATTCAAATATCATGCCTTTTATGCTATTTATTAATTATTAAAGCAGTTGAAGCAACCTGCTCAATCAAAACTCCTGCAGTAGTGATAATTCACCTGCATTACCAAAACTATTGGGAGGTATAATGTTTGATAAAAAAGAAGATAATACAAGTTCAACACCTGATGTGTTTAGACCTGCAAAGGGATCTGCAAAAGTTGTCATTGGTCAAGGTGTAGTTATTAATGGTGAAATTAAAAAAGCTGATGAAGTTCAGATTGATGGTGAAGCTGATGTTACGATGAAAACAGATAATTTAGTTGTTGGCGTTACTGGTGATTGCAAAGGTGATATTGAAACTCATAATGCTGACATTTGGGGTGCTTTTGATGGTGATATTAAAGCATCTGGTACGCTTACAATTCAAGAACAAGGGAAAGTATCAGGCAAAATTGAGTATCAAAATTTACAAATTAAACTTGGTGGTCAAATAAGTGGTGATATTAAACTTTCTGAAAAAATTCAATCAATTAAAAAAGATACAAAACCAGTAGAAGATAATAATATTTCTTTACAAGAATCTGTGAAAAAAGATTAATGATTGGAATATGAAAGAAACATTATTTAAACCATTACACTGGATTATGTTAATTCTCTTATCACTTGATTTTATCGATACTACATATCGTATTACATATGGTTATTTTTCTGGCCAAGGTGTAGAACCTCCAATTGGAGATTTTAATGTACAAATATCAACATTAGATTTCATTGTAAGTTTTATCTTTCAATTGGCAATCGCTTACACAATTTATATGTTATACAGTATGAAAAGAAGTGGTGGATATTATTTGGTAGGTTTAAATATTCTTTTCGTAATTTATGGATTTGTTATAGGTCCGTTTAGTACAGTACCAGCTGGAGAAGTTTTACCTCTTATTGCCGGCTTTATGGTTTTTTATATTATTTTAGTTATTGGTATACCTTACTTGTATTCTGATAAATATGATTGATTTATAAAAGTATATCTTTGTATTTTTTTTTAAATTGATTTAATTTTCCTCTAACATCAAAATCTAATCTGTAAGAAGTATAAAAGTCTTGCTTGGTTCCCATATTAATTTTAGTCATTCTAACAAATTGTAGATCCATTTCTTCTACTTTATCGACATTTCTTACTAGTAAAGCTAATTTCCATTCTAGTTCCTTACTACGTAAATTATTAGGAATGGTATGTTCTTCTGTTTTATTTTTATCATTTAAATTAAATAATTTTGAAATGTTTTGTATCATGATTATTAATAAACTTAGATTTAGTATTTTATTATTCAATAGGGTTAATTTTACTAAGATGAACTAACAAATATTAACAGTATTAATATTTTTAATTGAAATGTAATAATTATGTAATATTTAATCTATGAACGATTTGACTCTATTGCGGTTTACAAGCAGCTAAAATGAGATACGTATAAATTTATCCTCCCATTAAGAAAAATGGTGAGGATATTTTTTTTTAGGAGATAATTATGAATTTATGTGTTGTATCAAAAGGATCTTTTACCAAAGAAGATTACATGGAATTATACAATTTTTTTAAAGATGATATTGCCAAATATACAGATGCATTTGATATGGCTTTCGTTAAAGATGGCCATGTAATGATTATGTGTAATGTTACTGATGAAGAAAAATTTTATGCTTTATTTGATGATCCAAAATCTAAAGAATTTGATTCAAAATTTAATAGTACAGATACAGTCTATTCTTTACAAAAAGTAGAATAGTTATAATCCACCTTGAGAAATTAAGAAGTCAGAAATTTTTTCAATTCCGTTATTATTTTTCATTTCACCAAAAATATAAGGTAAACCATTTCTGGCTTCATTCACATCCTCTTTCATTTGCTCTAAATCAACATTAACATATGGAGCAAGGTCAACTTTATTAATTATGAGTAAATCAGACTTTCTAATTGCTGGTGCTTTTTTTCTCGGTATGTCGGCACCTTGAGCCACATCTATCATATAAATTGTTAAATCAACTAACTCTGGACTAAAAGTTGCTGCTAAATTATCACCACCTGACTCAATAAGGATTAACTCTAAATCTGGAAATTTTTTTTTCATTTCATCAACTGCAAGTAAATTGATACTACAATCTTCTCTTATAGCAGTATGTGGACATCCCCCAGTTTCAACACCTTTAATTCTCTCTATTGGTAGAACTTGTGCTTTCATTAGATATTCGGCATCTTCAGTTGTATAAATATCATTTGAAATAACTGCCATAGAGAATTTTTTAGATAAATAACGACATAACGCTTCTGTTAAACTTGTTTTACCAGTCCCTATTCCGCCTCCAATACCAACTTTTAAAGGTCCATTTATATTATTCACGTTAAATAAATCCTTGAGTCTAAATATTCATGCTTAATGGCAAAAATATCACCAATAAAAAAACTTGAACCTATATCTTTAAGAGTCAGCTTATCTGAATGACTTAAAAATTCTTGAATTTGATTAATAAAAATAACATTAAGACTCTGTCCATCTTTTTGAGACATTGGGATATGTTTTACACATACATTGATTAAATTAGTAATGAATGATTGTAGATAAAACTTAATTAAATCATCAAACTTAATATTAAAATGTAATCCAGCTTTTGTTAAACAATATATAAATGATGTATTTTCAGGTAAAGATAATTCCCAACTATCTTTCATGATTTTACGAAAAGAATTTCCCATATCTATCATTTCTATTTGCCTTTCTTTAGAAGAAGCACTTGCTAAGATTAATTGATTAATTTCATCACCTTTGTAAATAGACTTAATAAAAATATAGTCATTTCTTAATGTTCCATAAAATAAAAGGGCATTTAAAAATTCTTTAACATCATTATTATTTTTAATTTTTTTATCATCAATCAGAGCTTCTAAACCATGAGAGTATGCGTAAGAACCTATAGGAAAAGAAGATGAAAACCATACTTGTAGTATTTGATGAGGATCTTTAAATTTTTTCATTTTAATGTTTGTGGCTATGTGTTCTGCCCATACCATAAGCACCACCTTCAGGTTTAAATTTTTCAAAAACTTTTTTTACATTTCCGTGTAATTTTAGAACCATATCAAGAATTACAGCATCATCTTGAATAAGAATTCTGTTTTCTTCAATTTGACATGGCAGATGTCTATTTCCTATGTGCCATATGATTTGCTTTAAATTTTCACCCGTTATTTCAATTAGATTTTCTTCTTTAGATATAACTTTAATTAATTTTCCATTGTCTAATTCAAAATAATAATTTTCATCAACACTGACGGTTTCTTCAAGATTAACTAAAAATTCAGTACCATTATTTGCTATAAGTTTTTTTCTACGAATGAATCTTTCTTCATAAGATAGTGAAATTTCATCAAATACTTCTTTATCATTTTTGTGATGAATAATTTTGAATGAAGTATCCATTTTAGTACATAAAATAACGTTGAGCTAAAGGTAGTGTTTCAGCTGGCTCACAAGTAATTAATTCACCATCTGCTAAAACTTCGTAAGTTTCTGGATTCACTTCGATTTTTGGACAATAATCATTAAATATCATATCCTTTTTTGAAATTTTTCTGATATTTTTAACTGGCAATAAAGATTTACTAATTCCAGAATTTTTGAATGAATTTTTATCAAGAGATGCTTTACTTACAAATGTTGTGGTAGATTTTTCTAATGATTTTCCAAAGGAAGAAAACATTGGTCTTGAGTATACTGGTTGTGGTGTCGGTATAGATGCATTAGGATCACCCATTTGTGCGCAAGCAATACTTCCACCTTGCAAAACCATTTCAGGTTTAACACCAAAAAAAGCAGTGTCCCAAATAACAATATCAGCACGTTTATTTTTTTCAATACTTCCAATATATTCGGAAATACCATGGGCAATTGCAGGATTAATTGTATATTTAGCAATATATCTTTTAACTCTTACATTGTCGTTATCACCCTGCTCTTCTTTTAATTGTCCCCGTTGAACTTTCATTTTATGTGCTGTTTGCCATGTTCTAATAATAACCTCACCAACACGACCCATAGCTTGACTATCAGAAGCAATAATTGAAAAAGCACCCATGTCATGCAGTATATCTTCTGCAGCAATTGTTTCCTTTCGAATTCGACTTTCAGCAAAAGCAACGTCTTCAGGTATTGATTTATCTAAGTGATGACAAACCATTAACATATCCAAATGCTCTTCAACTGTATTAACTGTATAGGGCCTAGTTGGATTAGTTGAAGAAGGAATAACATATTCTTCACCACAAACTTTTATAATATCAGGTGCATGACCACCACCAGCTCCTTCAGTATGAAAAGCATGAATTGTTCTTCCATTAATTGCTTTAATTGTGCTTTCCACAAAACCACTTTCATTTAATGTATCTGTGTGAATCATAACTTGGATATCATAGTCATCAGCTACATTTAAACAATTATCTATTGCTGCCGGGGTTGTTCCCCAATCTTCATGTAATTTTAGTGAACTTGCACCAGCAATTACTTGTTCTAAAAGTGCTTTAGGCAATGAACTATTTCCTTTACCTGCAAAAGCCAAGTTCATAGAAAAAGCATCTGCTGATTGTATCATTTTTTCTATATGCCATGGTCCAGGTGTAACTGTAGTTGCCAAAGTGCCATGTGCAGGTCCAGTTCCACCTCCCAACATTGTTGTGATACCTGAATGAAGAGCATCGTCAATTTGCTGAGGACAAATAAAATGGATATGACTATCAAATCCGCCAGCTGTTATAATTTTACCTTCCCCAGCAATTATTTCTGTTCCTGGTCCAATAATAATATTTACATTTGGTTGTGTATCCGGATTACCAGCCTTTCCAATCTCATTAATTAAACCATCTTTAAGTCCAATATCTGCTTTATAAATTCCATTTACATCTATTATTAAAGCGTTTGTTATGACTGTATCAACAGCACCATCTATACGAGATACTTGAGATTGTCCCATTCCATCTCGAATGACCTTTCCTCCACCAAATTTTACTTCTTCTCCATATGTTGTTAAATCTTTTTCCACTTCAATAAAAAGTTCAGTGTCAGCAAGTCTAACTTTATCACCAGTTGTTGGTCCATACATATCGGCATAAGCTTCTCTTTTTATTTTTTTCATTACAATTGACCCATAACTTTCTTATTAAAACCAAATATCTTTCTATTTCCGGTTATCGGAATTAATTCTATATCTTTTGATTGACCTGGTTCAAATCGAACAGCTGTACCAGATGGTATATCTAAGCGCATACCATGTGATTTATCTCTATCAAATTTTAAATATTTATTTGTTTCTGCAAAATGATAATGACTACCAACTTGAATTGGTCGATCTCCACTATTTGAAACTTTTATAGTGATTGATTGTCTTTCACCATTCAAATTAATGTCACTATTTTGTTTTGTTATTATCTCACCAGGTTTCATTATCTTATCGGTTTATGTACTGTTACTAATTTTGTTCCATCAGGAAATGTTGCTTCTACCTGTACTTCAGGTATCATATCTGGAATACCATCCATGCAATCTTCTTTTTTTACTACGTGAGCCCCTGTTTCCATTAACTCTGATACCATTTTTCCATCTCTTGCACCTTCTATTACAAAATCTGTTATCAACGCTATAGCTTCTGGATAATTAAGTTTTACACCTCTTTCTAAACGTTTTCTGGCAACATTAGCTGCCATACTCACCATCAACTTATCTTTTTCTCTTGGTGTTAATTTCATTTATAGATTCCAACTTTTTGGTAGTTTATCATTTATTACATTTTTCATAATAAAATTTAGTGTTTTTTTTAAATCATAATTATCATTGGCTAAGCACCTAATTACAATTTTATCATCAAATTTTGTCATTTCACAATAATGATTTTCTAAGTTTTTTGTAACTTTACTTATTTCAGACTCAAGTTGATGAATAATATCACCAAAAATTAAAACTGTTGCTAAAGATGATTGATTATTAAATGTATAATTATTATTAAAATTATCAATCGTTGATCCTTTTATATTAATTGCTTCAAAATGCTTTATGGAAGAATTCGTAAAAATTTTCCATTGATCAGAAAAAGAAATATTTTTAATTTTTTCAAACATTGCTTTTCTTCCAAAAATTGTAGTTTCACAAAAAATCAAATTAGAATTATCTGATAGATTAACATTTATATTTCTTCTTAATTTTGAATTATCAAATAAAATTAACTCTTTGGGCAACCAATACAAAGTTGAATTATTTAAATTGATATTTATGTTAACTTTAGCAGGATCACCAATGCCAGCATAAATTTTTTCAGCAGCTTGAGTACAAATACTTAATTGAGAATTATGAATTGTAGCATTAATATCAATACTATCATTACAAGTAATTCCACCTGCAGTGTTAATTAAAACTAATTCTTTATTATCATTATAATTTTTTGGATTTAAAATTTTACAACAACCGCTTTGAAATAATTTTTTAAAATTATTATCTAGTAATTCGATATTAATTTTCCCATTTGACCTTTGAAGTAATTTATCCATAATTATTTAATTAAGTATAATCGAAACAAAATATATGAAAATGAATATTTGGCGTGCCCGGCATGATTCGAACATGCGGCCCCCAGATTAGGAATCTGGTGCTCTATCCTACTGAGCTACGAGCACTCCTAATTTAATTATTATGATTTAATGTTACTTCACCAGTATTTGTGTCAACAACATCAAAAGTTTTTTCATTATTACTCATTCTTTTAGCTCTAGCTACTGAAGCACGCTCCATTGCATCATTATCGGCATATAGTGACACCGCCATTACAGTTGTATCACTTAAACGAATTTGTAGTAATTGTTGTGCTTCAGGAAATTCAATTGGAGCTTTTGCTGAATAATCTTTAATAGACTGATCAGCATCTTCTTTAGATTTAAAGTTAATTGTCGTTATTCTCGCAACGGTCATTCTTCCTCCTTATAAATTTGACAAAATTAATATAAGAGTTGATACGATATCTTAAAAAACATTATTTTTTAATATTAAATTTTCTAATTCAGTAATATTTACAATAATATCTTTTCTTAATTTTTCCCCTAATTTTTCTGTTTTATTAAAATGAAATAAATTAAATCTGTTACCAAGATTTAATTTTGTAGTAAATTCGCCATCAATATTCGATCTAATTTCTATTACATTAATTTTATTTGGTACAAATAATAAATTTGTAATAGAAGCACCATGCACTATTATTACATTTTTTGCCTTAGAAAATTTATCAATTTGATCATCAACACTTAAATTTGAACAGTCTATCATTTGATAATTATATTTTGATAATAACTTTTCTACCTCCTCCTCATTGATAACTTTTCTATTAGTAACATTTCCCCTTCTTATGTATAAATTATTTAAAGGTTTTTTATCAATAAATTTCCCAATTACATTATTATAAAAATCATATGCAAATTTTATACTTGGTCTTGAGGGAATAAATAAATTTTCAAATTTATATAATTGATTAATTCTATTTATTTTAATAAATTTAACATTTTCTAGTTTCATTTGTTTAATGATTTTTAAAATAAATAATTGAAACTTATCCAAAATATCAGAATTTATTAATATTAAAGTATTATTTAGATTTATTTCTTTTAAACAAATTAATCTTGGAAGATAATCCATTAATAAATGCCAATAATTATTTTCACCACCAAGTAAAAAATAGTTTCCTTTTATCTCATTTGTTAGCTGAAGTTTTTTTATTAAATCACTTTGACGCTTTAATATATGATCTTGATGGGTAAGATTTGAATATACTCTTTCAAAATCTTTAAAAAGATAAAAATCTTTAGTTATTACTGTCCATAAATAAGAGTATAAATAAATATTTTTGATGTTGGTTAGTGATATTTTTGAATCTTTATTATTATTTAAATTTATATCAATTATCTTCAAATTATTTTCTAATTGATAATCTGAAAAATTTATTTCCTTCATTTATTTAACAGCACCCTCTGTTAAACCAGAAACAAAATATTTTCCTATAAAAACAAATAATAAAATTACAGGTAAACTAGCAAGAACAGCTCCTGACAATAAAAATCCCCAATCAATTTGGTATTGTCCAACAATTCCAGCTAATCCAACAGGTAAGGTTTTTAAATCATCACCACTTATTAATATAGAGGCAAAAAGATATTCAGTCCAAGATATAATAAAACAAAAAATTGCGACACTTGCTATACCTGGAGCAGCTAATGGAATAATAATTCTTGAAATTACAACATATCTTGATGCTCCATCAATATATGCTGCCTCCTCTATCTCATTAGGTATTAGCTTAAAAAAAGCTTTTAACATCCAAACTGCAAATGGAGTGGCAAATAAAACATTAACAATAATCAATGCAAAGTAGCTATTAAGTAGATTTACTTTCGCAAATAATAAATAAATAGGCACTAATAAAATGACTCCTGGAAATGCATATGTCACTAGAAGGGAATATTCTACAAATTTATTTCCGTAAAATTTAAGTTTATGTAAACCATAAGCCGCTGATACAGATAAAATGATGGAAATTATCATAGAGGAAAATGAAACAATTAAACTGTTTTTTAAATATATAAAAAAATCTGAGTTAAATAATATTTTATTATAATGTTCTAAAGTAAAAGATCTTGGAATAATAGTTGTAGATGTAGCAATAATTTCTTCAGGACTTTTAAAAGATGATGTAATTATCCAAAAAAAAGGAAAGAAAAAAATAAGTATAATTAACAATAAAGATAAGCTTAAAAATATAAATTTGATATTATTTTCTTTAATCATTTTCTTTTGGCGCCATAGATTTGATAAATATTATTGAGAATAGTAATAATAAAAAACTAGTAACTATTGACAAGGTTGCAGCTTGACTAATTCTAAATTTAGTAAACGCTGTTTCATAAATTAATAATGGTAATGTAGTTGTAGCACTTGATGGCCCACCTTTTGTAATTAGCCATATAATATCAAATATATTAAATGATAATAACGTCCCAACTAAACCTAAAACAAAAAGGACACTTTTAAGATTTGGAAATGTGATGAAAAGAAATTGTTGAATAAAATTTGCTCCATCAACTTTAGATGCATCATACATTTCTCGATTTATGGAATTTAATCCAGAAAGAATAATTAATGCTAAAAAAGGACTCCAACGCCATGAGTTTATTAGAACTAAACTTATAAAAGCTTTATTAGGAGAACTAAAGAAACCTGTTGCTTCATTTAATAATCCAATATCAATTAAAACTGAATTTATAACACCACTACTACTACTCAACATTAATTTCCAAATTACAACAACAACTACTGTTGGGATAATAAATGACAAAATAATCCAGTTAGCCATAATTTTTTTACCAGGAAATTTATAATTAATAGTTAAGGCAATAGTGAACGCAAAAAATGTTTGACAGATTGCATTTCCAATTATCCAGTAAAAGCTATTTAATGAAGCATTTACAAATTTTGATTTACCAAATAATTTTATGTAGTTATCAATACCTACGAATTTTCCTGATGTACCAATAATCTTAACGTTAAATAAGCTTAATTCGAATGCTATGTAAATTGGAACTAAAATAATAAGGGATATCCAAATAACTAATGGAGATACAAACAGCCAGCCTTCAATATTATTTTTTTTCACAAAAATCACAGCACCTCTAAAAGAGGTGCTGAAAATGTTATATATTACTCAATAGCTTCAGTCATTATTTCCATACCTTCACTAACTGCATCTTTTGCACTTTTGTCATCGATTAAAGTTAGTTGAAGAGTTTGAGCTAATAAATTTTGAGCAGATATAGATGATATGCTTGTAAAAGTATTACCATTTGTAAAACCAAATAGACTTCCTCTAGTTGAATTATCTAACATTGTTTCTACTTGTGATTTATATTTTACAACAACCGGATCATCCCAATAAGTTGAATCTTTACTTCCAGCTTCAGTTATTGGTAAAAATAATCCAGGCTCCATGTTAATAAATCTTCCATAGTTTCCAGGTTCCATTAAGAAACTTAAAAACTTTTTAGATGCTTCCATTTTTGCTTCATCATCTGTCATAATCATTGCAGAATTTACATATGAAACAGTTCCAGCTCTATGAGCTTTACCATTTGCATAAGGGATTTGGATAACGCCTAAGTCGCTAGCATCTCCACCAGCTTGCGAGTCATATGTAGAAATAACAGTGAACTGCAATATCATTGCACAGCCTTTACTTGCAAAACATGCTTCTGCTTCACCCCATGTCCAGTTGGCTGCATCAGGTGCTGAATATTGATATAATTCTTTATAAACATCATATGCTGCTACAGTTTGAGGATTATCAAATCTCAAAGTACCATCAGAATTATAAATTTCTTCTGCTCCTGAATTAACCATAAAACTATAGATTGTTTGATCAGTATAAAGTTGTTTATTGCCAGGAAGGCCTATTCCATAAACACCATCTTTAGTTAGCGCTTTAGCAGCTTTCTTTAAATCAGACCAAGTTTTCGGTGGTTTAATTCCAGCAGCTTCAAAATCACTTTTTCTATACCATAATGATAAACCCATATTCCATAAAGGAACAGCCCAAGTATGACCATTATAAGTATATTGATCGAGAGCTTTTTGATAAAAACCATATTTTGAATCTAACTCTGCAACAAAATCCTCAACTGGTTGTGCTGCACCCATATCAGCAAGTATAGGTGTAAAATCTGGAATACCAACTAATATTTCTGGTGCAGTTCCAGCGGCAACTGATGCAGGAGCTTTAGCATAAATTTCACCCCAGTTTTGAACTTCTTGAGTTACATTAATATCTGGATTAGCAGAATTAAATTCATCTATTAATGTTTGAATTCTATCTACTCTATGTGGAACACCTTCCATATGCCAAAAAGTAACATTTGTTACAGCATAAGCATTCAAAGAAAATAGAATTGTAATAAAAAATAATAATATTTTATTCATTTTTCCTCACTTAATTTATGATTAATATTTTAATATCAATATGCTGATATTATCAACTAAATTAGAGACTTTCACCAAATATTATTTAATGACTCTCTTAATTTTTTATATTTTTGATATTTATCATTAAGATATTTGGATTGTTTTCTTTGGGGTGTGTAAATATGACCAATATTTTGGTGATCATTAATTAAATTTTTTAAATCTTTTTTATGTAAATAACTGTCAATTAAGAATGAAATACCTAATGCACCTAGTTCAGAATTAGTTAAAATTTTAACTTTAATATTTAAAACATTTGAAATTATTTGAGGTAAAATTTTACTTTTTGATGCACCTCCTGCAAGATAAAGACTGTCTTCATTTTTAATTTTATTCGCATAACAATCTTTAATAGATAATGCCAAACCTTCATAACAAGCAGTCATTATATCAAAATTATTATGATGTGGTAAAATTCCAAAAATTTCAGCTTTAGAATTTAAATTTACAAATGGAGATATAGATCCTCCATAATTTATATAAGGAAGAAATATCAATGAATTTTCTGGATATTTAAAAGTTAAATATTTTTTTTCAAAATTATTAATTATTTTTATTTTATCTGAATACTTTTTTGAATTTTTATAAAAATTATCAATAACCCAATCAATATTAGTTGTTCCTGCAACGTTTATTTTAGTCTCTAACCATGTATTATTTAAAGAAGCAAAAAATAATCCTGAGCCATCTTTAGATATTATTGAATTATTTTTAACTATAATATTGTGACATGTAGTTCCAACTATACTTATTTTTTTATTATGGTTAATTCCTCCAGCCCCTAAAATAGAAGCTATTACATCACCACATCCTATTATAACTGGAGTACCAATTTTTAAATTTGTTAATTTTGATGCACTTTTAGTAACGTATCCGCCTAATTCATTTGATTTTTTTATTTCTGGAAATAATTTAAAATATTTAGTATTTAAATTAAAAATTTTAAAAATTTTTTTTGATAATTTTTTATTTTTTATATCTCCTGGATATACTGAAACTTCCGTTTCATCATTATTTATATTACCTGTTAATTTAAATCTTAACCAATCTTTACAAGTTAATATATATTTAATTTTTTTTAAATTTTCTTTTTCAAATTTAGTCATCCACTTAAGAATAGGTATAGTACACCCGTATTGCGCGATAGAGCCTGTAATTTTATAAATTTGATCAAATATTTTTTTATTAGTGAAAACTTTTTGACTTCTTGTGTCATTCCACAAAATTGCATTTCTTACTGGTTTATTTGTATTATTAATAGACCAAAATCCGACCATATTTCCAGTTATGCCTAAACCAACAATTGATTGTGACTGAATTTTAGATTTTTTTATTAAAAGTTTAATACACTTTGCTGTTAGTAACCAAAATTTTTCCATTTCAATTTCAGATTTACCAAATTTATCAGTTAAGACTGGATTTTTTACACTATAAGAATTTATTTGTTTGAAATTTGTATTGAAAATTACAGTCTTTATTACTGAAGTCCCTGCATCAATTGCAATATAATATTTCAAAAGTTATCTCTTATATTTACAACCATGAGTAACCAACACAAACTAAAGCTATAATCAAAAAAAAATTCATAACTCTTTTTCTATTTTTTATCTGCTGATCATTTAGTTCTTTACTTCTAGAAAGATAATATAAGTAGCATCCAATTGCAAAAGCTACAAATCCTAATAAATAAGCATACCATTGTAAGTCTGTCATTTATTTAATTTATATATTATTATATAAAATTTTATAATTATTTTTAAGAATGCCGTACAAAGCTAATACAAAAAGATATCAAAAATTAATCTACAGAAGATGTGGAAATAGCGGATTACTTTTACCCCCTATTACGCTTGGTCTTTGGCATAACTTTGGTGGTAAAAAATCTATGTCAAAAGAAGCAAAGAGGATGCTTTTTAGAGCATTTGACAGAGGTGTAACTCATTTTGATTTAGCAAATAATTATGGTCCACCAGCAGGATCTGCAGAAGAAAATTTTGGTAAAGTTATGAACGCTGATTTTAAAAAATATAGAGACGAAATGATAATATCAAGTAAGGCAGGTTATCACATGTGGGATGGTCCATATGGTGAATGGGGATCAAAAAAATATTTAACTGCAAGCCTTGATCAAAGTTTAAAAAGAATGAAATTAGAATATGTGGATATATTTTATTCTCATCGTTTTGATCCATTAACACCATTAGAAGAGACAGCAGATGCATTAGCTCAATCAATCACAAGTGGCAAGGCTTTGTACGTAGGAATTTCATCATATAGTTCAAAACAAACAATTAAAATAAACAAGTTATTAAAAGATAGAGGAGTTAGTTGTTTAATTCATCAACCATCTTACTCCATGATTAATAGATGGGTGGAAAAAGATCTATTATCTACACTAAAAAAATTAGGTATAGGGTGTATTGCATTCTCTCCTCTTGCTCAAGGAATGTTATCGGGAAAATATTTAAATAAAATACCTAAAGTATCAAGGATTTCAGATAATTCATCTCTTGATAAAAAAATGATTACAAAAAGTTATTTAATTAAAATTAAAGAGTTAACAAAAATTGCAAAAAGAAGAGGACAATCTTTACCTCAAATGGCTCTTTCGTGGATACTTCGTCATCCAAATATGACATCTGCTCTAATTGGCGCAAGAACAGTTAAGCAATTAGATGAGTGTTTAGATAGTCAAAATAATCTAACTTTTAGTAATTCTGAATTAAAAGAAATAGATAAATATGCAAAAGAAGAAAATATAAATCTTTGGTCAAGGTCAAGTAAAGATTAATTTTTTAATTGTAAAATAATAATTTTGAAATAAGTTATAATTTATGATCATTTTGAGATATTTGTTTTCAATTTTATTAATCTTTCTTTTATTAAATTTTATTTTTGATTTAAAATTTATCAATCTTCAAACTAGCAATCAAATAAAAAATTTTGTTTATACTTATATTCTTCCTCATAAACATGCTGTCAATTTGGAAAAAGAAATTAAAGAGTTAAGAAAAGATCGTAACCAAATTGATAAAAGAAGAATTTTATATGAGGAAGCTTTTCAAGATTTGATGGAAGATAGACCCTATCTTGAATATGACAGTCTTTTACTAGAAAAATTATTAACACAATTTGATCCCTATGAGTTTGACATTAGTTTGATAAATAATTCAAGTAATCTTGAATATAGTTATAACTCTGAACACAGCTTTTCAAATGACTCTATTGATGTAAATATTTTTGGTCCAACATCAAATATATTTATGTATGGTATAGCAAACCAATATCCAGGAAGTGGATATTTAGAAACTCATAATGATAATTTAATTATTATGTCAGCAAGTGGGATTTTAGGATTTTCAAATATTGAAATTAATAATATTAAGAATGATCTTTTTTTTCAACAAATTAAAACAAATATCAGTAAATTTATTGGTATAGAGCAATTTAAAAAATCTCGAATTCATGATTTTGATTGGCTTGAAGGAGGGTGGTTTTCTTTAAAAGACATTGAAATTTACAATGATGAAATTTATGTTTCTTATACAAGAGAAGTTTCTAATAATTGTTGGAATACAAGTTTAATTTATGGAAAAATGAATTATCAATTTATTGAATTTGATAATTTTTTTACTTCTGATGAGTGTGTACATTTTTATGATAATATTGATGAAGAATTTAATGCTCATCAATCAGGTGGTAGAGTAATTAGTTTAGAAAATGATAAAGTATATTTTTCTACTGGTGATTTTAGAAGTAGGCATCGAACTCAAAAAATAGATAGTATGTTTGGTAAAGTTATTGAGATCGATAAAGTTTCTAAAAATTATAAAGTAATTAGTATGGGGCATAGAAACCCTCAAGGTTTATATTATAATAAAGAAGATAATTTTTTAATAGAAGCTGAGCATGGACCTCAAGGTGGAGACGAAATAAATATAATTAAACTAAATCAAAAAGAAATACCAAATTATGGATGGGCAATTTCTAGCTATGGAGAACATTATGGTGGTGCGAATGCTTCATATAATCAGAAAACATATGAAAAATATCCACTTTACAAATCTCATTCTGATTATGGTTTTATTGAACCAATTAAATACTTTGTTCCTTCAATTGGTATTTCACAGATTGTAGGTTTAGATAAAAAAAACCATTATGTTGTTGCCTCATTAAAAGATAGTTCACTTTATTTTTTTGAACTAAAGGATAATAAAGAAATAATAAATATAAAAAGAATTGAAATAGGTGAGAGAATTAGAGATATGATTAAGTATAATAATCAACTATATTTATTTTTAGAAGATACAGCATCATTTGCACAAGTAATTTTAAAATAATTTGTGTTAAAAATAAAAGATAAATGGGTTTGGGATTTCTGGTTAGCAAATGATGATAACAAATGGTACTGTTATTTTTTACAAGCAGATAAATCATTAAAAGATCCAGATTTACGACATAATAATGTTACTCAAGGTCTTGCTACCTCGAAAGATTTAATAAACTGGGATTATTATGGAACAGTTTTATCACCTTCAAAAAAAGAAAATTTTGATGATTATACTGTATGGACAGGATCAATATTAAAAGAAAAGTCACAATGGCATTACTTCTATACTGGAAGAAATAAAAGTGAAAAAGGTGTTAAACAAAGAATTGGTCATGCATTAGGCAATACACCCTACTCTTTTAAAAGATGTGGTAATGGATTAGCTTTAGATTTAGATTCAAATATTTATTTAGAATTTGCTGAAAATGGATTTTGGAAAGATCAAGCTATGAGAGATCCATGGGTAATGAAACATCCTCATGAAAATAAATATATAATGGCTTACACAGCAAGAGCAGCAATTAATAATGATCCATATCAATGTGGCGTTATTGGAATGGCAGAATCAAATGATCTTTACGAATGGAAATCTACTAAACCTTTGTTTGGAGGTTTATTTAGTCAGTTGGAAGTCCCACAAATATTTAAAGTTAAAAATAAATGGTATTGTTTATTTTGCAATCATCCTGAAGATTGGTCCAGCGAATTTAAGAAAAATTATAATGGACCAAATAAGCGAGGCACACATTATTTAATTGCTGATAAATTTGATGGTCCTTGGAAATTAGCACCTGGACCTTATTTAACATCAAATTCTGAAATAGAGCTTTATGCTGGTAGAATTATTGAAAAAGATATGAAATTCTTCTTAATGGCATTTTTACATGATGATGAAGATGGAAATTTTATTGGAGAAATATCAGATCCAATTCCAATTAATTTTGACAAAGATGGTTTAATGAATTTAAATTTTAATTAATATTTCTCCACGAATATTCTGGTTTAAATCCTAATACTTTTTTAGCCTTCTCATTACTCAATAATGTTTTATTTTTTCCTATCTCTCCCTTAATTTGAATATTTGGAAATACTTTATCGAGAAGTGATTTATTATCTTCTTCCATAACAGTGTCATCTGCAGCTATAATAAAATTATCAGCACCTTTTAAATTACTTTCTATAGCTAATAGACAGGCTTGAGCTACATCTCTAGCATCTATATATCCCCAAAAGTTCCATTTTCGTAAAAAAGGATCATTTTGAAAAGATTTAAATTGTTTGTAATCATGTTCTTCCATTATATTGGAATAACGAAGTCCAAATATTTTCATCTCTGGATTTCTCCTACAATATTGTCTGGCCATTTCTTCACCCATCACTTTAGAAAGTGAATAGCTTGACTCTGGTCGTGGATCATATTCTTCATCAACAGGTACATAAGGTGGATAAGTATCAAATGGTAAACCTAGAACTGTTTCACTTGATGCCCATACAATATTATTTATTTTCATAACTTTTGAAGCTTGGAAAATATTATAAGTGCTTAGAGTATTAGCTTTAAAAGTTTTATGATTTGCTTCTAAACCGGAGGCAGGAATAGCTGCTTGATGAATTACCGCATCTATGCCATTAATACGGTCATCAATTTCAGAAACTACTTCCATAGCATCACCAAAATCCTCTAAATCAACCCTTGTAAAAGGAACGCCTAAATCAGAGTTATTTACAAAATCAACATTAAAAACATTATAATTATTTTTCAATAATAGTTTTATTGTTGCTCTACCAGCTTTACCTGAGCCCCCAGTAACTAAAATATTTTTCATTTAATTTACTTTAATGACTTTTTTATAAAGAATCATCAATTTTATGATTAATATGTTTGTAAAGGAGATTTTATGGCTGAATATATTTTAGAAGCTGGAGGAACAATGGCATTTACATTCCATGTTTTATTTATGCTTTTCAATTTATTTATTATATATCAATTTTATTTTAATGATAAATTTTTCAATGAATTAGGATTTTCAAATGAAGAACCTAAGTTAGTTTTTAGAGGTCCATTAGGTGCTGTTTTTTTAACAATGTTATTAATGTCAATATTGTTAACTTTTGACGTAACTGGAAATACTTATGAAGAAAATGTAGTACAATATAAATTCTGGTATTCATTTTTATTTATGCTTATGGCTATTGCTTTAATTAGTTCAGTAGTTAGGTATTTTAATCTTGTAAATAATTATGGAATTACTCCAAATATAAGAGGAGTTATGTTTCCATTAGTTGGACTTGTTTTAATAATTCTTAGAACAGTATTTGAGGGTTACTAATTAATTACAAGCGGTTTAATAACCGCTTGTTTTAATTAAAGTAACTTCTAATCCTATTTCTTGATGCAAAATGTAAGATTATTGAAACTATAAATATAAATAAAACAAAATAGTATTCTCTAAATTCAACTTGACTTGTGTAAAAAACAAATAAACAACAAACTGTAAATGATTTAATATAAATTTCTAAAAACTGAATAGGATAAAGTTTTTCTGTTTGAAAAAAAAGATATCTAAAACCAAAGTAAGCAAAAGTTAGAAAAACAGCTAATCTTACTGAAGTAATTCTATGATATGGTATTTCTTGTTTTTCAACAATAGTGTATGGAAAATAGATAGTTACACCCATAATCTCTGCAATTATAAATCCTAATGCCCATAAACTTAATATACCTATTATAATTTTAGCTAATGTTTTTACCATAATCAAATTTATGGCCTTTTTTTTACTAGGGTTTTGACCAACCTATTCAAATATTTTAACTAAATTTTAATAAAAAATACATAAATTTTGATTTGATTGCAGAAAACTAAGTTATTTCTTATCTAAAATTATCTTTAATTGGAGAAAAATATAAAAGAATCAAAATTGCGCCACTTATTAATCCACCAATTTGATCCAGCACACCACTAAAAGCAGTATAGATAACAGAACCACTAAGATAATTTAGAACTATGCCAGCTACTACTAAAAATAAATATAATGGTTTGCCGTAAGAGATAAATCTATAAAGTAAATTTAAAGTAAATAGATATAGAAAGAATAAACTAATAGATACTATTCGAGAAAAATTTTCAAAATTAGATAATAATCCATCATTTAAATTTTCATAAAGATTAGAAATTTCCGATGGTTGATACATAGATGAAATAACCATTAAAATTATAACAATAAAATCTGCTAGAATTAAATTTTTAAAAATCTTTTCAATTTCCATAATAAATATAAATTCAAATAAATATGCTATTTAACTTAGATATGTAGTTTGAATATTACAATAAGATTATTAAAATCTATTTAAAAATAAATTAGATATTAAAAATTATATTTACCACATTGAATGGATAACATCTGAACTATTAATTTTTACTAAATTCTCACATTTACTTTCAAAATCACTAAAATCATCTCTAAAAGTTGCTCCATTATTTTGTGCTTGCTCAAAATGATTATCTATTCCTTCTTGATTTTCATAAACCTCTGTTAGAATTAGAGAAATATTGCCTGTTTTATTTCCATCTTTAAATTCAGGGCCTATAGACCAATTTAACATTAAAAGTGCATTATTACCTTCCTTTGTATGTGTTTCCTCCATCCATTTTGTATGATCTTCAGCAATTCTTTTTGCAATATCAATAAGTTTAGGTTTAAAAAAATCCATAAATACTGAAGTTGTTTTTATTTTGAAACATATTTCCTCCTTTTAAAAAAAATACTAGTAAGTTAAGAAAATATTTCAAATAAATTATTGTTGAGAATCATTTTCCAATGTTTGTACATGAATATCTAAGTTTTCTATCACAGCATCATTATTAATATTTCCATAAAAAACACCCTTAATAGGTGATGCGTAACTTGCATCAAGTCCACAAGAAACACGTACGTATCTTTCATCTGGACTGCACTTATTTGTAGGATCAAATCCCACCCAACCTAAATCATGTATATAAAATTCTGCCCACGCATGTGTAGATTGAAATTCTGAAGAATGGGAATTGTTATGCATATAACCATTAACGTATCTAGCAGGTATTCCTAAAGTTTTTGCTGCGGCAATCATAATATGTGCTTGATCCTGACAGACTCCCTTTTTCTGATTAAATGCTTCAATAGCTGTTGTTTGATTATTTGTCGTTAAAGGTTTGTATTCAATTTTTTCAGCTATTAGATTCATCAGATTATGAGATGTTTCTAGATTTTCATTTTCATTAAAACCATTTTTAGCTTCAATAGCTAAATTTTTTATATCCGCATTTGCTTTTGTTAAATTTGATTCTCTTAAGTAAACTAAAGGATCTATTTTATCAGAAGCACTATGGTAAATTCCTTTTGTATCAAATGTTTCAACTTTTCCAAGAACTGTAAATTGTATTTTTTTCACCTTGTTTGTATTTGTAAAACTTTGAATATTATTAGCCTCACCATCCTGATAAATTTTTGATTTTTTGGCTGAGTCGTTATGGACATTCCACTTTAAAATTTTAAGACCATTATATTCTGAAGGATGCAGTTTAGTGGTTTGAATTAATCCCGCAACTGGATTTTTATATTCATACTTAGTTGTGTGTTCGATTATTAGTTCCATATTAATTAAAAAACTCCTTATGTATTTCGTTATCAACACTAGATATTTTTCTAATAAATTGTGTTACAAATTGATGAAGTCCATATTCAACAATAGTTTCTATTTTTTCTTCTTGAATTTTAGTATTTAGATCTTTTAAATTATTATAAATTCTTGCAACTTTTTCTGGACTGCATGTTAGGTTAGTTAAATGTTTAACAATATTCTGAATACAAAAACTTAAAGATCTAGGGCAATTATTATTTAAAACTAAAAAGTCAGCAATTTTAGTTGCGGTAATATTACCATCGTATGCCCATCTAAAAGCTCTAAAAGAAGATAAAGAGCGAAGCAATATACTCCATTGCATATTATCGATATTACCACCTACATATTGAGGCTTAGGTAATAAAACAAAATACTTTACATCTAATAATCTGGCAGAATTATCAGCCCTCTCAATAAATAAACCAAGAAAAAGAAAATTATAACCATCATTTCTAAGCAAAGAACTTAATGATCCTCTAAATAAGTTTACTTGTTCTATTGTCCACTCTGTCAGATCAGGTAAATCAGATTTTGTAAATTTTTGTTCTTTTAAGTTTAGTATCTCTTGATAAGTTTTATTAATTGCTAACCAAGACTCAGGGGTAAAGGAAGTTCTAACTACTAATGCGTTATTTCGCGCATTAAGAATACAATTGTAAACAGATGAAGGATTACTTTCATCAAAAAATAAATAATCTTCCACATTTTTCTGTTCAATTGTATCATATTTATTTTTATACCCCTCAATTGCTCCAGCAGCAGATAAAACTGATTCCCATTCATTATTATAACCACTTGGATTTGGAAAAAGAGACATTCTATAACCAACATCTAAAAGCCTGGCTGTAGTTTCAGCTCTTTCCATATAACGACTGATCCAATATAGATATTCAGCAGTTCTACTTAACATTTTTATTCCTCATTCAGCCAAAACCCATGTGTCTTTCACTCCGCCTCCTTGGCTAGAATTGACAACAAAAGAACCTTCATTCATTGCAACTCTGGTTAAACCACCAGAACTTAATTGAGCTTGCTCTCCAATTAAACAAAATGGACGTAAATCTACCCTTCTTCCCTCAACTTGATTTTTGATTAGTGTTGGTGAAAATGAAAGATCAAGTAAAGGTTGAGCTATATATCCTTTTGGATTTGTTGAGAGTTTTGTTTTAAATTCATCTATAGAGGATTTAGAAGATTTTGGACCTATTAACATCCCATAACCTCCAGATCCATCAACCTCTTTTACGACAAGTTCATTTATATTATCTAAAACATATTTTAATTCTTGTTCCTTTTCACAATTCCATGTTTCAACATTATCTAAGATTGGTTGTTCGCCTAAATAAAATTTGATCATCTCAGGTACATAAATATAAATTGCTTTGTCATCAGCTATGCCTGCTCCAGGAGCTGAACAGATATTGACACCACCTGTTCTATAAACATCCATAATTCCTGGAATACCAATTACAGATTGAGGATTAAAACATAAAGGATCTAAAAAATCGTCATCTATTCTTCTGTAAACTACATCTACTCTTTTTGGACCATCAACTGTTTTCATATAAAGATATTTTCCTTCAACAAATAAATCTGTTGATTCAACCATTTCAATACCCATTTGATCTGATAAAAAACTATGTTCGTAGTAAGCGCTATTTAAAGGACCAGGTGTAAGTAACACACATACTGGTTCTGGATTTTCACATTTAATAGGAGCTAAACTCATCAAGGTTTGCAAAAGTCTTGTTGGGTAGTCATCTATTGGTGTTACCCTGTTGTTATGAAATAAATCAGGAAACATTCGCATCATTATTTCTCTATTTTCTAGCATGTAAGAAACACCACTTGGTGTTCGACAATTATCTTCTAAAACAAAATAATCATTGGGACCTGTTCTTACTAAATCAATACCAATTATAGGACTATAGATATCTCTAGGAGGAGAAAAACCAAACATTGAAGGTTCAAAAGATTTTTTTTTGTAAATTATTTCTTTAGGAATTATATTAGCTTTTATTATTTCACCTTGATTATAAATATCAGCAAGAAACGCATTAAGTGCTTTAGCTCTTTGGATTACTCCTCTTTCTAATCTTAACCATTCAGTATAGGTAAATATCCTTGGAATTAAATCAAACGGAATAATTCTTTCTCTTGCAGTTTCATTATTTGTAGAAAATGTAATTCCAATATTTCTAAAATGAGTTTCAGCTTCAGCATTCTTTTCAAGAATAACTTTTGAAGTCATTTGATCTAACCAATCATTAATATTGTTATAATGATTTCTTATAACTGTTTCAGATTGATACATTTCATTAAACATCAATGAGTGAACCTCTTGAGATTTGAATAGAATATTTTTTTATTATCTAACTTTTTAACCATAGTTATAACAAACCTTTCTTATCCGTTATAATTCATGCTTAGCTATGGAAATTAATAATAAGATCCGCGTTCCTTCAGCTTTAGCCTACTTCCGATCTGTTAATACAGATTGAACGATTTAATAACTTGCATGCGTTCCTTCAACTTTCGTTTACTTCCGTTTTGAATTATTCAAAATGAACGATGAAATTTTAATAATAAAATTTATTTATTTTTAAAAATGAATTTCATACTTATTTGATATGCATTTTTTGCATATACAAAATAATATTGAATTACTTATGGTTTTAATAGTCTTTTATCGATCTAAGAAAACAAATATAAATAAAATAACCCGTACAAATTAACCATATTAAAAGAACAATTGTATCATTTATAATTAAGTTTATTTCTGATTTTGTTACTAATCGCAGTGTTGTTGCTGCCCAAACAACAGTAAAAAAAATTGTTAAATTTCTAAATGATTTTACTCTTAGTGGATGAACAAACTTCCATGGAACGAATGTCAATACTGATAGAACAATTATCACAATTAGGTTTATCCATTCATTCGTATTTAATATAAAGAAATATAAAACCACAACATTCCAGACTGCAGGAAAACCTTGGAAATAATAATCTTCCGTTTTCATATTGACGTTGATAAAAGTGTACAAAGAAACACCAAATATAAGAGCAGGCATAATCATTTCAAAACCTGATGGTACCATTTGAAACCAGTAAATCATTAAAGCTGGGTTGATAACATAATTTAGATAATCAATAATGGAGTCTAAAATGATTCCATCTAGGTTTGGCGCTTTTTCCTCAACACCAACTTTCCTGGCTAAAGTTCCATCAACACCATCTACAAGTAAGGCCATACCAAGCCACAAAAAACTGCCAACTTGATCATTATTTAATATTGATATTAGGGCAAGAAAACCAAGTATAGCTCCAGAACCAGTGAAAGCATGAACCCCCCATGCGGATATTTGATCTTTATCAACTTTCATAAATGAAGTTGGTCTTTATCATTAAAACAAAAGAAAATAAAATTTTTGAAAAAAAAAGTAGAAAAATTACGGTTTTAAAGGTTTTTAAAATTAGACTTATAATAATTTTATAATGTCACTATCTCCTTCAGCAAAATTATAATTTTTAAATTCATTTTTTGTAACCCAAGCCGAGTCCTCGTGTTCACACAAAATAATTTCACCATTAAAATGAGAGCATATAAAATAATGTAATTTTACATTTATTTTGTCATCTTGATAATTTTCTTCACCTAATTTACTATTAATATTTATTTCGATATTGAGTTCTTCTTTTATTTCTCTTTTAAGTGCAATTTCAAAAGTTTCCCCATTTTCCACTTTTCCACCTGGAAACTCCCAACTTAATCCCATATGTTTATTTCTATTTCTTTGCGCAATAAAATATTTACCATTTTTTATTATTATTGCTGCAACAACATCGAATTTATCCATTAATTAGTATTATCACGAATAAACTGATTTGCTTTCTTTATTATATGATGTTTTCTCTCAGTATTCATCTTATCGTAGATATTAACCATCATATTTAAACGAGGATTAGATTGAAAAAATTTTCTATTTTTATTAATAAAACGCCAATACAATCCGTCCATAATATCATTCCAATTACCTTTTTTAAAATTCATCATTTTCATAAAATAACTTGAACCACAAATATAAGGTTTAGTACTAAATATACCTCCATCACTAAACAATCCCATACCATAAACATTAGGTGACATTACCCAATCAGAGCTATCTACAAACATTTCCATAAACCAATTATAAACTTCATTAGGTTTAATTTCACATAAGTTCATAATGTTACATAAAACCATTAGTCTCTCAATATGATGAGTGTACCCATATTTTTGAGCATTTTTAATTGAGTGATCTAAAGGATCTAATCCCGTTGTACCATCATACCATTTTTTAGTAAGAGAATTTTTATGTTGAAAGAAATTATTTTCTTCTAATTTTTGATCATAATTTTGGTAAATTCCTCTAATGAATTCTCTCCATCCAATAATTTGCCTAATATAACCTTCATAAGAATTAATTTTAATTTTATTTTCAACTTTTCTTACCCTCTCAATTATTAGATCTGGTGTCAATAAACCTAAATTAATCATGGGGCTTAGAACACTATGAAATAAAAAGTTATTATTAGTATCAACTGCATCTTCGTAATCACCAAATAAATTAAATTTTTTAATAATAAAATAATCTAACCATTTAACTGCATCATCATAAGTTGTAGGTAGCCAAAAATTATCAACTTGGCCTGGGTGATTTTTAAAAATTGTGTTTATTTGTTGTTTTAAAGCTTTTGTATGTTTTGTTTCTTTTGCAGTAATCATTTCTGGTATTTTAATATCTTTAGGGAGTTTTTTTCTGTTATCTTCATCAAAGCTCCATTTTCCACCTTTGGGCTTATTATTTTCCATCAAAATATCTATTTTTGCACGGGCAATTTTATAAAAATTTGCCATAAAAGGTTTTTTTGTTTTACTTAAATAATTTTTAAATTCATCTCTTGAATTTAAAAACATGGGTGATTGTATAAAAGTTAATTTAATCTTATTTTTTTTACATAAGGTGCTTATTTTTTTTTCAAAAAATTTATCTTCAATTTCAAAAGAAATTAATTCTTTGAATTTATTTTTTTTTATAAAATTTTCTAATTTTTTTTCGTAGGAAATTTTAAAATCCTTTTTTAAATCAATATAATTAACTTTAAATTTATTTTTTTTTAGTTCATCAGCATAAGATCTCATTGAGGACAGAAAAAGAATGAGTTTTAATTTATGATGTTTTTGAAAAGTACAAAGATCAAAACTTTCACACATAAAAATAGTTGAGTCTTTATATTTTCTTAGGTGTTTATGAGGGAATAATTGATTTCCAAGAATTAAAAATACACTTTTCATCAATATTTAAATAGTAAGTTATTACAAAATTTATATGATTTATTAAAATTAATTGCTTATTTTAGACAATTTTTAACTATAATAATTTATAATTTAATGACCAAATTAGTAAAATTATTGGTAATTCCCCTGATAATTAGTTTTGCACTAATCTCTTGTAATACAACATCTCCAAATAAAGTAAAAAAATCTGATGCACAAAAAGTAACTAATATTGAATATGGAACAATTAAAACCTCTCTTCCAGTAAAAATTGAAGGTGAAAGTGATTGGATTGGAGCAACTGCTGGAGCAATGATAGGAGGTCTTTTAGCTTCTCAAATATGTGGAGAAGAAGAAATATTAGGAACTAAGTGTCAAGATATTGCTATAGTATATGGAACTATTGGAGGAGCCGCTATGGGCTCAGTAATTCAAGCTAAAATTGGCAATCATGATGGCTTCCAATATATAGTGAATATTGATGAATGTGGTAATAACACTTCTAATTGCCAAAATGATCAAGAAAAGGCTTTTGTACAAGGAGATAATAATGCCCTTCCGAATGGGCAAAGAGTTGTAATTATTTATGGAGATGTAATAAGAGTTATGCCTTATGAAGAATAATTTAGTAAAATTGATTTTTAGTATTTTTTTATTATTACCATTTCATCTGAATGCAGAATTAATATTTGAAGATAATTTTCCAAAAGATATGCAAGGTATTTGGAGTGATGATTGCGACTCAGAATATCAAGTATTTATAATATCAAATAATACAAGTATGTGGATTGACGAGACATATGTTGGATTTAATGTTTCCAAAACATCAAAGGTACAAGATTGGTCAGCTTATAAATGGGGAGAATTAGATGGAAGTTATTATTATTTTTTAAAAAAAGATGGAGATAATTTACTTGAAGTTACTGCTCCTGATGGTTGGGATGGTATAGATTATTCTTTTTTAAATTCATCAGAGTATTCTGTTTATGAAAAATGTGAATCAATCCCTAGTGTCTTTCAAATTATTTATGGAGAAATTATTAACTTAATGAATTCTCAATTAATTGAAACATGTAATAATGATAGCAATCCCGCAAATTGTATTAATGAAACTTTTTCATTTTTAGATGTATCACAAGATGATGAATTATCTGTAGCAGAATTAACACGTGCAGCAAGAATAGCTATTTATTTTACCTTTATTGACAAAAGACAAGAAGAAGACAGAGAAATAGGATTTGCAACTTATACAACTACATCACTAATATTTCCTGCATTATCAAAAATATTAATTGGGAATTATGATTATGATAATTCAAATACAATTTCTTTAAAAGAAATTTATACGGATCGTATTGATACATTAGACTATCAAAATTTATTTAAAGAAAATTTAAAAGGACTAGATCCAGAAGAAATAAGACGATTAATTGAAAACTTAGATTTCCTAAAATCATTAATGTTAAATTAATTTAGTATCTTGACTTTTAAGTATAATTTTAATTATAAATAGATATGAACAAAAGAAATTTATACGCAGCTATTGCGATAGTATTTATCTTTGCAGCTTTAAATTTAACTATATATTTTTTCTATTAAATTATGGTTATCAGAAGAAAATCTAGTATTTATAAAAAATTATATGAAATTAATGGTCAGAAAATGATGTTCGGTCACGATAATATACATTTTAAAACAATTAACTTACCAGCAAAACAGAGATACAAAAATCTATGCAGTAAATTTGGTTTAAAAAAAATTAAATCTTCAGGCAAAAAAAATTTTCAAATAATTAATATTAATTAATGTGAAAAATATTGCAATAATTGGAGCTGGGATGACTGGTTTGTCTCTTGCTTATAATCTTCAAGAACATAATATTACAATTTTTGATAAATCATGGAGACCAGGAGGAAGAGTTTCTACTAGAAAGCATGATAATTATCTTTTTGATCATGGTGCACATTATCTATCGACAAATCATTCTGTAGCTCAATTAAATGAAGTAATAAGTAAATATAATTTGGGGCAAGTAATAGAAATAGATTTTGCAACAGATTATTTAAAAAATAAAAAGATCAGAAAAAAAATTATTATTGGTCAAAATGGAATGAATTCTATTCCAAAGTCTATTTTTGATAATATTAAAGTAAAAAGTTATTTAAATTCAAAAATAATTAAAATTTCAAAAAATAGTAATGATCTCTTCTCGCTATTTTCTGAAAAGGAAGAATTTAAAGATTTTGATTATATTTTAATTTGTATACCTTATTTACAATCAAAAGAACTTTTAAAAGATTTGATTGATTTTACTCAGATTGTTAGCGAACCATCTTATGACCCAATACATTCTATAATGTTAAGCTATAAAGATAATAACAACATTAAAGTTAAAGCTGGATTAAATCTTCATAAAGATATTAGTTTCTTTATGAATCAAAATATAAAATTTAATGAATTATCCCATGATTGTTGGGTATTAAATATGAGTTCTGAATATACAAAAAATAATATTGATATAGACAAGACTGAACTAGAAAAATATGCTCAATCAATATTTGAAGAAACATTTGATATAAAGAATAATGTTAGTTTTATTAAATCACACAGGTGGTTATATGCGCAAACAAAATTGAGTTATAATACTATATCAAAAAAAAATTGGATTAATTCTAAGGATAATAAAATATTTTTAAGTGGAGACTGGGTTCAAGGAAAAAGTCTAAGCGATGCCTGGGATGTAGGTGAAAAATTATCGCATTATATTAAGATTTTATCAGTTTAATATTAAGTATTAAAATATCTTTTAATATTTTTAGCTGCCTGTCTTATTCTTTGAGTATTTTCTACTAGACCAATACGAACAAATCCCTCCCCTCCTTTTCCAAAAGCTAAACCAGGAGCTACGGCAACGTCGGCATTTATCATTAAATTCTTGGCAAACTTCATAGAACCCATTTTTTTATATTTTTTTGGTAAAGGAGCCCATACAAACATTGATGCTTCAGGCTCTGGAATTTTATCCCAACCAGCCCTTTCAAAAGATTCTATTAAAACATTTCTTCTTTTTTTATAAGTCTCTCTTATTTCTTCAACACATCTTTGAGATCCATTTAAAGCAGCAGTGGCTGCTACTTGCACAGGAGTAAAAGCACCATAGTCTACATAAGATTTAATTTTTGTTAATGCTTCAATTAATGTTTTGTTTCCAACAGCAAAACCTATTCTCCATCCTGCCATTGCATAAGTTTTAGATAAAGTCGTAAATTCAACAGCTATATTCTTAGCTCCATTAACTTCTAATATTGATGGAGGTGGATATTTACCAAAATAAATTTCAGAATAAGCTAAATCAGATAAAATATAAACTTGATATTTTTTTGCAATTTTTACTAATTCTTTATAAAAATCTAAATCAACTATCTGAGCTGTTGGATTAGAAGGAAAAGAAACAATAATAACTTTTATTGAAGAGTATTTTTTTAAATTATTAACAATATTTGATAAAAATTTGTTTCTATCGAATTGTCCATTATAAAATGTTCTTAAAGGTGTTAATTTTGCTCCAGCAATCATAAAACCATATGGATGAACAGGGTATGATGGATCAGGGCATAATATCCTGTCTCCTCTTGAAGTTATAGCTTGTGCTAAATTTGCTAAACCTTCCTTTGAACCAATTGTTACTATAATTTCACTTGATGGATTTAAATCAACATTAAATCGTTTTTTATAATATTTAGCTTGAGCTTTTCTTAATCCATTAATGCCTTTTGAAACTGAATAACGTCCAACACCTGGTTTATCTACAACTTCTTTTAATTTCTGTCTTATGTGAAGAGGTGTTGGCATATCAGGATTGCCCATGCCAAAATCAATAATATCCCTACCTTCTGATCTCAGTTTCATTTTTAATGAATTTATCTCCCCAAATATATATGGGGGAAGTCTATTAATTCTTTCAAATTTAGATTTCACTTTTTAAGCAATAATTAATTATTGATGATAATACTAGTTTAAATAAAATTGATTTTTAATAATATTATTCCTATTTTCATATTGTGATTAAATTATTTTACTATTTTTTGCCATTTATTGTAATGTTTCTACCAAGTTTATGGGTAAATTATATTTTAAAAAAATATAATAAAATTTTACCTGATATGCCTTTCACTGGTAGAGAACTTGGAAAAAAAATCCTTGAAGAAGAAAAAATTACCAATGTATCAATTAATCCTATTCAGCAATTAGATCATTACAATCCTAAAGAAAAAAAAATACATATCGCTACAGATAAACTTGATAAAAAAAGTATTACAAGCATTGCGGTTGTTGCACACGAAATTGGTCATGCAATTCAAGATAAAGAAAAATATAAACCACTTATTCTTAGACAATCATTAATTGAAAAAACAATGATCTTTCAAAGAATTGGCTCGTTTTTATTAATTATAGGACTACCGTCAATATTTGCCTTCACTAAAAGTCCATTTATCACCCTCATTGCTTCGATAATAATAATGGGATGTTTATCTACAAATGTACTAATCCATTTGATTACTCTCCCTGTAGAATTTGATGCAAGTTTTAAGAGAGCCTTACCAATACTCAAAAGATTTGTTCCTAGAGAGAATATGTACCAATGCAAATCCGTTTTAAGAGCTGCTGCATTGACATATTTAGCTCAATCCATTGTAAGTATATTTAGATTAAAAATAATACTGTTATCTTTTATCAATATTTTTAAGTCAATTATAAGAAGATAATATTTTTCTCTTTAAATAAAATGGGAAATTTATTAAATTAGATAATTAATGAATTTAAGTGAAAAAATATCTTTAATACTAGTAGATAAAGGTTTTTCTTTGTCTCCAAAAAAAAATACTGAAGATTTAATCAACTCTGGCACAGAATTTCATAAAAGTAATGAAGATATCAAAATTGCAGAACAGCATGGTATTGCAGATCAAATTTTTATTCTTTTAAAAGGTGAGGCTGAATATGTAAAATATCATAATAATGTTTTTTATAAGTTAGCAACGTTAAAGAATGCAGGGTCACCTCTTGGTATTTCAGGCTTAAATGCGCCAGGTAGATATATGTCAGATATATTTATTAAAGGTAATTCAGAATATATTTCTATCAAAATAGAAAAGTTAAAAGAATTGGAAGAAGTAGATCCGGACTATGCAAGTTTTTTTTATTCTTTTTTATTATTTGAATCAATTAATTTAATATGGTCATCTCGCAATTTAGAAAAACCTATTGAACACAAAAACATTAATTTAGCTAATGGTGTTAAAACTGGTGGAGATATTGTAAATACCAAAAGAATTAAAAATTCAGCATTTTTAGCTTTTCTTGATGATAACGATTTAGATGAATTAATACATTACGCAAACGTTAGATTATTTTCATCTGGTGAATTTATAACATTAGAAGGTAAAAATTCTGATGGAATAAATATTTTGTTAAAAGGTAAGGTTGAAGCCTCTTTCACAAATTTAAAAGATGACCAATTAGAAAACAATTCAAGATCAATAGCTAGACCAGGAGTAGCATTGTCCTTATCTTCAGGATTACATGAAATTGAATCACCCTACTCGTTAAAAGCAACAAGAGATACAACGATATTAAAATTCTCAAATGAATTTATTGATAATTTAATCAAAACCAATCCAGAATTGGCAATCAAATTTTTTAAAAGACAATTATGGCAATTAGGACGCTATATTCAAAGTTCAACAGGTTTAACAACCTATCCAGCTAAAAATGAAAAAGAGTTTTTTCAATATTTATTAAATGATAATTCTGCAACAATACCAAGTAATTCCAAACTTTATACAATACCTCATTTATTAGAAAATCATTTAACTCATTCTTTAGCATTTGATACAATTTATGATTTAATTATCACAGGTAATGATGATGAAAAATCTATAGCTAGTTTAATGATTGATGCATTGAGTGGTATAGAAAGAAAAAATAGATTTTTTAAACAACTAAACAAAATATACAACAGAGTAGCAAATTCATATGATTCAATAAATAAACAAGCATTACAAAAATTAACAAATTCAGATTTTATCAAAGCTTTTGATCAAGTACCTTATGTTATTAAAGGTATGGAGAATTTACCTGATGAAGCCACAAACATATTTTTTTATAATCATTTGGCAAGCATTGAAGAAAATGGTTTAGCTAATGGACATCAATTTAGTATAGATAGTCACTTTATAAGTGCAAAAATTTTATTTCCAAAATATGGTGATGGTGGTCAAAGAATTGCTAGATATTCTAGAAATACAGAATTCTGGAGATATAATTATTATGAGAATTTAGATTATATTTTCGTCCATACACCAGAATCAGATTATTTAAATGAAACTCAAGAGCAAAAAAAGAAAAGAAAAAGTAGATTATTTATCGAAACTCAAAATATATTTAATCAAAACAGACCTTTAGTTATAGCACCAGAAGGTACATCTGAAACTGAAAATAATTTAACTCCAAATTCCCCAGGTCCATTAAAACCAGGTGCATTTTTATTAGCAGACCAATTAAAACCAGAGCCCCTTCTTGTTCCAATTGCATTAGCAAATTTTGATTATTCAATTTCTGATACTATTTATTCAGCGGTTATTAAAGAACCAATAAAAATAAAAGATTTTGTAAATGATATGAAAAATAAAAAAGAGTTAGAAAATTTTTTATCTAAATATAGAAAAACTTTTAGAACATATGTTGAGGAAGCAATTGAATTAGCAAAATCTGCTTCAAAAAATAAAATTAATTATGAAGATGTGGTTAGTAACTTAAACTTAGTAAGCCCTATTGAGGAAGAATTTGAAGCAGACGTGAGAGAATTAGAAATTAAATTACATTCAAATCAATATAAAAATAACAAAATAGTCTTATTTGGAAGTTCAACATTTAGAGACTGGGAAAATGCAAAAACTGATTTGTCATTTGATAGTTTATTAAATTTAGGATTTGGTGGTTCCACATTAGTATCATGCCGAACCTATTTTAACAGAATAGTAGTCCCAAATAATCCTGACAAGATGATTTTTTATGCAG
>CACMET010000004.1 GCA_902612825.1 uncultured Alphaproteobacteria bacterium
TACTGATTTATAATCATTATATTCTGATATTAAATCTGATTTATTTTTTTCATATTTTGTATTTTGGATTAAACTTAAAAAAATAAGTTCTCGTTGAGCAAAACTACCTCCAAGGTATTTAAATTGTGATTTAATTATATTTTCGTTTAATAATTCATTTGTTTTCATACTGTGAATGATTGGCTTTAAGTAATTAAAATAATTTTCTTTAAAAGAATTTTCTAAATAATTTTCTTCCATTCTCTCTTCAAGTTGCTGAAAATAATCTTGGTCATTATAGTATAAGTAATAAAAAATAAGATGATAATCAATGAATGGAAGTATGTGTTGATTTTTAAAATATTCTGCATAATCTTTTAATTTATCCATTCTTTCTTTAACATCCACTCCTTTGTAATGAAGTCTTAATAAAAAAGAGCAAGCATTACAAAAATCTAAATAAAAAATTTCTGAAGAAGAGAAATAATTATCAAATAGTTTTAAACTTTTCTTATATTCTTGATTGTAGAATAATATTAATGATTGGTGCCACCATATATGTCTTTTTATTGGCCCGTAAATTGACCAATTAATTTTATTAAAATTATCATTGTTATTAATTGAGTTGTTATTCTCATTATCGTGTACATGCAAAAGAGCATGCCAACTCCATAAATCATTTGATGATTGTTTTAGTGAATTTAAAGCTAAAAGCTTAGCTTTATCAATTATATTATTTTCTTCAAAAGCATAGCTAGTCATCCCTAATAGTAAATTATAATGCTGATCATTTTCAGACCACTTACTTAGTATTTCCTCATGTTTATTTAAAAATTTACTATCAATACCCAAGAAAATATTATTAAAATGAAATAATCTGATTGCAAAAATATCTTTGGGATTATCTTTTATAATTAATTCCAATTTATTTAATAAATTTTTTAAATCATTTTTAATCCAGAGATTTACTATCTCTAAATATTGATGAAAATAATCATTTACTTCATCAGTGGAAATTGATTTGAATGTTTCTCTAGCTAATGAAATTTTTTGTACATCTCTAGAAAAAAGCAATAAAACTATTTTTAATAATTTTGGAGCATTAAATTCTGGTTTTTTTTTAATTAATTTGTTAGTTTTATAAAAAGCATCTTTCTTAAAATAAATATATGAATCGATACATTCTTTGAAACTATTTATTTCATCATCTTTATTACTATCTATCCATTTATAAAAATAATTATTTTGCATTTACTAATAATACACATAATCTAACGATGTTAAATATTAATATTATGAATTAATATTTAATCTCTTTCTTGTAATTTCTTTATTTAATTGAAGTTCTCTGTATGAAATTAGAAGCACACCACAAAAAATTACAGAAGCACCTAACCAGGTATAAAAATCAGGTTTATCACTAAAGACAAAATATCCAATTATTGATGAAACTACTAATCCAAAAAATGAATAAGGTTGAGTCATAGTTACATCAACTAATTTATATGCATGATTTAATGCAATATGTAATATAGTTCCTGACATTGCAGCACATAATATAAAAATAATTGTTTTTAAGCTTGGCTGATCCCAAAAATATATAACTAATGGAAATGAAAAAAGACTCATATAAACATACTGGTGTGATAATATTGTTATAGCACTATCATCCTTAGATACTTTTTTAGTTAAAATTATAACTACTGACCAAATTAGCGATGAAATAAGCGCCATATATATTCCAATAGAAACATCTATAATACCGGGTCGCAATATTATTAACATTCCTAGAAAACCCATCACTAATGCAATTGATCTATACAAATAGATTTTTTCTTTTAAAAATATCACAGCTAAGATTGTAACAATGATAGGAACTATAAAATGAATGGCTGTCATTTTCTCTAATGGAAGCATAGCTAAAGCTGCAAAACCTAGTAGCATTGCAGGTAAGTTTAGTGCTGACCGTAAAATATGAATTTTTAAATTTTTTGTACTAAATACTTCAAATTTTGTTTTTAAAATGTAAGGGATGATGATTAAAAATCCAAAGAAAAAACGTAAAAAACCAGTTGTAAATACATTTAATTCTTCTTGAGCTAATTTTATAAATGTACCCATAAGAGTACCAAAAATAATTGATATAATAATTAAAAAAATTGCAAATTGATTATTGTTTAACAAATAATATTCCTAGCTAAAAAGAATTAGGATAATCATAACACAATTTTTCCTTATTTATATCTCTATTAAAACAAAATTTGATTATATTTTAAAGATTGTGGCACTTATTAAAAAAATAGTTCTTTTTTTCATAACATTAATTTTCATAATAATTCTCCTTGTAGGTGCCACGACTTCATTTTAAGATTAGAAAATGTTAAATCTACAAGATGAATTGATAATTTCTAATAATGGACAAGGAATGTATGAAATTACAAATAATGTTCATGATTGGATTCTAAAAAATAATATAATTAAAGGTCAGCTAAATTTATTTATACAACACACTTCTGCTTCATTAACAATAATGGAAAATGCTAGCCCTGATGTATTAGATGATATTAATTCTTTTTTTCAAAGAATAGTTCCTGAAGATGCTTCATTATATAAACACGGCTATGAAGGAGATGATGATATGCCTGCTCACATAAAATCTATGCTTACTCAAACTTCATTAACAATTCCTATAAACAATAAAGAAATGCAATTAGGTATGTGGCAAGGAATATATCTAATTGAACACAGGTACAGTAAATACAAAAGAAAAATAATTCTTAGTTATATAGGTGAGTAAATTATACTCTTACATTTTTTAAATTACTTTGATCTAAAATAATTTTTGATAAATTATTAGGTATAAAGAATGAAGCGATTAAAGATAGAAGAGCAAAAAAAGAACCAATTAAAAAAACTATTGAGTGAGAATTAATCCAAACAAATCCTAAAATTACTGGGATAAATACTGCAGCTATGTGATTGATAGTAAATGAAACACCAGCAGTACTTGCAATATCTTTTGGGTCAGCAATTTTTTGAAAATATGTATTAATTGCAATAGCTAATGCAAAAAACATATGATCAATAATATATAAACCTGCTGCAACATAAGCATTAGTCACGAATGCATAAGATGTAAAAACAATTACGAGTCCAATATATTCAAATATTAGACATTTCTTCTCACCAAATATATTTATTAACTTTCCAATACGTTCTGCAAAAAACCAATTAAAAATATAATTAACTAAAAATAGTAAAGTAACTTGCGATGCTGAATATCCAAATTTTTCTACCATTAAAAAAGCTGCAAAAACTACAAAAATTTGTCTTCTAGCACCTGATAAAAAAATTAAGATATAGTAAAGAGAATATTCTTTTTTTAGAATTATTTTTTTATGTTGCTTATTTCTGATTTCAAAAAAAGGAAAAGAAATAAACAAGTAAAAAGAAATAAAAATACAAATTAATCCTGCAATTAAAAATATTAACTTATAATCTAAATTAAAGATTTCTAATAAACTCCAAATAATACAATACAAAAATAAGGACGTAATTGAGCTAACAGCTAATAATTTTCCTAGAACTGGTGGAGCTTCCTCTTTTGAAAGCCATTGTAAACTCAAAGAATTTTTGGCTGTTTCACAATAATGAAAGCCAGTACTCATAATAATTGTTGTAAAATACAAACCATAAACAGTTGGTAAGAAACCTGTAATTGCAACACCAAAACCAGTTAAGGCTAAAGAAAAAATAGCAAAATATTGTTCTTTAAAATAAAACAGTAAAAAAATAATAGTAAATGCTAGGAAGCCAGGTATCTCTCTGATACTTTGAAGTATTCCAATTTCGACTCCAGTAAAACTTGCTCTTTCAATTGAGAAATTATTTAATAAAACCATCCAAGTACTAAATGCAATAGGCATAGCTATTGAGGATAAAATAAGTAATGTAATTGGATTATTGTTATTAATTGTTAATTTCATAATTTTTAAAATAGTTTAATAATTTGTTAATAACACAAAGTAGGAGGTTTTGAATGTCTAATGTAATGAGAAAATCTTTTTCTGAAGGTGAAATTAAAACACCAAATAAAGCTCATTCATCAACAGTTACTCTTGGAAATGTTACTATGAGTAAGACAACTTTACAACCTGGATGGAGTTGGAGTTCATGCATAAAACCAATTGTAGGAACTGAAAGTTGTCAAGCTGGTCATGTTGGTGTTGTTGTTCAAGGTGAAATGAGAGTAAAACACGATGATGGTTCTGAAGATTATTTTAAAGCAGGTGATGCATATTATTTAGCACCAGGGCATGATGGGTGGATAGTTAGTGATGATGAATTTATCTCATACGAATTTACTTCTGATCAAAAAGATTTTGGACCATGGAAAAAATAAATTAATAGCTGGAATTTCCAGCTATTATATTCAATGACCTCTATTAAATTGATCACGAAATCTTGAATCTTTTTTAATATATGGCCTAATACCTATATTCGTTTCTCTAATTATTATATAAATTCCACTTGAGACAATAATTATCGATCCTATAATTTCAAAAATATCAGGTATTTCGGCAAAGAATAAATAACTAAGTATAGCTCCTGAAAAAATTTGTGAATATTGTATTGGAGCAAAAATACTGGACTCTAAAAACTTAGAGGCAATTGTTAAACAATTACCTCCTATGCCACAAATTATTCCACAAAAAATCAGTATCATTAAATCATTAAATGATAAAGTTACGTGATTATTGATAGAAATTAATCCATTTAGAACAGTTGCAGATAAAAAAGCATAAAAAGTAAAAGCAATCGATGATTGATTATTTGAATATTTTCTAACTAAAGTAATGTTAATTGCCATTAAAAATGCTGAAAAAATTAAACCAAACAAACTTAATGAAAAATGAACAGTGCCAGGTCTACTTACAATTAACACACCTAAAAAACCGACGATTACAGCAGACCATCTTCTTATACCAACTTTTTCACCTAAAAAAAAATGTGATAACATTGTTATAATTAATGGTGCACTAAATAAAATTGGATAGATTTCATTGAACGAATGTTTTCTAAAAGAATAGACTACTAAAGCTCCAGATATTAATCCGAATAATCCTCTAAGAAGCTGAATATGAATAATATCATTTTTTAGTGAGCTCCATTTGTTTAAAAAATAAAGAGTTAATAATGTTGGTATAAAACTAAAAAGACAAATATAAAAATTTATTTGAAAAACAGAATATTCATTAACTAGGTATTTTTTAATTATTGTATCTAAAATGACAAATATTGTGTAACCAATAAATCCGATACTAATTCCAGATAAAACATTCATATGATTTGATTAAAAAGAATTTAATTTTTAGATCTCTTATTTCAGATTCTAATAAATAAATATTAATTTTTTCTTATTGTTTCATTATAATGGTTATTCAGTTCTAGTAGATGTTGATAAGCTTCATGGTCAAAATCATCTTTTGCTACTGTATCTGTTTTAAAATTATTGAAGGTATCTTTCCCTCTTACACAAATAGCACTATCATTTTTACTTTTTAATTGTTTAATATCAGGAGAAATAAATTGAAAATTTAAACCTATTCTTCTGTCATTACTAAAATTAGGTTGAGATGCGTGTAATGTTAGACCATGATGAAAAGAAACTTCACCGGGTTCTAACGGACATGATACTGCTTTATTTATATCAATATCTTTTACAGTTTGACCTCTAGATAAAACATTATTTTTATCTTCAATTGAATGATGTTCAAAAAATCCATTTTTATGGGAACCTGGAATCATTTGCATACAACCACTTTGATCATTAGCTTTGGATAAAGCTAACCATGCACTTACTTGTTTTTCATTGTTATCAAATCCCCAATAGGTAAGATCTTGATGCCAACTTACGTGTGTTTTAGTGTTTGGTTCTTTTATTATAAAAGTTGCATTATATAACAATATATTTTTACCAATTATTTCTTCGACAAAATCAAGCAATATTTTATTAGTTGCTATTTTATACACCCATTTCATTATTGTATAAGTTTTCACAATATAATGAAGTTTACCTAATTTTTTTTCTGAGTCTTCTAATTTATTTCTAAAAAAATTTGCTTCTTTTGCATTATAAATTTTTAATGGTGAAAAATAGCCATTTAGATCATAAAAATCTTTCATTCTTAAAATATTATTTAAATTGATTATTAATTCAATAAAAATTGATAATAAAAAAACCAATTAAACAAATAATTAATAAATCAAATATTAAAACAAATTCCATATTGGTTGTGACACTAATTCTTTATGGATAGAATACATTTACTCACTAAATATATATTGGTAGATTAGTGCCACATAATCTATGTACAAATTAATTTTGGCATAAATTGAGTTAAAAAGAGGCAAATTTATGAAAAAAATCAGTTGGGTAACACACGAAGATTATGACATTCCTCTGCCTGAAAATCATAAATTTACTGCCAGTAAGTTTTCAGATTTATATAATGAATTAAAAACTTCAGATTTTTATCATCGTGCAAAAATTCTAAGCCCTCAAAAAGCAAGTGTTGATGAGGTTTCTATATGTCATGATTTAGATTACGTATTAAAAATTAAAAATGGTACATTATCCGATAAAGAAATAAGAAGATTGGGTTTTAAATGGTCAGAAACACTTTCTAATCGTTCTTTTTTAGCAGTTAATGGAACTCTATTAACATGCAAAGAAGCAATTAAGAATGGTATAGCAAATCATTTAGCAGGTGGCACACACCATAGTCATAGAGATTTTGGTTCAGGATACTGTGTTTTTAACGATTTGGCTTATGCTTCATTACATTTAATAAGAGCCCATCAAGTAAAAAAAATATTAATTTTTGACACTGATGTACATCAAGGAGATGGTACAGCCTCAATCCTTAAAGATAATGATAAAATTTTTACATGTTCTATTCATTGTAAAAATAATTTTCCATTTAGAAAATCAATAAGTGACATGGATGTTGAATTAGATGATAATTTAGAAGATAATGAATATTTAGAAATATTATATCAAACACTTAATAGTTGTATAAAAAATTTTAATCCTGATTTAGTAATTTTTGATACTGGAGTTGATATTCATGAGAGTGATAAATTAGGAAATTTAAAAATAACAACTGAAGGATTATTAAAAAGAGATATTACAGTGTTAGAATTTTTTAAAAATAAATCAATTCCTATTGCGACAGTAATAGGTGGTGGATATTCAAATGATAAATTTGAATTAGCTAAAAGACATAGTTTAATTTTTAAAGCTACATCAATGGTTTTTAATTAATTACATTTAGTAATAACTACTCGTATAGACTTGTCATTGTATAGATATTCAAAACAAAAATTTTTAAAAGAACTAAAATGATTGCTTATAATTTTTAAATTTTTTTTATTGTGATCTAAAAAAATATATTCAAATATAATTTTTTCAACAATATCCTTAGAAAAAATTGGCATTGTAATTATTTCGCCATCATTAAATATTGATTTTAAATAAAATACATCTGAGTCATTATCTACTTTAGAAAATGAATTCTTTTTTATGAGAAAAAGAACATTTTCGTTCCAATCATTCTTTTGAAGATCAAAAAGTATTTTTAAATCATCGAGGTTTATTAATTTATTTGAACCTAAGGCGTAAGTATTTAGTGATAAAAAAATAAAACATAAAAAAAGTAATTTTTTCATAAAAACAAGTGTGAATTAAAGAACGATACTGATAGATATATTAATAATCTATTTATTTTCAAATATTTATGAAAACAAGAAATAAGGGGCTTGTACTATCATTTGTTGGGGTTTTAATTCTTAGCCCTGATAGTTTATTTATTAGATTAGTAAATTTAGATGATTTTAGTTTAATATTTTATAGAAGCGCTCTACCAATTATTACGATATTAATTTTTCTCATTTATACTTACAAAAGATCTTTTCTTAAATCATTTTATCTAATTGGTGTACCAGGGATAATCTATGCTATTCTCTATGCTATAACTCATATTTGTTTTGTATATTCAATTCAAAATACTGCTGTAGCTAATACATTAGTTCTAATTGCATCAGCTCCTATTTTTGCTGCATTATTTTCAGTTTTTATACTTAAAGAAATACCTAGTCTTTTTACATGGATAGTGATTTTAATTGCGATGCTTGCAATGATAATAATTGGAATAGGCAGCTTTACAACTACGGGATTATATGGAGATATTATGGCTCTAATTGTAGCAATAGGAATGGGTTTTAGTATGGTTCTTGTTAGATTATTTAAAAATAAAGATTTGGTACCTGCATGTTTATTAGGATGTTTAATATCAGCTCTTTACGCTCTACCATTTGGAATTAACTTTGATTTAAATAATGATCAAATTTTATTTCTTTTCATAATGTGCTTATTAATACTACCTATTCCATTTATGATTTTAACAATTTCTCCTAAATTTGCTCCAGCACATGAAGTAGCTCTAATATTTTTATTAGAAAGTGTTTTAGGTACTGCTTGGGTCTGGTTTGTTATAAATGAAATACCTCCTCTAAATACAATTATAGGAGGAGCCCTACTGCTTGGATCTGTTACAATATTTATTTATCAAACAACTAGAAAAACTAATTAGTTTTTTTAATCTCTCTCCTTTCTCTAATAAAAATATAAATACCGCTAAAAACAATCAAAGATAATCCTAAATAAATCCAAATATCAGGCAAATCACCAAAGAAGGCATATCCAACAAGTATATTTGTGGAGATCTCAAAATAACCCAAAGGAGCTAGTTTAGAAGCTTCTCCAAGTCTTAAAGAAAGAATTATTAAAAAATGTCCTAAAGTTCCAATTGAAGCTAATGAGATAAGTAATAATAATTGTCTTAAATCTAAATTTATCCAGTAAAAAGGAACAATAAGAGATATAAAAATACAACCTACGATACCTGTAAAAAGCAAAGTAACAACAGCACTATCTGTAAAAGATAATTTTCGAGTATAAATTATGTAAAAAGCGTATGAAATTCCTGCTGCAATAGCTGAGAAAGATGCGAAATTAATTTCTATAAAACCTGGTCTTATAATGATCATAACACCAAAAAACCCAATCAAAACTGCAATCCATCGATGTATTCCAACTTTTTCTTTCAAATAAAAAATTGATAAAATTGTCACTATTATTGGAGAGATAAATGCAAGGGTTAAAGCTTCTGCTAAAGTTATAACTGAAATTGCATAAAAGAAAAAAACGGTAGATAAAAATAAAAAAAAACTTCTAAATAGCTGTACTGAAATTGTTTTAGGAAAACTAATTTCTTTTCTAAAAAATATAAATGCTATTGGAAAACTAACTAAAAGCATAAAAAAATATCTACCCCAAACAACTTGTATGAAATGTATTTCTGAAGATAGATATTTTGCAATACCATCCATGAAAGGTAATAACAGCCAACCTGATATATTAAGAATATATGCTAACATTAATTTTATTTAAAAGATGATGGATCACAAATCTTACAAATTAAATCTCCAATTGATTTTTTAGGATTATAAGTTTGATAAAAAATGTCTTTTACAGAAATATTATTTTTAGATAAATATTTTTCTATTTCCCAATAATACCTAAAACATTTTGAACATTGTGCTGCATTTTTTTTATGTGATGGTTTATATATTTCATTCCAAAGTTTGGACATTTCATTTTGCTTATCAGGAGAAATATTTTCTGAAATAATTGATGGTATATCCATAAAACACTTAGCGCATTGTATTTCAGATGTTACATTTTTATATGGTTCATCTTTATAGTTTTTTCCTATAGTAGTTTTACCAATATATTTATCTGAACTACAATTTGGACAAAAAAAATTGATTTTATTGCTAAGCATTTTATTCTATGAATAAATTTTCATAACATTTATAAATAAAGAATAGAATTATTATTTATAATGAACCTATATCTTTCATATCTATTTATCTTTTTTTGGAGTAGTGCTTTTATAAGTGGTCAATTTATTGTGCAATCAGCAAGCCCTTTTGCAGCACTATGTTTTAGGTTTTGTATTGTAAGTGCATTTTTTTTAATTTTTTCTATTATTTTTAGAGAAAGAATAAGAATAAATCGAAATTTAATCTTTCAAGCTATGATTACTGGAATTCTTTTTCATGGATTTTATTTAGGTGGAGTATTTTTTTCTTATTCTATGGGGCTTACTGCAACATTATCTGCGTTAATTGTATGCCTTCAACCTATTTTAACAAATATTCTAAGTGGACCTATTTTAAAAGAAAAAGTTACTGTTACGCAATGGATAGGGATATTTTTTGGTTTTTTAGGCACTATATTAGTTATAGGTTATGATATTGGAACAGAAATCCCAACAATAGGTGTTATTGCTTCTATTGTTGCACTTTTAGGAGCAACTTCAGCTACTATTTGGCAAAAAAAATTTACTCATGAAATCAGTCTTTCAGTTAATAATTTTTATCAAGCATTAAGTGCTGGAATATTTTTATTTATAATTTCACTTTTTTTTGAAATATCATTTATTAATTTTGATACACGTTTTATTTTATCAATTTCTTGGCAAATCATTATGGTATCCTTTGGAGCTTACGCAATTCTAATGTACTTGATAAAAAATGGAACAGCTTCTAAAACATCAAGTCTCTTCTTTCTAGTACCTCCAACTACAGCTGTAATGGCTTGGTTTGTATTAGGTGAAAAATTATTATTAATAGATATTATAGGGTTGTTAATTTGTACTTTTGGTGTTTATATAGCAACTCGAACCAATGTGAGTAAAAATGTACATAATTCTTAAAACACTGATCAGTGCAATTATAATTGTTGCTGTTTCAGAAATAGCTAAAAAATATACTTGGACTGCCGCAATTATTGTTTCTTTACCATTGACTTCACTATTGGCATTTGTTTGGTTGTATTGGGATACAAAAGACTATCAAAAAGTTATAGATCTCTCTTATAGCACAATTGTTATGACTGTACCTTCAATAGTTTTTTTTATTGTTTTACCAATACTTTTAAAATTTAAACAAAACTTTGTTTTCTCTCTGATAGTTTCAATAATTAGCACTGCAATAGCTTATGCTATTTTTATGTTTATAATTAAAAAATTGAATTTTAATTTTTAATTATATTATCTTTATTCATTAAAATTGGCCTTCCATCATGTGCAGTATTTAATGGATAATAATCACCATTATATTTAACACATAATGTTAAACCATTTCTTTTTTCTTTACCTAAATTTACCTCTAAATCGACTATTACTAATTCAGTTTTTTCTAAAACTTTAATAATTTTCATAACTATCCTTTCAAAATATATAAATATATTTAGTAAGTACTATAAGATGTATCAAGTATTATGATTAGAGTTTTACTTATATTTATTTTAATATTCTTGATTAAGAATGCTCTAGCTAATGATAAACATATAACCATAGCAAGCACAACTTCTACACACGATACGGGTTTATTAGAATATATTAACAAAGAATTTGAAAAAAAATATAAAATAAAAGTCAGAGCATTATCTCTTGGAACAGGTCAAGCAATTAAAGTTGCAATGGATGGAAATGTAGAAATTTTATTAGTTCATCATAAAAAATCAGAGCTAGAATTTATGAATAAGGGATATGGCACCCTAAGATATGATTTGATGTATAATGATTTTGTCTTGATAGGACCAAAAAAAGATAACAAAACATGCTCTTCAATTGAAAATAAAATGATTGAAATTAAAAAATTGAAATTATCATTTGTATCAAGAGGTGATGAGAGTGGAACACACAAAAAGGAAAAAGAGCTTTGGGAACTATCAAATATAAAAATACCATTTAAAGAAAATTGGTATCTCAGTGTTGGTCAGGGAATGGGCTCAACATTATTAATAGCAAATCAAAAGAATGCATACACTCTTAGTGATCGTAGCACTTGGATAGCTTTTAATAAAAAAGAAAATCTACAAATTGTCTGTGAAAATTTACCACCATTATTTAATCAATATGGGATAATTTTAGTAAACAATAAGATAAATAATAATTTAAATATTGAAGAGGCTAAAAAATATATTGATTGGATTACGTCAGAAGAAGCAAAAAAATTGATTAATAATTATCGAGTAAATGGAAAACAATTATTTTTCTTTAATCATAATTAGTTAATTCTACCAAAAAATGTTAATCTTGCATTTTCTGAAAGCATTGTGCCCTCTTCTTCATTATAATTAAGTGTTACTAATATTCTTGGTTTTTCAGACTCTACTGGTGTTACACGATGCAAATAATTTCTACCATAAAATAATATAAGAGTACCGGCAACAACATCTGCTTTTTGTGGTAAAATTTTTCTATCTAAAATATCTTTAATATATGATTTATCGATATAGTTTTCAGAAAAATTTCTGCCTTTACTAACATATTCAAATTCACCACCTTTATCTGATGATTGTATCATTAAAGTGATAGCAAATGATGCATTATCAAAATGCCATCCTAGCTGTTGTGATTTTTGATAATAATTATAATTTATGGAAGATAAGGTATCACTGTATGGATAAATATCTTTTAAATTTAAGACACCTTTTAAAAAATTTTTAAAAATATTTGATTGATATAAAATATTTAATTTTGATTGCTGATTCAACAGATCATGAGGGACACAACCTTTATCACTAACGACCTCTCTATTTAAAGGATCATTCAAGTCACTTAATTTATCTTGTTTATTAAGTAAGATAGTATGATTTTGAGAACAATAGAAAGCTTGATCTTGTAATCCATGCGCTTCAGTAATTAATTCATTTAAGCAGTCATTTGTTAAAAAATCATTTAATATTAGTATAGAATTTTTTTTAATTTCATCATTGCAATATTGTATATATTCATCTCTATCTATTGGATGTTTTGACTGATTAACTATATCAATTATGGTATTCATTACTGACTTAATACTTATATACTAAAGTTGTAGATGTTAAATTTAAAAAATTTATATATATTTATTCAATATGGTTTGGAATTTTCAAGATAGTTATACGAAACTACCTAGTATTTTTTATAGTAAAGTTAATCCTGAAAATTTTAGTAATAAAAAATTAGTTTTGTTTAATAGTGATCTTGCAAGGGACTTAAATTTAGATTTTAGTAAATATGATGATGATGAGAAGTGTAATATTCTTTTGGGAAAAAATAAATTAAATAAAAATTACTTTTCTCAAGCTTATGCTGGACATCAATTTGGAAATTTTACAATTTTAGGCGATGGTAGAGCTGTAATTATTGGTGAACATATTACTAATAATAAACAAAGGGTAGATATACAGTTAAAAGGATCAGGACAGACACCCTACTCTAGAAATGGAGACGGAAAGGCCGCATTAGGTCCAATGATAAGGGAATACATATTGAGTGAAGCTATGCATAATCTTGGCATATCATCAACCAGAGCACTAGCAGTTATTACTACAGGTGAAAATGTATTGCGTGATAGATTAGAGCCTGGTGCAATTTTAATTAGAGTTGCGAATTCGCATATTAGAGTGGGAACTTTTCAATTTGGAAGCCTTTTAAAAAATAGAGAGGAATTTCAAAACTTTATATCTTATACAATTTCAAGGCTTTATCCTGATATAGATAATAATAATGATAAATATTTAAAATTTTATGAGACAATCTGTGATTTACAAATTAAGTTAGTCGTAGATTGGATGAGAGTTGGTTTTATTCATGGTGTTATGAATACCGATAATATGTCTTTATCTGGTGAAACTATAGATTATGGCCCAGCAGCATATTTGGATGAATATAATCCAAAAAAAGTTTTTAGCTCAATTGATAAAATGGGAAGATATTCTTTTGAAAATCAATCAAAAATAACATTTTGGAATTTAGCAAGATTTGCTGAAACTTTTCTTCATTTAATTGATTCAAATGAAAAAAGAGCAATTAAAAAAATCGAAGATATATTAAATAAATATAAAAAATTGTTTGATCAATCTTGGTTAATAATGATGTCTATGAAATTAAATTTAGATACTAATAATAATAACGAAGAAATTGTTAAAGAATTTTTAGATTTGATGCATATTTATAAACTTGATTATACAAATACATTTTTAGATTTAGAAAATAATACTCTTGATAAAAAGATTTTTAAAAATTGGGAAGAAAAATATAAAAATAATAAAATAAGAAAATCAAAAAATGTTAATCCTCAAATTATACCTAGGAATCATATTATTGAAGAAATAATTAATGAAGTGTACAACAATAATTACAGTCAATTATATGAATTCGAAAAATTACTAAAAAATCCTTATGAGAAAATAGAAAATAAAAAATATATTACCCCACCTCTTGAAAGTGAAAAAGTATTTGAAACTTTTTGTGGTACTTAATTAAATATCTATATTGTATCTAAAATTTTTTTGAAAAGGATAAATTGGTTTTTCCCTAAATAAATTTTTAATTCTTTTAAAATCTTGGGTAACAAATCCATCTGTTAAAATCATAAAATTATCTGCTTTAAGTTTTTTAAGTTCTGGTGAAAGATATCCTGATTTTACAATCAATATTTTATATTTTTTTAAATTTATATTTAATTCCCTAAAATCACTCAGGTAGTGAAAGGGTTTTCTGTATTTAGTAAAAATTACTGTATTATTATTTGAGATTACAATCGCATTATCATTTTTTAGATAAAATTTATCAATTGAAATAGAAATTTTCTTTTTTGATATACTATCTTTTATGACAATTTTGTTTTTTTTATTTTTTAACTCTCTAAAAATTTCTTCATTATAAATTCCTGCAAATAGAGTGTTCTCTATCTTGTTTTTAAATACGTACTCTAATACATCAATTCTACAACCTACTCCTCCAGCTGTTGGATTGTCTCCGCTATCAGCTAAAATTGTAAATCTTTTTTTATTAACTACATGAAAAATCTTATTTAACTTATAAGATTTCATATCATAAACTAAATTAAACCTATTATTCCAATAACTTAGTGCTATTTTCTTACATATTCTTTTACCAATATTAACATCTGTACAATTTACAATTGCTGAAGCTGTTGCCCTCTTAGTATCAGCCCAAACATATCCTATAAGTAAATTACAATCATTAATCCCATTCAATTTATTAAAAATATTAAGATTTTTATAAATTTTTTTACATGGCTCAACTATTGTAGATGACATTTCTCCTGAAACTAAAACTGGTATTTTTTCCCAAATAATATGATTTTTTTTATTTTTTAATATCCCATCTATTAACATTTTCAATGACCTTGAATAAGTTTGCTTAACGTCAATATGTGGGGCTGTTTTATATGCTGCAAAATAATCGATATTTTTTATAATTGAACCAGTCATCTGCCCATGAAGATCATAAGATAATGATATTTTACAGTTTTTAGATACTTTAGAGCGAATTTTTTTAATAAAAAAACCTTCAGGATCACTTATACCTTTAACATACATAGCACCATGCATGATTAGAAAAATACCATCAATATGTTTTGATTTTATTAAATCATTTGTAATATTGCTAATTGTTTTTATAAAGAATTTTTTATCTACAGGCCCGCCAGGTAAACTTCGATAAAATTTATTTGGTATAAATGTTATATTATTATGTTTGGAATATGGAAAATTTATATATTTTAAAAGTTTTTTTCCACTTAAAACTTCAAAATCTTTTTTATTTTGTATTAATGTTGAATAAGAGCAGCATTCAGTACTAATACCGCAAATAAAAATTTTTTTTTTCATTAAATTAACTTTTAATTAAATCAATTTTGGAAGCTAATATAAAATCATTAACTGATAATCCCTCTATTGCGTGAGTATGGACCATAACTAAACAATAACCCCATCCTATTGATATATCGGGGTGATGACCTTCTTTTTCTGCTACTTCTCCTACCTCATTTGCAAACGATATAGCTTTTTTAAAATTGCTAAATTTAAATTTTTTGAAAATCATTTCTTGATTGTCATTGACTGACCATTCATTAAGTTCAGATAAAAATTTACTAATTTCTTGATAATCTAATTTAGGAGTGTTCCCATTGCATGGTTCACACTTTCCTGAAGATAAAGGTTTATTCATAAAATCTGGCGCCTTGTTGATTTAATTCAATTGAATATAAACTAGTTGTGGCTGTTATGTATAAGATATTTCCTTCCACTCCTCCAAATTCTAAATTTGACACTAATTCAGGGATTATAAGTTGACCAATTAATTCATTTTGAGGATTAAAACATTTAATTGCTTTTCCTGCACTTGTCCAAACATTACCATCTTTATCACATCTAAAACCATCGGAGAAAAAGGGTTTAAAATCATAAATTAATTTTCTGTTAATGGGTAATCCGTCTACCATATCATAAACATACAAATGTTTGATATTTTCTCCAGTATCTGCAACATATAATTTTTTTTCGTCTGGAGAAATGGCAATTCCATTTGGTCTATCAAGGTCGTCAATTACAACTTTTAAAGTATTTAGTTTAGGGTCAAAAGAAAACACATTACATCCACCATATTCTTGCTCACCGGGATATCCCTCATAATCTGATAGAATACCATAAGGTGGATCTGTAAACCAAATTGTATCATCCGATTTAACAAATAGGTCATTTGGAGAGTTAAGTTTCTTACCATTATAACTATCAACTAAGACTTCTACTTCTAAATTATCATTAGTTTTATAGATACATCTTCCTCCATGAGAACAAGAAATTACATTCTCTTCTTTATCAATAGTATTTCCATTACAATAGTTGGAGGGATTTTTATATTCAGATACTATATCATTTGTTAACTTTAGCATCCTGTTATTTGGTATATCGCTCCAGACTAATGTATGTAAATGAGGAATATAAGCTGGACCTTCTCCCCATAACATTCCAGAAAAAACTTTTTTAACTTCAGCAGACTTTACATAGTTATTGAATTGATCAGTATTTTCTACATGTTCATTATATTTATTTTTGTAAGCATAACTTGGATTTCTTGGATCTAAATCAGCAGGTAACAACTTTTTATCTGACATATTATACTTCTACACCTTTTTGTTTTTTTTGTTTATCAATTAATTGTTTTGGGAAATTTTTTGCCCTTAATTTAATTTTTGCATCTTTTTCAATTAATTTAATAATACTAGTACTAAATGATCTTTCACCTAAAATTTTCATACCAAGTTTAAATTTTTTACTTAGATAATTTCCCAGATCTAATTTTATATTTTTTCCAAGTTTATTAAAAAGATTTATATCTTTATTGACTAGATCCATTGTAAATCCAACATCATAACTGCCTCCAAGTATGACCTTTGTTTCAGTTTCATTTACAAAACTATTCCCAGAGCTTATTTTTATCGCTTTATACGTTAAACCTAAGTCAATTTTATTTTTTTTTGCAACACTCAAAGCCTCACCTATACCTACTAAATGTAATGATGCTAAATAATTTGTAATTACTTTTAATATTGAGGCATTTCCAATTTTTCCACAATATAAAATTTCATGACCAAGCAATGATAAAATTGGGAAACATTTTTTGAAAGTTGATTTTTTGCCTGCAGCTAAAATAGATATATTCCCTGATTTAGCTCTATGTTCTCCTCCAGTAATTGGACATTCTAATACTTTCCCACCTTTAGTAGTTACTTTTTTGGATAAACTTATCATATCGTTTTTATCTGTAGTACTCATCTCAATCCAGATATGTTTTTTAGTTAAATATTTTAATATGGTTTTTAAAACTTTGCTTACCGCTTTTGGTGAAGGTAAACAGGTTATTATAATATCACTCTTTTCAGTTAATTCTTTTAAGGTTTTACAAGGCTTGTTTTTTAGATATTTTAATCTTGAATAAGATTGATTATTTTTATCAAAAACAAATACATTATTATTTGATTTTAATAAATTATTTGCAAGGTTTGAGCCAACATTTCCAATCCCTATGAAACCAATAGTTTCCAATCTCATATATTAATAGTCATGCCATCATATCCAGGTACAACGTTTGGCGGACATTTATCTTTGAGCTTTTTTTCATCAAGAAGTGCTGTCATATGAGTAAACACTGTTTTTTTTGGTTTAATATAATTTATAAATTCCATAACTTGTTCAAATCCTGCATGTGCTGGATGAGGATCTTCTCTTAATAAACCCACAATCCATAAGTCTAAATTTTTTAATTTATCAATATCTTCATTATAAAATTTTTTTAAATCAGTAGAATAAGCAAATTTTCCAAATTTATAAGTTTGAACATCTATAGACCCATGATTATGCTTAAATGTCTCTATGTTAGTTCCTTTAATGGAAAACTTATTTTCTAAGTTTTCAATTTTCATAAATGGCAAGTAATCTTTTTCACCTTTAAATATATATTTATAAAAAATTTCCATTTTAGATTTCATTTCTTTTGGCATGTAGGCAGGTATAATTTTTTGATTTATTAAAGACATTGCACGCATATCAGGTAAACCAGATGTATGATCAGAGTGTTCGTGTGTGTACAAAACTGCATCTATATTTGTGCATTGAGTATTATAGAGTTGCTGTCGTAAATCTGGACTTGTATCAATTAATATATTGTTATCATTATCTTCTATAAGTACTGATGATCTAGTCCTAAAGTTTCTTTTATTATTGAGATCAATATTACCATGTCTATTCCACGCTAAAGGTGAACCAAAAGATCCTCCACAGCCTAAAATTGTTATTTTCATTACAGATAATTATCCCTTTTAGCTTTCGTAAACAAATTAAAAAAATTATTATCAGTGATTTTTTCGAATTCTTCTAAGGATAATTTAAAAAATTTTGCCAAATATTCAGCTGTATATTTTACAAAAGATGGCTCATTAACTTTACCTCTCATTGGTTCGGGTGCTAAAAAAGGACTATCCGTTTCTATAAGTATAGAATCTAAAGGAGCGTCCTTAATTATATCTCTTAAATTTGCTGCGTTTTTAAATGTTATTATTCCAGAAATAGAAATGTAGTAGTTATTCTCTAAACAAAAATTTAATAGTTGATTTGAACCAGTGAAACAGTGAAAAATTAGTTTTAAATTATTTGATTTATAATTTTTTAAAATATCTACAATTTCATTTTCAGAATTTCTCTGATGTATGATTAATGGTAATGAATGTTTTATTGAAGCTTCAATATGGGTTTCAAATACTTGTGTTTGTTCTTTGAGGTGGTTTTGGCTATGATATAAATCAATACCTGTCTCTCCTATTCCTATAACTTTTTCATTTTTACAAGCAATATCAAAATTTTGTAATTGAATTTGATTAAATGTATCAACCTTATCAGGATGAAGACCATATGAAAGATAAACAGAGTTATAGTTTTTTATTAAATTAAGATGGTCTTCAAAGTCTTCAGGATCAGTATTTATTGATAATATTGAAGTTATATTATTTAGTTTTGAATTATTAATAATATTATGAAAATTTTCTGCTAATTCATTAAAATTGAGGTGACAATGTGAGTCAATCATTCAATATTCTTGGAAATATTGGTTCTGGATTATTTATTTTTATATTTTGATTGATTAGTTGAGTTAAATTCTCAAATTTATTATTGTCCATATTATAATTAAAAATATTAAGAATTTTTTTTGAACTAGTTGGTATTATTGGATAGAGCATTATAGCTGATTTAATAATTATATTTGTAATAATATATAAAACTTCTTCCATTCTAATTTTATTTGTTTTTTTCAATGTCCATGGTGCTTGAGTGTCAACATATGCGTTACCAGCAGATATTAATTCTAAGACAGACTTGATTGCTCTATCAATTTGTTGATTGTTCATAAATTTACAATATTCATCAAATTTATTTTGAAGAATTTTAATTAAATCCTGATCATCATTAGTTAAATTTTCTGTTGGCTTTAGTATAGAATCATTATTTTTTACAACAAATGATGAAATTCTTTGTACTAAATTACCAAAATTATTTGATAGATCTGCGTTAATTCTATTTGCGATTGCTTTTTTTGAAAAATCTCCATCATTTCCAAAGGGTACTTCTCTAAATAGAAAAAACCTAATTTGATCCAGCCCATATTCATTAATAATATCGTAAGGATCGATGACATTACCAAGTGATTTAGAAATTTTTTGTCCTTCATTAGTCCACCAACCATGCGCAAATATTCTTTTAGGAGGTTCAATACCCGCAGCCATTAAAAAAGCTGGCCAATACACTGCATGAAATCTTAATATATCTTTTCCTACAATGTGTGTTGCAGGCCAAAATTTCTTGTAATTATTATTATTTGTATCTGGATAACCAATTGCAGTTAGGTAGTTGCATAATGCATCAATCCAAACATACATCACATGCTTAGAATTATTTGGAACGGGCACTCCCCAGTTAAAAGTTGTTCTTGAAATAGACAGATCTTTTAATCCACCTTTAATAAAACTTAATACTTCATTATATCGTGTTTTTGGTAAGATTGATTCTGGATTTTTTTCATAATAATTTATCAACTTATCTTGCCATTCTGAAAGCTTAAAAAAATAACTTTCCTCCTTAACCCACTCTACAGGAGATCCATTATCCGTAACATATTTACCATCAATCTTTTTTAATTCATTTTCTAAATAAAATGCTTCATCCCTAACTGAGTACCAGCCTTCATAATTTGAAAGATATATTTGATTATTTTTTTCTAATTGTTTCCAAAGTTCTTGTGAAGCTTTAATATGTCTTTCTTCAGTAGTTCTTATAAAATCATCTATTTCACATCCTAAAAAAGGTATTAAATTAATAAAATTAACTGAAAGTTTATCGACAAATTCTTTAGGTTTTAAGTTTGAATTAATCGCAGCTTTTTCAACTTTTTGCCCATGCTCGTCTGTACCTGTTAAAAAGAATACATTCTTTCCTAATAATTTGTTATATCGCGCAATAATATCGCAAGCTATACTTGTATACGCATGACCTATATGAGGAATATCATTAGTGTAGTATATTGGTGTAGTTATATAAATATTCATTTTATTGAGTTAAAAAATTTAATATAAATATTTTTTTATCAAGATTTAAACTAAATAATTCTTTTTGGTTATTAGTTAAATAATCAAATCTATCAATAAGATTTTTTTTACTAAGATTTGTAGATAAAGACTCTAACTCAAGATAATTTGGCATATTAACCAAGCTTTTATCATCTCTGTTTACTTTTAGCTTATTAACAACAATTAGAATAAATTTAAGCATTGATAAATAATTATTGAATTCATCATTAGTAAGTTTTGATAAAATATTAGATAAGTTTATTTTATCATCATCTAGATCATTTGATAAAAGACATTTAATTGATAATTGGAAAATATCCAAGAAATCATTATTATAATATAGAATAGTGGTTCCTGGTGATCCATACGTTAATTCAAAGTAAAAATTTATTTCTTCATTAGATATTCCATCAATATTATCTTTAATGATATTAGTAAAATTTGTTAAATTATGAGTATTAAATTTAATTTTTAAACATCTTGATCTAATTGTTGGCAGAAGTAATGAAATCTGGTTTGATATTAAAAAAATATAGGTATTTTCTTTTGGTTCTTCTAGAATCTTAAGCATACTATTTGCAGAACTAATATTCAAATAATCAGCAGAATCAATGATAACAATTTTTGAAGAATTTTGAATTATTGATGTTGAATTTAAAAATGTTTTTAATCTTCTAATTTGATCAATAGTTATATTAGTTTTAATTTTTCCAGTTTTGCTATCAATTTCTTTTTCAATTATTTTTATATTTGGATGTGTATTATTTTTAAACAAATTAAAATGATGATCTAAATTATTATCTTTAAATTCTATATTTAAAATATTTTTAACTAATTTGTTAAGAAAAGTTCTTTTACCTATACCATTCAATCCATGAATTAAAATTGAATTTGGAAGATTATTTGATTCGTATCTGTTTAGAAGATCATTATACTCTTTTTCAAAACCTATTAATTCAATCATTAATTACAACTTTAATTTTTCAATAATATTTTTATGAATTATATCTCTAGATAAAGAAGCATCTAAAGTTATATATCTTTTTGGATTTGCTATTTTTTTATATCCCTGAATTACTTTTTGATGAAATAGTAAGTTAGATTTATCATATTTGTTTTTAACTTTTCTTTGTTTTAATCTTTTGATTATTTCTTTTGGATTGATTTTAAAAATAAAAGTATAGTCAGGAAAGAAATTATTTAGTAGTTCTTTATGAAGTTTTTGGGCTCTTTTAATACCAAACTTATTTACATATCCTTGATAAACAAATGAAGAATCTGCATATCTATCAGAAATGACAATCTTACCTTTTTTAAGATTAGGAATAATTACTTCATTTATATGATTTGACCTAGCAGCCATAAGAAGAAGCAATTCTTCTAAATTATTAATTGTGGATTTATTATCTAAAATTAATTTTCTTAATTTTTCTGCAAAATCAGTGCCTCCTGGTTCTCTGGATACAATAAAAGGAATTTTATTTTTTTTTAAATATTTTGATAAAAGTAATATTTGAGATGACTTTCCACTAGCTTCGGGTCCTTCAAAAGTAATGAACAAACCTTTATTTAATTTCATCTAAACTTCTTCCAAAAATTAAGTATTTTGCTGCAGCAAAAATTTTTAATAAAGGATTGATTTCAGATACATCTTTTTCAGCAATAAGGGGTATTTCTATTTTTGGCTTTCCATCAATATCAATTATTAATTTTCCCAATTCATCACCTTTTTTTATTGGGGCAGAAATAGGTTTGGTATATTCAATAAATGAATTCATTAATTGAATTTGATCAAATGATAATGTTGATACTACTTTTTGTTCACTTATTAAATTAATACTACTTTCACTACCCAGCCATACATCTACTTCTTTAATAAATTGATCTTTTTCAACTAATGTTTGTTGCGATGTTTGATTAAATGCCCAATTTATTAAGTTAGATGATTCATTTAATCTTGATCTAGAACTATTTGTGCCATTTATAACAACTGTAATTCTTCTATCATTCCTTAATGCTGTAGCCGCTATCCCCCAACCGGACTCTTTAGTGAAACCTGTTTTTAATCCATCTGCTCCTTGAACTTGATATAAAAGTTTATTTCTATTTGGTTGCGTAATATCATTATAAGTAAATTCTTCCATTTTGAAATATGTATAAAGATTTGGAAAATCTTTAATTATTGCATTTGATAAAATGGCAAGATCGTAGACGGTAGAATAGTGATTATCATCTGGCCAACCAGATGAATTAATAAAGTTTGTATTTGTCATACCTAAGCGCTCTGCATATACGTTCATAAGTTTAGCAAAATCTTCTTCAGTACCACCTAAACATTCTGCTAAAGCTATAGAGGCATCATTTCCAGATTGAACAATTATACCCTTTAATAAATCATCAACTGTTACATTATCATCTATCTCTAAAAAAGTTCTTGAACCTCCCATTTTGTAAGCTTTAGGGGTAACTTTACATTCATTAGAAATTGCAAAATTTGTATTCTTTATTCTATCAAATGCAACATAAACAGTCATGATCTTAGTCATTGATGCAGGTATAACTTTTGCATTAGAATTTTTTTCAAAAAGAACTTCATTTGTATCATAATCAATAACAACCGCTTGTTCTGCCTTCGTATCAATAGCGTAAAGTTTAAAAGAAATTATAAAAAATAAAAGAAAGCTAAAAATTTTTACCATAAATATTAATAATTCTTAATTATGACCTTTATTTGTTATTCAATAAGAATTTCAGTTTCCTTATAACCTTTTGAGATAAAGTATGAAACCAAATTATTTGCTTCTGTATTTTCTAAAGGACCAATAATTACGTCATATTTAGAATTATTCTTTTCAGAAGTATATTTTAAATTATTATTATAGTTATTTAATACTGATCTAATACTGTCATAATTTTCAAATCCTTTTACTCTTAAATATAATTTAAAATCAGTTATTTTTTCTGATTTAAGTTCAATCGGTTTTTCTGTAATTGTTGTGGCCTCATCATTAGTTACTAAGATTTCATCAATTTCTTCAATAGACACAATATCTGTTGGCGCAGAAGATATAGTTTCATCAAAATTTTCTTCATTTAATGAATTTGCAACACTTTTCCATTGTTTACTAGCATCAGAAAGTATTTCTACCCTCACAGTAGCTATTTTTGATTTATAAAATCCAAGAAGCTGTGCAACTTTTCTTGAAACCTGAATAATAACTGCATTATCATCATGTCTATCTATGATTTTCACATTTATAGTAAGTCCATTATCCAAGTTTGTGACTTTGACCATACTTGGTATAGGTAATGTTTTATGTCTACCAAGTAATTCTGTAACTTTATTTATATCATTGTTTACAGTTTTAATATTGTGTAATTCCTTACCGTAAAAAGAAGAAAGTCCAATTTCAGAATAATTATAATTTTCCTCTGGAATGTAACTAACACCTTCAATAAAATAAGGTTCACCAACGTAATAAAAAATATTATCTTTAGTTTTTTTATTGGTTGATTGATTTTTTTCTTTTTTATCTTCTTTTTTATTATCAATTATTTCTTCTATTTTATTTGTGCTATTTTCTACAACATCAGAAACATTATTTAGATTTAATTCATCGCAAGAAAATATAAATAAGAGAAAAATTAGACTAATTAGATATTTTATCACTTAGGAGGCCTACTGATACAGCATAGTATGACGAACAATTATAATAAAGAATATTTTTGTAATTAGGATAAACTATGAACATTCTTCCATCTATCCCATCTGGCATTATTAATCTAGCCTCTAAATCATCTCTTATTGGTAAAGGATCTCCATTGATCTTTGTAAATCCTGATTTTGACCATTCAGATAGAGTTTTTGGAATTGATCTACGTTTAACTGCCCCACAACCTTTGGGGTTAACTTGTTTTATAGAATCATAAAAAGATGAAGGAATATTTTTTGGTGGAAGCACTTCTCTACCCCAAGTACTATCATTAGACCATGGATTTTTATCTAATGAAGTTAAATAGTTTGCAGTACTAGCAAAAGCATCTGCATAACTATTCCAGATATCAATACCATTGCCATCCCAATCATATGCAGTTTCTAAAAAAGTTGTAGGGATCATTTGTGTCATACCAACCGCCCCACCCCAACTACCTTTTAGTTCTCCATTTGGAACAAGATTTTTATCTAATATTTCAAGAGCAGCAAATAATTGTTTTTTATAAAAGTCACTTCTTCTTCTATCAAATGCAAGAGTGGTTATCGCAATTATTGAATTTATTTTTCCTTGATTTCTTCCATAATAACTTTCCATACCTAATACAGCAACTATAAATCTTGGTTGTATTTTAAAATAATCTCCAATTTCTATTAATAAATCTTCATGTTTTTTTAAAAAATTTTTTCCTGCAAAAACTTTATCTTTAGTAATTGTATAAAATAAATACTCATCTAGAGTCATTGTTGATGCCGGCTGGCATCTATCACGCATAATAATTTTACTTTGTGGCTTAACATCATTTAAATTATTTGAAATAGTATTTTGACTTATCCCTTTTTCAAGTGCTTCTTGTTTTATATTAGTTAGCCAACTGTTCCATTCTTCATCAGTTGGCATTTTCGGTTTTTCACAATCAGTTGCATAGGATTTGAAAGAAATAAATATAAAGAATATTATAAACCTAATAATCATTAACTAAAATTACCAAAACTATCGTCAATTAGGAAATGATAATACTTAATATTTTGACATTTTTAAGATGAAACTATAGTAAGCTTTTAAACGGAGAGATGGCTGAGCGGTTGAAAGCACCGGTCTTGAAAACCGGCAACGGGGCAACTCGTTCGTGAGTTCGAATCTCACTCTCTCCGCCATTATCATCTAAATATAATTAAAATACTTCATTAATGATTTTAGATTTCTTTCAATAAGCTTGGTCTGTGAATTAGATAATATATCTTTCCATTGATTAGATGTGCCTGATCTGAAAAATTTAGAATGTTTTGTAGCTTCATCAAAACCATTTTTATCTTCTAAATTTCTTAAATTAGTAAAATTTGTATTTTCTATTATTTTGTCAATGTCTTGGTCACTTAAGTTTATATTTAATCTGTGTATTTTATTAAGAAATTTCGTAATATTTAATATAATTTCTTTTGAATTTAATTTTAAATCTTCATACTTTATGATCAATCTAGGAACACTATTATAATTTAACCAGGATTGAACATTAAGTTCCCAAGTTGAAAGTAATTCTTGCGCTCCATTAGTTGTAATCATTAAACTTTTTGAAAAAAGAAATTCATCAATAGTTTTATCAATTTCTTTACCTGAAAAATTTTTAAGAGAAACTATTATGTCTCTAGGATCTCTAACAATATAAATAAAACCTGCATTTACCGTTTCATTTGTAAAATTTTTATGTCTTGCACTATGAGTTTTAAATATATTTAGATGATTTACTTTATTATTTAATATTTTTTGACATTTAATAATATTTTGTGAAATCCAATCAAAATGTAACTCATTATTATTTGTATAAACTTTATTTTCAAAATCACTAAAATGCTTTTCAATTGATAGTAAAGGTATTAATTTTAAATCATTCAGACTAAACTCTTTTTCAAAATTATAAAAATTTCCAATTATAGACCTCAGCCAAGTATTTCCAGATTTAGGATAAGAAGCCAAAAAAATATTTTTATGCATTAAAAATTAATTTTTATTTTCAAGCTTATCAATCCTTTTTTTTAAATCTTGAACTAAAAAATAAATATAGACTATTGGTCCCATAATCATAACACCAACTAAAAAAGCTAAAAATTCAAACATAATATAATTATAAATTAAAAAGAATATTTCTCAATACTCATGAAGAAATTATTTTTTTTCAAATAACCACAATTTATCCTGTGCTAAGAAAAATATTTTACCACTCACTGGATGAATTTTTATATCTCTTATTCTTCCTATTTCTTTTTTAAAAATAATATCTTCTTTAACATTATCTAAATTTGAAAAATCTAATGATCGTAAAGATTGATCTTTTAAAGATGTTATAAGTGCTAATCCTTTAAATTCTGGAAATTCTTCTCCATCATATATTGCAATCGCACTAACAGCAATTGAAGGTACCCAGTAATGAATTGCTTTAGTATAACCCGGTAACCATTTGGGACCAATGTTGGAATTATCATAATTAGTTCCACCCCAACCTAAAATTTTCCAACCATAATTTTCACCTTTTTTTACTTCACCAAACCAATCACCGCCTTTTGCTCCGTGATTACTAATATAAATTTTATTATCAAAAGGTGAGATAGACATTCCTTGAGGATTTCTTACACCGATTTGATATATTTCTGGTAACCACGTTTCTTGTGAAACGTAATGAGGGTTATCTTTAGGTGAAGTTCCGTCTAATTTAATTCGAATGATACTTCCAGGATGTTGTTTTGCATCCTGAGATATCATTCCTTTCCCTCTTTCGCCAACAGATGCATATAAATAATCATCATGAATAACTATTCTAGAACCAAAGTGATAAGGAGATCTTATAGGTGGATTAGCCCTAAAAATGTTTTCAAAATCTAAGAAATTTAAATCTAAATCAGCTTTTGCAATAGATGTGGTTGAAGGGCTAAATAATTTATCACCAATCTTTTCTGAGTAGGATAGAAAAATCTGATCATTATAAAAGTAAACATCTAAAAGACCTCCTTGCGAATTTTTATCTCTAATAAAATTTAAGTTGTGATCAATTGCAGTAATCTTATTATTTTGAATATCAAATAGCTTAATTTTTCCTGTTTTTTCACTTATTAAAATCTGATTGTTATTTATAAATGTGAAACTCCAAGGAGAACTTAAGTTTGATTTTAAAATTTCAAGCTTATATATGTTGTCTAAAGACAACACATTTTTACCAAATAATAAAAAAATAAAAAAATAAAATATGATAATAAGTTTAACCATTATTTAATCAAATTAATCACATTTTTAGATAATTCAAATCTGTCATCAATTAAATTACCACCAAAATCATAAAATATTTTTTGATCAGGTCTTAATATTAAAGAACTATTTTTTGATAATGAAAGTTCTAATAATTTTTCTGGATTTTTTGGTTTATTTTGAAAAAAACTAATTAATATACCTTTTCTACTAAATTCAAACTTTTCAATATTATTTTTTAAACAAATAATTTTTATTTCTACTAATTTTAGTAAATTAATTAATTGTTTAGGCAATTTACCAAACCTATCTATTAATTCTATTTTAATCTCTTCAATTTCTTTTTTATTATTTATATTTGAGATTCTTTTATAAATAGAAAGTCTTAAATCAACATCGTTAATAAAATCTTCAGGTATATAAATTTCAACAGGGATTTTAATAATTGGGTGGAAACTATCTTTTTTTATAAAATCTGAATTAATTTTACTTTTTTGTAAATTTATCTCTTCTTCAAGCATTTGATGATAAAGCTCAGTTCCAATTTCCTTGATAAAACCACTCTGTTCTTCACCAATAATAGAACCACCACCTCGAAGATCTAAATCTTGAGATGCAATGTTAAAACCTGCCCCAAGATGATCAGAAGAGTTTATTATCGATAATCTTTTTCTCCCATTATCTTTTAACTCATTTTCCTTATATGTAATGTATGCGTATCCACGTTTAGAAGATCTCCCCACCCTTCCTTTCAATTGATAAAGTGCAGCTAAAGAAAAAATATTGGAACGATAAACAATAATTGTATTGACGTGAGGTAAATCTAAACCATTTTCAATAATATTTGTGCTTAACATTAAAGGAACTTCTTGATTATAAAATTTTGATATTCTACTTTCTAATAATTTAGGACTAAGTTGACCGTGAGTGATTACATATTTTATTTCTGGTAAATTTTCATTTAAAAATTTTTCTATAAAAGGTAAGTCTTTTTTTCTTGGTACTACAAAGTAAACCCCATTCTTTCTCCCATATATCTCTCTCTTTATAGCTTCTGTGATTGTTAAAGAGTCAAAAGGTGAAACATAAGTTCTAACTGCCATCCTTTCAAATGGAGCTGTAAGAATCAGACTTAGATCTCTTATTCCTGAAAGAGACATACTTAAGGTTCTAGGAATAGGTGTTGCACTAAGTGAGATACAATGAGCTTTTGGTGCAATTTCTTTAAATTTTTCTTTTTGAATTGTTCCTAGTTTTTGCTCTTCATCGTAAACTATTAGACCGAGCCTATTAAATGTTAATTTATCGTTTAATAATGCATGAGTTCCAACTAAAACATCTATTTTACCAGTATTACATTTTTCAAAAATTTCTTTTTTATCTTTTAATGATACTAATCTAGAAATTTCTGCAATATTAATTCCAAAAATAGATAATCTTTTTTTAAAATTAATAAAATGCTGTCTAGATAAAATTGTAGTTGGCACTAAAACTACAGATTGTAAATTTGATTTTGCAGCTAGAAAAATAGCTCTTAAAATTACTTCTGTTTTTCCAAATGCAACATCGCCTACAATTAATCTATCAGATGGTATCATCTTAGAAAAATCATTAATTACGTCTTGAATTGCATTCAATTGATCATCGGTTTCAACATATGGGAAAGTGCTAACAAATTTATCATATTCAGGAATATTTGTATTGATTTCATAAGATTGAGATTGAAGTCTCTTAGAAGCAATTGAAATAAGTTTTTTTGCAGCATCTCTAATTTTCTTTTTTGCATCTGCTTTTCTTTTTTGCCAATGAGAAGCACCAAGTTTATCTAAAATAATATTTCCATCAGTATCATCACTGTATTTTGATACATAACTTAAATTTTCAACTGGTAAAAAAAGTTTTTGATTTTCAAAAAATTCTAATTCTAAACACTCATGAATTGAGTCATTTAATTCAATTTTTTTAATATTATTAAACTTACAAAGACCGTACTCAGAATGAACAAGAATAGAATCAATAGATAATTTATTTAATTCTTCAAAAAAAATAGTTTGTTTACGTGATTTAGATATTTGCGTATTAAAAAAATAACCAAACAAGGATTTTTCATTAATAAATATATATTTATTAAATTTAAATGACTCTTCAATATCCAGAATAGTTAAAAGAATATTATCTGAAAGTGAATGATTAAAGTTTGTTACATTATTTAAATTTAAACTTAAATTATTCTGTAATATTTTAGATACTCTTTCTAAACTTCCTTTACTACGGCAACATATATATATAAAATTTTCTTTAGAATTAGTTGTAAAAAATTGATTTATAAAACTAAAATCAATTTCTTTTTTAATTGATGATAAATTATGAATAATTTTTACATCAATATTTATATGATTATTTTTATCAAATGTATTAAAGTAAAAATGCTCGTTGTTGTCTAAATATTTTTGGAAAATTTCTTTATTTAAGTAAAAAAATTCAGGTGATAAAAAAAAATTTTCTTTATTATTTTTTCTGGCTAAATAAAAATCATTTATATTTTCTAATCTATTTTCAAATATATTTTTAAATTCGTCATTTAATAGTATTTTATAGTCTTTAACATAATCAAACAATGTTTCTAGATTATCATAGAATAAAGGCAAAAACTGTTCACCACCAGATGGAATAATATTTTCAGAAAAAAGATTATAAACTTGACTATTTCTATACTCTGGAAATATTTCCCTAAAATTTTTTCTAAACAAGTTAAGATTATTTTCATTAATAATTAATTCATTAATAATATTAAACTCTAAATCACTATTTATTTCTTTTAATCTTTTTTGAGTAATTGGATCAAATTCAAAAATCGTCTCTATTTCTTCATCAAAAAAATCTATTCTTATTGGCTTAGATATATCATTTGGGAAAATATCCAGAATTGATCCTCTCACAGAAAATTCTGATTTATCACGCACTAAAGAAGTTCTTTGGAAGCCTAAGAGAACAAGGTTATTTATAAGATCTTCTAATTTAAATTTTTGTTTTTTTGAAATTTTTAAAAATTGTGAATTAATAATTGATCTAGGGATTATTTTTTGTGTGATTGAATTAATTGTAGTGAATATTATTCTTTTTGCATTGGAATTTGATAAAATTTTAAGTGTTTTTAATCTTTCAATTTGAACTTCTTTTGAAGGAGAGACATTATCGTAGGGTATTTGATCCCAAGATTTAAATAATAAAATCTCAACATCAGGTAATAACCATTTAATTTTTTCTTCCATTGATGATATTTCTCTCTCATCTTTTCCAATGTATAAAATTGATTTATTGGAATTTTGATAAAACTGCGAAATGAAAAAGGGCTCAACATTATGAATTGAAGGACCGATAGTATTTTTATTCTTCATTAAGTATTTTATTAAATATTTCCTTAAATTCTAATGGAATAGCTACCTTAGAAGTAAGAAAATCATAAATCTCGTTATCCGAGAATTGATTAAATAATGATTTGATTTCCTCAAGATCTTTTTCACTAAATTTATCTAACTGATTTATAAAATATCTTTTGTATAAAATATCTGTCTCTTTTGTTCCAGAGTAAGAAACCCTATATTTTATAGTTTTTTTTAGTGAATTGAATGACATAAAAATTGAATATAGAATATAGTTTATAATTTTATAAAAATCTATGAGACCAGAAAAATTAAATTATATATTATCTTCTATATCTTCTCTCAAAGGAGTTGGTCCAAAGTTAGAGCTAATTATTAATAAATTAGGTATTTATAAGAATATTCATTTTGTTTGGAACATACCAAATAACATTCTGGAAAGAAAATTCTATGAAAATATTCATGATGCAGAAATTAATTCTTTAGTAACATTAAATTTAAAAATTATTAAACACGAGCCTTCGAGGTTTAAAAGACAACCTTATAAAATTAAATGTATCTGCGGAGATACAAATATTGATTTAGTATATTTTAATGCAAGACATCCTATGTTGAGACAAATGCTTCCAACAAATGAAAATAGATTAATATCTGGAAAATTAGAATATTTTAGAAACACATTTCAAATCACACACCCTAGTCATGTAAGCGCTTTAAACAATAATAAAATAATCAAAAGTAAAGAGGCAGTTTACAGTTTAACTAGTGGCCTCAATCAAAATATAATGAATAAATTAACCGATCAAATATTAAATAATTTACCAAATTTTAATGAATGGATAGAAACATCAATATTAAAGAAATATAAATTTAAAGGATGGAATGAAGTAGTTAAAAATCTTCATAGTCCAAGTGATGATAATATAAAAAATAAAAATTTACTCAGAAGAAGATTAGCATTTGATGAATTATTATCTCATCAATTAGCTATAGGCATTATGCGAAATTTTAATCAAAAGAAAAAAGGTCTAAAAATTACTAGTGAAAATAAAACATTAAATAAATTTTATAGTAATTTAGATTTTCAACTTACAAATTCACAAAAAAATGTAATCAAAGAAATACTTCAGGATCTAGCAAGTTCTAATCAAATGATCAGATTGTTGCAAGGAGATGTTGGTTCTGGAAAAACTATTGTAGCTTTAATATCAATGATAAAAGTATTTGAAAGTAATTTTCAATCTGCTTTAATGGTTCCTACTACAATACTCGCATTTCAGCATTATGAAAATATATTAAATTTATTAAAAGATTCAAAAATAAATGTTCTTCTTCTTACTGGAAAGGATAAGGGTAAAGAAAGAATAGAAAAATTAGATAAAATTAAAAATGGGAATGTAGATATTATAATTGGGACACATGCTTTAATACAAGATACAGTAAAATTTAACAATTTAGGTTTAGCAGTTATTGATGAACAGCATAGATTTGGTGTTTATCAAAGAATGGTATTTAACCACAAAAATCATAAACCAAATATTTTAGTAATGAGTGCGACTCCCATTCCAAGAACATTAACATTAGCAGCATATGGAGATATGAAAGAGAGTAAATTAACTGAAAAACCTTTAGGTCGTAAACCAATTATAACTAGCTCTTTGTCATTAAAAAAAGAAAATCAACTTCTTGATAGAATAAAAGAAAAAATAAAAAATTCATCTTCTAAATTTTACTGGGTATGCCCTTTAATAGAAGAATCTGAAGAGTTAGATCTAAAAGCTGCAGAGGAAAGGTACAAAATTTTAAAAAAATATTTTAAAAATAAAGTTCTTTTAATGCATGGACGTTTAAGTGAAATAGAAAAAGAAGAGATAATGACAAAGTTTAAAAATGAGGATTATAAAATTTTAGTTTCAACAACTGTTATTGAAGTTGGTGTGGATATTCCTTCTGCAACAACAATTGTAATTGAACATGCAGAAAGATTCGGCTTAGCTCAACTTCATCAATTGAGAGGTCGTGTCGGTAGAAATGACATTCAATCATATTGTATACTTTTACATAAAGATAATATTGGGGAAATTTCAAAACAAAGAATTAATATAATGAAGCAAACAAATGATGGTTTTAAAATCGCTGAAGAGGATTTAAAAATAAGAGGTCCAGGAGAAATTTTAGGAAAAAAACAATCTGGTAGCCCATCTTTTTATGTAGCTGATCTTAGTTTTGATCACGATCTATTAGAAGATGCTAAAATTATGGTAGAAGATATATTATCCAAAAATCCAAAATTGGAAAACATAGAAGGAGAAAATCTTCGAAACTTATTGTATCTTCAAGAAAGAGATGCAGCAATTTTAACACTTACTGCTGGATAATAGTTATGGATATAGAAAAAGGAATTAGATTTGAATGCCAGGGTTCTGGAAATTGTTGTGTTTCAAGAGGTAACTATGGTTTTGTTTATTTAAGCAAGAAAGATATTAAAAAATTGTCAGATGGATTTAAAATAACAGAACAAAACTTTGTAAAAAACTATTGTCAAAAAACTGATGATTTCATTCACTTAAAGGAACTAAAAAAAAATAATGGAAATTGCATATTTTTGAAAGATAACAAATGCACTGTTTATAAATCAAGACCTATACAATGTAGAACTTGGCCTTTTTGGCCTGAAAATATGAATACAAAAACTTGGAATAACGATATTGCTAAAAATTGCCCTGGTGTAGGTAAAGGTAAAGTAATAGCAAAGAAAGAAATTTTAAAACAAGTACAAATTGATTATGAAAACGAATTAAATATTAAGAATAAAAATTAACCATCAGACTCAAATTCCATTTCTTTAAAGTATCCGATATATTTATTAGTCTTTTTTTTAAGCAATATCTTTATTGTTGTCCCTTCAAGAACTACTTCAAGAATGTTTTCATTTTTTCTTAAAATATCACAATTTTTCTCAATACCTGATGCAATATTTTTGATTTTTGCTTTTTTCATTTTGGATGGTGAGCCCTGCAGGATTCGAACCTGCGACCCATTCCTTAAAAGGGAATTGCTCTACCAACTGAGCTAAGGGCCCATCGAATTTGTATTCTATATAGTTCAAATATTGTAAGCGCAAGTGATTAACTAAGAGTTTTTTTTATTAAGTTTCTCTAAAGTATTTTTAGAAACAAAATTTGAAACATCTCCACCTAGTTTATGGACTTCTTTTACAAAATTAGATGAAATGAATGAGTTTTTTTCAGAAGTCATAAGAAATATTGTCTCGATATCGGGGTTAAGTTGGTAGTTCATGCCTGTCATTTGAAATTCATACTCAAAATCAGATACTGCTCTTAAACCACGTATTATACATGTGGCATTTTGATCTTTAGCAAAAGTTGTAAGTAATCCTGATAACTCAGTAACATTAATTTTTGAATTTAATTCATTTAGAGAGGTGATATCACTTTTAATAATATTAATTCTTTCTTGAACACTAAACAATGAATCTTTGTTAATATTATTAGCGACAGCTATTACTAAATTATCTACTATTCTTAATGATCTTATAATTATATCCATATGACCTGCAGTCATAGGATCAAAAGTACCTGGATATATTCCAATTTTATTCATCATTTTCGAATTCTTGTATTCTAGAAACAGAAACAATTCTATCACTTTCTGGTATCTTAAAAATACTTACACCTTTTGTTGATCTTCCAGCTATTCTAATTTGGTTTACATTAACTCTAATTATTTGACCCTTGTCACTAACAAGAATAATTTCATCGTTGTCCTTAACAACAAAACAATCAACAACTTCACCATTTTTTTCTGATGTAATTATACCAGTGATACCTTTCCCTCCTCTATTTGAAATTCTATATTCATAAGCGGATGATCTTTTTCCAAAACCCTTTGATGTTATAGCTAAAAGAAATTCCTCATTATTATTTAATTCCTCAAATCCATTTTTGAGTGATGAAGTTTCTTTTCTACTTTCGGATGCTGCTCTTAAGTATTCTTGACGAATGCTCATATCAATTACTGAATGTTTTAAAATTGCTAAAGAAATGATTGTATTGCCCTTATCTAATTTTATACCCCTTACACCTGAAGAATTTAAACCAGAAAATAATCTTAATTTTTCAACTGGAAAACGTAAACATTTTCCATTTGATGAAGAAAGTAAAATATCATCATCTACAGTACAAAGCTTAACACCAATTAATTCATCTTTTTCATCAAGCCTAATAGATACTTTGCCTGAGTCCCTCAATTCTCTTTTTCCACTCTTAGCAACATCAATTAATTTATTTTTTCTAACCATTCCATTTTTAGTTGTAAAAATAACATAAAATTTTTCCCACTGATTTTCATCTAGGGGCAATGGTAGAAAAGTTGATATTTTTTCAGAATTTTTAAATGGCAATAAATTTACTATAGGTTTTCCTCTTGCCTTTAAACTAGCTTCAGGAACATCATGAGATTTTAGAGAATAAACCTTTCCTAATGAAGAAAAAACTAAAAGTTTAGTATGAGTATCTGCAAAGTGAATTTCTTTAACAAAATCTTCTTCCCTTGTTGACATACCAGTTTTACCTTTACCTCCTCTATTTTGAGAACGATAATTAGATAATAGTGATCTTTTAATGTATCCATTATTAGAAATAGTTAAAACTATATCTTCTTGTTGAATATATCTTAAATCATCTACTTGCTCATATTCTTGATCAATAATTTCACTACGTCTGTCAGTTGCAAATTCTTTTTTAATTTCAGCTAATTCATTTTCTATTTCCTTTAGAAGAATATCCCTAGAATTAAGTATAGATAGGTAATTTTTAATTTCTAAAATTAAACTTTCTAAATCTTTTTGTATATCTTCTCTTTCTAAAGCAGTTAATTTTTGTAATCTTAATTCTAAAATAGCTTTAGCCTGTGCTTCAGAAAAATTGAAAGTGTTGTTTTTTAACTCTACAGCATCATCCTCAACTGATTTAATAAAATTAAGATTTTGTTTAGATACTTTCCATTTCTTTTTAATTAATTTTTCTTTTGCTTCTTTTGTATCTTTTGAACTTTTTATTAATTCTATAATTTCATCAATATGTTCATTTGTAACAACCAATCCAACTAAAATATGAGCTTTTTCTCTAGCTTTATTAAGGTCAAATAATGTTCTTTTTATTATTACTTCTTCTCTAAAATCTAAAAATGAAACTAAAATTTCTTTTAAATTCATTTGTTCTGGCTTCCCTTTATTTAAAGCAAGCATATTAGAATTAAATGTCGTTTGAATTAACGTATGTTTATATAATTGATTGAGAATAATGTTTGAGTCTACATCTTTTTTTAATTCTATAACAACCCTAACACCGTTTCTATCTGACTCATCTCTTAAATCTGAAATTCCTTCAACAATTCCATTTTTTACAATTTCCGCAATCCTTTCTAATAATTTTGATTTATTAACCTGATATGGTATTTCATGAAGAATGATTGCTTCACGATCCTTTTTAAAATTTTCAATACTAGTCTTTGATCTAACTACACACCCTCCTCTTCCAGTTTCAAATGCTTCTGTTATGCCCTTTTTACCAATTATTTGACCTCCTGTTGGAAAATCAGGACCAAAAATATATTTTTGAAGGTCTGAGATATTACATTCTGGATTTTTAATAAGATATAAAGATGCGTCTATAACTTCTCCTAAGTTATGTGGGGCAATATTAGTCGCCATTCCAACAGCTATTCCTGATGCTCCATTAACTAAAAGATTTGGAAATTGGGATGGCAAAACTGAGGGTTCTTTTGTTGTATCATCATAATTAGACTGAAATGAAACAGTGTTTTTATCAATATCTTCAACAAGCTTTTCGGATACTTTAGCAAGTCTTGCTTCAGTATATCTCATTGCTGCAGGAGGATCGCCATCTAAAGATCCAAAATTCCCTTGACCATCAACTAACTCTAATCGCATGGAAAAATCTTGTGCCATTCTAACCATAGAATTGTAAATAGCTGAGTCTCCGTGCGGATGATATTTACCCATTACATCACCCACTATTCTTGCAGATTTTTTGTATGGTTTATTAAAATTGTACCCTGATTCACTCATAGAGTACAAAATTCTTCTGTGAACTGGCTTTAAACCATCTCTACAGTCTGGAAGTGCCCTACTAACTATTACAGACATTGCATAATCCAGGTAGGATTTTTGCATTTCTTGCTCTAAACTTACTGAAGGTATATTAGTAGGTTTTTGATTATCGTTATTTGATGTATCTATATCGTCAGGCACTAAAAAAATCCAAGTTTTCTAAGAAAAATTAAGAATTTTTTATATCAAAAAGCACAATTTAAACCAATATAAATAAATGGTTAAGTAATATTAAAAAAACTATATTTTTCAGTAATTAATTAATAATATCTAAAAACAATATTTAAAAAGGGATATCTTCATCTAAATCTTCAGAATCACCTGATTGATTTCTAAAAGAATTTTCCTCAATAGGCTTAGATTGATCCATTTCTTGAGAATTATCAGATACCTGAGAATTACTATTTCTGCTGTCTAAGAGGGTTAAATTACAATTATATCCCTGTAAAATGACCTCTGTGGTGTATCTATCATTTCCATCTTTATCTTGCCATTTCCTTGTTTGAAGCTCTCCTTCAACGTAAATTTTAGATCCTTTTTTTACGTATTTTTCTACTATATCAACTAAGCCGTCTCCAAAAACAACAATGTTATGCCAAGATGTCTTTTCTTTTTGTTCTTGAGTATTTCTATCTTTCCATCTTTTTGAAGTTGCAATTGAAAATGAAGCCATTTTAGCTCCAGACTGCATAGACCTAATTTCAGGATCTCTTCCTAAGTTTCCTAATAAAATTGTTTTATTAACACTACCAACCATAAGAATTCTATATATATCCATATAACATATTAAAGTTATTAGATAACACTAATATTCATGAATTTAGATAAAATTGTTATAAAAGGTGCAAGAGAGCACAATCTTAAAAATATCAACTTAGAAATACCAAAAAATAAACTTGTTGTAATTACAGGTGTAAGTGGCTCAGGAAAATCAACTTTAGCATTTGATACAATTTATTCTGAAGGACAAAGAAAATATGTTGAGAGTCTATCAGCATATGCAAGACAATTTCTTCAAATGATGAATAAGCCTGATGTAGATAGTATTGATGGTCTATCACCAGCTATTTCTATAGAACAAAAAACTACACAAAAAAATCCAAGAAGTACCGTAGGTACAGTCACAGAAATCTACGATTACCTAAGAGTGCTATATGCTAGAGTTGGCGTTCCCTACTCTCCAGCAACGGGTAAACCAATTAAATCGCAATCAGTTAGTGAAATGACTGATCTTATAATTAAAAATAATATTGATAAAAGAATTTATATTTTATCTCCAATAGTTAGAGATCGAAAAGGTGAATATCGAAAAGAAATCGAAGATTTAAAAAAAAGAGGTTATCAACGACTTAAAGTAGATAATGTTGTCTATGATATTGATGAAGTGCCTTCACTTAAAAAGAATTTTAAACATAATATTGATGTTGTAATTGATCGACTTGTTGTAAAAAAAAATATCCAACAAAGACTGAGTGAAAGTATAGAAGTTGCGTTAACTTTATCAGATGGTTTGTTATATTTAGAAAATCTAGATACGAATAAAATATCGATATTTTCATCAAAATTTGCATGTCCTGTGTCTGGATTTAGCATTGAAGAGATTGAACCTAGATTATTTAGTTTTAATGCACCGCAGGGTGCATGTTCTGAGTGTGATGGGTTAGGAGTTGAAAAATATTTTGACGAAAACAAGATTGTGCCAGATGAGACTAGATCAATTTCTGATGGAGCTATTAAACCATGGGAAACAAAAGTATTTGGTTATCAAAAAAAATATTTTGTTGAAACAATAGATAAAATTTTAAAACAATTCAAAGTTAAGAAAAATGTTCCATGGAGTGAAATTCCAAAAAAAATAAAAAATATAATTCTTTATGGAGATGAGAATAGTGAACTAAATTTTTTATATGATTTTGAGGGAATAATTAACTTTATTGATCGAAAATATGAGGAAACTGAGAGATGGTGGCTTCAATATGAATTAGAAAAATATTTATCTGAAAGAGACTGTGAAGTTTGCAATGGTTTCCGTCTTAACGATAAAGCTTTAGCCGTAAGAATTGATGAGAATCATATTGGAAATATTACTAAAAAATCAATTAGCGAATGTTTAAACTGGTTTTCATCACTTGAAAGTAAACTTGATAAAAATAATAAAAAAATTGCTGAAGGAGTTATTAAAGAAATAAAAGATAGATTAGTTTTTTTAAATAGAGTTGGTTTAGATTATTTATCATTAGCAAGAGCTAGTAAAACTTTGTCTGGAGGTGAAAGTCAAAGAATTAGATTGGCAAGTCAAATTGGCTCAGGTTTAACAGGAGTTTTATATGTTTTGGATGAACCATCTATTGGATTACATCAAAAAGATAATCAGCAACTAATTGAAACTTTATTTAGATTAAGAGATTTAGGAAATACTGTAATTGTTGTTGAACATGATGAGGATGCAATAAGACAATCTGATCATATAATTGATATTGGTGTTAAAGCAGGAGTTAATGGAGGGCACATAATTGCAGAGGGAGAACTTAAAAAAATACTTAAAAATAATAAAAGTTTGACAGCAAAATATTTGAATAAATCCTTAAAAATAGAAGTTCCAAAAAATAGAAGAAAATTTAATAAAAATAAAGTTTTTAAGCTTAATAAAATAAAAACAAACAACTTAGATAATCTTAATATAACTTTACCTTTAGGAAATTTTATTACTGTTACAGGTGTATCTGGAAGTGGTAAATCTTCATTAATTATTGATACATTGTATCAAAGGTTAGATGAGTATTTCAATAAATCTTTAAATAAAGATGAAAGTCGTTTTAATTTTAAAGGTATTAATCATATCGATAAAGTAATTGATATTGATCAATCACCTATTGGAAGAACACCAAGATCAAACCCAGCAACATATACAGGATGTTTTACTCCAATAAGAGATTGGTTTGCGAATTTAAATGAATCAAGTGCTAGAGGCTATAAACCAGGTCGTTTTTCATTTAATGTTAAAGGCGGTAGATGTGAATCATGTGAAGGTGATGGGGTGAAAAAAATAGAAATGCATTTTTTAGCTGATGTTTATGTTGAGTGCGATATCTGCAAAGGTAAAAGGTACAATAGGGAGACTTTAGAAGTAAAATATAAGGATAAATCTATTTCTGATGTTTTAGAAATGACTGTTGAAGAAGGTTATAAATTTTTCGATAAAATTCCTGCAATAAAACAAAAATTACAAACTTTAATGGATGTAGGATTAGATTATATAAAAATTGGTCAATCAGCTACTACTTTATCAGGTGGTGAAGCGCAAAGAATAAAATTATCAAAAGAATTATCAAAAAGATCAACAGGAAAAACACTATATATTCTTGATGAGCCAACTACCGGTCTTCATTTTGATGATGTAAAAAAATTACTTAAAATTCTTCATACTCTTGTTGATGAAGGTAATACAGTAATCGTTATTGAGCATAATCTTGATGTTATTAAAACAGCAGATCATATAATTGATTTGGGTCCTCTAGGAGGTGTAAATGGTGGTCAAATTGTTGGAACTGGTACCCCCGAAGATATTGCAAATAATAAAAAAAGCTATACAGGTGAATTTTTAAAGAAAATTTTGTAAATAAAAGGAAATAAAATGATAAATCTAGAGTTACCAGATCTACCCTACAGTAAAGATGCTCTAATGCCGTATATGTCGGCTGAAACTTTAGAGTTGCATCATGATAAGCATCACATGGCTTACATTACTAATGGAAATAAATTTATTAAAGAACAAAATATAACAGACGATAACGTTAATGATATAGTTATCAACTCTTATCAAAAAAATGCTCCAGTATTTAATAATGTTGCACAACATATAAATCATGTTCATTTTTGGGAAGTAATGAAAAATAATTCAGATGGAAAAATTCCATCTGAGCTCAAAAATAAGATAGTTTCAGATATTGGTTCAGTTGAAAAAATGAAAGAAGATTTTATAAATGCAGGCATTGGTCAATTTGGATCAGGTTGGTGTTGGTTAGTTCTAAATAATGGAAAATTAGAAATTACTAAAACACCAAATGGAGAAAACCCAATTGTACATGGTCAAACTCCTCTACTTGGATGTGATGTTTGGGAACACTCATATTATGTTGATTATAGAAATAGAAGACCTGATTATTTAAAAGCTTTTATCAATAATTTAGTTAATTGGGAAAAAGTTACAGAAAACTTAAATAACGCTTAATCATCTTCATCTTGCGGTCTGAACTTAAAAATTAATAAAGTTGGGACCGCAATAAAAACAGATGAATAAGTACCAATTATTACACCTATAATCATTGTTAAAGCGAAAGGTCTAATAACCTCCCCTCCAAATATAAATAAAGAAACTAATGCAAGAAGCGTTGTTAAACTTGTCATTATAGTTCTCGATAAAGTGTTATTAACTGATAAGTTAAATAAATCTACTAATTCGAGTTTTTTATATTTTCTTAAATTTTCACGAACTCTATCAAATATTACTACTGTATCATTAATAGAATATCCAGCAATTGTAAGTATTGCTGCTATTGTTGCAAGAGAAAATTCTACATTAAGAATAGATAGCAATCCAAGAGTAAACAATACATCATGAGTTAATGCAACAACTGCGCCGAAACCAAATTGCCATTCAAAACGAAGCCAAATGTAAATTAAAATGGCAATTAGTGCAAAAGAAACAGCTTGAAATCCTCTTAACAGAAGTTCAGAACTAATTGTAGGACCAACAAATTCAGACCTTCTAAACTCAACAACCTTGTCTTGAATTAAATTTTTGACAGAATTAACTGTTTCAATACTTTCTTGATTACTTTTATTTTGAAGTCTTATTAAAATAATATTCTTATTACCAAATTCCTGTAAAGATACATCACTATAAGAAGAAGATAAAATTTCTCTTAGTTCACCAATTGAAGTATTTTTTGTACTGACTTCAATTAAAGTACCTCCTTTAAAATCAATTCCAAGATTTAAACCCTTTATACTTAATAAGCCTATTGAGATTAATATGGCTAAAATAGAAAAAATTAAAAAATTTCTTCTTAAACCTAAAAAATTAATATTAGGCTCAACGGGAATAATTTTATTTAAACCAAACATTATATTTTTAATTCCTTTTTATTTGCAAATGATAAGTACATATACACTAAAAAATTTGTAAGCATCAAAGCGGTAAACATTGATGCTATCACACCCAGAGACAGTGTAATTGAAAAGCCTCTAATTGGACCAGAACCAAATGCAAATAATAAAACAGCAGCAATCAAAGTAGTAATATTGGCATCAAGTATAGTTGACATAGCTCTATCAAAGCCATTTTTTACAATCTGAAAAACTTTTGTTTGTTTTAAACTCTCTTCTTTAATTCTTTCAAAAATTAGAACATTGGCGTCCACTGCCATTCCAATTGTTAATACTATTCCAGCTATACCAGGCAATGTCAATGTTGCACCAATTGTTCCTAATAATGAAATTATTATAAACAAATTTACTATCAACGAAACATTAGCTAGAGCGCCAAAAGTTCCATATATTAGTATCATAAATATACATACTAAAACCATGCCAATAATAGCAGCTATTTGACCAGCAGCTATAGAGTCTGCTCCTAAACCAGCCCCTACTGATCTTTCTTCAACTATTTCTAAAGGCGCTGGCAAGGCACCAGCTCTTAATAAAACAGCTAAATCAGATGCTTCCTGGGCATTAAAATTTCCAGTTATAATCCCTGAGCCTCCTGTAATAGCACTGCTAATTCTTGGAGCCGTAATGACAACACCATCTAAAACAACAGCGAGATTTTTACCAATATTGTTTGTTGTAACTTTACCAAATTTCTGAGCACCTTCTGTATCAAAACGGAATGACACTGCATGACCCTCTGTTTGATCAAATGAACCTTTGGCATCAACTAAATTTTCTCCACCTACTACTGCTCTTTTATCTAATAAATATTTTGTATTTTCATCATATATATCTGGAACAATAATTTTTCCAAAAGGAGCTAGATTGTTTTGAAGAGCAGATGTATTCTCATTATCAACGATATGAAAAGTTAGTTTGGCTGTTTTACCTAATAAATCTTTTATTCTTTCAGGGTCTTTTACTCCTGGTAATTGTAAAAGTATTCTCTTTTTACCTGATCTTTGGATTAAAGGTTCTTTAGTTCCAGATTCATCAATTCTTTTTCTAACAATTTCAAGTGATTGTTTAATTGCTGAGTCTTGAATAATTTTTCTATATTCATCATTTAACTTTATACTGAGTTTATTGTTATTAATTTGTAAAGTAACTCCTCTGTACATTTGAAAAAAACTATCTCTAATATCTTTTACCTTCTCTTTATTACCAAAAAAAACAACAACCTCATTTTGTTGAATATCAATTTTTTCAATTTTTACAGCTTGATCTCTAGCAATCAAACGAACACTATCAACAAAATTATCTAATTCTTCTTTATATAAAACATCTAGTTGAACTTCTAATAATAAATATGATCCACCTTGTAAGTCTAAACCTAAATTAATCTTATTTTTTAAAAACCAATTTTCTGAACTTTCATCATAAATAATTGAAGGAATTGCAAAAATTATACCTAATAAGACTAATGATACTACTGTAAATGATTTCCAGATGGGGTAATTTTTCATTAATAAAAAAACTTATTTTTTTCTAGAAAATAAAGAGAAGCCAGATTTACTTTTATTCTCTTCTTTTGGTGGTTCTTTTTTTTGAACTTCTGGCATTGCATATAAATCTGCAACCATTCCGGATGCAATTTTTATTTCAACATTTTCAGCAACTTCTAGAGTTAATTCCCTATTATCAGCTACCTTATTTATAGTTCCGATAATTCCGCCTGAAGTTACTATTTTATCACCTCTTTTAAGATTGGATAGCATTTCTTTGTGCTGTTTAACTTTTCTTTGTTGTGGTCTAATTAATAAAAAATAAAAAACTACAAATATTAATATAAGGGGTAAAAATGTTCCAAATGCTTCCATAATAGTACCTATGATGATTTAATTTGAGAGATTTATTATACTGTGTAATAAGAAAAATCAAATAAAGTATTTATAATGTTTTTAAGCAATTTTTTATCAAATCTTACACTCTCAAGAGGAAATGCATTTATTTGGGATAGCAAAATAAATAACCTTAAAATAATCTCTAATTTTAGTTGTTTAGATCTTGATCTTTTAATCGGAATAGAAAGACAAAAGAAAACTATTTACGATAATACAAAAAATTTTGCTGAAGGAAATTTTACAAATAATGCCTTATTATGGGGATCAAGGGGCAATGGTAAAAGTTCACTAATTAAATCAGTTTTTTATGAAATAAATAGAAATAATAAAAATTTAAAATTAATACAATTAAATAAAAATAATATTTTTGATATAGAAGTTATTTATGAAAAATATGCAAATTTAAAGAATTATAATTTTATAATTTTTATTGATGATTTATCATTTGAAAAAATAGATAGTGATTACAAAATTATAAAGTCAACATTAGATGGAAGTATACAAAATCAACCTAAAAATATTGTTCTTTACGTAACTTCTAATAGAAGACATTTAATGCCAAGAGATATGATAGAAAATGAAAGGTCCTCTGCTATTCATACAGATGAAAGTGTTGAAGAAAAAATAAGTTTAAGTGATCGTTTCGGTCTATGGATTGGCTTTCATAATATTTCTCAAAATGATTTTGTTAATATAATTTTTAAGTATTGTGAAAAATTTAAACTTCCTTTTAATGATAATACTGAAAAAGAAGCAATTAAATGGAGTTTACAAAGAGGTAATAGAACCGGTAGATCAGCATGGCAATTTATTATTAATTATGCAGGTGAAAATAATAAAAAAATAGATATTTAATTTACTCAAAATCAAAATTTATTTTTTCTAAACCTGATACTCCATCCTTTAAATGATAAATATTTGATTGATTTAGTTGTTCGACAAATCCATTAGCTAAAATTGAAGATATATCGCCATTTTGGCTAATAAAAATAACTTTCTCTCCTATTTGCACATTTTCTTTATACTTTTCAAAAAAATCAGGGAAAAAATTTCCATTTTTATCAAATGCTGTAATTTGAATAGCACCAGGTATTTTATTGTTATTAGTTATTTGATCATCATTTCTAATATCTATAATTTTAAAGTCATCACTCATTGCTAATTTTAACTGATAACCATCTATTTCTTTATACCCAGGTGGAATTACTTTTATTACTTCAATATCAAAAATAAGATTTGATTTTGGTGGAATCAAACTGCCTGCACCAGTTTCACCATAAGCTAACTGATATGGAATAAAGATTGTTCTTTTACCACCCTCTTTCATTCCAAGTAAACCAGTTTCCCATCCTAAGATAACTTGCCTTACACCTATCTGAAAATTAAAAAATTGCCCTCTATCATAAGAACTATCAAAAACAGTATTATCTTCTAGCTTGCCTATGTAATGAACAGATAATCTAGAGTGATTTTTAACTTCTAAGCCTTTACCTATAGACTCACTTAGTATTTGAACTTCATTAGAAAAAGATTTGAAACTAAAAATACAAATAAATAAAATTAAAAAAAATTTATTCATTAATGTGCTTCCTTTAATTGTTTAATTTGTGAAGGTAATGAAACAATTCCACTTAAAACAATAAATAATGCTCCAATATAAGCATATAAATTCATATATTCATTAAATATAAATATTCCAACTAATGATGACCACAATACCTGGAGGTAAACTAAACTGAATACAGAAGCATAATGTTTTTGAGCAATTTTAAATGCAGTTGTTGTAAAAAACATAGCTGTATTAATAAATAATGCAGCTGTTAAAATTAAGAAAAAATCAAAAAGAGAAACTTTTAATGGATTCATTAAAAATAAGGGTATTGAAACAAAGTGAACAAAGAAACCACCATACAAGAAATAACCAATATTTGTTGTTACATAACTGTATTTATTTACAATAAAAGTTGTAACCGTAATTAAGAATACTCCAATGAGGACAATTAAATAATAAATATTAAAATTTTCAAATCCCGGTTGGATAACAAATATAACTCCTAAAAAACCAATAAACAACGACACATAGGTCAATAAATTTAATTTTTCATTTAATAAAAAAATAGCAAATATTGTTCCCATTAATGGCGCTGTCATATTTAATGTTGTAAATTCTGGAAGTCTAATTTGTTCAAGTGTTATAAAAGCTATAAATGGCAGAGGAATATTTAAAAAACCTCTAAAAATAGGTGGAAAATAATTAGTGCATTTTATATGTTTTTTTAAAGTTCCATTAATTAAAAAATAAAATGGGAAGCATAGAAAAATGGGTATTCCATAAAAAATGAAATGATAAAATTTTACATCTGTTTGAGATAGATAATTTATTATAGCATCATTTGTTACAAAAAAAATTCCAGCGAAAAACAAAAGGATTGAAGAATAAATTATACTTTTTTTCATAAATTAATTTTTCTAAAAATTATAGATCCTTAAGTTGTTTTTTTTGAGCATGAAGGGATAGTATTCCACTTAATACAATTAAAAACGTTCCAATTAATGCAACAAAATTAAGATATTCATTAAAAAATATAATACCAATTAATAATGACCATAATATTTGTAAATAAAATAAAGCAAAAATTGAGGAAAAATGATTTTTAGAGTTTTGAAACGCATAAGTTACAAGATAAACTCCCATTAAAACAATTAAACCAGCAAATAATGAAATAAAAAATAATTGATAATTAATTAATGGGTCAAATATAAATAAAATAACAGAAACTAAATTTATAGGTACTAATCCATATACAAAAAAACCTAAAGTTGTTGTAATATTTGAATATTTATTCGCTAAAAAACTCTGCAAAGCTAGAGTAAATGCACCATAAATGGGAAATAAATAATAAAAACTGAAATATTGAAAACCTGGTTGTATAATAAATATAACACCAATAAATCCTAAAAAAATAGCAGTGGTTGTAAAATAATTTATTTTTTCTCCTAAAAATAATATTGCGAGAATTGATCCTAAAATTGGTGAGATCATATTAAGAGTTGTCCATTCTGGTAGTGTAATATTTTGTAAACTTATAAAAAGCATATACGGTAAAGGTAAAAATAAAAAACCTCTTAATATTAAAATTGAATAATTTGATGACCCTAAATAAGTTTTAATATTTCCAGTAAAGTATAAATATATAAATAATAAGATTAACCAAGGACTTCCAAAAAATACATGATGATAAAACTTAAACTCAATTTCTGTTAAATGATTTATTATTGCATCATGTATCACAAATAAGCTTCCACCCAAAATTAATGACAAACTACAATACAAAATTTTTTTATTAATCATCAATTTTACTATTTAGGGATTGTGTGAATATAAAAAGTACTTATATTGATAGTGTGATGAATACAAATGAAATAAAAACTTATCGTTTAATAATAAAAGGAAAAGTACAAGGTGTTGGGTTTAGGCACTGGTTTAGTGATCTAGCTATTTCTTTAGGATTAAATGGATATGTACAAAACAAAGAAAGTAAAGACGAAGTAGAAGCTATCATTCAGGGAGAAATGAAAAGTATTCTTTCTATTACAGAGAAAGCAAAAAATGGTCCTTCACTTGCATTAGTTGAAGGGGTAATTCCAAGTAGTATTATAAGCAATGTTAAGTATTCAGGTTTTATAGTTAAATACGAAACTTAATTTAAAACTTGCTTTATAGTTTTATGAAGAGAATCAAATATTTCATCAATTTGATTTTTAGTAATTATAAATTGAGGACACAAAACAATTGCAGGACCCAAAGGTCTGCAAATTAATCCATTATCAATTGATAAATTAGCAACTTTATCTCCCATGTTAAGATGACCTTCAAATGGTTCTTTTGTATCTTTATTTTTTACCATCTCTAATGCAGCCATTAAACCTATACCTCTAGTTTCTCCAATGTGTTCATAATCATTAAATTCATTTAATCTTTCAAAAAAATAGGGTTCAATCAACTTTACATTATCTAATAAACCTTCATTCATAATTACATCTATTGCTTTCAAAGCAATTGCACATCCAACAGGATGGCCACCAGCTGTAAAACCATGTGGAAATTCTTCTGCTTCTTCTGATACTTCAACAAATTTATCTGAAAATTCTTTATTAACTATAACTGCACCCATAGGAAAATACCCAGCAGTTAAACATTTAGATGAGATAATTATATCCGGTTTGATATTGTAGGTTTCACAACCCCATAAATTTCCAGTTCTACCAAATCCACAAATTACTTCATCTGCGATAAAAGGAATATTATATTTTTTTAATATAGGCTGAACTAAATCAAAATACGATTTTGAAGGTGGTATACAACCTCCTGCACCTTGAACAGGTTCTGCAACAAAACCTGCAATAGTTTCTGGATCCTCTTTGATGATTTTTTCTTCTAAATTTTTGGCAATCCTTAGAGAAAATTCTTCTTCCGTTTCATTCTCTAATCCATATTTCCAATAATGAGGACATTCAATATGAATAAATTCTTCTGATGGTAAACCAAACTCTTTATTATATGGTTTAGCTGTCATTGAAGAAGCTCCTAAAGTAACGCCATGATATCCATTAATTCTTGTTATAATTTTTCGTCTATATGGCTTTCCAATTCTTGCATTTAACATCCATAACATTTTGACCATGGTGTCGTTTGCTTCGGATCCTGAATTACAAAAGAATACACGACCTTGATCAAAAGGTGATACTTCAATAATTTTTTCAGATAGCTGCAACGTTTCTTCAGACAATCTTCCAAATAAAGAATGATAACCAGCAAATTTTTCATACTGTTTTTTTGCAACTTCAATTAATCCAGGATGGTCAAAACCAGCACACTGATTCCAAAGACCAGAATTCCCATCTAGATATTTATTACCTTTAGTATCGTAAACATATATTCCTTTTCCATAAGAAATAACTAAAGGGCCTCTTTCATTTAATGACTTCAAGTCAGTAAATCCATATAAATGGCTGGAAGTATTTCTTTGTAACATACCAGTTAAATATTTTTTTTTATTATGAAAAGCAAGATTTTATTTTCAGTTGGGACGATAGGTGTACTTTTTATGATGGCTGGCCAATTATCATTCTCTATAAATGATAGTTATGTCAAACTTGTTGTAAAAAATATAGGTGATGACAATTCATTATATTCTGTAATTTTTTTAAGAGGTTTAGTTACATCAAGTCTATTAGGTTTATATTTAATTTTTTTCGAAAAAAAGAATTTAATTAAAATACTATCAATCAAAAGTTTTCATATAAGAGGTTTGTATGAAGTATTAACGGCATTATTTTTTTTGGTTGGATTAATATTACTTCCAATATCTGAGGTATATACACTTTTAATGACTAATCCTTTTTTTGTGACAATTTTTGCATTTCTTTTTCTGGGAGAGAAAGTCGGAATAAAAAGATGGTGTGCAGTTATAATTGGCTTCTTAGGTGTACTAGTTGTTGTAAATCCACAAAATTTTCAATTTAATTATCTGTTGGTGTTACCAATTTTAGCTGCTATTTTTTTAACTATTAGAGATATTGCTACAAAAAGTTTAGCAACTAAATCAAATAGTGTTGAAATTACATTTGTGACAGCATTTTTAATTACTGGGTTTGCAGGGTTGGGTTCAATTATTTTTGGTTATCAAGTAAGCAATGAAGATATAAATTATATTCTTGCTTCTAGTATATTTGTTTTATTCGGATATTTATTTTCAGTATTAACAGTTTTTTATGCACCGCTCTCATTAACGGCTTCTGCAAGATACAGTGTGATTATATTTGGTATGATTTTTGGGTATTTAATACTAGGTGAAACTCCAACTTATAATATGATTTTAGGTGCAATCATTATTACATTAAGTGGTTTATTTGTAATCAAAAGAGAAAAAGAAATAGGTAAAATTAAATAAAAATTTACTGATCCTTACAAAAATTATAAACTTCTTCAACATGACCTTTAACTTTAACTTTATTCCAAGAATTTAGAATTTTTCCATTTTTATCCATTACAAATGTAGATCTATCTATCCCAAAATATTTTTTACCGTACATAGATTTTTCTATCCAAATACCAAGTTTATCACAATTTTTTCCTTCATCCGAACCAAGTAGGTATTTCAATTTATACTTATCTGAAAATTTTTTATTCCGATCAACAGGATCTTTAGAAGCTCCTATTACATCAAAGCCAATTTTATTAAATTTTGTTAAATATTTCTGAAAATCTGCAACTTCTACAGAGCATCCACCAGTTAACGCCTTAGGGTAAAAGAATAAAACTGTTTTATTCTTTAATTTAGATGAATCAAACTCATTGTCGTTTGTTAATTGTAGTTTTATTTTAGGAATTTTTTTCATAATTATACTACTAATTTAAGACCGTACCCAGCTTTTTTTACTCTTGTTTTAAAATAATTTTTATTAAATTTATTTAAGGTTGGCTTTGTATTTATTTGATTTTCAACTTTAATTCCAGCTTTCTTAATAGAATTTATTTTATTTTTATTATTTGTAATAAGATTAACTTTATTTATTTTTAATAATTTAAGTATTCTAGCTGCAATATTAAAATCTCTTTCATCATCTAAAAAACCAATATTATGATCGGCGTCTATTGTATCCATACCTCTTGCTTGAAGAGAATAGGCTCTCATTTTATTAGCTAATCCTATTCCTCTACCTTCTTGTTCTAAATATAATATAATTCCACCATTATTTCTAACCATGTAATTGATTGATTGATTTAACTGTTCACCGCAATCACATTTTAAAGAATGAAAAATATCACCTGTAAAACAAGCTGAATGTATTCTTAAATTAACAGATTTTTTATTTATTTTTTTTGGATTAACAATTATCGCTACATGTTTATCAGATCCAATATATGATTTGAATATTTTAAAATTAGAATTTTCATTTTTTGGTAGTGGAACTTTTGCACTAGAAACTAATTTGATACTTTCACAAATTAATTCATTTTGCTTCAATAAATCTTTGTAATCAAATATTAAAATTCCATTTTTAAATCCAAATTCATTTATATTTTTGTAATTTTTTTTATTAATTTTTTTAAAAACTAGAGATGGTATCATTTTAGCATTTTTGGAAAGATCAATACAAACATTATGAAAATTTTTAGCTTTGAATTTTTTAATATTGGTAAATTTAATTACTTTATTATTGCTAAGAGGATTGACAAATAAATTTATTATTTGATTTACATCTGTTTTGGGATTTATCTCAAAATAAATATTACTTTTAATATTCTTATTAAAAATTGATTGAGCTTTTTGTTTAGTAATAAGTAAGTATTTTTCATCAACTAAGTTCTTATTAAATTGATTAAAAATTTTACTTTGGGAATGCTCTATATTAAAGAACATCCAATATTCCTTGTTATTTTGAATTATTAAGGGTCTTCCGGTCCTGAGTTCGTTAATTGCCCTGTCTATTATAGTTCCTGTATTAGATTTGAAACTCATGAAAACTTTATATAGATATAATTGTAATAAAAACAAATGATTACATCAAAAAATATTGGAATTTTACTAGATTTTATAAAAAATTCTAAAAAGAATAGTGATTTATATTTATTGGTTAAAAAAAATAGTATTTCTTTATCATCAAAAAGAAAAAGTAATTTTTACATAAAAAATAATAATCTGGAATCTAAAATTAATATAAGTAAATATTATCAATCAATCTTAAATATCCTTCTCCCGATATTAAGAAAAAACAAAAAATTAGTTATAGCTCAGATAGGACAAAGTATTGATGGTAGAATTGCATTAAATAATGGTAATTCACATTACATAAATAATCCCAAGAGTATAATTTATCTACATTGTTTACGAAGTATCAGTGATGCAATTATTGTAGGCTCAAATACGATTAAAAAAGATGATCCCCTATTAACAACAAGAAAAATAAAGGGCACAAATCCAAAAAGAATTATTATCGATGGTAGTCTTTCGCTAAATAACAAATATAAAATATTTAATGACGGTAATGAAAATATAATTTTTACAAAAAGTAATAAAAATATTACATTGAATAATTCAACAATAATTAGATTAAAAGAAAAAAATTTTACTAAAAACTTAATTATGCAAATAAAAAAACTTAAATATAAAAATATTTTAGTAGAGGGAGGATCAAAAACTATTTCAGAATTAATAAATAATAAATATATTGATATTCTTCAATTTATGATTGCACCAATTTTAATAGGTTCCGGAATTAATTCATTAAATTTAAAAGAAATTTCAAATCTCAATAAAGCTATCAGACCAAAAAATAATTTTAATGAATTAGAAAATGAAATTATTGTTAATTTATTTCTTAATAGCTAAAAAATCTGTATTATTTAAAATAAATCTAGAATTTTTTTCTTTAATACATTTTAAACGAAATTTTAACCAATCATCAAAGTTAAGTTTATTTTTTTGAATAATTTCTCTACAAAAATTTAAGAAGTAAATTTGAAATTCATAATTTTTACTAACATCCCATGTAGAGTCTAAAACGTATGTATTGTGAGTCCTTTTAAATAATTTATTTATTAACTCAGTACAATCTGGTCCAACTGCCACTTCCCCTATTCCTTTGTCAGATTTTTGATCTTTATTAAAAATATTAAGAATTTTTTTATCATCCTTGTGTTTTGGAAAAAATTTAAAATTACCGTTATAATTTAAGGCAAAGTAGACAATTTCTGTATCAACATTTAATTTATAAAAATTTTTAAACCATGTTTTTGGAAGAATATCTAAAAAAGCAGATCCTGTAACTAAATTATAATCATTAAAATTTATTTTTTCTAGATTATTAATTACATCAACAATTTTAAAATTAGTTTTTTTTATTTTAGATGATAATTTTATATTTTTTTTAAAATAATTTGTTGATTGATGTGATATATCTACAAAAGACCAATATTGATTATTTAATAATCTTAATTTAAGAAATCTATAATTAGATCCAGCACCTGAACCTAAATCAATTATTCTAATATTTTTTTTATTTTTAAAAAATTTATTAATTAAATATAGTATTCTTTTGTTTCTTGAATTCCTATCGACAGTTTCTCTAAGATTTAGCCATTTATTTTGAAATTCATGCATATTAAATTAAATTAACAAATTTCTTAGCTGACTCTAGAGGAGTAAGAAGATATCTTTTATTTTTATTAATATCAATATTTAGTTTTTTAAAATTTTTTTTATTTAATATATTTTTAATAATTATATTTCTAAGATCATTTACTTCAAATTTTTTGAAATAAATAACACCCTTTTTTCCTAGTGTATTTAAGATAGTATTAGTGAAAAATGTTATAATTGGCTTTTTAATTATTAATGCATTTGCTAAAGACATACCAAAACCTTCATATTTACTTACCGAAATGTAACAATCTGTTTTAGAATATAATTTAGCTAATTTTGTATCTGAAATAGTACCATGGAATATTATTTTTCTGTTCATTGAATTTTTAGAAATAAATTTTTTTAGTTTTTTGTAATAACTTATATCTCTTGTAGTATCACCAACAATTTCTAAAATAAAATTATCTAAAGGCTTTAAAACTTTTAATAAAAAAAGATAATTTTTTCTATTTATTATACTTCCACATGTTAAGAAATGAATTTTACTATTATTTTTAAAATTATATTTTGCAAGTCTTTCTATACCAGGTTCAATTACAGAAATTTTATTATTTAGTACCTTAAATTCATTTATTAATAAATTTTTTGTATTTTTAGAAGTCACAATAAATTTATTTATTTTTTTGAAATTTTCTTTTTCTAATCGTAAGAATTTTTTAGACCTATGACTTTTAAATTCAAGATATAAAGGATGATGTATTAGGGCAATAACATTATAAGTAAGTATTTTTTTAAAAATGGAATACATTCCTTCTAAAGCTAATCCATCTATGATAATTTTAGAGTTAGGATCAATTTTATCTAAAATTTTTAGAAAATATTTTATATCGTTATTTGTAGGAAAAGGATAATTTTCACTTAGAGCAATTGGTCTAATATTTATATCTCTTATCTTTGCATATTCTAGGATATTTTTTTCATAAATATATCCTCCAGTTTTTGCATTAATATTTCCTGGATAAACAAAATAAATATCAGATTTATTTTTAGATAACCTCTTTTTCATATGATGCCCATGCAACATTTGATTCTTGCAAAGTTATTTTAATTTTTTTTAAAGATTTATAATCTTCAGAAAATTCATTTCTTAGTCTATTCAAGATCTTATTGCAGATATCCTCTGCTAAAAACTCTGTTGAGGTAATTTTACCCTTAAATTCATCAATTTCATCTAAGTTTTGATAATTATATATTTTAAGAATATCTTTTAAAGTCGTGGACACTATTCCTAAATCCATAATTATATTGTATTTATTAAGTTTATCAGTGAAAAATTCAGCATCTACTAAATATGTAGCTCCATGCATATTTTGAGCTGGTCCAAACACTTCCCCAGGTAAAGAATGAGCTATTAGAATATTTTCTCTTACTTTTATAGAATACATAATTAATATTTAATTAGATGCATTATTGTATCCTTATTTTGAAGGATTTTATAGTAATCTTTTTCTAAATCAAAAAAATTACTTTCACTAGTAATTAATTTTTCTAATTTTGAATTTTTTAAAGATTTAATTGCTAATTTTAATCTCCGTTCAAAATCATATTTATTTTTCATGTATTTTGGAATTTTAGATACCTGTGAGCTAATTATTTTTAATCTTTTAGAATGAAAATACCCGCCTAAGGAAACTTCTCCTTTATTTTTACCATACCAACTAGCTTCTACTATTTTTCCTTCGATAGATAATTTTTCCATTAAAGAATTTAAAACTTTATAATTAGCTGTAGTATTTATTGCTACATCTATTTTCTCAATCTTTCTTATGTCAATAAAATTTAATCCTAAATAATTGGCAATTTTTCTTTTATTTTTATTATTATCAAAAACATAAACATCTTTATATCCATTAATTTTAAAAAAAAATGCAGTTAATAATCCTACAGAGCCAAGCCCTACAATTAGAATTTTGTGATTACTTTTAGATTGAGCGTCCCAAAAGATATTAATTGCTGTTTCCATATTTGCTGTAAGAATATATTTTCTCAAATTTCCTTTTGGTAGAAAAATTAAATTTTGTATAGAAATTTCATATAAATCTTGATGAGGATAAAGACTAAATATTTTTTTATTTATATATTTCCTTGGACCATCGATAATATTCCCAACATTTATATAACCGTATTTTATAGGTAAATTAAAAGAACCCTCTTGAAATGGGGCTTTCATTAATTCAAATTGATCCTTACTTACGTTTTTAGATGAAACTAATTTTTCAGTTCCCTTACTAATACCTGAGTAAATAGTTTTAACTAAAACTGTTTTGTTATTTTTATTGTAAAAAAGTTTTTTTTGATAAATTTTAGCTTGTTTTTTTTTATCAATCCATAAAGAATAAGATTTCATAATTTACTTATAAATGTATAATAAAAAAATGCTAACAAACTTTTGGGAAGAATTAACAACAAATGAAATTAAAAAAATAAATAGAAAAACAGTTTTAATTTTCCCATTTTCATCAATAGAACAACACGGTCCTCATCTTCCATTAAATACTGATAAAAAAATTCTTGAAGGAATATTATTAAAATTCAATAAAAAGTATAAATCAAGCAAATATTTAATTATGCCTGAAATATATTTTGGTTCAGCTGCTGAACATACAGATTTTGATGGAACAATAAGTATTGATTCATTTGAATTTATATCGCACTCTTTATCAATTTTAGAAAATGTATGTAAATTGAAATTTAAAAATATATTACTTTTAAATAGTCATGGTGGACAAATTAGCCATATAGATATTATTGCTAAAGAACTGAAATCAGAATTTAAGGTAAACATAGTTAAAGGCACATATTTTTTATTTGATCAATTTAAAGGAATTATATCAAGTAAAGAAAAAGACTTTGGTTATCACGGTGGAGAATTTGAAACATCTATTATGTTATATTTATTTCCAAACCTAGTTAGGCAATCTAAAATTTCTAAACATAGATTATCACCCGATTATTTATCATCTAAAGCCATTTCTTATGAAAAAAATATTAAGAAAGCTTGGGTAACTAAAGAATTAAGTAAAAGTGGAATTATTGGAGATCCTAGAAAATCCAATGCACAGATAGGAAAAAAAATAATTGATAGAGTAACACAAAAATTAGATAAGATAATAAATGAGATGTTTTAGATTTTTATTTATTAAGAATTAAATTAAAAAAATTTTTCGTATACCTCATTGTACTCACAATCGTATATCTCACAGTTATCCAGCATATATTCAGTTATTTGACTTAAGAATGTACCATGACTGACTAATACAATTTTTTGTAAATTAAGGTTTTTGATAGATAGCAGAAAAGACCTTAATCTCATTTTAATATCATTGTGAGACTCTTGTATAATTTTTTTTTCATTAATAGGTTTGTTATTATTCCACCAAAAATCATTTAAATTATTAAAATCAAAATCATTAAATTCTTTTTTTAATTTTTTTGGTTGTCTTCCTACATCACATGAGTGGTACAAATGTTCTCTTATTAAAGGTTCAATTACAGGTTTATTAGATGGAAAAACAATAGAGAATGTTTCCAATGTTCTTGTTAAGGGGGAACAAAAATAATTATCAAATTTGAGATTTTTAATTCTATTATTTAATTTTTTTGCTTGCTCAACTCCTCTTTGAGTAATTTTTGCATCATAATAATAAGTTGGATTATCTAAATCTGATGCTGCATTAGCTTCTGACTCTGCATGTCTAATAAGATATAATTTCATTTTTTAACTATAAATACAATAAACGTTAATGCATCAGTAAGTATAAAACTTAGCTTTATTTACGGGAAGAGACGGCCAATAACAATGGCACAATCATAACTAAGGTTGTTAAGACTGATGGATTAAATAACCAATAAAGAACACCTAGAGAAAATATTAACATCCAGAATTCATTTTTATACAAAAATTTCATTATTTTTTAATTATATTAATTCAAATTATTTTCTACTAATACTTTTTTAACAGTTTCACCCATTACAGAAGGGTTTTTGGAAATTGTAACTCCACACTCTTTAAGAAGTTCTACTTTTTCTATTGCACTTTCACCATAAGCAGAAACAATTGCGCCAGCATGCCCCATCACACGACCTTTAGGTGCAGTTAGTCCTGCTATATACGCAATTACTGGTTTACTCATATTTTCTTTAGCAAATTGTCCAGCTTCAACTTCTTGTGGGCCACCTATTTCACCTATCATTAAAACTGCAATAGTTTCATCATCATTTTCAAACTTTTCAATTATATCTCTAAAAGAACTTCCATTTATTGGATCGCCTCCTATACCCACACTTGTTGAAACACCAATTTCCAAATCTTTAAGTTGTTGTGCAGCTTCATATCCCAAAGTGCCAGATCTACTAACTATTCCTATTTTACCTTCTTTGTAAATGTGGCCAGGCATAATACCTAACATAGATTTACCAGGGCTAATTATTCCTGCACAATTAGGACCTACTAATCCCATTTTTTTATCTTTTGGATATCTTCTCATGTATCTTTTTATTTTAACCATATCATGAGAAGGGATACCGTCAGTAATTGCCACACACGTTTTAATACCTGCATCAGCAGCTTCCATTGCTGAATCTGCTGCAAAAGCTGGTGGGACAAATAAAATTGATGTTGATGCTCCAGTTTCATCTACAGCTTCTTTAACAGTATTAAAAACAGGAAGATTTAAATGAGTCATACCACCTTTACCAGGTGTTACCCCACCAACAACGTTAGAACCATACTTAATCATTTCTTCAGCATGAAAACTTCCAATTTTTCCTGTGAATCCTTGGACTAAAATCTTTGTATTTTTGTGAATGATTATAGACATGATTATCCAAGAGCCTTCACTGCTTTATTTGCTGCATCTTCTAAAGTTGATGCTTCAATGTAATTTATATTGCTTTTTTTAAGTATTTCATTTCCCTTTTCGACGTTAGTTCCAGCTAAACGTATAACTAAAGGATGTTTAATTTCAATTTTTGATAAAGCTTGAACAATTCCTTCTGCAACCCAATCACATCTGTTAATCCCTGCAAAGATATTAACTAATATAACCTTAACTTTTGTGTCCATAGAGATTAATTTAAAAGCTTTAACTATTTTTTCAGGTGTTGCACCTCCACCAACATCTAAAAAATTTGCTGGTTCACCACCAGCAAGCTTAATCATATCCATTGAAGCCATTGCTAAGCCTGCACCATTAATAATATTACCAATATTCCCATCTAAGCTTACATAATTCATTCCTCTGTCAGAGGCATAAACTTCATTTGAATTTTCTTGTGTTTTATCTCTAAGTTCTGCAATTTCGTCTCTTCTAAACATTGCATTGTTATCAAAACTCATTTTACAATCTAATGCTAATATTTCATCTTGGTGTGATACAACTAATGGGTTAACTTCAACCATTGTCGCATCAAGCTCACTAAAAGCTTTATAGCATCCAATAATTGTATTTGCAGCTCTTGAGATCAATTTGGATTCAATTCCTAAACCAAAAGCTATTTCTCTTGCTTGAAATTGTTGAATACCAACTGCTACTTCTATTTTAGATCGTATAATTGTTTCAGGTTTTTCTTTTGAAATTTCTTCGACACTCATTCCACCTTCTGTTGAAGCTACAACCATTATACTTTCTGAAGATCTATCAAACACTAAACCTAAATATAATTCGTGCTTGATATCAGTTGCTTCTTCAATATAAATTCTATTTATTATCTTACCCTCTGGACCAGTTTGGTTTGTAATTAATTTTTTACCTAACAATTTATCAGTTGCATCAGCAACTTCTAACGGAGAATTACATATTATAATTCCTCCCGCTTTACCTCTAGCACCTGAGTGAACTTGCGCTTTTACAACCCATTTTGAACCACCAATTTCTCTTGCTTTGTTTTCTGCATTTTCTGGACTATAAACAATACCACCAGTCGGAATTTTAACACCAAAATCAGACAATATTTTTTTTGCTTGATATTCGTGTATATCCATTACTTGCTCTCAATTAATTTATTTATATTTACAATATTTTCAGCCATTCTTGCAGATGCAGCGTCGATCATTCTTCCATCAAGTTGAGCTGCACCCTTTCCTTCAGCAGCTGCTTTTTCTAATTCTAATAATATTTTTTTTGCTTTATCTATTTCTTCTTTAGGTGGAGAAAAAACTTCATTAGCAAGATCTATTTGTGATGGATGTATTGCCCATTTACCCTCAAAACCAATTGCTGCAGCTCTTTTTGCTGCATCAAGATATCCTTCTTTGTCATTAAAATCACCAAAAGGTCCGTCTATTGCTCTTAAGCCATATGATCTACAAGTCATTACTAATGTTGATAAGCCATGATGCCATTGATCTCCAGGGTAATCAGGATTTAACCCCCCTATAACAACGGTTCTTGCGCGCATACTTGCTGCATAATCTGCAACTCCAAAATGTAATGCTTCTAGTCTTGAACTTGATGTTGCAATTGATTGAATATTAGACATTCCTAGTGCTGTTTCAATTAAACATTCTAAACCTATTCTATTTTCAAATTTTTTATTTTGCTCAATTTGATTAAGCAAACAATCGACCATATATACATCAGATGATGAACCTACTTTTGGAATTAATAATGTATCAACCCTATCACCTACCTCTTCTATAATTTCAATCACATCACGATACATATAGTGTGTATCCAAACCGTTAATTCTTATAGAGATTGTTTTACCTTCTTCTTTCCAATTATATTCTTTTATTGCATTAATAACATTTCTTCTTGCATCAATTTTATCATTTGGAGATACTGCATCTTCTAGGTCTAAGAAAATATAATCGGCATTTGATTTTAATGCTTTTTCAAACATCTTTGGATTAGAGCCAGGAACTGCCAATTCACTTCTGTGTAATCTAGATTTAGCAGGTTTATAAAATAAATGGCTCATTTAAAAAAAAATTATATATTTGATTAATATTATAAAAGCGATAAAAAAATTTAAATATTATAAAGATATTTCCTTAAGGCAATTTTCATCATTATTTTTTGGATTATTTACAATTTTTGATACTGGATAAAAGTCTAAATCATCCTCGATAATACTTTTGTTTTTATGTAGAAATTCATTTTCATTATCTTTAAGAAAATCAAGACCCTCATTATGAGACATAATAAGAGGCATTCTATTATGTATATGGGAAAGGTTTTCATTTGCTTCCTTAGTAATGATACAGACAACATTCATTTTTTTATTATCTCTTATTTCTTCCCTCCAAATTCCACCAAAAAACAATAATTCATTTCTAGGAATTGATATTAAATATGGTTGTTTTTGATTGTTTATATTTTTCCATTCATAGTATCCATTTGCAATAATAAGACATTTTCTTTTAGTAAATGATTCTTTGAATAAATATTTATCATTAATCGTTTCAATTCTTGCATTAATAACAAATTGAGTAACATTATTTTGTTTACTAAAAAAACTATAACTCCAAATAAAAGTATCTATTAAAAGTTTATGATTGTTTTCATAAATAATATTAACAATATTAGACGGTGATATATTGTAAGACTTATGTGAGTAATTTAAAACTTCAGAGTTAGGAAAAAGTTTTATAATTTTTTCTTTATCTTCAGTACTTGTAAATCTTCCGCACACTATGATGCTTGCGATAAAGGCATTGGTCTAGAAACACCTACGGTCATCCAACAATCTTTAAACTCACCGTTTTGCTCTACTTTTTCTACTGTCCATTCGAAACCAAATTTTTTTCCATTACTATCTGTAAGCTCTACAAAGTAATATGAACTTTTTTCTTGTTCCTGAACTGGAATTATATTGTGTTCTAAGTGATCAATCATCATTGAGTAGGATGGATTTTTAATCATCCTAATAAAATTGTCTAGAGGACCTGTGTACATTCTATTATTTGGATGTGCAAATTCCCAAGTTTGTTCAATACCAGCATCGTCAAAAGGTGAATTATTTTTTTGTAGTGCTTTTAATTGAATTAAAATAACTTCTTTAGGGCCAATTGAAGGGTCTGGTTTTATCATTTCTCCATAAACACTTTTTGATAATAAAATAAACAAACTAAACAATATAATTTTGTGCATGATTTTAAAATAGTGTAATTATAATTTAAGGCAATATGTATATTTATGATTTTATCCAAGGATTAATAATTGGAGGAACATTAATTATAGCCATAGGACCGCAAAATTTATTTGTAATTCAACAAGGGCTTAAAAAATCTTATGTTTTTACAGTTACTTTATTTTGCAGTCTATCTGACAGTTTACTAATTGTAATTGGAATATATCTATCTAATTATATTGTTCAAATTAATCCAAGTATCATAGGAATAATAAAAGTATTAGGTGGAATTTGGCTTATATTTTATGGATTAAATAAAGTTATAAAATTAAATCAAATTAAAGATATAAATAAAGAATTAAATATAATTAACGAATACGGAAAAGTATTAATTACTTTATTCCTTATTACATACGCAAATCCTCATGTTTATCTAGATACAATTATTTTGCTAGGATCATTATCAACAAATTTTAATGATCAATTTTCATTTGGCGTTGGAGCAATTTCAGCTAGTTTTTTGTTTTTCTTTTCTTTGGGATATATGTCAAAATTTTTGTCAAAATATATTTATTCAAATAAAACTTGGTTTTGGATTGATCTAACCATTGGTCTGCTAATGATTAGTTATGGAATATATTTTATAATTTTTTAAAGAAAGTTTCTAAGTTTTTACATACCTGATCAACATTTAATTTTGTAAATACAAGAGGTGGTTTTATTTTAATAACATTGTCATGAGGTCCATCAGTGCTCAATAAAATACCTTGATTTCTCATATAATTAATAAGCAGTTTAGCTAATTTTTTATTTGGTTTAGACACATTACTATTCTGAATAATATCTATTCCTAAAAAAAGCCCCCTACCTCTAACTTCACTAATATATTTTTTATATTTAAGTTGGATTTTTTTTAATTCTTTTAAAAAATAATTACCAACTAACAAAGCATTTTTTTGTAATTTATTATTATCAATAGTCTCTAATACTGCTTTACCGATAGCACAGGAAACAGGATTACCACCGAATGAGTTAAAATATTCCATCCCGTTATTAAAAGTTGAAGCAATTTTTTCTGTAGTTATAACAGCAGCTATAGGGTGACCATTGCCCATAGGTTTGCCCAAGGTTACTATATCAGGAACGACATCATGCTCTTCAAATGACCAAAAATGTTTTCCAACGCGACCAAAACCAGTTTGTACCTCGTCAACAATACATAATGCATTGTTTCTTCTAATTTCTGAAAATATTTCTTTTAAATAATTTTTTGGAAGAATTACTTGACCACCGCAACCAAGTATACTTTCAGTAAAAAAACATGCAATATTGGTTTCTTTAATTTTATTTCTAATTACCGTTTTAGCTTCATCTATATATTTTTGAATCCAATTTGAATTTTGATATCTCCACTTACCTCTTAAGGGATCAGGCATGTCTAATACATGAACATAATCTTTTTTACCCAAACCACCCTTACTATTAAATTTATATGGACTTAGATCAATTAAGGCATTGGTATGCCCATGATAAGCATTGTCCATCACAAAGACATCTTTTGCACTAGTATAAGTTTGGGCTATTCTATAAGCTAAATCATTAGCTTCAGATCCTGTACATACGAAAAATATCTTATTTAATTTCTTTGGAAACTTACTCAAAAGTAATTCACTATAATCGTTAATTGTATCGTATAGATATCTCGTATTAGTATTAAGTTTTAAATTTTGCTGAGTCATAGCTTCATGGACATAGGAATTTGAATGTCCAACATGGGAAATATTATTTACACAATCTAAGTATCTCCTGCCATATCTATCAAAAAAATACTGATCTTTAGCTTCAAGCATATGAAGAGGTTTCTTGTAAGAAATTGATAAATTATCAGAAATATTTTTTCTTCTTTTCTTTAAAGTATCTTTAAAATTATTATTATTAGAATAAAAAGATTTTGGAATTCGTAGAATTAAATTTGGATCAGGTGAAATTTTATTCCAAATATTGAATAAAAATTCTTCACCTACTCCTGGAAAATTCTTATCATGTCCTAATAAATCTAAAATAATTTGAAAATGTAAATGTGGTAACCATTTTCCATTTTCATTAGAATTACCAATTTTACCAATCCATTCACCTTTCTTAATTTTTTTTCCAATTTTTAGTTTTTGAAACATTATTTTAGATAAATGACCGTATAGAGTATAAAATTTATATTTTTTAAAACTATGTTCTAAAACTAGAGTCGGGCCATAGTCATATTTAAAATTATTATTTTTTAAAATTATAATTTTACCATCTATTGGAGCAAATAAATCTGTCCCCTGATCAATAAAAATATCAATTCCTAAGTGAATATTACGTCTTTCATTCGTATTTAATTCAGAAATAAAGTTAGGTCCCTTATAAACTTTTCTTTTTTCATTGTATAAACCTATACCTATACGAGAATTATCTTCTTTAAATATTTTATTAACTCTTTTCTTAAGCGAACTATTATCTGGGTTACCTTTTAATAAGGGTGAATCAGAACTTAATTTTAAGATAGATTTATTTTTATCAAGTAAATTAAATTTAAAAATATTACCAAAGTTGAATTTATTTATATAATTTATAATTTCTTTATGATGGTGAATAATATCAAAGCCGCATATTTCGCGAACAATATATATTAAAAAATTTATAGGAATTTTGTCTAATTTTTCTAATAAAGACCATGCATCTTTCTCACTAATGCTTAAATATTGATTTGATGGATATTTAATTCTTTGTTTTTTTGCCATTACAACAGTAATCATAAGTCTTGACTTACATAGTGATATTAATGAATTAATTTCATCCTCATTAATAGAAAATTGTTTATTGTACTCTATTATTATATTTTTAAGTGTAAGATAAATATTATCATTGTTCATTAATGCATATGAAAGGCATATAGCTAAATCATTTATTGTTGGAGAATAAATAGAATCTCCATAATCTAGTAAACCACAAACATAGTTTTCTTTAATAACAATATTATAATTATTTGGATCTGAATGAGTTATTGAATATCTTAATTTATTTAAATTATTTTTTACAAATTTTTCATATTCTGAAAAACATTTTAATAAAATTATTTTTTTTGAACCAGTAAAAATATTAATGTCTTTTTTAATCCATTTTATATTTGATGGATCCCAAATAAAATTTCTATGGGCATCTATATCGTTAAATGCTTTCAACTTAGTTGATACTTTTCCAAGTAACTTACCTAAAGAATTCTCAATTTTATTGTTACTTTTTGTATCTCCATACATGCGCCCTTCAATATAAGATAAGACCCTAACAAAGCATTCTCTATTTTTTTTGTCTAAATATTTTACAATCTTTGTATGGTGTATTTTTGGTATAAAAGATTTAAGACTAAGATCACTTCGTAAATAATTAATTAATCTATCTTGGTATTTTAATATATTTATTTTTTCTGATGGGTTTGAAATTTTTAATACATATTTTTTTTTATTATTTATGAATATAATAAAATTTATATCTCTTTCACTATCAAGTTGTTTAATTTTGAGTAATTTATTTCTTAAAAAAGAAAAATTAATCTTTAACCATTTAATTAAATGTTTATTATCAATAATAGGTGGATCAACATCAAAAACTGACATAAAAGGTGTATAATTCATAATGCTGAAATCTAAAAACATTTTTGTTTGTATTGGGGCAATTCATCACGATTATTTATTAAATCTTAAAAAAAATATTATTAATTTTAGATCTAATCAAATTACACAAAAAAGCAGAATTGGTGGAGTGGCGTACAATATTGCAGAATTGCTTTCGAATTTTGTAGATGTAAACTTTTATAGTTTAGCTATCAATGAAGAGATTAGAAAAAAAATCTCAAAAAAAATCTATGTTCATCAAGTGAATAAAGATTATGCAGATAGATACTATTTAGCTTTATCAGATAAAAATAATAAATTTTTATTAGGATTAGCTAACACAGATGAATATGAAAATAATAAATTTTTAAAAATACCAAACATCAAGAATAAAAATATAATATTTGATCTAAATTTTTCTAAAACCTATTTGGAAAAATCAATAAATAAACTATCAAAAAAAAATAAAATTATAGTGTGCGCAACATCAGTGCATAAAGTTATTAAAATTAAAAGGATTATAAATAAAGTTGATTTTATATTCTTAAATAAAGCAGAGTTACTTAAACTTACAAATTCTTCAAATATAATATTAGGTGTAAAAAAAATATTAAAACAAAATAAAAAAATAAAAATAATTACTACTAATTCAAAAAATAATGTAATCTTTGGAAGTAATGAATTTATAAAAAAAATAAAACCCCCATCAATCAAAGTAGTAAACGAAAATGGAGCTGGAGACGCACTAGCAGCTATGATGCTGTATTTGTTCAGTATAAATGAGAAAATGAATTATATTTTGAAAACTTCTGTAGCATGCGGGTCTTATTATGCTAGTGGTAAAAGTCTAAAAACTAAGAGTGATTTTTTAAAAATTAAAAATCTTTCTAAGAGAGTAATTGTACAATAGTATGCATGAAATATTTGATATAAGTAAAAAAGTTCAAGAAGCAATAAATAGAAAAAAACCAATAGTAGCTTTAGAAAGTACATTGATTAGTCATGGATTGCCCTATCCAGAAAATATTAAAGTCGCAAATGAGTCTATAAAGGCTGTTGAAGATAACGGTGCAATTGCTGCAACAATAGGAATAATTAGAGGTAAGGTTAAAATAGGATTATCGGATGAAGATATTCAAATATTAGCAAAAGAGAAAAATGTACAAAAAGTTTCAAGCCACAATATAAATTTATCAATATTTAATAAAGAAAATGCTGCTACAACAGTAGCAAGTACAATTTCTATAGCTTCTAAATTTCAAATAAGATTTTTTGCAACAGGAGGAATTGGTGGTGTGCATCTAAATGTTGAAAATACCAATGATGTATCTGCAGATCTATATGCACTTTCTGAGAATTCAAATTTTGTAATCTGTAGTGGTGCTAAATCTATATTAGATTTAAGTAAAACGAATGAACTTCTTGAAACTTTAGGAATTACAAGAATTGGTTATCAAACAAATTATATGCCTGGTTTTTGGTATGAAGAAACAGAAAATAAAGTCGATAATAAATTTGATGAAATTCATGAAATTTCTTCTTTTTTAAAACTCAATGAAAATATGGAAAATAAAAAATCAATTCTCATATTTAATAAAGTTCCATTAGAAAAAGCACTTAATAAAAATGACGTAGAAAAATGGATAAATAATGCAACAATAAAAGCTGATAGAAATAATATTAGTGGAAAAGAATTAACCCCGTTTCTTATAAAAGAAATTAACGAACAATCAAAAAATGAAACTCTAAATGCTAATGTATCTTTAATAATTAATAATGCGAATTTAGCTGGAAAGATTGCAAAGAGTTTTTATAGTTAAGGTAATAGCGATAATTTAGCTTTAAGTAATTGAAAAAATTTTTCATCATTAGCTTCATTCATCACAAAACAATTTACTGGTCTTTTAGTAACACCTAGCCAATCAACAACAGTCTCCCCTCTTGTTAATTCAGAATTTTCTTCAACTGTGACATTAACTTCTTTTCCACTAAAAATTGATGGATCTAACAAATATGCAATAACACATGGGTCATGCAAAGGAGTTTCCTCAGTTTCGTACAATTCTTTATGAAATATTGTATAAAATTCCATTAGTTCTCCAAAAAACTTAGAACTTTTATTTTTATTTTCATTCATTGATTTGATAATTTTTGAATTTACATTTACCTGATGAGTAACATCTAAACCCATCATTGTTAGAGGAATGCCTGCTTCTAAAACAATATTAGCCGCATGTGGATCCACATAAATATTAAATTCAGCTGATGGTGTAGTATTCCCTAAGCACATAGCAGCTCCACCCATAAAAACTATTTCTTTTATATTTTCTTTAATAGACGGATCTTTTTTTAAACTTAAGGCAATATTTGTAAGAGGTCCTGTTGGACATAAATAAATTTGCTCTGTTGAAGATTTACAAGTTTCTACTATAAAATCAACTGCATGTTTTTCTTGATGTTTATAGTTTGTATCTATTATTATAGGGTCACCTTTTTTATCTAATCCAGTTTTTCCATGAACATATTCAGCTGTAAATAATTCATAATAAATAGGTTTATTTGCACCAGAGTAAACTTTGATATCCGTTCTTTCAATTAACGTACAAACTTTAAGAGCATTATTTACTGTATTATTTAAACCACTATTTCCACCGACACAAGTGATACCCAGTATGTCAATCTCTTTAGAAGAAGCAGCTAACATTATTGCTACAGCATCATCATGACCTGGATCACAATCTAAAATTATTTTTTTAGTCATTAATAAAACTTTTAAGAGGTATTGAAGATCTTTGTAACCAATTCCATTCAGGATATTCGTTGTTATTATCAATTACATGAATTGTGTAAGCATGTCTTGATTTTAAACTTGTGTTCTCACATGAATAATGAGGAAGTCTACCATGTAATAAAACAAGTGATCCTTTTTTTACTTCTACAAAAGTATCAGTTTCAGGAAATGGCTCATCATTTAGATCTATCATTTGCATTTTACCATCTACTTTTTTAAAAAGTTTTCTTAATGGGCCTTTATGACCTCCGCTTGCAACTTGTAAACATCCGTTTGTTTTATTTGCATCTTCTAATGCAAACCAGAAACCGATAGTACTTTCTGGCTCAGTATATAAAAAAGTAGAATCTTGATGGCAAACTACTTCACCACCTATTTTAGGTTGTTTAAAAATATACATAGACTGAAGTAATTTTGGTTTTGAGAAACCAAGTGATAAAGCAATATCTTGAAGTTTTTGTTTATGAGAAAATTTATAAAAAACTTTATCTAAGTCGTGCAACGCATGACCGATTTTATTTACAATAAAATGTTTATTTTCTTCTATGTTATCATCATTTAAATTAGCTTTTTCTTCAAAGAAGAAACGAATTTTATCTCCTGATTCTAAAAAATAATTATCATCATTATGAGCTTGATTGACTGTATCAAAAATAGATTTTTGATTATTAAAATTATTATGTTCGATAAGATATGATGACCGTTCCATTAATTCATCACATTCTTTATCTGTGTTAAAATTTTCTATAACCAAATATCCATTATCATTCCAAAATTTAATCATTTCATCGTTTAAGGGTAGATCGTTTGTTGAAAAATATTTCATTATATTCCTATTAATTTTGTCAAGAATGGTAAACCAACTTTAATAAGATTTAATAACTGTGGTATCAAGAATTTTCCAGTTGTTGCAAGGAAGAAGATTATACCTCCAATTATGACTATCAGAATTAAATTTCTATAAAAGTTACCATAATTATTATATTGTGATTTGGCTCTTGATCTCAAAATAAATAGTATAATTACTATAACAATTAAAACTATTAACAATCGGATCATATATTTTCTATATTTAGTAAAAATTAATTTGCAATACTAATTATATCTTAATAAATAGTTTTTAGTAGATGATCAGATTAAGCATATTATTTTTATCAATTTTTTCTTTAATTTATGGAATTTATTTTTTAATTTTTCCATATAGTTTTGTGAATTTAACTGTTGCTGAAAATACCAATATAGCGTGGCTAAGAAATCTTGGTGGAGCTATAACAGGTCTTTTATTTATTGGTCTTTTATTGATCTACTTAAATACAAAGGGCTCAATCAGATTACTTAATGTTATTATTATTACATCCATAATACAGACCTCAACTTTGATATATTCAAGAATAGAAAATGAATTTTCCGCAAATAATTTGATAATTATTGATATAACTATTTATGCCGCAATAATTGTTACTATTTATTTATTATTCATTTCGATTAGATTTAAAAAACTATTTATTTAAATTTAAAAAAAATTCTAAGTAATAAAAAAATAATTAAAAGTAAAAAAATTAAAATTAATTCAAATGATAAAATATTACTAAGTTGAAATTCTTTAATTTCAATAAGATCAGAAAATTGATTACCAATAAATGAAAAAAGAAGAAAATAAGGAGTAAAACCAATAAAAGATGAAATTATAAATTTAGTTTTAGAAATATTCAATGTTGATAAAAATAAATTTTGAACAAATAATGGCACCCCAAAGATAAGTCGTAATAAAACTAAGTATTCAAAAGATGATTTTTTAATAATTTTATTTAGTTTATCACTAAATTTTTCAATTTGTTTATTAAAATATTTTTTAAATAAATTTTTAAAAAAAAGAAAAAAACATAAACTACCTAAAACAATAGTTGTTATATTAATTATAAAACCTGTAATAAATCCGAAAAAGAAACTTGATGCAAGTATAATTATTAAACTACCAGGTAGAGAAAATGTAAAAAATAAAAATGAAAATAAAAAATATAAAATTAAAGATAATTCTAAATTATTTTTGATTAATAAATCAAATTGAATTAAAAAATTAAAAATAACATCAATCATTTAATAATTTTAAAACCTTTGAAAAAAATAAATGATGTAATAATCAATGTTAATAAAATAAAAAATATTATAAAGATGTTTTCAACTAAATTAAATGAAAATTCATCATTAAATGAATTCCTAAAAAAGCTTACAACATAATAGTAAGGATTATATAAAAGTATAGCCTTCAAATTATCAGGAAGATAATTTATTGAAAAAAAGGTTCCTGATAAAAAATTAATAGGCGCAACAAAAAAGCTTGAGAATGTACTTTGTGAATCCCAAGAATTAAAAATTATTCCTACGAAACATCCTAAACATGAGAAAAATATTATAACTAAAAATAGATAGTAAAAAAAATAAAAAAAATTATAAATTTCAATATCTATCAAAAAAGTAAATATAAAAAAATTAAACAATGCTAAAATAATTCCAATAATAAGAGATGTGAATATTAAAGATATTAATATTTCAATCCTATAGATAGGTGCCATTAACCAATCGTCTAAAGAACCAATTTGTTTCATATGAATTAAAGTAGCAGACGAATTATCATAGCTTTCCTGTGCAACGATTATAATGATTAATCCAGGAGCAATAAATTCAACAAAAGAACCTGAATCCATAGAAAGTGAGTAATAATTTTCTACTGTTATAAAAACTAATATAAATAAAAGATTTGTAGTTAAAGGAGCTAATAAAGAATAATGATACTCTTGTAGAAATTCTTTAATTCTAAATGCGATTATTGAATAAATCGCACTAAAATTTAACATCAATTAAGATTACTTAGAAAAGTATTTTTGAACAAGGTCCACCCAAAAATTTACACCAATAGGTAATAAATTGTCATTAAAATCATACTTTGTTGTATGTAGATGAGCGCTATGTTCTGCATCTCCTTGACCAAGATAAAGATAGGAACCAGGTTTTTTTTCTAACAAATATGAAAAATCTTCTCCTCCCATTGAAGGGTCAATATCAGTAATAACTTTATCATCACCGACTAAATCTTTAGCTACATTTGCAGCAAATTTTGTTTCTTCTTTAGAATTGATAGTAGGTGGATATTTATTTACTAAATCAAACTCAATTTTTATCTCTGCACCATGTGCATCTGCTATACCTTTACATAATTCATTTAATCTTTTCTCTATATATGCTCGTGTTTCTCTTCGGAAAGTCCTAATAGTCCCACCCATTTTAACTTGATCATCAATTACATTATACGCTGTACCAGCATTAATTTTTGTAATACTTATAAGAGCCTTATCAACAGGATCTGTGGATCTACTTATAATTGTTTGAACAGCAGAAATAACTTGAGCAGAAATTACTACAGGATCAATTGCCAGATGAGGTGATGCAGCATGACCACCCTTTCCTTTTACAGTAATATCAAACTCATCAACTGCTGCCATCATTGGCCCACTATTTACACCAAACGTTCCTAAGGGTAACTCAGGCCAATTATGAAGTGCATAAACTTCATCAATTTTAAAATCATCAAACATACCATCTTGAATCATTTTTTCTCCTCCAGCAAAACCTTCTTCTCCTGGTTGAAAAATGAAATATACTCTTCCATTAAAATTATTATTTTCACTTAGATATTTTGCTGCCCCAAGAAGCATTGTGGTGTGACCATCGTGACCACAACCATGCATCATACCTTTATTTTGTGATTTATGATTAAATTCATTTTGTTCTGGCATAGGAAGAGCGTCAAAATCTGCTCTTAAACCAATTGTCTTATCATTAGTAACTTCATTACCATCTACCCAAGCAACAACACCTGTATTAGCGTAACCATCTTTAAATTTAATATTAAATTCACTTAACTTATTTTTGATATATTTTGATGTTTCAAATTCTTGAAGGCCTATCTCAGGAATTTTATGTAGATCCTGACGCCATTCCGTCATCTGATCTTGCATTTGATTTATGCTGTTTAAAATTGGCATTATAGTATTCCGAAGAAACCTTTTTTATTTAGTTTTTCTTCACATTGTTTTAGTTGTTTATTAAACATCTTAGTATTTCTTTCTACATTTTTAGCAACATCAATCAACCAATCTTTACTTTTAAATGTCTCTTTTGACCATCCGTTTTGACCTTCATGATATGCCAAATATTGATTATAGTAATCATTTTTTGAAATTCCAATCATATTTTCAGACTGCGTTGTGTACCAGCCAATAAAATCAGTTACATCTTTAAAATTCGCCCTTGATGCATTTTGATTTCCAGTTTTATTCTTATACCAATCCCAAGTGGGATTTGTTATTTGTGCATAACCAAAAGCAGTTGATGGTCTAGAGGTTGGAATTAAACCTAAAAATTTTTTTCTTTTCGGTTTTGCAAATTGAGTAAAAGATGATTCTTGTTTTATAACTGCTAATTGGAATGCAATTGGGGTATTCCATTTATCATAAGAATTTTTAGTTGCTTTATACCAGCTTTTCTTTTCATCAAAAATTATGCAACTATCAGCAGTATTTGTTAACTGATTTGAGGTACATGCATATAGAAATAACAATGTAATGCACAATAATTTTAAAAAGTTATCAAATTTCATTATGAATCTAAATACCATAACTTTTACTTATATAGTCTTAAATGTGGCAAAAAATTATTGCTTACTATTGAATTATAGATATGAATGCTTAAATTTCAAAAATGGCAGAAAAAACTAAAGAAAATTTAACATTTCAAGCTGAAGTCAGTAAGCTTTTAGATCTTGTTGCTAATTCTCTTTATAGTGAAAGGGAAATATTTCTAAGAGAACTAATATCTAATTCAGCAGATGCCTGCGAAAAATTAAGATATCAATCACTCTCCAAAAAAAATCTTTTGAAAGATGAAAAAGATTTAAAAATAAATATCAGAGTTTCAAAGAAGAAAAAAATTATTGAAATTGAAGATAATGGAATTGGAATGTCAAAAAATGAACTTATTGATAATTTAGGAACTATAGCGAGATCGGGAACTAGTAAATTTATTGAAGCAATGAAAAATAAAAAAAACAACGATATTTCTGCAATTGGACAGTTTGGTGTTGGTTTTTATTCCTCATTTATGGTTGCAGATAATGTTGAAGTGCTTTCTAAAGATGCTGAAAATGAAGAAACAAATCTTTGGTCTTCTAATGGAAAAGAAAACTATACCATAGAAGAAGCTAAAAAAGATAAAAGAGGTACTTGCATAACATTAAATATAAAGAAGGATGCTGATGAATTTTTAGATTCATTTCGTTTGAGATCAATTATAACAAAATATTCAAATTATATTCCTTTTCCTATTTATCTTAAGGACCTGGACGATAAAGAAAAAGAAGAAAAAATAAATGAAGGTAGTCCATTATGGCTAAAAGATAAAAAAGATATAAAAGAAGAGGATTATAAACAATTTTATAATAATATTTCATTTAACTTTGATGATCCCTTAAAAACTATTCACTATAACGCTGAGGGTGTTATTAGTTACAAGGCTTTACTTTATTTTCCTACAAATCAACCTATGGATTTATTCAATGCCGATAGGAAAAATAAAATAAAATTATATGTTCAAAAAGTTTTTATAACTGATGATTGTGAAGACATAATTCCTAATTGGTTACGTTTTATCCCAGGAGTAGTCGATTCACAGGATATTTCTCTAAATATAAGTAGAGAAATGCTTCAAAATAATCCTATTATTACTAAAATAAAAAAAGGTATTACAAATAAAATTTTAAGTGAAATTGATAGCTTAGCTAAGAAAGAAAAAGATAAATTTGATACATTTTGGAATAATTTTGGTCCTGTTTTAAAAGAAGGGTTATACGAACATAATGATCATCATGAAAAAATCCTACCGCTATTGAGATTTGAAAATTCTTTAAATGATAAAAAAATATCTCTTGAAGAGTACACTAAATTAATGGCTAAAGATCAAAAAGAAATTTATTATTTTGCTAATACTGATAAGGATCATATTAAAAACTCCCCTCAATTAGAAGTTTTCACTGATAAAAAGATACCAGTTTTGTTTATGGTTGATGCAGTAGATGAGTTTTGGATACAAAATGTAAATAAATTTAAAGATTTAGAATTTAAATCAATAACCAAAGGTAAGGTTGATGTTTCAAAAGTTGGTGAAAAATCAAGTAAGAAAGACGAAGATATAAAAGAAGTAGATAGTAAAATCAATGATTTAATCAACATACTTAAAACAGAGCTTAAAGAGACAATATCTGATGTTATTGTATCTAAGAGATTAACCAAAAGCCCAATTCTGCTTGTTGCAGAAGAAGCTGGTATGGATATAAATATGGAAAAACTGATGAAAATGCATAATCAAAAAACTCCTGTTTCTAAAAAGATACTTGAAATTAATCCTAACCATCCGATGATTGTAAATTTATCACAAAATTTAACAAAAATTGACCATAAAAAAGCTTCAAATTTAATTTTAGATCAAGCTAATATATTAGATGGTAACATTCTCTCAAATCCATCAGCTTACTTAGAAAATTTAACAGAAATTTTTATTAAGTAACTGAATTTATTATTTTTTTATTATTAAAAAATTCAACAAATTGATTAGCGACCATTTCTGCTACAACTATTTGTGCTTCATCAGTAGAAGCAGCGATATGTGGAGTTAAAATTATATTATCTAAATTATAAAACCCACTTTCAACTAAAGGCTCATTTTTAAAAACATCTAATGCAGCGCCTTTAATTTCTTTTTTTTCAAGAGCGTTTTTAAGATCATCTTCATCAATTAAGTTACCTCTAGCGGTGTTGATAATTATGCAATTTTTTTTCATTAGTGATAAATGATTTTTATTCATAATCGGATTACCATCTTTATTGGGTTTACAATGAAAAGAAATTATATCTGAATCTTTAATAATCTCATCGATAGAACAAGAATTATATTCAGGATAGCTATCCTTAATTGTTTTAAAGTATGAAGAAAATATTGAAACGTGCATTCCCAATACATTTGATATTTCTGCAACTCTTTTACCTACATTACCAAAACCAACAATACCAATTTTCTTGCCTTTAATTTCATTTCCTTTTAATTTCTTTTTTTCCCAAAGACCCTTATGAGTTGTCTCATTGGCAACAGTAATTTTTCTTTGCAATGCAAAAATTAAACCAATTGTGTGTTCTGCTGTAGCATTTGTATTGCCTCCTGGAGTATTCATTACGATAATGTTTTTATTTATTGCAGCTTCCACATCAACATTATCAACTCCTGCTCCTGCTCTACCTATAATTTTTAAATTTGAAAGAGAGTCAATTAAATCTTTTCGCACTTTAGTTGCAGAACGAATAATTAAACCATCATAGTTATCAATTATTTTTTTTAATTCCTCAGGAGATAAATTTGTTTTTGTATCAACTGAAATATTATTTTTTATTAAAATTTGAGATGCAATATTATCTAGTGAATCTGATATTAGTACTTTAGGCATGTTTTGATTTAATTTCTGAATAAGCCCAATCAATCCAAGGTAAAACTAATTCTACATCTGAAGTTTGAACCGTGCCTCCAGCCCATATTCTAAAAGAAGGTGGTGCTTTGGGATATCCATTACAATCAAATCCAACATTATTTTCAGAAAGTAATTTACATATATCAGCCATTACAGCTCTTTGACTGCTTTCATCTTGATTAGTAAACCAATCTTCAATAATTTTAAAAGTTATTCCAGTGTTTGAGATATAATTATCATCTTCGATTTCAGATAAAAAAGTGACCCAATCTCTCTCATTAATCCATTCTCTAATTTTTTGTAAAGAATTCTGGGATTTAGAAATTAATGAATTTAATCCTCCTTGAGAAGAAACCCAATTTAATGAATCAATTATATCTTCAACGCATATCATTGAAGGTGTATTAATTGTGTTTCCTTCAAAAATACCTTTTATCAGTTTTTTGTTTTCAGCTAATCTAAATAATTTTGGTACTGGCCAACTAGGTGTAAAACTTTCTAATCTTTCAACAACTCGTGGAGAAATTGCTATCATTCCATGAGCAGCCTCTCCTCCAAGTATTTTTTGCCAAGACCAAGTTATAACATCGCATTTATTATAATCTATAGGCATACCAAAGATTGCCGAAGTAGCATCACAAATGGTTAAACCTTTTCTGTCATCAGGTATCCAATCTCCATTAGGAACTTTGACACCAGATGTTGTTCCATTCCAAGTAAAAATAACGTCATTATCAAAATTGACTTTGCTTAGGTCAGGTAGTTTTCCATAATCTTCTTCATGAATATTTAAATTATCTAATTTTAATTCGCTGATTGCATCGATTACCCAATCTTTACCAAAATTTTCCCATGCAAGAATATCGACTCCCGTTTTACCTAATAGACACCACATAGCAGCTTCTAAAGCACCAGTATTTGATCCAGGCATGATACCCAATAAATAATCATCAGGTAATTTAAGAATATCTTTAGATTTATCTATTGCTTCTTTTAATCTTGCTTTACATTCAACAGATCTGTGAGATCTACCAGTTAAAGCATTACTCAAAACAGATATGTCCCAACCTGGTCTTTTTGAAGTTGGTCCACTTGAAAAATTTGGATTGTTAGGTTTAGTATTAGGTTTATTCATACATTTTTTTCAAACTCATAAACTACTAAGCCATCTAAAGGTTTTGGATCAAACCATGTTGATTTAGGGGGCATAGTCAAATTTTTATTTGCGACTGTAATAACATCACTTATTGAAGATGGGAAGATAGAAAATGCCACACTGTCATTATTTTCATCAACTTTTTTTTCTAGAGCTTCCAAACCATGGCATCCGGCAATAAATCTTATTCTTTCATCATTATTAACATCAGATATATTCAAATGTTTTTTGAAAATAAAATTATTTAAAATATTAATATCTAGCGTATCAACAAAATTTTCAGTTTTTAATTCAGTTTTAAAATGTAATGAATACCACTTTTTTTCATGATACATTCCAAATTGTTTATTAGATTGAGGTTTGAAAGGGTTTTTTTCTTTTTTTATTTCAAAATTTTCAGAAAGAATGTCTAAAAAATTTTCTTCACTCAAACCATTTAAATCTTTAACAACTCTATTATAATCAAATATTTTAGCCTCATCACTTGGAAACGCCGCTATCATAAAATCTTCTTGTAAAATATTTTTATTATAATTTAATTCACCAATAATTTTCATTGCACCCATTCTATGATGTCCATCAGCAATATAAAAATTATCTACCTCATTTATAAACAAAGAAGATAGCTTTTTGATGAAAGTTTCATCAGAGACACACCAAAGTTTATGAATAGATTTATCAAAACTTTCAAAATCATAATCTGGAGTATTTGATATTATAGAAAATAATAAATCTTTTATCTTATTGTTTTTTTTATATACCACATAAATAGGACCAATTTGTGTTTTTATATTTAACATTTGCTCTGCTCTTTCTCTCATCCTTGTTTCATAAATTTTTTCATGCGCTTTAATTTTTTCATCTACAAAATCTGATATTTTAGAAAGAGATAAAAAACCTAATTGAGTATGGCCTTTAAATTTAATTTGATAAACGTAATAAAATAATTCTTTATCTTTTTTAATTACGTCATTTTCTTTCATTTCATTAAAATGTGATTTAGCTTCTAAAAGAGTATCTGCTTCTTTTAATTGTCCAACAGGATTTAAAATTTTTAAATAATTCCAATAATTATTTTTTTTAAATATTTCTATATTTTCAATACTTAAATGATCAGTAGAAGGAGCAATTAAATTTTTTGCATCTTCGTTGTAAGGACGTGTTCCTTTAAAAGGTTTAATTTCAACCATAATAAAGAAACACCTTTAATTAAATAAAAAAAAAATTAAACTTAAATTACGCTACTTCTGGTATTTGAGAAATAGATTTACCTATTCCATCATCATCAATAACATCATCAGCCATTGATCCATTTAGATAATCATCATAAGCTGACATATCAAAATATCCATGGCCACATAAATTAAAAAGAATAGTTTTCGACTCGCCTTTTTCTTTACATTCTAAAGCTGCATCAATAGCACCTTTGATTGCATGGTTTCCTTCTGGAGCAGGAATAATTCCTTCTTGTTTTGCAAAGGTTAAACCAGCTTCAAAACAATCTTTTTGACCGTAAGCCTTTGCTCTCATCAGACCTAACTCATATAAGTGACTTAAATGATAAGACATGCCATGGTATCTTAATCCACCAGAGTGATTAGCCGGCGGTAAGAAATCAGATCCAAGAGTATGCATTTTAATTAATGGAGTCATTTTTGCCATGTCGCCATGATCATAAGCATACTTACCCTTAGTAAATGAAGGACATGATGCAGGCTCGCAACCAATTATATCAATTTTTTGACCACCTCTTAACTGTTGTCCTAAAAATGGAAACATTAATCCAGAAAGATTACTACCGCCACCTGTACAGCCAACAATAATATCAGGATAATCTCCAGCCATCTCCATTTGCATAATAGCTTCATTACCATTAATAGTTTGATGCATTAGAACGTGGCCTAAAACACTTCCAAGTGAGTATTTTGCTTTACCTCCACTTTTAACAGTTGCTTCTATTGCTTCTGATATAGCTATTCCCAAACTACCAGGGTTATCAGGATTTTCTGATAATAACTTGTTACCGAAGTCAGTTAAATTAGATGGACTAGCGTGACAGTTAGCGCCGAACGATTGCATCATTAATTTTCTGTAAGGTTTATGATCAAAACTAACCTTAACCATGAAAACTTCTATATCTATACCAAAGATCTGACCTGCAAAAGCTAATGAACTTCCCCACTGACCTGCACCAGTTTCAGTAAAAATTTTGCTAATTCCTTCTTCTTTATTAAAAAATGCTTGCGGAACTGCAGTATTTGGTTTGTGACTTCCTGTAGGGCTAACACCTTCATATTTGTAATAAATTTTAGCTGGTGTATCTAAAAACTTTTCTAACCTTCTGGCTCTAAATAAAGGAGAAGGTCTCCATTGTTTGTATACTTCTCTTACTGGCTCAGGAATTTCTATTTCTCTTTCGGTAGAAACCTCTTGCATAATTAAACTCATTGGAAACAAAGGAGCAAAGTCATCAGGACCAGCTGGTTGTTTAGTTCCAGGGTGTAATGGTGGTGGTGGTGGACTTGGTAAGTCTGCATTAATATTATACCAAAACTTTGGTGCTTTATTTTCTTCAAGTAAGTATTTAATTGAGTCGCTCATAATAAAAGTATATTGGACTATAAAAAATTAAATTTCAACCATAAATGAAATACTTTAACTTCAAAAATGTGTCTATTTTTATTGCTGTTTTATTAGTATTATATGTTTTTTACGGATATTTTACTCATTGATTTTTTTTGCCCGACAAACAGACCAATAAAAACTAGAATAATTCCGACAACAGAACTAAATACTATTTGTTCAGAAAGAAATATGAATCCCCATATTAATGCAAAAACAGGAATTAAATAGGCAACATAAGACAAGAAAACCGGACCAGATTGTTTAACTATATGATAGCGCATATGAAATGCAATAGCTGTTGGAAAAATACCTAAATAAATAATAGAAATTAAAGAAATCTTACTAATATTATTCTCATAATTAATAAAATCATAGAATAAAAAAGGTAATGATATTATCGCTCCAAATAATGTAGCAAAAGTAGTAATCGAAATAGGGCTTAATTTCTTTAATTTATTATAAGCAGCAATATTTGAAATCATATAGCCAAATGCAGCTATAATCACAAAAATTTTTGCTAAAGTACTAATGTAGTTTTCATCTTGAAAATTAAATTTACTTATATCTAAAATAAAAATAATACCTACAAAACCTATAATAATTGATAAAAATTTAACCCAAGTAAACTTATCGTCTGAAGTTAAAACATGAGACATTAGTAATGTTATTAAGGGACCAACCGACATTAATAAACCTGCAGTAGAAGAAGGAATGTATTGTTCAGCCCAACTAATAAGATAGAATGGTAAAAAATTTCCAGTAATGCCAATAAAAGAAAGAATTAAAACTAAATCGAGATTTAATTTAGGATGATTGTTATATGAATAATATAAAATAATTAAGAAAATTGATGCTATAATTAATCTCAAGGAAGCAATACTTGTAGGTGTAAAACTAGACAGACAAATTTTAATAACAAAAAAAGAAGATCCCCAAATTGCGGCTAAAATTATAAGAAGTATTAAATTATTTGATAATAATTTATAAAACAAAAATTAGATTTTATTTTTTGGTTGTGGAATTTCAATATTTTCAGAAGGTTTCATAAATTCATCTCTTCTTCCATCCCAGAGATAATCTGCGTAATCAAATTCTGTAATCATTCTATCAGATCGTTCAAATGTTAAACCGTATTTCCTACAATAACTGGCAAATTCTTCTGCATTATCTATTGGTAAATTTTCTACAGTCCATTTTCTAGAACTCCTATCGAATTTGAAACCATTTTTTTTGAACCAATCTCTGTGATAATATGAATCTCTACCAAAAGCTGAAAAAGTTATTTTCTTAGTCATAATGATATGCGCTCTTACATGAAAAACTTAGAAATAACAAATTTAATTTTTAAAATTAATTTTATTTAAAATAGTAGAAATCTAGAAGTATTTATAATAAGATAATAAAATGGATCTTTACAGTAGCAGTGAAATTACAGTTCATCAATTAAATGAGCTCAAGCAAGATGACAAAAAAATTCAAATTATAGATGTAAGAGAAGATACTGAGAGAGATCATGCCCATATTAAAGGTACAATACACATGAAACTTTCAGAGATTGCTAAAAGATACACCGAATTAGATAAGAAAAAAAATATTTTTGTAATGTGTCATACCGGTACAAGAAGCCAGGCTGTATGTAAATGGCTTAAAGCACAAGGTTATAATCATTGTGTTAATGTACTTGGCGGAATAGACGCATGGGCTGCTTTAATTGACAGAAATATAAGAAGATATTAATAAATACTCTCTAAGTACAAACCTAGAAAAATAATAATTACACTAGCAAAAAACATTATTATCCTGAACAGGATTTCAATAAAAAGATTAAATCTTATTCGTTTTTTTATAATTAGTTTGTATAGAGGATTACTAATTGAAAGAGAAATTAATAGTATCCCAATAATAATAACTAACCAATGCATAAAGTTAAAAAATACATAGCTGAAGATTTAAAATTTTCAAATCAAACTATCAAAGAAATGAAGATTAATTCAAAAAAATTTTATAATAAAATTAAAGAAAGAAGAAGCATACGTAAATTTTCAAAAGATAAAATCGATATAAATATTATAAAAAATGCGATCTTATCTGCAGGATCAGCTCCAAGTGGAGCAAATCTTCAACCCTGGCATTTTGTAGTAATAAAAAATAAAAACGTAAAAAAGAAGATTAGAATAGAAGCAGAAAAAGAAGAAGAAAATTTTTATAAGTACAAAGCTCCTAAAGAATGGTTAGATGCATTAACTCCTTTAGGAACTGATGAAAATAAAAAATTTATTGAAAATGCACCTTATTTAATAGCTATATTTGAGAAAAAATTTTCAGTTTCAAAAAATAAGAAAATAAAAAATTATTATGTAAAAGAGTCTGTCGGTATAGCTACTGGTATATTAATTACTTGTTTACATTTTTCTGGCTTAGCAATGTTAACACACACGCCAAGCCCAATGACATTTCTTAATAAAATTTTGAAAAGACCTAGTAATGAAAAACCATTTGTTTTACTTATTGTTGGACGACCAGATAAAGATGTAAAAGTTCCAAAGTTTGCAAAACAAAAGAAAAAGTTTGAAGAAATTACTTCAATTTTTTAACCAAGTTCTTCTGGTTTCATAGTTTCATAGACCTCATAAGGCATATGTATCCAAGGAGAATCTTCTAAATAATCAACATAATAATTTGGTTTAAACGAAGATACTGACTTATAAAACAAAACTCCAGTTCTTATTGGTTCATCTATATAAAAACCATAAGTATGGTTTAACCAATCAATACTTTTTTTAAGAGTAATTCCTGAGTCTGCCAAATCATCTACAATTAAAACTTTTGATCCAATGTTAGGGCTTGTTTTTGCTAAATCTCTTGAAAATGTGATTGCACCTCTTTTATTTTTTACTCCCTCACCTTTATATGATTCAACAGAAAGAATTGCTAAAGGAACATCGAATATTCTTGCCATTACATCCCCTACTCTCATACCTCCTTTTGCGATGCATACAACCTGATTAAATTGCCATCCATCCTTATGAATTTGTTTTGCTAAATCTTCTGTTTTACTTCTATATTCGTCCCAACTAATGTGTAAATCAGACATAAATCTTCCTTTGAAATTAAGAATTAAACCTCTCCCTTTAAAAGAGAGAGGATTATAAGAATTTTAATTATTGTGGTACTTCGCCGTCAATACCTTGAACATAAAAGTTCATTCCAAGTAACATTCCATCAGGCGCTACTTCACCTTCAGCAACCACAAGCTCACCAGCTTGATTATAAATTGGACCCGTGAAAGGATGAATAGTTCCATCTTTAATTCCAACTTCCATATTTACTGCTTCTTGAATTAAACTTGCTGGCATAAGTTTAGTATTATATGGTGACATTACAACCATACCTTTATCCATACCATCCCAAGTATCACCAGAAGACCATGTGCCGTCCACAACAGCTTTTGCTCTTTCAGCATAGTAAGGGCCCCAAATATCTTCAATTGAAGTTAAATGTGCATCAGGACAAAATTCTTCTTGGTTTGAAGCTTGACCAAATGCATAAACACCCGCTTTTTGAGCAGCTTGGCAAGGAGCATATGTATCAGTATGCTGAACAATTATGTCAGCTCCTTGATTAATTAATGTATTAGCTGCATCAGCTTCTTTACCTGGGTCATACCAAGTAAATACCCAAATAATTTTCATTTTGATATCTGGATTTACTTTTGAAGCCGCTAAATAAAATGCATTAATTCCTCTTACAACTTCAGGAATAGGGAATGAAGCTATATAACCAATAGTATTAGTTTCAGTCATATGACCGGCAATATGCCCTTCAATCATTCTACCTTCGTAAAATCTAGCTGAATACGTTGCAACGTTATCTGCTTGGATATACCCAGTAGCGTGTTCAAATTTTATATCAGGAAAATCCTTAGCTACTTCATGTGTCTGATCCATATAGTTGAAAGACGTTGTAAATATTAAATCATGTCCTGAGTCTGCTAGTTTTCGGATTGCTCTCACTGCATCTGCGTTTTCAGGAATATTTTCAAGATAAGTAGTAGTAATAGAGTCACCAAGTTGGCTCTCCATATATTTTCTACCTACATCATGCATATATGTCCAACCATGATCACCTGGAGGACCTATGTATATAAATCCAACTTTTTTAGGGTCTGCATATGCTGAACCAAATGCAAATACCAAAAAAGTAGATAAAAAAGTTATTATTCTAATCATTTTAACCTCACCTGCTAATATAACGATTACTCAGCTATATACTTAATATATACAAAAGGGTTTGATCAATAATTCTATATGTTTATAGAAAAAAAAAAGTGGATATTTATCTGCCTTTATAAAAAGGAATAGTTAATGAAGCTGGTGCGCTAAGTTTTATTCTTAATTTATTACTAGAAATTAATACTAACACTATAATAGTTGCAACATATGGCGCCATACTAAAAAATTGACCAGGGAATCTTAAACCCAAAGCCTGAAGATTCATTTGAAGAATAGTTACACCTCCAAATATATAAGCTCCAATAAGTACTCTTTCTGGTTTCCAGGTTGCAAATACAACTAAAGCTAATGCTATCCATCCTCGTCCAGCTGTCATACCCTCTTGCCACATTGGAGCATAACAAATTGAAATATATGATCCTGCAAGAGCACACATAGAACCTCCAAATATAATTGATAAAAATCTAATTTTAATAACGCTATATCCTAATGCATGTGCAGAATTATGAGATTCCCCTACTGCTCTTAAAATCAAACCAGCTTTAGTTTTGTAAAAAAAATAACTAACCAAAAAAACAATTAAGAAAGAAAATATAACAAAAAACCATGGTGACAGACCATCAATTGGTGTTCCAATATATTGTTTGCCAAGCATCGAACTCAGCCCTATTCCAAAAATAGTTAATGCTAATCCTGTAGCAATTTGATTTGACATTAAAAATAAAACTAGAAAAGCAAATAAACCAGACATGATAATTCCAGATAATATAGATACAAAAAAAGCTAAAAAATAACTTCCGGTAATTACTAAGATAATAAAAGCTGACACTGCTCCTACCAACATCATTCCTTCTACACCTAAATTTAATACTCCAGATTTTTCTGTAACTAACTCACCTATACCAGCAAAAACTAGAGGTGTTGTTGCAATTAAAACAATTTGTAATATTCCAAGTATTAAATCTAAATTCATAATAATTTTTTGTAAGTTAATTTATAGTTAATTAGTATTTCCGCACCTAATAAATAAAATAAAACCAAACCCTGAAATATAAAACCTACCGCTGAAGGTATTTGTAAAAACAATTGTGCATCTTCAGCACCAAGATAAGTAAGAGCAATAACTAAAGAAGCAAAAATAATACCAATTGGGTGAAGTCTACCTAAAAAAGCAACAATAATTGCAGTAAACCCATAATTTGGAGAAATATCTCTATATAATAATCCAATTGGGCCAGATACTTCAGCTAAACCTGCAATACCTGCAAAAGCGCCACAAATTGCAAAAGCAAAAAAAACTAAAGTTGTTTGATTAAAACCAGCATATCTAGCAGCTTTGGGGCTGTAACCGGATACTTTTAATTGAAAGCCAAAAATAGTTTTTGAAAATATAAACCAAGATACAAAAATTAAAAATAGCGTTATAATTAGTCCAAAGTGCACCCTCAAACCATCAAATAATAGAGGCATTCTTCCAGATTCACTAAATGGTCTTGATTTAGGAAAACTATAACCAAATGGATCTTTCCAAGGTCCCACTACTAAATAATCTAAAATAAATAAAGCAACATAAACTAACATTAAACTTGTTAAAATTTCATTTGTATTAAATTTTGTTTTTAAAATAGCAGGTATTAAACCCCACAATGCTCCTCCGATTGCTCCTGTAAAAATCATTAATGGCAACAACCAGAAAGCATTTGTATCATGAAATAATATTCCAATACCTCCACCAAAAATTGCACCCATGGTAAGTTGTCCTTCAGCTCCAATATTATAAATATTATTCTTAAAACAATATGAGAGACCAATTGCAATTAAGGCTAAAGGAGTTGCTTTTACAAACAATTCAGAAATACCGTAGGTTGAAGAAATAGGTGAAATAAAAAATGTATACAATGCATAAACTGGATCAAAACCAAGAAGAACAAAAATAATTGAACCTGTAATTAAAGTTAAAACTATTGATATTATAGGAACAAAAAAATTCATTAAACCCGAACTCTGTGAGCGGGAAACTATAGATGGAAATAAACTATTCATTTTTTCCACCCATCAATAATCCTAATTTTTCTATTTCTATTTCACTAGTTTTAAAAGGTTTGGATAAATTACCATCATAAATAACAGATATTTTATGAGTAATTTCAATCAATTCATCTAAATCTTGAGAAATAACAATTATAGACGTTCCATTTTGAGATAATTCTATCAAAGACTCTCTTATAGAATGCTCAGCACCAGCATCTATCCCCCAAGTTGGATGTGAAATAATTAATATTTTTGGCTTAGATGATATTTCTCTACCAATGACATATTTTTGTAAATTTCCTCCAGACAAGCTTGATGCTTTAGCATCATTACCAGGAGTAATAACTTTAAATTCATTAATTACATTATTCGCAAAATCATCAACGTTATTTTTCAATATTATGCCATTTCTAATAAAATTATTTTTTGGAAATTGACTCAAAAGAATATTTTCAGACAAACTTAACTCAGGTACCGCACTATGACCCAATCTATTCTCCGGAACAAAAGAAATAGATAAATCTCTTCTTTTTTGTGGCCCATACTTTTCAATTTTTTTATTATCAAAAGTAATTGATCCAGATTTAATATTTATATTTTCTCCTGTTAAAATATCCATTAATTCTGATTGTCCATTACCAGCAACTCCAGCAATGCCATAAATTTCACCCACTCTAACTTGAAAAGAAATATTTTTAAGATCTGTTAAAAATGGATCATTAAAGTCACATGAAATATTTTTTACTTCAAAGTTAACTTCGTCTTTTATATGTCCATAATTAGTTTTTAAGTCATCTAATTTTTGTCCTAGCATTTTTGTTGCAAGTGTTTTTGCAGTTTGATTTGTAGTACTTGAAGTATCTATAATTTCACCACTTCTCATTATAGTAACTGTATCACATATTGATATTACTTCTTCGAGTTTATGAGTGATATATAATATTGTACGACCTTCTTTGACGAGTGCATTTAATGTTACAAATAAACTTTCAACTTCTTGTGGTGTTAAGACTGAAGTTGGCTCATCCATAATAAGTATCTGAGGGTCTTGTAATAAAATTCTTACAATTTCTACACGCTGCTTTTCTCCAGCTGATAAAGCAGTAATTGGAGCATCTAAATCTAAGGGAAGATTATATCTAGAGCTTATATTTTCTAGCTTATTTTCTAAATCTGAATAAGACATCTTTTCATCAATTCCTAAAATTAAATTTTCTTTTACTGATAAAGAATCAAATAAAGAAAAATGCTGAAATACCATTCCTATTCCTTGTTGCCTTGCTTCTGCTGGGGAATTAACTTTAAAATCCTTATTATTTAATTTAATATTTCCTTCATCTGGTTCTAAGAGACCATATAGAATTTTTACTAACGTAGATTTCCCCGCTCCATTTTCTCCTAAAATTGCATGAACTGCATTTTTTTTAATATCAAAAGTAACCTTTTTATTTGCAATAACTCTTGGAAAATATTTTGTAATATTTTCTATATTTAATATTTTATCACTCATAATTTAATTCAAATATTTCTGATTGTTCAAAATTATAAATCTCAATATTATTATCCGCATCTTTTTTATCAATGGTAATATATTTTTCATTTTCAAGAGATATTAGAGGAAAATGCCATACTTTGGGATTAAAATTTATACCATCACCACCGCTTACTTTGAATATTTCAATTAAATCAATTTTAGGTTTGTTACCTATTGGAGCAACTAAAACTAAAAAACCTGTTACATTAAACGGAAGAAATACTTGAGAACTAAAGGGGTGATTTTCCAACATGTTAATTTTTAATGGAAAGTTTCTTTTCTTTGCCTGAAAAATATTTAATCTAGATCTTTTGTCATCACCAATTATTTGAATATTTGCTAAATCAAAAAAACTATCGGTTGTATCTTTATTAATACTTTCATAATTTTTATTAGATGTTGTAATTAAATCACCATAATTTTTGAAATTCTCTTTACTAATATTTTTTATTTTATAGTTCACAAAAACTTTCCAATTGCCTTGATTCGTGAAATACCACCGTCAGGATAAATATTTAACTTCAAATAATTTATTTTTTTAATCTGTTTAGTTGAATTAATTTTTAATGATGAATTAGGTTTAAGATTTTTATTTTTTATCAAAAATTCCCAATTTTTGCTTTCATTTATTAATTTGCCTATATTTATATTTTTTATTGAATAAAAACATTGTACTGAGCAATGAGACGGATAATTACCTTTAAAATAATGAGTTTCAATATTAAACTTTTCAATTAAACCAGGTTTGCCAAGTTTAATTATAACCCAGTCATATCCTGATCCTCTTCTTCTTTTAGTTTCCCAACCATTGCCCATATTTTTAGATTTAAATGGAAGTAGTAAATTTTCTGCCCTTCCAAAATGTTCATCACTACATGCCACAATTTTTGAACCATTAAGGATGCTAAGTAAATCAAATTTTTTATTTGGAAATTTTAATTTTGATACATCTAAATTTCCTAATAATTTTAATCTCGCAACTCCTCCATCTGGATAGATGTTCAATCTTATGAAGTTAAAAACTTTATTATTCTGTTGAGTTTTAAAACCATGAAGATAATTTGGATTAAGTTTTCTTTTTGATAAAATATTTATCCAATTAAATTTATTTTTTTCAAAATAACAAGCATCAATGCTTGCGTATTCAGGTTGATTGCCATTAAAATAGCTTGTGTCTATTTCAGCAAAATTAATTTTACCAGGAAGGCCTAATTTAATAGTAACATAATCATTTCCTTCAATTCTTTTTCTTCTTGTTTCCCATCCATCCATCCATTTCCCATTTTTATCGTATACTCCTTCTTTAAAAATTGGCTGTTCCTCTTTAAGCAATCTGGATGCTGATCCAAAAAACTGATCAGAAAATCTATGTATTTTTGTACCTAAAACCTTACTACATAAGTTTATATAATTTTTTTGAATGTATTTCTTATTCATTAATTAATTCTGTTAATCTTAATTTTGCAATTTCTTTTACTTGTGAAATTGAAGTTTTTATTTCTAAGTTTAAATCATTATTCTCTAATCTACTTTTAAACTCTGTTATAATTTCATTTTTATTTTTATTTCTAACTGCAAAAATAAATGGAATATTAAATTTATTTTTAAATCTTGAATTTAAATCTTTAAATAAATTAAATTCTTGTTCTGAACAATCTTTTAAACCAGATCTACTTTGTTCTTCATCAGATAATTCAGACAAACCTTTATTTATTTTTATTTTATCAGCTAGATCAGGATGTTTTTTAATTATATTTATTTTAGTTTCTTCATCTAAATCATCAAACAACTCTAAAAATATTAATATCATTTCTTTTTTATTTTTAAATGGTCGCTTTTTATCAGCATATTCTGTTATAAATTTAGATTCTTCATAAATATTTTTAAAAGAATCAATAAATTTTTCAGAGTTATAATTATTAATTTCTTCAATTTTCATCACTAAAATTTTCATACCAATAATTGGCAATTTCTTCTCTTTTGCATATCCAAATATCATTATAACCAGAAACATAATTCAAAAATTTTACCAAAGACATAAATCTTCCAGGTCTGGCTATTAATCGACAATGTAAACCCACACTCATCATTTTTGGTTTATTGAACTCGTTTGCTTCTCTGTATAATGTATCAAATGAATTTTTTAAGTAATTATAAAAATCCTCACCTGTGTTAAAACCTTGTAAAGTAGAGAATCTCATATCATTATTATCTAGGGTGTATGGAATAATTAAATGTTTTTTATTTTTTACTTTTATCCAGTAAGGTAAATCATCAGCATAGCAGTCACTATCGTAAATAATATTTGTATTTTCTAAAATTATATTTCTTGTATTTGGACTTGTTCTACCGGTATACCAACCAGACGGAAAATAACCAAAAATATCTTTAATAATGTTGTTACATTTTATAGTATGTTCTTTTTCAACTTCCTCAGTTATATTTTGATAGTCTATCCATCGATAACCATGGCTAGCTACTTCATACTTTGATTTAATTATTTGTTCACAAACATCAGGATTTTTTTCTAAAGCCATACCAACGCCAAATATTGTTAAAGGTAATTTTCTTTTTTCAAACTCATTATGTATTCTCCAAAAACCTCTTCTTGAGCCATACTCATATATTGACTCCATATTCATATTTCTGGCACCTATTATTTGCTTCGCATTAATTATTTCAGATAAAAAAGTTTCTGATCCTTCATCGCCATTCATTATTGAATTTTCAGCACCTTCCTCATAATTTAGAACAAATTGAAGAGCGAGTTTTGATTTGTTAGGCCAATAAAAGTTAGAGTCATTATTTCCGTAACCTATATAATTTCTGTCGTCTTTCATAAAAATGCTTGATTTAATATTTAGTTAAATACTGTATAAACGAATAAGTATTATGTCTAAAGGATATTTAACTACTCATGTTTTGGATACCTATAATGGTAAGCCTGGTTCTGGTATAAAAGGGTCTCTTTTTAAAATTGATGGTGAAAATAAAGTTAAAATTTCAAATTTTACTCTCAATGAAGATGGCAGGTGTGATGAACCTATATTAGGTAAAGAGAATTTTATTCTTGGAAAATATGAGTTATTATTTCTTTGCGGGAGTTATTTTAAGGAATTTACAAATCTTCATGAACCATTCTTTCTTGATGACGTAATAATTAGATTTGGAATTAACAAAGAAGAGCACTACCATGTTCCCCTTCTTATTACCCCGTGGAGTTATTCAACATATAGAGGAAGCTAGTGTCTAGACAGCATATTGATTTTCTTCTTAATGAAGAAAAAATATCTATCAAAGATTTAGACACAAATACAACGGTCTTAAATTATCTTCGAAACAATCATGAGTTAACTGGAACAAAAGAAGGTTGCGCATCTGGTGATTGCGGAGCATGTACTGCAGTTGTAGGAGAATTAAAAGAGAATAAAATTTCTTATAAAAGTATAAATACTTGTATTACTTTTTTGTATTCTCTTCATGGTAAGCAATTAATAACAGTTGAGCATATACAAAAAAATAAACTTCATCCTGTTCAACAATCAATGATTGATAGTGACGGATCTCAATGTGGTTTTTGTACACCAGGTATTATCATGTCAATGTACAATATGTATGAAAATAAAATAAAACCAACAGAAGAAAATATAGATAAATTTCTTTCTGGAAATTTATGCAGATGTACAGGTTATCTTCCAATTAAAAAAGCAATAAAGAATATGTATAGCTATAAAAGTGACAAGTCTTCAAACAGTAAAGTTATTAGATTATTAAAATCAATTAAGAAAACTAATATTGTTATTAAAAAAAATGATTCTAAGTTTTTCATCCATTATAATTTAAATTCTCTAATTAAAGACTATCAAAAGATTAGTAATGGACATTTACTAGTCGGGGGTACAGATCTCGCTCTTGAAGTAACAAAAAAAAGAAAAGATTTAAAAAATATTTTTTATTTAGGATCAAATAATGATTTAAATTATGTTAAAAATAAAAACAATAATTTACACATTGGATCTGCTACTCCCATAAATGATATTTTACCAATTTTAGAAAATATTTATCCAACATTTGCTAAAATGTTTGAAAGATACGGATCTGAGCAAATAAGAAATACTGCGTCTCTTGGAGGTAATATTGGAAGCGCATCTCCAATAGGTGATAGTTTGCCTGTGTTAATTGCACTCAATAGTAAAATTATAATTCAAGGAAAAGTTAAAAAAACTTTATTATTGGATAATTATTTTCTCAGCTATCGAAAAACTAAATTAAAACCTAATGAAATAATTAAAGAAATTATAATACCCATCTATAAAAAAAATATTCTTAAATGTTATAAAATTTCAAAAAGAATTGATGATGATATAAGCTCTGTTTTTATGGCTATAAATACTAGAATTGAAAAAAATATTATTAAAGAAATAAAAATTGTTTGTGGAGGTTTGGCAGAAACTCCAAAAATAGCTGAAAAAGCACAAAAATTTTTATTGAATAAAATATTTAATGAAGAAAATATTAATGAAGCAAAGAAAATTATTAAAAAAGAATTTGATCCAATAGATGATATGAGAGCGTCAAAAAATTATAGAACTAAAATTAGTCAAAACCTTTTAGAGAGGTTTTTAAATGAAAATAATAAAATTAAATCAACGTTATATTAATGGATAAAATATTTACAAAAAATATTGAACATGAAAGTGCAGTAAAACATGTTACTGGAAAAGCAATTTATACTGATGATATATCAGAGCCTAAAAATTTACTTCACGCAGTAATTGGATACAGTAATTGCAGCAAAGGAGTAATAAAAAAAATTGATTATAAAGATGTTTTATCTTCAGAAGGTGTAGTAGACATTATTACTGAAAAAGACATTGAAGGTATAAATGATGTTGGGCCAATATTTAAGGGAGATAAAATATTTACTTCAAAAAATTTAGAATATTATGGGCAACCAATTTTTGCAGTTATAGCAAAGACAAATAATTTAGCAAAAAAAGCTGCATTAAAAGTAAAAATAGACTTAAAAATATCTAAACCGATCGTTTCAATTGAAGAAGCATTAAAGAAAAAATCATTTGTTTTAAAACCGAAGCATCTAACTAGAGGAAATATAAAAGATGGGTTTAAAAAATCTGACAACATTCTAAAAGGTAAATTGTATTCAGGGGGTCAAGATCATTTTTATTTAGAAGGTCAAATTGCAATGACTATTCCACAAGAAGATAATAATTTTTTAGTTTATTCTTCAACACAACATCCATCAGAAACACAGCAAATTATCAGTAAAGTTCTTAAACAAAATTACAATAGTATCCATGTGGTAGTAAGAAGAATTGGTGGTGGTTTTGGAGGAAAAGAAACACAATCTTTTTTGTTTGCAGCCATTACAAGCATTGCAGCAAAAAAGTTATCTAAACCAGTAAAGTTAAGAGTCGATAGAGATGATGATATGATCATGACTGGAAAAAGACATGATTTTTTATTTGATTATGAAGTAGGTTTTAATAATAGTGGTGAAATACTTGCTCTAAAAATAATGATGGCATCGAGATGCGGTATCTCTCCAGATTTATCAGGAGCTATAAACGATAGAGCCATCTATCATATAGATAATGCCTACTTCTTACCAAATATAGAAATTAATTCGTATAGATGTAAAACAAATACTGTTTCTAATACAGCTTTTCGTGGATTTGGTGGGCCTCAAGGAATGTTTTGTATTGAAAATATAATTGAAAACATTGCTCAAAAATTAAATCGAGAAGCAAGTGAAATAAGAAAAATTAATTTTTATAAAGATAAAATTAAAAATACTACTCATTATGGGATGAAAATTACTGACAATGTGATTGAAAATATTTTTAATAAACTAATTAAAAAATCTAATTACAAAAAAAGAAAAATAGAAATTGATAATTTTAATAAAAAAAATAAAGTTTTAAAAAAAGGAATAGCAATAACACCTGTAAAGTTTGGAATATCATTTACAACCACTCATTTAAACCAAGGTGGTGCCTTAGTTCATATCTACACTGATGGATCCATTCATTTAAATCATGGAGGAATTGAAATGGGTCAAGGATTAATGACAAAACTTGCTTTAGTGGCTTCAAATGAATTTGGCCTTAATTACGAACATATAAAAATCTCTTCAACGGACACAGAAAAAGTGCCTAACACATCAGCAAGTGCAGCATCAGCTACAACTGATATAAATGGAGCAGCAATTGTTAATGCTATAAATAATATTAAATCAGGACTAAATGAATTTATTTATGATTATTTTAAAACGAATAGCAAAATAAAATATGAAAATAATTTTGTTTATTTTGATAAAAGAAAAATATCTTTTAAAGAATTGATAAATACTGCTTACTTAAATAGAATCCCATTGTCATCTTCGGGTTTCTATAAAACTAACAAAATTAACGTAAATACAAAAACACTTCAAGGTAGACCATTCTTATATTTTACTTATGGAGCAGCGGTAACAGAAGTAATCATTGATAAATTAACAGGTGAAAATAAAATTCTTCAAGTTGATATAATTCATGATGTTGGTAATTCTATTAATAAGAGAATTGATAAGGGGCAAATTGAAGGTGGTTATATTCAAGGATTAGGTTGGCTTACAACTGAAGAAGTGTCTTGGAAATCAACTGGAGTTCTAACAACTCATAGTCCTTCTACTTACAAAATACCAACTGCAGGTGAGACACCATTTAAATTTAATGTCGAAATTTATGATCGTGGTTTTAATAAAGAAAAGGTTATTAATCGCTCTAAAGCTGTTGGAGAGCCACCATTTATGCTAGCAATTTCAAGTTTTATTGCATTAAAGGACGCAGTATATAATGCCAATAAAGGAAAAAATTCTGAAAATTTAATTGCACCTGCTACTGCTGAAAATATATTAAAAAGTCTGCATTAAAATGTATCTTAAAAAATTAAGTAAAAATATAAATTTTAATAGTAAAATAGTTAAGGCTAAAATTATTGAAGTTAAAGGATCATCGCCCAATAGTTTAGATGACATTATATTAATCTCAACTGATACTATCTTTGGAACTATCGGTGGCGGAAACTTAGAATATTTAGTTATCGATGAAGCGAGAAAATTAATTGATAATAATATAGCAAATAAAGTAATGAATATTCCGCTTGGGCCAGGAATTGGACAATGTTGTGGTGGATATGTACAAGTCAAATTAAGCTTACATAATAATTCCAAAGATGCACTAAAAAATGAATATGTTGTTAATAATATTAAATCCAACTTATATATCTTTGGATCAGGACATATTGGTCAAGCGTTAATTTCTAAATTAGAAAATATTAATTTTAATACTTTTATAATTGATTCAAGAGAAGATTATTTAAAAATGACAAATATCAAAGATGTAAATTATTTACTCTCGAAAAAACCTTGGGAGATTGTATCAAAACTAGAAGATAATTCTTATTATATAGTCTTAACTCATAGTCACGATTATGACTTAAAAATATTAAATGAAATTTTGAAAAAAAATAATACTTTTGTTGGTCTAATTGGATCTCTTACTAAGAAAAAAAGGTTTTATAAAAGATTGATTGATAATGGTCACAATAAATCAATAGTTGAGAAAATTGAGTGTCCAATTGGAATTGATATTGGCAATTCAAAAGATCCGAATGAAATAGCTTTCTCAATAATTACAAGAATAATTTCTATAAAAAACAAATTCAAACATTTATCAAATAATAAAATTAAAGAAGTTATATGACAAACATAGATTTTATGAAAAGAGCTATTTTACTTTCAATTGATAATATCAAAAATAATGGAGGTCCTTTTGGATGCGTAATTGTAAAAGAAAATGAAATTATTGCAGAAGGAGTAAATAGAGTAACATTTAACAATGATCCTACTGCTCATGCTGAAATTGTTGCTATTAGAAATGCATGTCAAAAATTAAATACCTTTAACTTAGAAGGTTGTGAATTGTATTCCAGTTGCGAACCATGTCCTATGTGCTTGAGTGCGATATATTGGTCACATATAGACAAAGTATATTATGGTAATTCTAGAGAAGATGCTGCAAAAATTAAATTTGATGACAAATTTATTTATGATGAACTATCAGTAGAAATGAAAGAGAGAAAAATTCCTATCAGTCAAATATCACGTGATGAGGCAATAAAAGCATTTAATATTTGGGAAAAAGAAGAAAATAAAATAAGATATTAAAATGGAATTATTTCTTAAAATTGTTGCACCAGTTCAATCTTATGATTTTCAAACCTTTTTTCATAATTTACTTTTGTCACTACCAGCATCGGCATTATTAGGTATATTATTATTTTTTATTCTCGGGGCATTTTCAAGTTTAAAATCTAAAGAACAAAGGCTCTATATTGTAATTGCAACAACTATAGTCATATCTTTTACTGCAGCTTTTTATAATTTAGGTGTTCCAACAGAAACATTATTTGCAGTATATTCTGAGTGGTTACATTTAATTGTTAGATGGGTTCATATAATTGTTGGTGTAGCATGGATTGGAACATCATTTTATTTTAATTGGCTCGATAGTAGACTGGAAAGAGATGATCCAGATTTTAAACACCTTGATGGTTATTTATGGTCTGTTCATTCGGGTGGATTTTATAGAATTGAAAAATTAAAAGGACCTCCTAAAAAACTTCCAAAAGTTCTTCATTGGTTTAAATGGGAGGCGTATGCAACTTGGATAAGTGGTTTTGTGCTACTTATTTTAGTTTATTACTTAAATGCAAGCTCTATGATGTTGGGAGCAAGCGGTATTATATTAACACCCTTTCAAGCAATATTAATATCTATATTCTTACTTATAGGATCTTGGCTTCTATATGATTATCTTTGTAAAAATGTTTTAAAAGATAATGAACAAACTTTGATTGCAACTGGTGTTTTATTATTTGTATTATTAAGTTATTTTTTGACTCAAATTTATGGATCAAGAGCTGCATACATACATGTTGGAGCAATTATTGGCACCATTATGGCGGCTAATGTTTTTAGAGTAATTATTCCTGCACAAAGAAATCTTGTTTCATCAGCTGAAAACAAACAAAAGCCAAATTTAAATCTTTCATTAGAAGCAAAAAACAGATCAATACATAATAATTATTTTACACTACCTGTTTTATTTATCATGATTAGCTCACATTTTTCTTTTACGTATGGAGCAGTAAATAATTGGTTAATTTTAGCTGTTATATCGATAGCTGGTATTTTAACTCGCCATTACTTTAATTTAAGAAATAAAAAACAATATAAATTTTGGATTTTACCATCAGCTGGTTTAATCATGTTTTTTTTAATGACTTTAAGTAGTCTTTCAATATTTGAAAAAAAAGATGCAAATGCATCTCTTTCTTTAGAATTAGTCAGTTTCAATGAAGTACAAAATATAATTAAATACAGATGTGGAACATGTCATGCTAAATACCCAACTTTTGAAGGTATTGAAGCGGCGCCAAAAGGAGTTGTATATGACACGGCTCAAGATATTGTAAATAATATAAAATTAATCAAAGCTCAAGCTATTGATGCTGAAATTATGCCTCCGAATAATCTTACTGGTATTACAAAAAATGAAAGAGAAATATTAAAAGTTTGGATTGAGCAAGGAGCAAATATCAATAATTAACTGGAATGGGGTCTAAGGATCTCCATAAATACCATGTGGCTTGTGAACTATATGGACTCCATTTTTTATAAAGCAATTTAAGTTTTCTTTCACTTATAGGAAGTTGAACCTTATAAAGTTTTGAAATAGCTTTTAAAAATCCTAAATCACCTGTTGGAAAAATATTTGAACTTCCATAACTAAACATTAAAAACATATGAATAGTCCAATTCCCTACTCCTTTTATTTCAATTAAATTATTATAAATTTCTTCTTCAGAAGATTTATTTATATTTTTTATGAATTTCTTGTTTTGTAAAAAAAATTTAGAAATATTTTTTATATACAAAATTTTTTGTCTTGATAGACCGCATTTTCGTAAATCTGTAGCACGTAATTTAGATACAGTTTGTGGTGTTATATTTCTTTTAAGTTTAAAAAATTTAGTTTTCATCGAATCAGCTGCAGATACTGATATTTGTTGACCAATTATTGAATTAATTAATGAATGAAAATAATTAGAATTTAGATTTAAATATTCATTCCTATAAGTTTGAATTAATTTCTTCAAAACTTTATCTTTATTTGATAAATAAATTCTACCTTTATTCCAATATTTAGGCTTCATATGAATTATTATAACAAATTTAAAAAAATAATATCATACATAAATTTTATTTTTGGAATTTATTTATGGGCTTTAGTAATATATGCAATACTAAGAGCTACAGGATTAATTAAAAGATTTGCATTACAAGAACATCTCTTAGGCGAGTATTTATCAATACCTATCAAATTTATTTTAAGTTTATTTTAATAAATAATATGATCTATTATTACTTTATTGCAATGGCTGCTGCACTTTGTTGGGCAGTAGCATCTTTATTATCAGCAGATGTTACAAGAACTATTGGAGGTTTAGCCTTTAATCGTCTTAGATTATTTTTTGTATCAATAATGTTAATTACTTACACATTTTATATGAATACTTGGAATACGATTAGTATTGATTACTTAACTATTATTATTATTTCAGGAATTATAGGGATATTTTTAGGTGATACTTTATTGTTTATTGCTTTGCAAAAAATTGGGCCAAGAAGAAATAATATTTTATTTTCATTAGCTGCTCCATTTACTGTAGTAATTAATATTTTTTTTCTAAATGAAATTGCTTCAACTATTAGTATTATTGGATGTTTTGTTGTTTTTTTTGGTGTTGTTTTTGCAATTTCCTATGGAGATAAAAATGGATCTCACCATAGATGGGAAAAAGTAGAAGGTTCACTTTATATAGGAATTATTTTATCCATTGGAGCCGCTTTATGCCAAGCAATTGGATTGGTTATGATGAAACCTATATTATCAGATGGTGCAGATCCAATAGCATCAGCAGCGATTAGAACTACTATTTCATGTATTTTTTTATCATTTACATTTTTTTTGAATTATAAAGTTTTTAATACAAAAGTTAATCTTACAGCAAATATTATTTACCAATCAATTCTTAGTGGCTTTTTAGGAATGGCCTTAGGTATGAGTTTACTTTTAATCGCATTACAAAAAGCTGATGCGGGTATTGTTGCAACTTTATCTTCAACTAGTCCAATTATGATATTATTTCTTCTTTGGATATTAACAAAAAAAATACCCTCTTATGGGGCATGGGTCGGAACAATTATCGCAATTTTTGGAACAGGATTAATTTTTATCTATTAATTTTATACCTAATTCTTCTAATCTTTCTTTATCGATAGTTGCAGGTGCGTCCATCATTAAATCCATAGCTTGTTGGTTCATTGGAAAAGCTATTACTTCTCTAATGTTTGGCTCATCAGCAAGTAACATAACAATTCTATCAATACCTGGTGCACTACCTCCATGAGGAGGTGCTCCGAACTTTAGAGCATTAAGCATTCCTGAAAATTTTTCTTCTAAATCTTCTTTCGAATATCCAGCGATATCAAAAGCCTTATACATAATTTCTGGTTTATGATTTCTAATTGCGCCAGAAGATAACTCTACACCATTACATACAATATCATATTGATATGCTTTTATATCTAAAGGATCTTTTTTTTCTAAAGCTTCCATCTCACCTTGAGGCATTGAAAAAGGATTATGACTAAATTGTATTTTGTTAGTTTTATCATCAATTTCATACATTGGAAAATCAACTATCCAACAAAATTCGAAAGAATTTTTATTAAGTAAATTTAAATCATTACAAATTTTTTCTCTTACTTTACCAGAAAATAATTGAGCCTCTTTTAACGTATCACAAATGAAAAATATTGAGTCATTTTCTTCAAGTTTTAATAATGATAATTGATCTTCACTTAAATTCTTTGCAATAGGGCCTTTAAAACTATTTTCTGTAAATGAAATATAACCTAATCCAGCAGCACCCTCTTCTCTTGCCCAATTATTTAATTTATCAAAGAAACTTCTAGGTTGATTGCCGGTATTTTTAATAATTATTCCCTTCACAACTGACCCTTCTTCTATTTGATTGCTAAATATTTTAAAATTTGAACCTTTAAATACATTTGTATAATCATCTATAACAAGTGGATTTCGTAAATCAGGCTTATCAGAACCATAAACTTCCATTGATTCCTTGTAAGGTATTCTCCTAAATGGATACGGACTTACCTTGATTTCTTTGCTTTTTTTATTCTCATCAAATACTTCATATAAAACTGGCTCGATTGCATTAAATACATCATCCTGTGTCACAAAACTCATTTCAAAATCTAATTGATAAAATTCCCCCGGAGAACGATCTGCTCTACTATCTTCATCTCTAAAACATGGTGCAATTTGAAAATATTTATCAAAACCCGCAATCATTAATAATTGTTTAAATTGCTGTGGTGCTTGAGGAAGAGCATAAAATTTACCTTGATGTATTCTGGATGGGACTAAATAATCTCTTGCTCCCTCAGGAGATGATGAAGTTAGAATTGGAGTTTGAAATTCTATAAAGTTTCTATCAACCATTTTTCTTCTAATGTCTGATATTATTTTGTTTCTCAATATGATGTTTTTGTGTAATTTGTTTCTTCTTAAATCTAAAAATCTATACTTTAATCTAATTTCTTCTCCATATTCGATGTCAGAATTTACAGGTAAAGGAAGAATTTCAGATTTAGATAAAATTTTGTAGTCTTCAATCAGTATTTCTATTTCACCTGTTAGAAGATTTTTATTTATTGTTTCATCAGATCTTTTAACAACTTCTCCAGTAATTGTTAAAACACTTTCATTACTTAATTTATTTATTTCTTCGAAAAGTGGATGAGTTCCATCAATTACACACTGTGTAATTCCATAATTATCTCTTAAATCTATAAATAGTAAATTTCCATGATCTCTGATTGTATCTGCCCAACCAGATAAAGTAACTTTTTTACCTAAATGTTTAATAGATAAATCATAACATAAATGGGATCTATATTTATTCATAATTTTGATTCATCTACAGTATTTCTTTTATTAATGGTATTGTTAATTGCCTTTTTTTTTCAAGTGATATTATATCTAGTTTATTTACAATTTCATTGATACCTTTATAACTTCTATCAACCCTTCTCAAAATATATTCAAAAACATCATTTGAATTGATAATAAATTGCTTATCTATGAGTAGTTTTGTAAGAATAGCTAAAAGCATTTCATCATCAGGATTATATATTTCTAAATTTGTAAATGTTTTAAGACGAGATGAAAGATCTTTAAATTGAAATTTTATTTCATTAATTTTAATATTTGACGTAATTAGTAATTTTAAATTATTTAAAATACAATAATCTACAATATGAAAAATTTTTTCTTGATCAAAACTTATTAAATTATCTATCAATACATTTCTCTTATTATCTAAAAGAATTTCAAAGTTATTTTTTAATTCAATACTGTAATTTTTTGATAACCAAATTTGTGCAAGATATGATTTTCCAGATTTATTTGGTCCATACAAAAATGATAATTGTGAGTCTGTATTTATTAATCTATCAAAAGCATAATTATTAGTTTTATTAACAAAAAAATTGTATTCATTAAAATCATGATTGAACTTATATTTGAAACTTTTTTGTTTTATCATTTTAATTTAATAACACATTGATTATTAATATTTTTAGTTTTTAATTTATTTAATTCAAAAAGATCAAATAATATTTTTAAATCACCGTAAAAATAGATCTCATACTCAATATTTTGATAAGATAAAGATTTAATTTTTAAATTTTCTATAATGGATAAATTATTTAAATTATTTCTAATTTCCTTAAGCTCAAACATATTAAAATAATTTATTTTACAATTTATAACATTTAGGGTGTTATTTTGGATTTCATTTAATTTCTTCCAACTATCTATAGTTTCATTTTCTAAAAGAGTAAAAAATTTATTTAATTGTGAATTATTAAAATCTAATTTTTTATTTATAATTTTTCCATCTGAATACAAAATGAAATCATATATTATATTTCCTTTATCTTTATGGGCTAAAATAATAGATGAGTTCAATAAATTGTATTTTATTAAAAAGTTTTTTATTTTTTTTAGATTTATATTTTTTAAATCTTCTTTTCTTAATATAAATCTATCATTAATGTCTAAATTTGGGATTTTAAAAAAACTATTAGATATTAGATTTTCTTTATAATATGTATAATATGAATTATTTTTTGTAAAAAGATTTTGATTGATTTCATTTTCTTCATATACAATTAATAAAAATTGATTTGGTAAATATTCAATGTAAGATAATTTATTCTGTCTATAAAATTTAATTATTTTTTTTTTATCAAAATTTACTTTTATTTTTGACACATATTTATTACTTATAATTTTTTCGTCATTAATTATTATATTTTTTATAAAAGAATTTATTAAATCTACTGAAATTAAAGTTTCTATTTCAGTATAATTTTTATAACTTAGGGTATTTTCAAGTATATTTAATATACTTTCTTTTTTAATTTCATTTATTTTTTTTATTTTGTCTTCTTCAATATTATTTGATATAAATTCAACATCATAATATAAAGTTTCAAATAGATCTTTAGAAAAAGAATATTTACATAAACAAATCAAAAGTAAAAATAAAATAAATTTATTCATTAAAATATTGCAATAAGATTGATATTAATTATTATATATATGATGGATTATAATAAAGATAATATAGCTAAAGATAAGGCACAAACATGGAAAACTTTTAATAAATTAACAATTTATACAATTATTTTTGTGGCAATAATTTTAGTTATTATATTTTCGTTGTTTTAATTAAGAAATGATTTCATTTTTTTCAAAAAAATAATCTATTTCTATTCTAGCATTCTCTTCAGAGTCTGAGCCGTGAACAGAATTTTCTTGAATATTAATAGCAAATTCTTTTCTTATAGTTCCATTATCTGCATTTTCTGGATTAGTTGCTCCCATAATTTTCCTATAATTCTCAACCGCATTATCACCTTTTAAGACTTGTACTATAATAGGACCTGAAATCATGTAATGGATTAATTCTTTAAAAAAAGGTTTATCTTTATGAATAGAATAAAAACCTTCAGCTTTTTCTTTTGTTAATTTGATCCTTTTTTGCGCAACAATAATTAAATTATTATCTTCAATCATTTTATTTATTGCCCCTGTAAGATTTCTCTTTGTCGCATCAGGTTTAATAATTGAAAAAGTCATACTCATAAAAACTCCTTTAAATCTTTAATAATTTAGCTTGTAATTTAGTAATTTGGTCTTGTCTACAATATGATTAAAATTTCAAACAAATATTCAAATTTAATTTATATTAGAAATTAAAATAACTTATTTAAATTAAGAGAATTAAAATATATCATTAATTATCAAAATGAATGTATTGAAAGTTAAAAGAATTAATTTTTATTTATTTAATCAAATAATTAAATATTTTTCATTAATATTATTTATATTTTTGACAGTTTCATGGATTTTACAATTAACTAGACTGTTTACTATTACTAACTTTATACAAATAGACATATTTGATGTAGTTATGCTTTCATTATATTTAATACCCAATATAATTACTGTAATTATTCCATTTATTATTATCTTTGGATTATTATTATGTTTTAACAAGTTAAATAAAGATAATGAATTAATTGCGATATTGTCATTAGGCTTTGGACTAAAACCATTTAGGAAAACTTTAATTATTTTTAGTTTATTATTAATAACAATTGTTAGTTTTCTTAACTTCTATCTAGCTCCAACAATTTATAAGATATATAAAATTGAAGAATTTCAATTAAGAAATAATTTAGATTTTGATAGAATTATTTATTCAAATTTTATTAATTTAGATAAAACAACAATTCTAGATTTTAAAAAAGAGAATAATAATTACAAAGATATCTTTATCAGTTTTAATGATGATAAAGAAAATATTATTTTTGCAAAAAAAGGAAAAATTTTTAGCAAAGACAATTCATTTAAGTTTCAATTAACTGATGGATTTAAAATTAGCTTTAATGAAGAAAATCAAATAGAAAAACTAGAATTTCAAAATTATATTCTAAATATTAAAAGCAATAATAAAAATAATAATATTGTTGTTGATAAAAACACATTTACAATATTTGATGATTTAAATTCAAAAAATTACTTGAATATTACTTTTAAGTTTATTGATATAGTTTTAATAATATTTGTTGTATCAATATTTTATACTAATAATTTGAAAAGAATTAGTTTCAATTCTAAAAATAATATTTTATACAGCCTATTATGTATTAGTGTTTTAATTATCAATCAAATTTTAAAAAATTCTGATATTTTAATTATGAATTATCTTCTAATTATTTTATTAACAATTTTCTTTTTATCATTATTTTTATTTTCAAAGTTAGAATCAAAAGTTAAATCACTTTCATTAATTTCTTTATTTAAAAAAATATGAATAAAATTAATATTTATTTATTTAATTTAACAAACAAGTACCTAATTATTAATTTTTTTATAATTTCAATATTTATTATATTTATAAATTTTTTGGAACTTTCACGAATTATTAAAGAGGAAGATAAAAGCATATTTAATTTTTTATATTTATCTTTATTGAAATATCCATCAATATTAAATGAAATTATACCATTTGCCACAATAATAGGTGTTGCTTTCTTAATAAGGAATTTAATAAATAACAACGAATTTGTATCAATGAGAAATTTAGGATATTCAGTATTTGATATTTTTAAACCTATTTCAATTTCAATTTTTATAATGGGTATTTTTTTTCTATTAATTTTAAATCCGCTTGCTGTTTTCATGGAAACTAAATATGATGAAAAATTAGATAAAAGAGAAAACAGTTTAAATTCAATAAAAATATCTAATAATGAAATGTGGATTAAAAATGATGTAGATAGTGTGAATTCAAGCTTTATAAATATAAAAAAAATTGATTTAAAAAAAATGGAAGCAAAGAATATAAAAATTCTTTTTATAAATAATTCTTCAAATAGATTTATTTTAGCAAAGGAGGGTAAATTTTTAGAAAATATTTTTTTATTAAAAGATGTTAAGTATTATGATTTTAATCAAGAAAAATATCAAAATTTAGAGAGTTTTAATCTAATCATAAATTTTAATAAAGAAAATATTGTTAATGCAATCTCAAAATATAAATTAGTTCCTTTTTATGAATATTTAAATCATTCAAAAACTCTTTCAAAATTTAATTTATATTCGCCAGAAATTGGGTTGTATTATTTGTCTGAAATACTAAAACCTTTATTTATAGTAGTTTTAGCTTTTGTAGTAATTGGATTTACAGGCAAATTCCAAAGAAATGAAAATTTTTTTAAAGTATTATTTGTAGCAATTTCTATCGGTTTTATTATTTTTTTATTAAAAGAAATTATTTCTAAATTGACTATTACTTTATCAATTAATTTTTTTATATCTTATTTAATAATTTTTTTTATTCCACTTATTACAGGACTTTATCAAATAATTAAAATTGAAAATGAATAAAAAAATTAATTTTAATATTAATATTTATTTTGTAATTTTTTTTTTAATTTTAATTCCTAATTTTAACAATGCTAAAGAAATATTAATTTATGCAGATTCAATTACTTACGATGAGCAAGAAAATATTGTTGCTCGTGGTAATGCAAAAATTTTTCAAAAAAATAAATTAATAGTATCAGATTTAATTATATATAATAAAATAGATGAAAAAATAATTTTGCCGAGTCAATTTATTTTAAAGGATGAAAATAATAACTATTATGAAGGAGAGAATGGTTTTTTTTACAAAAATTTAAATTTTGCAGAATTTTATAACCCCAAAATAATGTTGAATGATGGGTCTAGATTGATTGGTAATAAAATAAAGAGAGATGGTCACGTTGATATCATTTCAAAAGGTGTTTACTCTCCATGTAAATCTAGAATAAAAATAGCTAATTTTGTATGTCCAACATGGCAATTAGAGGGAGAAAAAATTCTTCACGACAATAAGAATCTCTTTTTATATCAAAAACATTCTAAAATGAGACTAATTAATACCCCTATTTTTTATATTCCATATATTGTTACCCCTTCACCCTTAAGAAAAGATAGAAAATCAGGTTTTTTATTACCATCCCTTTCATTAAATTTTTTTGATACTAAAACATCACAATCTAATTCTTTCCCTTATTATTTTAACATATCAACTGATAAGGAGTTGCTTTTTACTCCTACTTTCAATTATGGAGGAGGTATAGATTCCTCACAAAGATTTAATTTTGATTATAATCAAATTCTTTCAGGTGGAAACTTTAAAAGTGATTTAACTTTTGATTCTAACTTTGAAAATAAAAATAATAATAAATGGTTGAATGATGCAAGTTTAATTACAAAATACAATAAAAATTTAAACAAAAATTATAGGATTAAATTTGACTCAGCTATAGAAACATCAAAAAATTACATACAAATAACAAAACCAAATGACAAACTCAGTTATACAAATTCCCTTTCAACAAATTTGAATATTGAAGGATTTAATTTAAAAAAATTTGATGATCAATTGAGTCTTAAACTAAATTTTTATCAAACTAATCAGGAAAATGAAGATAACAAAACAATTCCTATTGTTTTACCAAAAATAAAATATTTTTCAGGGTATACCTATAAATTTGGAAATTTACATAATTACACTCTGGAATTTTATAATATATTTAGAGAAAAAAGCACTGAAGTGCATTCAAAAAATCAACAAAAAATTTCACATAAATATAACGTAAAAAAAGAACTCTTAAATTTTAATTCAAAAATATCTTTAGATACAGAAATTTATAATCAAGCCTTTAAAACTGAAGATAAGCTTATCAATGACAATAATCATAAAACAGGTACATATTATAGATTTTTTCCTATATTTGGTATTTCAACTGAAACACCTTTTAAAATTAATGAGTATTTACCAAATTTAACATTTAATCCTAAGATCAATTTAGTTGTTTCACCAGGGGCTTCAAATAGCAATCGTATATCAAATGAGGATTCAACTAACAATGATTTCAGCATTGAAAATATTTATCGACTTAATAGATTTACTGGAAACGATAAAATGGATAATTCCAAAAGGATTACTTATGGATTAAATTCTTACTCAGATTTTTTTAAATCTTCAATTTCACAAACTTATGAATTTACAAAGAATAGTAATTTTCATAAAATGCAAGGGAATGATGATAATCTAAGTGATTTGCTTGGTTCATTTGAATATTTAAAAGATGATGAAATGTCTTATAATTTTAGATATGATTTAGATGATTCTTATTTGAAAGAACAAAGTATTAGTTATAAATCTGATAAAGATTTAGGAAGTTTTAAGTTATCCTATTTAGATCAAAATTCAAAAGTAAATAACATCATCTCAAAGGACACCGAAACTATAAACTATTCATTCTTAAGTAATAAATTTGCAAACTTTTCAAAAATAAATTTCACAGGCCTTTATGATCTTAAAGAAGAAATAAATAAAGAATATACAATTGGATATAGTTATTTTGATGACTGTTTTGGTATAAACATAGATTTTAGTAGGAAATCATATAAAGAAGACAATTTAAAACCTCAAGATATCTTAACATTAATGTTTTCATTTAAAAATATTGGAAGTTATAAGTCATCTAATTTAGCTGTCTCTGAAAATGATAAACAAGATATAGAATGGGATAATTTTAATATAGAAAATGATAAATTTGAAAAAAATTAATAATTTTTTATTTAAAAATATTTTAATATTATTTATTTCTTTATTTTTTTTAAAAAGTTTATTTAGCAACGATAATAAAATTATTTTCAAAATCAACGATAAAGCTTTTACTACATTCGATTTTCAAATGAGAATTCAATATCTAGATTTTGTAGGAAATAA
>CACMET010000005.1 GCA_902612825.1 uncultured Alphaproteobacteria bacterium
AAGCTTCTAATTCAAGATTATAAAGATCATCTTCACTTAATTCATTATCAATATTTGTATTTCCACCACTAAGCACAAAAGCAATTTGCTTACCTACTTCTAATCCATGGTCTAAAATTTTATTTTCATTATATAGTGCTTCAAGTTTTTCAATCATTTTATCTCTGACAGCACTACCGCCCAAATTGAATTTAGGTTGAGATGGTTTTTCATAGCCTCCCTCAATATTATTTAATAAATCGATAGCCGTTGATAATTGTCTGTCTCTATTTATTACCACCTTGTCCTTTTCTAAAAAGAATTGATTTGGCAGCGCTTCATTTGGTGAGGTAGCAGTAATAGCATAACCAATAAGATCAAAAACCTTCATAGACGCATGTTCAGAATTCTCTTTACCTTCTGGAGTTTGTAACCAACGCCACAGCATTTCCTTACAACCCCCACCAGCAGGAATGAGTCCAACTAAAGATTCAACTAGTCCAAGAACAACATTTGTATGAGCAACGTTATAATCACAATGCAATACCACTTCAAAACCACCACCAATAGCAAGTCCTGATGGCGCAGCAATAAAAGGCTTATCTGCATATTTTATTATTTTACACGTTTGTTGGAAATCAATTATAAATTTTTCAATTTTAGACCATTCATTATTTTTAGCAAATTCCATGACATAATTTAAATTTACACCAGCAGAAAATTGCATTGCATCATTAATCACAATTGTGCTTTTATTATTTTGAGCAGCTTCTTTTAAAGCTAACATAGAGTCAGTATCTAAAGCGTTTGCCTTAGTAGTAAATTCAACAACCTGATATGATGAAGCATTTTTAATATTAGCAGAAGGGTTCTCAAAAGTTTTTTGTAAATTTAACGATCTTAAATTATCAATACTTGAATCTAAATATCCAGGTCTTTTATTAAATTCAAAAACTCCCTTTAGATCTTTAAAGAAGTTAATATCAGTATTTTGATCAATAAAATTTTTTGTATCAATATTTGAAAGCATTTCAAAAGGGCCAACAGTCCAATTAAAACCTAATCTTAGTGCATCATCTATGTCTATATATTTTGATGATACATCAGGGATTAAATATGCAGCATACCTAATTACTTTTGTCAGAATTGATTTTGCATATTCACCGTATTTGTCTTTTCTTTGAATGAGTTTATTTATGTCAATTTTATCTCCCATACCTAAATTAATTTTCTGACTTGGGTGATACTCACCAGTTTCTAAATTAATTGCTTCAAGAATTTTTTTACCATCAGATTTATTCATTCTATAAAAACCACCCTTACCTTTTCTTCCTGTATACCCAGTTTCAATAAGTTTTGTGACCAATGGAATTTCTTGTGCAACCTCGTGGAAAGAATCTTCTATTGGGAGTTCTTTGATAAAACTTTTTAAAACATCAGCCATCAAATCGATACCAATTAAATCGTATAGCCCAAAAATTCCAGTCTTCGGGATACCCATTGGTCTTCCAAATACTGCATCAGCTTCTTCAATTGATATCTTCATTTTAAAAGCTTCAGTCATAGCAACTTGCATTGCATAAACTCCAATTCTGTTTCCGATAAATCCTGGAGTGTCGTTACAAATAATTACACCTTTACCAAGTTTTTCATCACAAAATTGTTTTAATAAATTTATTTTTTCAATATCATTAACTTCTTCAGTTACTATCTCGAGCAATGCCATATATCGAACTGGGTTAAAAAAATGGGTAATGCAAAAATTTTTTTTCATTTCATCTGACATATTTGCAGATAAGATTTTCAATGGAATTGTAGATGTATTAGATGAAATTATAGAATTGTTCTTTCTTGTAGTCTGAATTTTATCATAAATGTTATGTTTAATATCTATTCTCTCAACAACAGCTTCCACAACCCAATCAGCTTCCGCGACTTCATTAAAGTCATCCTCAATATTTCCAACCTTAATTAATTCTGCTTTGTTTTTTTCTACTAAAAGTGGAGGTCGTGATTTTTTAATTCTTTCTTTAGCGTTTTCTGTAATTTGGTTTCTAGATCCTTCTTTTGAAGGTAAGTCTAGAAGTGTAACATCAATATTAGCATTTGCTATTTGAGCTGCGATTCCACTGCCCATAGTGCCAGACCCTATTACTACTACTTTTTTAATATTCATGTGAGTTCTATAAAGGTGAGCTTATATAAGAAAAATTTGCCGTATGAAAATAATTTAAGCATAAGGGTGGAAATTAATATAAATATCTCTTATAGGCGCGCAAAATGAAAAAAAATCCTTCAAGAAATGTCCATTTTTTAAAAGGACCTAGTGAGATTTTAGATGCAATTAATACGTCTATAGATATCGATCAACGTCTGTATAAGGAAGATATAACTGGGTCAATAGCGCATGCTAGAATGCTCGGTAAACAAAAAATAATAAATAAAAAAGAACAAAGTGCAATAGTCTCTGGACTTAAAGCAATTGAAAGAGATATTGAAAAAAACAAAGTCGTATTTTCAAAAAAACTTGAAGATATTCATATGAACATTGAAAGTTTGTTATTTAAGAAAATTGGAAAAATTGCAGGAAAGCTTCATACTGCAAGATCTAGAAATGATCAGGTAGTAACTGATTTAAAATTATGGGTTAAAAAAGAATCTAAAATTTTAGATAGTGAACTAAAAAAATTTCAGAGAACTTTAATTAATATTGCAACAAAAAATACTGAAACAATTATGCCTGGTTACACTCATTTACAGATTGCTCAACCAATAACATTGGCTCATCATGTTTTAGCTTACGTTGAAATGATTGGTAGAGACAGAACAAGACTTGAAGATTGTTTATATCGTCTTAATGAAAACCCATTAGGTGCAGCTGCACTTGCAGGTACTTCTTTTCCTATTGATAGAAAATATACAACTAAAGAGTTGGGATTTAGAGAGCCAACAAAAAATGCTATGGACACTGTCTCAGATAGAGACTTTGTAATAGAATTTTTATTTGTTCTGTCACTAATTGCTGTTCATTTATCAAAAATAGCAGAGGAAATAGTACTTTGGTCAAATCAACAATTTAATTTTATCAATTTACCAGATGATCTTTCAACTGGTAGTTCAATTATGCCTCAGAAAAAAAATCCAGATGGTGCAGAGCTTGTTAGAGGAAAAACAAGTATTATCATTAGTAATTTAAGTTCAATGCTTAATATTATTAAAGGGTTACCACTTTCTTATAGTAAAGACTTACAAGACGATAAACAAATAACATTTAATTCATACGACAATGTTTCTTTGTGTATAAAAGTTATGAATGAAATTTTATCAAAATCTACATTCAACAAAACTAGAATGAAAGAGTTGATTGATAATTCAAATGCAACCGCTACCGATTTGGCTAATTGGTTGGTTCAAAATCTTAGATATTCATTTAGAGATGCTTATGTTGTTACAGGAAAGATTGTTTCTTATTGTTCAAAACAAGATAGAAACATAGATTCATTATCTCTTGGAGAATTAAAAAAATTTGACAAAAATATAACGGCTGACGCAAAAAAAGTGCTATCAACTACTAACAGTGTTAATTCAAAATCAAGTTTTGGGGGTACGGCTCCTGAAATTACTAAAAAAATGATAAAACTTGTTATAAAAAAATACTTATAATGATCAGATTAATATTATTATCATTTTTGTTGTTTACTTTTAGCTGTGGTAAAGTTGGTCCTTTAAGTTTACCAGAAGATCAAGTAGACAAATCGGTAATTACATATCCATGTGATGAAGCCTGTTTAGAGAAATTAGAAGAAGAGAAAAAACGTCAACAATCCGTTATTATAAACACTGAATAAATGCTCACTTATAAAAATAATGACCCGTATATTGAGGGTACTTCTTTGTATAACTTAGTTAAAGTTTGTCAGACACCTTTTTATGTGTATTCACAACAAAAAATTATTAATCAAGTTAATAAAACTAAAGAAATTTTAGGTAAAAATATTTTTTATTCAATTAAGTCTAATTCAAATCAAGCTATTTTGAAATTAATGAACTCGTTAGATATTGGAGCAGATGTAGTGTCAGTTGGTGAATTAAAAAGAGCTTTGGAAGCTGGTTTCGATCCAAATAAAATAATTTTTGAAGGTGTTGGAAAATCTGATCAAGACTTACTCTATGCTATACATAAAAATATACGTTTAATTAATACTGAATCTTTAGAAGAAATAAAACTTCTTGATAATTTAGCAAATGAAAAAAATAAAATCGTTGATATTGGTGTTAGACTTAATCCAGATGTTGATGGTGAAACTTTAAGTAAAATTTCAACAGGAAAAAAAACTGATAAGTTTGGTATAGAATTCGATAACATAGATAAAATTATCAAATTAGTTAAAAGTTGCAAAAGTTTAAATTTAATTGGTATTAGTTGTCATATTGGAAGTCAAATTAGTAAAAATGAGGCCTATAAAAATACATTTTCTCAAATGAAAATGGCTGCAGATAAATTTATTGAATCAGGCATTAATATTAAACATGTAGATTTGGGAGGAGGTTTTCATGTTAAATATGAAGATTCTGATCCTGACTTTAATATCAAGAAGGTAAAAGAAGAGCTTGATAATTGTTTTACGCAAACAAACTATGAATTATCGTTTGAGCCTGGTCGATATTTAATTGCTGAGGCTGGAGTTACAGTTACCTCTATTCTTACAATTAAGAATAATGGAGGTATAAATTATTTAATTGTTGATGCTGGTATGAATACATTGATACGTCCAGCGATGTACGGTGCACATCATGAAATATCAGCGATAAATGTAAACTCAGAGGAATTTATGGATTATGCTATTGCTGGTCCTATTTGTGAAAGTTCAGATGTTTTTTTAAAAAATATTAAATTGGCTAAACAAAAAATTGGTAATCTACTAGTTATAAAAAATACAGGAGCCTATGGTAAAGTAATGTCTTCAAATTATAACTCTAGACCACTGCCCTCTGAAATTTTAGTACACAATGATAATTATGCAATTATTTATTCTCCAGAGAAAATTGAGAAAACAATTGAAGCTGATATTATTCCTAGCTGGTTGTAACTAATTTAAAGTATTGTGTATAATTTTAGCTAAGTCTGAAATTATCAAATTTAAATTAAAGAAGAATTCCCTAATATAGAAATCAATAATAATAAAAGTATTTACACCATAGGATCGATAAATCCATATTGCTAAAATTACAACTATAGCTAGAATAATTACTATAGTTGAATTAATAACACTTGGTTTTTCTTGTCTTACAACTGTACTTGGTAAATTTCTGACTGGACCTTTTTCTAATTTTTCTTTTTGCTTATTATCATTTAAATTTTGATCTAATTCTTCTTTTTTTGTAGACGGGACTGATGATGTAATGTCAGTATCATCTAATTCTTGAAACCATTGATGATTACAATTTGCGCATTCAACCATTCTGCCATTTGGTTTAAGATCTGCAGAATTTACTAAATACTTGAATTCACAATTAGAGCAAACAATGAACATAAATTATATATAGATCAGTCAGGCTAGTATATAAAACAAAATCATTAAGTATGTTTATTTTAAAAAGTATAATATTTTATATTTCCTTGGTTATATGGACTGTGTTGATGGGTATTTTATGTTTACCTTTTCTCTTATTACCAAGTTATTTACTTAAATATCCAACGAAACTTTGGATACGTGTTATTTTTGTTTTTCTTAATCTTATATGTAATATTAAACATAAAATTGAGGGTTTAGAAAATATTCCAAATGAAAGTGTCTTAATTGCGTCTAAACATCAGTCCGCTTTTGAGACACTCGCACTCTATTACTATTTAAAAGATTGTTTCTTTGTCCATAAAAGAGAGCTTTTCTTTATACCAATTTTTGGACAATATTTATTCAAGTCTAATATGGTTGCGATTAATAGAGATGGTGGAACAAAAGCTGTGAGAGATATGTTACAAAAAGTTCAATCAAAATTATCTTTTGGATCTTCAATTATTATTTTTCCCGAGGGAACAAGAAAGCTGCCTGGGAGCAAACCTGATTATAAGACAGGTTTTATTGGAATTTATAATCATACAAAAAGAAAAATCCTTCCTGTAGCTTTAAATTCAGGTTTATGTTGGCCAAAACAATCATGGGTATTAGAAAAAGGATTAATTACTATAAAATTTTTACCGACGATTGATGAAGGTTTAGATAAAAAAGTTTTATTAAACGAAGTTCAAAATAGAATAGAAACTGCTTCAAATTTATTATTGGATAACTAATTCTTTTCTGTGGGATCAAAAGTTCCTGCTTGACCAATCTCTTCAATAATTTTTCTAATTTCTTTTGATTTTATAAATTTTTCTTCCAAATATTTTAAATCATTATTTCTTATTGCTTTTTGATAAGTAAGTAGATCTTCACTGAAACGACCAAGCATTTCTAAAACGGCTTCTTTATTTTTTTCATAAACATCACGCCACATTACTGGATCACTACCTGCCAATCTTGTGAAATCTCTAAAACCTGCAGCTGAATACTTAATTACTTCATCTTTCATTTGAGATTCAAGCTCTGTTGCAGTTCCTACGACAGAATATGCAATGAGTTGTGGAATATGAGATGTCATAGCTAGTACTCTGTCATGACGTTTGGGTTCCATGATTTCTATATTCATTCCGAATGACTCCCAAATATCTGAAACTGATCTTGTTATCTTACTCTGAGTTTCTGTTGGGGTCAAAATACAATACCTATTCTCAAACAGCTTTGCGAAACCAAATTCTGGTCCACTTTTCTCTAATCCAGCAATAGGGTGGGCAGGAACAAATAAAATTTTTTTATTATTAATTGATTCTTTAAAATCTTCTATAACACTTACTTTTGTTGAACCAACATCTGTTACTAGTGTTGTTTCATTAACATAGCTATTCAATTGCTTAAATATATCCCTATATGAACTCAAAGGCGTACAAATAAAAATAATATCAAATTGTTGATTATATTTATTTAAATCACTCTCTATTACATCCACAAGATTTAAATTTTTTGAAATATTTATTACCTCACTGTCCTTATCAATAGCAAAAATTTTTTTTGATAATTGTTTTTCCTTCAGAGCCCTTGCTATGGATGATCCAATTAATCCCATACCAATGACCAGAGCTGATTCATAAGTTATTTTAGACATTAAATTTCTTCAAACTTTCAACTGTCAAATTCATTTCTTCTTTTGTACCAATACTAATTCTCAAAAAATTGGGTAAATTATAACTATTTAAACGCCTTATAATAATGCCATCATTCATAAGATGATTACTAATTTTCTCAGCTTCTTCTTCTGAAGTTTCAATTAAAGTAAAATTACCTTCAGTTTGTCTGGTTTTAATATTTAGAAGTTTGAGCTCTTTTTCAAACCAATCTTTAATTGCAGAATTTAATTTAACAGAGTTTTCAATATGTTCTTTATCCTCCAAAGCTTTAATTGCAAGAGACTGTGAAATAGTTGTCGTATTAAAAGGAGGTTTTATTTTATTAATTATATCAGCTATTTTTTGACTGGTATAACACCAGCCTACTCTTAAAGCTGCAAGTCCATATGTTTTTGAAAATGTTCTTGTTAAAATAATATTCTCATATTCATCCGTTAAACTAAATCCTTTATCGTAATCGTCTTTTTGCACATATTCGACATATGCCCCGTCTATAACAACTATAATATTTTTAGAAATACTATTCATTAATTTAACAAGTTGGTCTCTAGACAAATAAGTTCCGGTTGGATTATTAGGTGATGCAATATAAATTACTTTAGTAGCGTCGTTTGTTTGATCTATGAGATTTTCAATATTTAAATTGAAATTTACATCTTCCATAATTTTTTTTGGAACTGCACCAACTACTTTACTCACAATTGAATACATCTCAAAGCCGTGGTTTGCGTGGAAAATTTCATCGCCATCTTGACAAAATGCCAAAGCTGCAAATAATAAAACTTCATCTGATCCAGAGCCAAGAATAATTCTATTACTATCAATAGAAAAATTTTTAGCTATTGCTTCTCTTAATGATGATCCATCAATTTCTGGGTATCTATGTAAATCATGATTAATATTTTTTGTTTCTAACAATTCAATTGCTTTCGGTGAAGCGCCATAGGGATTTTCATTTGAAGAAAGTTTTATAACTCTTTTATTGTTATTTAATTTTGCCTTACCACCTTTATAAACATTAATGTTTTCTATAGATCTTTTTGATTGAATATTTTCTTTAGTTAACTTCTGAAGTTTTTCAGAAGATTGAAAAATTTCTCTCCAAAGTCTAACAATGGTATCTTTCGGATAAGATCCTGTAAATTTAGAGCTTAATCTGTCGAGAATTTTTTGTTCTCTATCTAGATCAACAACAGAATTATCTTTTTTGTGTTTTCCTATTTCTAAAACAATTTTAGATCGATTAGATAATAAAGATAAAATTTCATCATCAATGTTATTAATTTTGCTTCTTAAATTGTCTAATTCTTTATTTTTCATAATTTTGGACATTTCTTTACAAACTATCTTACGATAAATCAAAATAAAGTAGTATTTAATTTAAAAAATGACGATTTATTGACTTAGAAAGATATATAAATATAAGACCGATTATCACCGATTTGAGACAGCTTGCGGGTGGAGCAATAATCAGCTAAAGCGTTTACACTCCTCCTTCATTCTTTCAAATAGTGTTAAACTAAAAAGATATGAAAACAAGATTTACTACTGACACAAAACTTAAAAGCGAAATAGCCTATTTCGAGAATATTAATTTAAAAATAGAATCAGGAGATATAATAGATAGCTTTAAACTAGCATTCAAAACATATGGCAAATTAAATGCTGATAAAACTAATGCTATTCTTGTTTGCCATGCTTTAACTGGAGATCAATATGTTGCTGGGAATAATCCCATTACTGGGAGAGAAGGTTGGTGGTCTAGAATGGTTGGGCCTAATAAACCAATTGATACAAACAAATTTTTTGTAATTTGCTCAAATGTACTCGGCGGTTGTGCTGGCTCAACGGGTCCTAAAGAGTTACAAAATGGAAGTGATGTTGCATATGGCGGTAATTTTCCTTCCATAACAATAAAAGATATGGTGAAGGCTCAATCTTTATTGATTGAAAGTTTAAATATAGAGAAGTTATTTTCTGTCATTGGTGGTTCGATGGGAGCAATGCAAGCACTTCAATGGGCAATCGATTTTCCAGATAAAATCTTAAATATAATACATATTGCAGGCGCATTAAAACATTCAGCTCAAAATATTGCATTTCATGAAGTTGGGCGACAGGCAATAATGAGTGATCCTATTTGGAAAAATGGAAAGTATTTTGAAAATAATGAAGTGCCTGAAAGAGGTCTATCAGTAGCAAGAATGATTGCGCATATCACATATTTATCCGAAAATGCGATGCATAGAAAATTTGGAAGAAAACTTCAATCAAGAGATATTATTTCTTTTGGATTTGATGCTGATTTTCAAGTTGAAAGTTATCTGAGATATCAAGGTAAATCATTTGTTGAAAGATTTGATGCAAATTCATATCTTTATTTAACAAGGGCTATGGATTATTTTGATCATGATGAAACATTTAGAAAAAATATTGAGTTTAGTCATAATCCCAATAACCATTTAAAATATTTAATTGTCTCATTTACCTCGGATTGGTTATTCCCTACAATAGAAAGTAAAATGATTGTAAATCAATTAAATTCTCTATCAAGAGAAGTAAGCTTTCTAGAAATTGATACTGATAAAGGACATGATAGTTTTTTATTAGAGGAACCGCAGTTAGATGATGTAATAAAAGGTTTCCTAAAAAACAACTTTGCGAAGATAGATGAATAAAATTAATAGCATAAGAAAAGATTGGTCTCTTATTGAAACACTTATCGCAGAAGATAGAAAAATTCTAGATATTGGATGTGGTGATGGCGGTCTTATGGAACAATTAGAAAATAATCGTAATGCGATAACTCATGGCATTGAATTAAATAGAGATCTAGCTGCAAATGCTATCGCAAGAGGTTTCAATGTTGTGCATGGAAATGCCGAATTAGATTTGTCTCAATATTCAAATAATAATTTTGATTATGTAATTTTAAGTCAAACTTTACAAGCAATGATGAAGCCCAAAGATATTCTGTCTGAATTATTAAGAATAGGATCAAAAGCAATAGTTTCTTTTCCTAACTTTGGACATTGGAAAATAAGATTACAGCTTTTAATATTTGGAAAAATGCCAGTAACAGAAAGTTTACCTTATACATGGTATGACACACCTAACATTCATTTTTTTACAATTAAGGATTTTTTGAATTTGTGTAATGAAATGAATATTGTGATTGAAAAAAGTATTGGATTAACATCAAAAGGTAAGCAATTTGATATAAGTGAATCAGTTACTGGAGTTAATTTTTTCACTCACGAAGCTATCTTTTTATTAAGTTATAAAAATTATGAACCAATAAAAATTAAATCATCAAAAAAAATTTTTGCAAAAAATTCTGTTATTGCAAATTAGTTATTAGATGAAAGTTGAAATTATAAATCAATTAAAAGATAACTACTCTTTTGTTTTATATAATGACACACTTAATAGCTGTGTTATAGATCCTGCTGATAGTAATCCTATATTAAATTTTGCTCTTGAAAACAATTTAACCATAGAAGATATATTTATTACACATCATCATAGAGATCACACATCAGGTGTAAAAGGAATACTTAATGCTTTTCCAGAAGTTAATATACACTCTCCAAGTGCTCAGATTGAAAATACAAGATTCGTTTTACGTGATGGAGATGTAGTCAACTCCTGCTTAAATACGTTTAGAATAATAAAAACACCTGGTCATACATTAGATCATATAATTTACTATGATGAAAACAATGGTGTTTTATTTTGTGGTGATACACTATTCAGACTTGGTTGTGGTCGTGTGTTCGAAGGAACATTAAATGAAATGTTTAACAGTTTAAAAAAAATCAATGAGTTAAGTAAAAATACAATTATTTATTGTGGTCATGAATATACAATAGGCAATTTAAATTTTCTTGAGAAAACACTTAAAAAAGAAAGTTCTTATTTGACAGTTAGAAACAAAATTAATGATGATTTAAATAATAAAGGAAAATCCGTACCTTTTTTATTAGAAGATGAAAAACAATATAACTTATTCCTAAATCAAAATTCAAAATTAGGTACTATAATTAAGAAAGAGCTAGGTTTTACAGACTTTGAATTATTTGCTTATTTGCGAAAAGCAAAGGATAGCTTTTAAGGTTTTTATTTCCAGTATTTACGCCATATTTTTAATTTGACTATTAGCATAGTTCACTATAAACCCCGCCATCAAAAGATATGTTAGCAATTTTCAAAACTGGTGGAAAGCAATACTCAGCAAAAGCTGGTCAGATACTTAAGGTAGAAAAACTTGAGGGATCCAAAGGTGATAAAGTGTCTATTACTGATGTATTAGCGATCAGTGATCAAAGCACAAATAGCTTAGGCGAGCCATTACTAAAAGATGCTTCAATTGAAGCAAAAATTGTTGATCAAATCAGAGATAAAAAAATAATAGTTTTTAAAAAAAGAAAAAGACAAAATTACAGACTAACACAAGGTCATAGACAATATCTAACTGTATTAAGAATAGAATCAATTTCTTATGGTGGAAAAAAATCCACTGCTGAACCTGAAACAAAAAAAGTTAAAAAAACTGAAACTAAAGTTACTAAAGAAAAAATTGAGTCTAAAGAGGTAAAAGTTGCAAAAAAGAAGACTGTTGCAAAAAAAGCAGTAAATAAAGCTTCACCTACTAAGAAAAAATCAGTAAAGAAAACTGTTAAAAAAACTGTTAAAACTAAAAAAGAAGATAAATAATGGCAACGAAAAAAGCAGGTGGTAGTTCTAGGAATGGAAGAGACTCGGCGGGTCGAAGACTTGGAGTTAAGAAATTTGGCGGTGAAAACGTAATAGCAGGAAACATTATTATTAGGCAAAGAGGTACAAAGTTTCATCCAGGTGATAATGTTGGCATAGGTAAAGATCACACAATATTTGCTACAATAAATGGAAAAGTAGCTTTTAAAAAAACAAGAGTAAGAACTTTTGTATCAGTTGTTCCCACAGAACAATAATCCCAATTAATTAAAAATTTATTATGAAATTTTTAGATCAAGCAAAAATATATATTGCATCTGGTAATGGTGGAGATGGCTGCGCTAGTTTTCGTAGGGAAAAATATATTGAGTTTGGTGGCCCTAATGGAGGCGATGGAGGCAAAGGTGGAAATATTATTTTTAAAGTGGATGATAATTTAAACACACTAATTGATTTTAGGTACCAACAACATTTTAAAGCAAAAAAAGGTGAAAATGGAAGGGGAAAAAATCAAACAGGAGCGAATGGAAGCAACATGGTTATTAAAGTTCCACCTGGAACAGAAATTTACAATGAAGATAAAACGGTATTGCTAACTGATCTAACAAAAATTGATGAAGAATACATTTTATTAAAGGGTGGTAATGGCGGTTTAGGAAATAATCATTTTAAATCATCAGTTAACCAAGCTCCAAGAAAATTTACAAAAGGTGAATTAGGAGAAGAACGATGGATATGGTTATCACTAAAATTATTTGCAGATATAGGAGTAATAGGCTTACCTAATGCAGGTAAATCAACTCTGTTATCAACAATTTCTAATGCTAACCCAAAAATTGGGGATTATCCATTTACAACCTTACATCCTGTGCTTGGTACCGTGAAGCGCTTTGATAAAGAAATTGTATTAGCAGATATCCCAGGGTTGATTGAAGGTGCGCATGAGGGAAAAGGTTTGGGAGATAAATTTTTAGCACATATTGAGAGATGTAAATATTTACTTCATTTGGTAGATATAAATGACGAAAATTGGTACGAAAACTATATCACAGTAAGAAACGAAATTTCAAAATATAGTGAAAAAGTATCCTCAAAAAAAGAAATAATTGTTTTAACCAAAGTTGATTTACTTAATGAAAATTTAGAGCAAAAAAAAATTAAGATCAATCAAAAGTTAAATTCTGATATTCTTTTTATATCAAGTTTTAATAATGAAGGTATAGATGATCTAATTGATTATTTATTCAAATATAATGAAATCACAAATGATTAAAAAATATAAAAAAGTAGTTGTAAAAATTGGTTCAAATTCAATTGTTGATTCTAAAACAAAAAAGATCAAATCTAAGTGGTTAGATAATTTATGTAAAGACATTGCGGAATTGAATAAAACAAAAAAAATTGTGATTGTATGTTCTGGAGCTATTGCTTTAGGTGCGAAAAGTATTTCAAATACAAATTTAAGAAAATTAGAAGATAAACAGGCAGCAGCTTCAGTTGGTCAAATTGAATTAGCCCATCAATGGCGAAATAAACTAGGAAAATACAAGATAGGTGTTTCTCAAATTTTATTAACATTAGAAGATAGCGAAGAAAGGCGACGATATTTAAATGCTAGAAATACAATATCATCATTACAAAGTAAAAACATAATCCCAATCATTAATGAAAATGACACTGTTGCTACTGAGGAAATTCGCTATGGTGATAATGATAGACTTGCAGCCCGAGTAGCACAAATGATTGAAGCTGATTTATTAATTTTATTAAGTGATGTTGATGGTTTATATCAAGGTAATCCAAAAAAAGATAAGGATGTCAAAAAAATTTCAGAGGTATTTAAAATTGATAAAAAAATTGAAGAACTTGGTAATTATCAATCTTCTGAGTTAGGTAGTGGAGGAATGGCCACAAAAATTTTAGCAGCAAAGATATGTGCTGGAAATGGTTGTGCTACAATAATCACTAATAGTGATAAAAACAGACCAATCAGTAATATTAATAAGAAAAATTCAACAATTTTTTATCCCTTAACTTCTACCAATTCGTCCAAAAAGAAATGGTTATTAAATCATTTAAAACCATCAGGATCAATTATTATTGATACAGGGGCTCAAAATGCAATTTTGAAAAATAAAAGTCTTCTTCCTGCAGGTGTAATAGATATCAAGGGAAGGTTCAAAAGAGGTGATGTAATATCTATCTTAGTTGAGAATGGTCAGAAGGTAGCAATAGGTATATCTGCTTATGATTTTAATGATGCAAAAAAAATTATTGGAAAGAAAAGTAAAGAAATTTATAAAGTTTTAGGTTTCGAAGGAAGAGAGGAAGTGGTACATAAAGATAATTTAGTTAAGCTTTCTACATGAGTATTGAAAATAATATTATTGAATTAGGCAAAAAAGCAAAATCTGCCTCTCTAAATATGAAAGTCTGTAGCAGTGATCAAAAAAATCTTGCTTTAACAAAACTCACTAAAAATTTAGATAAAAATAGAAATAAAATTCTTGAAGCAAATAAAATAGATTTAGAAAATGGTGAAAAAAAATCTTTAGCTAAGCCTTTAATAAATAGACTTACATTAACTGAAAAATCTATTGATGGATTGATTACATCAATTGAAGATATAATCGAAATACCAGATCCAATTGGCATTACGTTAGAAGAATGGGAAAGACCTAATGGTTTAAAGTTTCGTAAAATTTCAACACCACTTGGTGTATTAGGGGTAATTTATGAATCCAGACCGAACGTCACTGTTGATGCTTCTTGTCTTTCCATAAAATCTGGTAATTGTATAATTTTAAGAGGTGGTAGTGATAGTTTTCATTCCTCTAAAGAATTGGTAAATAATATTACAAATGCTTTCACGGAAGCTGGCCTCCCAGAACATTGTGTCCAAATGATTAATACACCTGAAAGAGAAGCAGTTGATCATTTACTAAGCATGAGAGATTATGTTGACGTTATTATTCCTAGGGGTGGCAAAGGTTTGATTGAAAAAATTAATTCAGCAAGCAAAATACCCGTTATCAAACATTTAGACGGTATATGTCATGTGTATGTAGATAAAGATGCTGATTTAAGCATTGCTGAAAAAGTAGTTTTTAATAGTAAAATGAGACGTCCTGAAATTTGTGGTGCTGCAGAAACACTTTTAATTGATGAAAAAATTAAAGACGAAGCAATGAAAATATTAAAACCTCTAAAAGAAGTAAATTGTGAAATTCGAGGCGATGAATATATTCAGTCTTTAGATAGTGATTTTAAAACGGCAAGTGAAGAAGATTGGTCATTAGAATATTTAGATAAAATTTTATCAGTAAAAATTGTTTCAGGAGTTGATGAAGCGGTTAAGCATATAAATAATTATTCTTCTGGCATCATCTATAGCTTTATGTGTATGTTTTGTATTATCATGCAATTCTAGAGAGTAATCATCTCTACCTATGTCTTTATAATCTTTTTGCAGCACAGCAGCAGCATAGGATTTGATATCAAAGGCTGCTTGTCCATTCTTATCAAAAAAAGGCATAGAGAAAGGAATTTTTTCTAATCGTTCTGTAAGAAAAGTTTGAATATACCAATTGATCCACATAAAATCTAATGGAGCTGGATGAGCAGCCATAACTCGTGGGGTTGGTAACGTGAGAAGCCAATCACCAAATTTATTCATTCCTTCTTTGGGTGAGACTTGATGGTGTTGAGTATGTTTTAAAGCTTCTGGCGCTTCTGTTGTAAACCAATGCATAGTAGCGGGGTGAGGTTTGGCATTTTTTAGTGGCAAGAAATTAATTTCACATTCTCCAAAATTTTCTCCTTCTTTATTAACGGCTACAGCACCAAGGCTTATCATAGAATGTGGTCCAGGAATAGGTCCGTCTGCTTCTATGTCACAAACAACATAAGTAGTCATAGTTGAATTATTACCACCAACTAAGGAGATTGTTAAGGGTTGTACTCAAAAGTATAAATATTTAATATAAATAATTGTGTTTATTATCAGATACCTAGTGCTGATTTTCTGTGTACTGACCGCTTTGTATATTCTTGCAAACGCTATGTTGTTTTAATTATTTCTTAAGTGTGACCTATGTGTGACCAATAAATTTTGAAAATCTTCTTTTGTAATTGTATTATTTGGGTTTAATTCTACTAATGTAGCTATATCACCGCCATTAGAGTCTATTTCAAGTTCAAAAATATTGTAAGTTCCATTTCCTAAAGGACAATCATAGGCATAACTTGGAACTATCAATCCTCTTTCATCAACTTTCTCTGGAGAGTCAATTCCAATTTTTCCTGAATAAATTTCAATTGAACATTTTGAATAATCAAGTTTTTCAAATTGATCTATTTCGTTAGAAGTATAAAAAATATCATACGTATCGTCTAAAACTATGAGATCGTTTAAAATATAATCATCTTTGGAATTACCATCTTGAACATATCTACCCCATAAAGGAAAAGTACCATCTCCACCTAACCAAGGTATGCTATAACCGGTATAATCTCCTTCTTTTACACATGTGCCGTCATGCTTATCAATATTGAAATCATCTTTCATATCAGGAAAATATTTTTTTCTATCTTCAAAACCAAAATATATTCCTGACTGATCTTCAAAATATTTTGGAAAATTTTGTTCATCACTTATCATTATTTGTCCACCATCAACATTTATTTTTGCAAGTAGTTCCCATTTTGATTTTACATTAGTCATTTTATTAAAGATAAATTGGGGGGTTTTTAAAGTCTTCTAAGTTTCCACCTAAATAAATATATTTAAATAGCATAGAGGCTAGATTGTCATAATCACGAATTCTATCTAAACCTTCATTTTTATATCCTATATTTTTGTTATCTAATGTTATGTCAATAGAAAATAAGTCACCATCAATTTTTTCATCATAAAAATAATGCCATTCTACTAGATTGATATTGAAATGATTAGATATTGTAACATCATGTTGAGTAAAAATAGTTAATTCAATTGTAGATTTAATATTGTCTTCAAATTTATTTATATGTTCCCAATGAAGCATTTGATCTTGATAATTATTCTTTTTGAGTATTTCTAAATGTCTTTTAATTTCAGACATTATATCCGCTACCTCTAGTAAATGATTTGCGTGAAAATTAGATATTTCCTCAGACATTTCATTAAAAATTTTATAGTATTCGTTCTGTTTATTATTAACGATTTGAACAACATTTTTATTAGCAAATGGTGCCTCTGGTCTTTCAGAATTTCTAATTATCTTTTCAAGATCTTTAGGTATGATTCTATAATTTTTATTCATAATTTTATGGCCAAGGGTAAGAATAACGACAATCCATAATTCTATAATTTTTTGGAAGTATTCCAATTTTATGTTTATTAATTCTTATAAAATTTAAATCTTTATCGTCAAAATCAATTATTAATTGTTTTGATTTTTTATCATATGCGTGAATAATATTGTTGATATTCCAAATAATTTTATTTTCAGAAGAGTAAGTAATATTAATTGGTTTATCATTTCCCAATAATAATCTAGTATTTTTTATACCATTAGGCCCATTATCAGTTGTCCAAATTTGAAACAATTTTTTATTTTTTTCAAGAATATAATAAATATTATGAATATCCCAAATAACACCACCTTCATTTTTGTACCAACGACAATATATTTCAATACCATGATATACTTCTTGAAGAGTCTTATACTTTGTTTTTAACTTTGTATCTAATTCATCAGCGTATATATTTAGGGAAGACGATAAAAATAAATTTATAGTTAACAAAAAAAATAATTTTTTCATCACGATTATCTTATCACCATCCAAGGAGATTGTTAAGAGGCTGTAGTTATAAGTATCTTAATTAATCAATTTTCTTAATTCTTTTGGTAATTGATTATATTTATATTTTTCAAAACTTAAAATATTTATAGCTTTGTCATAGTAATCTTCGTAAAATTCTTTTATCTGTTGTTTATTCATTTTGTAAGCTTTGACATCTAAAATTTTATTATCTTTACATTTTACTTCATGAAGGTGATCAAAAGGCTCTTGAATAGATTTTCCCTTACCATATGCTTTACCATTTTTAAACTTACCAAAATAAAACCAAGTTGGTTTCTTTAAACTTTGATCTTTATATTGAATTGTTCTTCCTTCTCCTTCTAAAAGTCCTTCTTTAAATTTACCTATACTAATTTTGTAAAAAGTTTCTTTTGATTTTTTAGTTTCTATTTTTGCTCCTTCTCCTAATAAAAACTTTTTCTTTCCATTTATGAATTCACCATGAAACTGAATTTTGTGTTTCTTTTTTTTATCAAGATAAAAGGAATACGAATATATTATTTCATCTGAACCATCTCTTATTTTCCATTCTCCAATTATTTCAGTTCCATCTTTGTGTTTTTTTCTACCTCTTATTAACTTACCAAAATGAAATACCCCTTCCTCTATTGTGCCACTATGAAGTCTTCTAATACCTTTGCCATTTGGCAACCCTATGGTTTCTTTATCCCACTCTCCTTCATAGCTATAAGGTAATGATGAGATACTTTTGCCAGATATACCAATACCATTTTTCCAAATCCCAACATATTTTTCTCCACTTAATTTGAATTCAATTTTTCCCTTTCCGTGGAATTTACCATCTTTAAATTCTCCTGTATAAATATCTTTTCCTGCTCCATCATTATAATCCATTACCATTTTTCCCTTACCATGAGGTTTTCCATCTTTTACTTCACCAAGGTAAGTCCAATTTTTTGTTTGTATTTTTTCTTTTTTTTTCATCCTATTTAAAAATTAATCCAAGGAAAATATCTACATCCATCCCTTACGTAATAAATATTATCAAATAAGCCAGCGAGGTAAAGCACTACAAAAAAAGAGGAAAAAATAAAAATCAATATTAATATATGCCTTGCTAACAATATTTCTTTATCGGAAGAAGTTATTGAAATAAATATTAAAAATGCACTTAGGAATACTCCTACGAATAATATAAATGATGGCAAATATGTAATTATGAAACACAATAAATAATCAATTATATTTAAAAGTTCATTCATATGAATATTTTAACACAACTTACTGTTATGTTTAGTTCTAATCAGTGTAAAACCATCTAGAATATGTTAAAATTAATAAATGGTGGTACCATGGTGGTACCATGAACATTGTATGTTCAATAGTAAGTTGATAAAAGGTTGAAAAATAAGAAGCGCCTGTAGCTCAATTGGATAGAGCGTATGACTACGGATCATAAGGTTAGGAGTTCGACTCTTCTCAGGCGCGCCAAAGATTAAATATTATACAAATTTTATCAAATCTGTATTACTTAAGTAAATAAAATGATAGTTGATATAAATTCTACCAAAATCAAAAGTGATAATCGTTTATCAAATTTATTTGTTAACGCAAATTTCAGTAATATATCAATCAATTGCAATGTACTTAAAGGTAATTTTTATTCTGATTCGTTTTACTATTTTCCAATAACCGAGAATGATGAAACATTTTCATCATTATTTACTAGAGATCTTAACAATATTTCTCATTTTTATACGCAAAAATTTTTTGATAATTTTATAGACAATAAAAATTCATTAAAAAATTTTAAAGAACTTTATATTCTTGGATCGAATGCAGGTAATAATTATTATTCAAATTTATTACAATTTCTTCCAAGGATCTTCTTTAATAAAAAAACAAATCTAAAATTAGCAATTCATAGAAACTCATCAAATAAATATAGGAACTTTATTGTAAGTATCTTAAAATCTCTTAATATTGAATTTACATTTGTTTTTCTAGACGATAATTTTTATCATTTCCTAGATTCTGAATTTCCTCAGTTTTTGAATATGAATGATTCAATTAAAATATTAAAAAAATTTATTAATCCAAAAACAAATGTAGAGTCTAGCAAAAAAATATACGTAAGTAGAGAAGGGTCAAATTATAGAAAAATTGTTAATGAAGGTGATATTGTAACTCTTTTGAGAGAGAAGGGATATAAAGTTATTAATCCTCAGCTGTATGAAATAGAAGAACAAATAGAAATCTTTTCAAATGCCGAAAAAATTATTGCTCCACATGGATCTAATTTAGCAAATATTATTTTTTGCAAACCTGGAACAGAAATTTTGGAGATTACGCCTTCATTTAGGGATAATGAAAAAATTCTTCAAGACAGATATTTAAACCTATGTCTAATCAATAATCTTAAACATACTAAAGTCATTTCAGATACAGTTGAAGTTGAAAATCATTCTGATTTAGCTAAAAAATATATTCATAAAAATGTATTATCTCAAAGCAATTACTATAAAAACCTAATTGTTAAAATGCAGGAACTAAGTAAAATAATTTAATTTAACAATTTTTTAAATATATTGGAATAACAACACTAATGTTAGTCTCTAAATTTCTACATATGCTTTCAAAGGAAAATTTATTTTTATCTTGATTTATGTATTTTACCAGCAGATTTTCAAATATTGTATTACTTACTTTATTTTCATAAATTTTGTAATCTTCAAATTCGTTTTCTTTAATTATTAATTTTATAAGTGTTTCGTAATTTAAAATATCATCAATCAAAAAATTATTTTTTGCTTGATTACTACTATAAATTAGAGCACCTATGTTATTTTTTATATTAGAAATTTCAATTTTACGACTTTTTGAAACTTTTGTTATAAAATCATTGTAAACATCATCAACAATATTCTGTAGGTGTTGAATTTCATTTTTTCTAGGTTTTCTATATGGATTAAATAAATCCTTTCCATCCCCAGCATTCTGGCTAAAAACTTCTATTCCGTTTTTAGTTTCAATTGATTGGCCAAAGATACCTGAAGATAAACTTATTGGATTGTCATAGTAGAACCAACTTGGCCCACTGACTCCTATACTACCAATAATAGATCCATATGACGCGAATATCTTATCAGCTGTGGTAGCAACCCAATATCCACCAGATGCTAAAATTTCCTTTGTATAAAAATATACTTTAGTGTTTGAGTTTTTTTTAAATTCATAAATAATTTGTTCCAACTCTGCAGTAGCACTTACTGTTCCACCTGGAGAATTAATGTTTATAATTAGAGCCTTGATTTGTAGTTCCTTTAATTCTTCTAAATAAGATTTTACCTGCGAAGGATTAATGAAATCGTAAAGATTATTTCCTAAAACATTGATGTTATTATTGAATATTGGCCCATCTAAATTAATCTTAGCTATAATATTATTTGAATTAGGTATACCATCAGTCATTACGAACTGTTTTTTTTCCTGATTATTGGAAAAATGAAGTATAAAACTAACAATTATTAAAAATATTAATAATGCAATAAAAAAACCAAGAGTTCTAAAAAAAACACTGAAAAATACCATTTTTTTAAAATATCATATCTTTGGCTAATTCGAATTTTTTTTTGTTTTCTTCTTGAATAGGCTTTAATAATGCTTAAATAACTAGCACTCTCATAATGAGAGTGCTAATAAAAAATTATTTAATTTCAATTAGTTAACAAAAGAGGAAATATGAATTTTAGACCTTTACATGATAGAGTGCTTGTAAAAAGAGTAGACTCTGATCAAAAAACAGCAGGGGGAATAATTATCCCTGATACTGCTCAAGAAAAACCAATGGAAGGTGAAGTATTAGAAATTGGTTCTGGAGCAAGAGATGAAACTGGAAAACTAGTACCTTTGGATGTCAAAAAAGGAGATAAAATACTTTTTGGAAAATGGTCTGGTACTGAAGTAAAAATGAATGGTGACGACTTTCTGATAATGAAAGAGTCCGACATCATGGGAATTATAACTTCAGGTAAGAAAAAGAAATAGAAATCAAGAGAGGATAAAAAAATGTCTGCAAAAAATATATTTTTTGGATCAGATGCTAGATCAAAAATGTTAACTGGTGTTAACAAGCTAGCTGATGCAGTTAAGGTTACATTAGGACCTAAAGGTAGAAATGTAGTTATGGATAAATCTTTTGGAGCACCAAGAATTACCAAGGACGGTGTAAGTGTTGCTAAAGAAATAGAATTAAAAGATAAATTTGAAAATATGGGTGCTCAAATGGTCAGAGACGTTGCTAGTAAAACTAATGATATTGCTGGTGATGGAACAACTACCGCTACCGTATTAACACAAGCAATTGCAACTGAAGGAATGAAAGCAGTCGCAGCTGGGATGAATCCTATGGATCTTAAAAGAGGAGTTGATTTAGCTGTAGATGCCGTAGTTAATGAAATTAGAAAAAAATCTAAAGTAATTAAAACTGACAAGGAAGTTGCACAAGTAGGTACTATTGCCTCAAATGGTGATGCTGAAGTTGGTAAAATGATTTCAAGTGCAATGCAAAAAGTTGGTAAAGAAGGTGTTATTACCGTTGAGGAAGCAAAAAGTTTAGATACTGAACTTGATGTTGTTGAAGGAATGATGTTTGATAGAGGTTATCTTTCACCATATTTTGTTACTAATGCAGAAAAAATGATTACTGAACTTGGTGATTGTTATGTATTACTTCATGAGAAAAAACTATCAAGTTTACAACCAATGTTGCCTTTGCTTGAATCTATTGTTCAATCTACTAAACCACTATTAATTATAGCTGAGGATATTGAAGGTGAAGCTTTAGCTACTTTAGTTGTAAACAAACTAAGAGGTGGCTTAAAAATAGCTGCAGTTAAAGCTCCAGGTTTTGGTGATAGAAGAAAAGCTATGTTAGAGGACATTGCAATTTTAACTGGCGGTCAAGTGATAAGTGAAGATCTTGGTATAAAGTTAGAAAATGTTAATCTAGAAATGCTAGGTACTGCTAAAAGAGTAGTTGTTGATAAAGAAAATACTACTATCGTTCAAGGAGCTGGTAAAAAGAAAGACATTGAAGGTAGATGTAATCAAATCAGAGCACAAATTGAAGAAACAACTTCTGACTATGATAGAGAAAAACTTCAAGAAAGGCTTGCAAAATTAGCAGGTGGTGTAGCTGTTATCAGAGTTGGTGGAGCTACAGAAGTTGAAGTTAAAGAGAAAAAAGATAGAGTTGAAGATGCAATGCATGCAACAAGAGCAGCCGTTGAAGAAGGTATAGTCCCTGGTGGTGGTTCAGCTCTTGCGTATGCTACAAATTCATTGAAATCAGTTAAAACTGCTAATGATGATCAAAAGATTGGCGTCGATATAGTAAGAAGAGCGCTCTTTAATCCAATGAGACAAATTGCAGAAAATGCTGGTGTCGATGGAGCAGTAGTAGCGGGCAAAATTCGTGAAAGTAAAGATCATAATATTGGCTATGATGCTCAAATGGACAAATACACTAACATGGTAAATGCTGGTATAATTGATCCAACTAAAGTTGTTAGAACTGCATTACAAGATGCAGCATCAGTAGCTGGTTTATTAATTACTACTGAAGCTATGGTAGCTGATGCACCTGAAGATAAAGCTGCAGCACCTGCTATGCCTGATATGGGCGGCGGCATGGGTGGCATGGGTGGCATGGGCGGCATGGGCGGCATGATGTAATCTTTAATAAAAAATAATTATTAGAAGAGGGCAAATTTATTTGCCCTTTTTTTTTAAATTAGCCTATCTATTTGATTCGTAATTTTTGTACTATTTGGTTTTGTCATAGAAGACCAAGTTTTAACGAGTTGTCCATTTCTATCAAAAAGAAATTTATAAAAATTCCACTTTGGTTTTTCGTTATACTCATTGTCAATCCAGGCATAAATTGGGTGGGCACTACTTCCTTTAACATCCATTGGCGATGAAGTAACAAAACCTACACCGTAGTTAACTAAACATATTTTTTTAATATCTTCAGTATCTAAATATTCTTGATTGAAGGAATTGCTGGTAGTAGCTATTATTGTTAAATCAGTTTTTCTGTAGTTAAGAAATAAATTTTGAAGATCTTCATACTGTGGAGTAAAACCACATCTTGAAGCTGTGTTTACTATTAAAATTGGTTTACCTACAAACTTCTCTAAATTTACTTTATTGCCGTCAATATCTTCAAATGAAAAATCGTATAAATTCACTGTTTCATTAGCTAATAATGTATTCTTTAGGTTAAGCATAATCAAAAAAACAAGTAAAAATTTAAATTTCATGTTAGTGAGTAATAAATATATCGCTTATGGAAACATTCAATAGCTTTACAGACCTTTTTTTAGATGTTTGGAATAATGGTGTTTTTGGCATAAATGCTACAGATATCATAGTAAGCCTAGTAATTTTCCTGCTTTTTTATTTACTTAGAAGGCTTATAGCTAGATTTATTCTTAATCGATTATCAAGAATTGTTTCGAGAACATCCAATCAAATTGATGACGCTGTTATTGAAGTCCTTGATGGACCATTAAAATTTCTTCCTGTTGTTTTAGGTTTCTTTATAGCTTCTTCGTACTTAGATGTTTCTGATAACAATCAAGATTTTTTAGATTTGCTAAACAGATCTTTAATTACAATTTTTATATTCTGGTTATTACATCAATTGATTATACCTTTTTCATTTGTAATAAAAAACTTTGAGTCAAAAATTTCAAAGCCATTGGTTGATTGGACTCTTAAAGGTTTAAAAATTCTTGTTATCGTACTTGGGTCGGTAGCAATATTAGAGTTGTGGGGTATAAGAGTAGGGCCAGTAATTGCAGGATTAGGTTTATTTGGTGTAGCGGTAGCACTTGGTGCTCAAGATTTATTTAAAAATTTAATTAGTGGTATCATGATACTAATGGAAAAGAGGTTTACTGTTGGTGATGTTATATTAGTTTCAGGTGAAGTAGAGGGAGTTGTTGAGCAAATTGGATTTAGATCAACCCTTGTTAGAAGATTTGATTCAACTCCAGTAATGGTTCCAAATTATAAATTTGCAGAGCAGTCTGTAACTAATTACACAAGAAGACATCATAGACGTATAAGATGGCTAATTGGATTAGAATATAGAACCAGTATTGATCAATTAAAAAATATTAGAGATGAGATAAATAATTTAATTGAAAAAGATGATAACTTTGCAAAAAATCAAAACGCAAGTTTCTACGTTCGAATAGACAGTTTTTCTGATAGTTCTATCGATATGCTAGTACAAACATTTACTGTTACGAATGAATGGGCAGAATTTTTAAAAATAAAAGAAAATCTTGCTGTCAAAATAATTGAGATAGTTGAAAATAATGAAGCTGGTTTTGCTTTTCCGAGTCAATCACTTTATGTTGAAAAATTATCAGATGAAAAAACAGAAATTTTTAATCCTCAACCTACTAAGAAATAATGAATGAAAATAATCGTGTAATTTCTGGCTCTCTTTTTATATTGGCCAGTATCGCTGTTGCATTCATTTTAAATTTCTCTCAACCTATAATGGTCCCATTTGTTTTAGCACTTCTTTTAAGGATATTAATTGATCCAATAATTGATTTTCAGACTATAAATCTTCGAGTACATAGATTTATAGCAGTTTTTATTAGTATTTGTTTAATTGTTCTTTTATTCTCAATTATAGTTCCTTTTATTGTTTCGTCTGTAGCTACATTCTTGGAGTCTGCAGATGATTATAATCAAAAAGTAATCATTTTAATTGAAGCAGTCATAATACAACTTCAACAATTTGAAATTGATATTGATAGAGAAACAATTAGAAATACAATTGCAGAGTTGCCCATTACTAATTGGGCTGGTACTATATTAAGTAACAGTGCGAATTTTATTTCAAAGTTTCTCCTAGTTGTAATAATCACACTTTTTTTATTACTTGGCACTCCTCCTAAGAATACCTCTGATGAGTGGAATGACATAATTAGACTAGTAAAAAAATATATATTTACAAAATTTTTAACATCAGCTTTTACAGGTATTGCTGCAGGATTAATTTATTGGTTTTTAGGTTTAGAATTAGCCTTCATTTTTGGCAGCTTAACATTTATTTTAAATTTTATTCCAGTTATTGGTTCTGTAATTGCTGTTTTACTTCCACTACCAATTGCTTTCCTTCAATATAACGACCCAACATTAGTTGTATTAATAATAATTTTGCCTACGATTATTCATCAAATAGTAGGAAATTTTGTAGAACCTAAAATATTTGGTGAGAGTTTTGGATTGCATCCAATTACGATTATTTTATCCTTAATTTTCTGGGGAATGATTTGGGGGTTTATTGGAGTTCTTCTTGCAGCACCTTTAACTGCAATTATCAGAATTACATTTGAAAGATTTGAAACAACCAAACAAATTGCAAGATTATTAGAAGGTAAGATTCATATTAAAGAAAATTAACTTAATATTTTTTTACATATATCATAACTAAATCCAGCTCTTGCCATTTTTGCTAATTTCTTTTCATAGCTTTCATTTTTTTCTAACAACTTCTTTTTCTTAGCAAATATTCTTGCTGATTCTAACTCCCAATTTTCATTATCTTGTTTCATTAAGTTTAAATTATTTTGAATTTGAGATTTATTTACCCCTTTTTTTATCAAGTAATTGAAAATAAAATTCGTAGATTTTCCAGAATTTGATAAAGATAGAATTTTTGTTGAACTATATCTATCGTCATCAATAAATTTATTTTTTTCTAATTTTAAAATTATACTTTCAATAATATCTATAAGTTTTTTTTTCTCAAAATTTGTTACATTTAATCTTAAAATTTTTCTTTTAAGTACATTGACTAAATTATTCTTTGAGGAATCGTATTTACTTAAGTAATCAACTGCGTATTTTAAGAGTTTTTTTTCGTCCACTAAATTAATATACAAATAATTTAAATATATTAAAAGAAAACTCCTAATATGATTTACTATAATTATCTTTGTTTTCTTACATTAGTAAAAAAAGAAGTGTTTAGGTTCTTAAAAGTTGGAATACAAACTGTGATTGGACCAGCCATTAGCTCTTTATTATTTCTAGCTGTTTTTAGTCTAGCTCTTGGTAGATCTGTTAATTCAATAAATGGTATTGATCTTCCTTATTTTATTGCACCTGGTTTGATAATGATGACCATGCTTCAAAACTCTTTTGCCAATTCCGCATCAAGTATCGGTCAATCAAAATTTCAAGGTAATATTGTAGACATATTAATGGCCCCATTAAACAATGTTGAATTAGCATTCGGATTTATAATTGGCTCAGTTTGCAGGGGTGTAGTGTGCGGTATAGTAACAACTTTAGGAGTTATGATATTTGTACCTCTTCAGGTTCATTCTTATATGGCACTATTATTTTTCACATTAATGGGATGCACAATGATGGGAACTTTGGGTACAATTGTTGGCATTTGGGCAGACAAATGGGATCAACAACAAGGTATAACTAACTTTATTGTTTTACCTCTTACTTTTTTATCAGGAACATTCTATTCAATTTCAAGACTTCCTGATTTTTGGCAGAAAGTTTCTTCATTTAATCCATTCTTTTACAATATTGATGGCTTCAGATATGCTTTTACGGGTATTTCTGATAGCTCGTTAATTCATGGCTCAATATTCTTAATAATTATTAATATTATATTAATTTTAATATGCTATTTTATGTTTCTCAAAGGATATAAAATTAAATTTTAAATATGGTTAACAAACCCTTATCAAATGTTATGCCAACTTATGGCAATAAAACTCTTGAATTTGTAAAAGGAAAAGGATGTTATTTATACACTAGTCAAAACAAAAAATATTTAGATTTTGCAAGTGGAATAGCTGTAAACTCTCTTGGTCATTGTCACCCAAAACTAATTGAGGCACTGAATAAGCAATCGAAACAACTCTGGCATGTTTCAAACTTATATAAAATAAAAAAACAAGAACAATTTGCAAAATTACTTTGTAAAAATTCTTTTGCAGACAAAGTGTTTTTTACTAATTCTGGAACTGAGTCGATTGAATGTGGAATTAAAATAATTAGAGGATATCATTCATATCACAAGACAAAAAAAACTGAGATTCTAACTTTTGATGGTGCCTTTCATGGAAGAACTTACGGTGCACTTTCAGCACAAAAAAACAAAAAATACTCTAATGGCTTTGGCCCTATGCTTAAAGGCTTTAAACAAATTGAATTTAATAATAAAAAAAAATTAATATCAGCAGTAAATAAAAAAACAGCTGGTATCATTATTGAACCAATTCAAGGAGAAGGAGGTATTCGTCCTGCTAATCTAAGTTTTTTAAAACTATTAAGAGACATCTGTAATGAAAAAAAAATTTTACTTTTCTTTGACGAAGTTCAATGCGGATTTGGGAGATCTGGTAAATTATTCTCTCATGAATGGGCAAAAATAAAACCTGACATCATGTCTGTCGCAAAAGGTATAGGATCGGGTTTTCCACTTGGAGCTTGCATGTCAACAAACAAAGCATGTGTTGCAATGACTAAGGGTAGTCATGGCTCAACCTATGGTGGTAACCCGTTAGCTATGAGTGTAGGTTTAGAAGTTTTAAAAGTTATCTCTAATAAAACATTTCTTACAAAGATTGATAAAACCGCTAGATATTTTTGGAAAAATTTAAAAGAATTAGAGAATACATCTAATATTATTTCAGAGGTTAGAGGTGCAGGACTTTTATTGGGAATTAAAACAAATATTAGCAATATAGATTTTTCTGAACAACTTAAAAAAAATAAATTACTAAATGTACCTGCTGCAGATAATACAGTAAGATTAGCTCCACCACTTATTGTATCTTATAAAGAGATTGATGAATCAATTTCAATAATTAAAAAAAGTATGAAAGAATTATCTAAATGAAACATTTTATTGATATTAACAATTTTAAAAAAAAAGAAATTGATGAAATAATTTCACTTGCAAAAAAAATAAAAAAAAATCCAAAAAAATATTCTACTTTATGTAGAAACAAAACTCTTGGTTTAATTTTTGAAAAGCAGTCACTAAGAACACGATTAAGCTTCAATGTAGGAATGCAAAAATTAGGGGGTTATGTTTTAGAACTGCAGAGTAAAGATATTGGTTTTGATAATAAAAGAGAAAAAGCAGAAGATGTTCTTAATGTATTAAGTCAATATATTGATTGTTTGATGATAAGAAATAATAACCACAAACAAATAGTAAATTTAAGCAAAGAAAATATTATTCCAATAATTAATGGCCTAACCGAATATAGTCATCCGTGTCAAACACTTGGAGATTTTTTAACACTTCAAGAGAAGTTTAAAAACTATAAAAATTTAAGTATTGCATGGATAGGTGATTATAATAATGTTTTGCGTTCACTTATTCATTTGCAAAATATTTATAATTTTAAACTTAATGCTATTATACCCAATCAAATATTTAAAAATTATAAAAATGAATTTTTAAAATATAATAATAAAAATATCAAATACTTTGATGATCCTTTTGAAGGTGTAAAAAAATCAAATTGCATAATGACTGATGTTTGGGTTTCAATGGGTGAAAAAAATAATAAAACTAAATATTTTAAAAATTTTACTGTAAATAAGAAAGTTATGAGTAATGCATCAAATAATGCAATATTTATGCATTGTTTACCAGCAAAAAGAGGGAATGAAGTAACTTCAGATGTACTTGATGGTAAAAATTCCGTTGTATTACAACAAGCAAAAAATAGAATGTATATTCAACAAGCGATATTAATTTATGTACTTAAAAAATAGTTTTATTTTAATTTTTTTTATTATTTTGTCTTGTCAACCAGTTGAGATATTAAAACCAGTTGAAATTGATACGGCTAGATTTGAAAAAATATCAATAAATGCTGAAACAATTGAAGTTAATAAAAAATACAATCCAGTATTTTCCAAATCTAATATTGAGGATCAAATACAAAAATCTCCAATTAATTTAATGGTTGAATGGAATAGCAAAAACATTCTTAAACTTGGAAACGAAAACAAGTTAGTTATAAATATTTTAGATGCATCTATTAAAAAAAATGAAATAATGAATGTTGGTGCTAAAAAATATGAGGAAAGAACAATATTTAATTACGAACTATTTTATTTAGTTGAATATGAACTGTATGATAATAGTGGTTTTTTAATAGCTAATACAGTAGTAGAAACTTCAAGATCCACAACTTCTCAAAAATATATTTCTTTAAATGAAACTGAAATAATTATTAATGATTTATTAGTTTTAGCAATGAGAGATTATATAAATGAAACGAAAAACCAATTATCAATTTATATGAAAGATTATTTGAGTTTTTAACTTCTCCAAAAATTTATAGATAATAAAACTAATACTGTAAAAATTTCTAATCTTCCAATAATCATAGTAATTGATAATATCCATTTAGCTCCATTATCTAATAAAAAATAATTTCCGCTTGGTCCAATTATTTCACCTAAACCGGGACCAACGTTTGATATTGCAGAAGCTGCTGCTGAAAAAGCGGTTAAAAAATCTAAATTGAATAAGCTTAAACTTACTGCTGATAAAATAAATAAGAATATATACATAAAGAAAAAGCCCATTATTGAGTTATAAGTATTTTCATTAACTGTTTTGCCATTAAATCGCATAACCAATACTGCATGAGGCTGAGTTAACTTTCTAATTTGTGTAATTGCTCCTCTAAACAAAATTTGTAATCTAAATATTTTAATTCCACCGGTAGTAGATCCTGCACATCCACCAACAAACATAATAATCATCATTATTACAATACCAAAACTACCCCAATTGGAAAAGTCACTACTAGAATAACCTGTTCCAGTTAAAATTGATGTAATATTGAATAAAGCAATTCTAAAAGCTGAAATTATATCTATAGATTGATTAGTAGTTAACCAAATTGTCGTTAACAAAATAATTATAAACAAAATTAGAAAGAATAATTTTATTTGATCATCTTTAAAAATTAACTTTTTTTGATTGTGTAGAAATTGCAAATATAAGACAAATGGCAAACTACCAACCAACATAAAAATGATGCTTATAAGCTCAATTTGAAAAGAATTAAAATATAAAAAAGATTCATTGTAATTTGAAAATCCACCAGTTGAAATCGTAGTCATTGCATGAATAATTGAATCAAAACCCTTCATTCCATTTACAAAATACAAAAGGGCACAGATAACTGATAAAAATACATAAAGTAGAAATAATTCAACTACAAACCGATTAACTTTAGGAATTGTTTTTTCATAAGGATCATCATGCTCCATATGTAGCAGCTGCATTCCACCAATTTGTAAAGTTGGCAATATCGCCATTGCAAGAACGATTATTCCTATTCCTCCAAACCATTGAAGAAGAGATCTCCAAATTAATATTCCCTCTGATAAGTTTTCTAAATTATTAATAACAGTTGCACCAGTTGTAGTAATTCCACTTACAGACTCAAAAAAAGCATCTGTATATGAAAGTGAAGATGATGAATACACAAATGGAATTGCACCAAAAAGAGATATTACTAACCAAGATGAAATTGTTAATAAAAATGCCTGCCTAATTCCAAGCTTAATATTTTTTTTTCTAAAAGAAAAATATAAAATAATACCTATAAAAAATGTGATTAGACTAGAATAAAAAAACTGTAACCATTCATAATTACCATAATAAAGATCAAAACACATTGGTATTAGCATTGCCAATGCTTCAATACATATTAGTAAACCGATTATGTTCAATATCGACCTAAAGTCTCTCATTCTTTTTTTTTAATTAATTTAATTTGTTATTTTCAAATGGTGTATCTAATGAAAACTGAGGTATTTGAACATCAAAAGTGTTACCATTATCATTTTGCATCTCGTAAGTTCCTTCCATAAAACCAGATGAAGTAGTTAAAGGTGTCCCACTTGTATACTCAAATTTTTCACCTGGATTTAGTACAGGCTGTTCACCCACAACACCTTTTCCACGCACTTCTTGTAATGTGCCATTAGCATCAATAATTTTCCAGTGTCTGTTTACAAGTTGCACTTTTTCGTTACCTTGATTATCAATTGTTACCTTATATGCCCATACATAATGCTGATCTTCTGGCTCAGATTGATCTTCAAGATAATATGGTTTTACAGTAATGTTTATTTTTTTTGTTGTTTTAGAATACATTGAAGAAAGCTCAATATACCAAAATAATTGTAAACAAAAGTTAATTTGTTTTTTTTATTTCTACTCTTCTATTTGCTGGTTGTTTGGTATCATCTGGTGTATTTACAGCTAAAGATTCTTCCCCTTTGCCTAATATTTTAATACTATTTTGTTTGATACCATAATTAATTAAAATTTCTTTTACAACTTCAGCTCTTTTAATTGATAATGATAAATTATACTTATTTGTTCCTTTAGTGTCAGTATGTCCAACAACAAGATACTCATTAATAACACTTTCATAATTATTTAAAAATTTTTTTATTTTGTCTTTACTTACTTCAGATAAATTGAATTGATCAAAATCGAAATATATTATGTGCATTAATTCTTTATTTTCGTTTTTAGTAACAATTGTTACTTCATCTTTAGTTTCATTTTCTAAATTATTTTCCTTCTCACTTGAAGTTTCTTGCTCGTTTTCCTGAGCCGATATTTTTTCATAAATATTATGTATGGCGTTCAAGAAATCATTCTTGCAACTATTAATATCCCATGTTTGCCAATTTTCTTCCTGTTGTTCTGACCAGCAATCTAATGATGAAATAGCTTTCGCTAAATTTAAAGGATCAATTTTTTTTGCATCATTATAAATTATCTTAAGGTTATCATATGCAATTCTTATTTCCTTGATATTTTCTTTTGGCAGTTTCCAATATGAAATATCTTCTGGATATATTTCATCAGTTTCTAAACTCTTGAGAGCTTTTTCAGAATATAGTTTTGTTGAATTCCAATCATGCATCTCTTCTGCTTCAAAAGTAGCTCTTTTTTTGTATTCGGACAATAAGTATTCTTGAAAGTTTCTTGGCTTACTAGTTTCCATTTTAGATAGTTCTTTATAGCTAGCAGAGCATCCTGTTAAAATAATTAGAATAGAGATAATTGATATTAAGTATTTAAATTTCATAAAGTTTTATTATTAAGTTTAGCTGTCAAAACTAAGACAAAATTTTGACCGAATTAAGGTCCACCATTTTTTTTGTATCATAGACATTTTATCATTGCAGAGTATTTAAAGATTAAATACAGAATTAGCATATTTATTTAAGGAGTTTATAATGATTAAACATTCTACGTCGGTGGATCAATCGGACAGAAAGGTTCCCTACAATTTAAGACAAAGTGGTCCTACACCAGTTCAAATGCTTATTTCAACCAGAGTGAGAAAATCACCTTATTGGCATTTGTCAATGGAGGCGGGATGTTGGAGAGCAACAGTTTATAATAGAATTTATCATCCGAGGGGTTATGTAAAACCAGAAGATGGTGGAGCAATGGTTGAGTATGAGGCAATTAAAAATCATGTTACCATGTGGAATGTTGCAGTTGAAAGACAAATTCAAGTAAAAGGCCCTGATGCTGAGGCTTTTGTCGATTACGTTATAACAAGAGATGCAACAAAAATATCTCCAATGAGAGGAAGATATGTAATTCTTTGTAATCAATATGGTGGTGTTTTAAACGACCCTATTCTTCTAAGAATTTCTAAGGATGAGTTTTGGTTTTCTTTATCTGACTCAGACATTGGTTTGTATTTGCAAGGTGTAAATCATGATAATAGATTTAATGTCCATATTGATGAAATTGATGTAAGCCCAGTTCAAATTCAAGGTCCTAAAGCGCACGCTTTGATGAATGATTTAATAGGTGATCAAGTTAAAGTTGATGAAATGCCATTCTATGGACTTGCTGCTGCGAAAGTAGGGGGAAGAGATTGTATAATTTCTCAAACAGGTTTTTCTGGAGAAGCAGGATTTGAAATTTATTTATACGACTCAACAAAATATGCTGATGATATGTGGAATGCTGTTTTAGAGGCAGGAAAAAAACATAATCTTATGGTTATAGCTCCAGCTCATCACCGTAGAATTCAAGCAGGAATTTTATCTTGGGGTCAAGATATGGATAATCAGCATAATCCTTTTCAATGTAATTTAGGCTATCAAGTATCTTTATCTGGTAAAGGTGAGTGGAATAAAACTTCTGATTATGTTGGAAAAACTGTTCTTGAAAAGATGAAAGCTGATTTAAAAGAAGGAAAAAAACCATACAAGCTTCAGTTAGTTGGATTAAGCTTAGGTGGAAAACCTATTGAAGAATATGCTCCTGATTTTTGGCTTGTTTCAGAAGATGGCAATGAACCTTGTGGATTTATAACTTCTCCCTGGTATCATCCTGAGCAAGGAAGAAACATTGCTATGGGCTATGTACCATTTGATGGAACTCTAAATAAAAATGGTTTTCCTATTGGAAATTTTGGTCGTAAATTCAAGGTTCATTTACCTGATCAATATGCAGATACACCTGGTGTGCCAGTAGATGCAGAAGTTGTGCCAATTCCTTTTACTGAATCACACAACGCTAATACTAGAGAAGTAGTAGATAAATAAAATATTTTAAGAAGCTCTATTTAATTAATAGGGCTTCTTTATTTTAATAAAGCTTTTATTCTATCAATAGAGATATAACCAACAACAAGTTCTTCATTTACAAAAAAAGTAGGAGTACCACGAGCGCCCGATCCATTAGCTAAAAAAGAACTCAGTCTTACAATATTATTAACACTTTCTTTTGTCATATCGATATTTAATTTAGCATCATTTAATTCAAGGTTTTCAATTATCTGTTTTAGTTTTGCATTATTTAAATTTCCTTCAACTTCAAACAATGCATTATGAAAATCGATACCCTTGTTCTGCATGTTTGCAGCTATAACCATATTTGCTAGTAATTTAGAAGACTCGCTTAAAATTGGATGTTGCAGGAAGATTATTCTTGTATCCTGTCTTTCGTTTGCAATTTGAAGCAATTCAGGATGGACTTTTTTACAATATCCGCAAAAATAATCCATAAATTCAATAATAGTATTTTTTGCATTTTCATTACCAATTTGAACAATTCCTTCCTCTGGAATAACATCTAATATTTTTAAATGAAAAGGCTTAGACTCATCAAAAAATAATTCTTTAAGAGTCATTTCAGCCTTAACAGGAAGACAAATAAACGCACTCATTATAACCACCAAAATTATTTTTTTGAAGTATCTCATGATTGACCCACCTTATTTAATATGATTAATGAAGTACAGTATTAAATAGTAATAATGAAATCAAAGTCAAAAGTAGTTGTCATCGGTGGTGGTGCTGTAGGCGTTAGCACTCTTTATCATTTAGCCAAAAAGGGTTGGTCAGATGTAGTTCTGGTTGAAAGAAAAGAATTAACTTCAGGATCAACCTGGCATGCTGCAGGGTTACTTCCATTATTCAATATGAGTTATTCGGTAGGTCAATTGCATAAATACGCAGTCAAACTTTATAAAACTCTTGAAGAAGAAACTGGACAAAAAGTTGGTTTTAGTGTGGTTTCAAATATTCGTTTAGCAACTACTCAAGATAGAATGGATGAGTATTATCAATATTCAGGAGTTGCAAAAACAATAGGTGTTGATGTAAAATTTTTAACACCTGAACAAGTAAAAGAAATTTGGCCACTTTGTAATACAGATGGATTGATAGGTGCAATTCAACATCCTGAAGATGGATACATTCAACCAGCCGATCTAACTCAGGCTCTTGCAAAAGGAGCAAGAGATAAAGGTGCAGAAATTTATAGAAACACTTCTGTAACAGGGATTAAAAAAAATAAAGATGATTTATGGATTGTAGAAACTGATAAAGGATCTATTGAATGTGAGCATGTAGTTTCATGTAGTGGTAATTTTGCGCGACAGACTGGAAAGATGGTAGGGCTTGATATTCCAGTTATACCTGTTGAACACCAATACATAGTGACTGACGATCATCCTGAAATATTAAAAAGAAAAGAACAAGGACTTCCTGAAATGGGTGTCTTACGAGATTCTGATAGTTCTTGGTACATGCGTGAAGAAAGAGGAGGATTGATATTAGGACCTTATGAAAAAGGAGCTCCCGTTTGCTATGTAGATGGACCTGACAAAGAATCTGAATTCGAATTATTTCAAGAAGATCTAGAGCGTTTAGAACCTCATATTGAATCAGCAATGCACCGCGTTCCTATTTTTGGAGAAGTTGGAGTTAAGAAAGTTTACAATGGTGCTATTTGTTATACACCAGATGGAAGTCCAATTGTTGGACCAGCATGGGGACTTAAAAATTTCTGGTTAAATGAAGGTCATAGTTTTGGAATTACTGCAGCGGGTGGAGCTGGATGGCAAATTGCCGAATGGATAGTAGACGGTGAACCTACAATTGATATGTTAGGTGTAGATCCTAGAAGATTTGGTGATTATGCAACAGAGGCATATTTGATTAAAAAGAATGAAGAAGCTTACGCTAATGTCTTTACAGTCCACTATCCTGATGAAGAAAGAGAAGAGGGACGTCCATTAAGACAAGCTCCTTGTTATGATAGATTAAAAAATCTTGGTGCAGTTTTTGGTCAAAAGTTTGGTTGGGAGCGTGCTAACTGGTTTGCACCTTCAAAAGAATTACAAAAAGATGATTGGTCATTTAGAAGATCAAAATGGTTTGAACATGTTGGCAACGAGTGCTTGAATGTTCAGGATAATGCTGGTCTTCTAGATATGACTGCCTTTGCTAAATGTCGGATTTCAGGACCTGGCGCAGAAGAGTTTCTAGACTATTTAGTAGCTAACAAAATTCCTAAAAAAATTGGAAGAGTTAATCTTTGTCATGCATTAAACACTGCTGGAGGAGTTCATTCAGAATTCACAATTGGAAAAGAAAAAGAAAATTCTTTTTATTTAGTTTCAGCAGGAGCGTTTCAACGATTAGATCATGATTGGATTCATAAATGGATGCCCAAAGATGGATCAGTAATTTACGAAAATTTAACTAATAGTATGGGTGTCCTTGTTTTAGCAGGACCTAAATCAAGAGATATTCTCTCTAAGGTTACCAAGACTGATTTATCTAATGAAAATTTTCCTTGGCTATCGTCAAAAAAAATCAATGTAGGTTTAGCCCCTAGTATTGCTATGCGTATGAATTTTGTTGGAGAACTTGGATGGGAATTACACCATCCAATTGAATATCAAAACCATATTTTTGATAAATTAATGGAAGTAGGAAAAGATCATGGACTTAAACCATTTGGTATTAGAGCGATGGAAAGCTTACGAGTTGAAAAAACATATAAATTGGTTGGTACAGAAATGTCTATAGAATACGCAGCTTTTGAGTCTGGGTTAGATAGATTTGTACATTTAAATAAAGGGAATTTTATTGGAAGAGATTCTCTTGTTAAATGGCAGCAAAATGGTTTTAAAAACAAAATGGTAACTTTAGAGGTTCATGATGTTGAAGATGCGGATGCTTTAGGTAATAATCCAATCTATATTAATGGAAAGGTTATAGGTCGTGCGACAGGAGGTAACTATGGTTTTAGAGTGAAAAAATCATTAGCTATTGGTATGGTAGACCCTCAATTTGCTGACGTTGGTCAAAAATTAGAAATGGATATACTAGATAAAAAATACAATGTAACTGTTATAGAGGATAGTCCTTATGATCCTAAAAATGAAAAACTAAAACAATAGTATGAAGTTACTTGTCACCGTAAAAAGAGTCATAGATTATAATGTTCAAATCAGGGTTAAAACTGATGGTTCAGGAGTTGAAAAAGATAATGTAAAAATGTCTATGAATCCTCCTGATGAAAACGCAGTAGAAGAAGCTCTACGAATAAAAGAAGCTGGTAAAGCAGACGAGATTATAATTCTTACTATAGGTAATGATAAAGCTCAAGAAACTATACGAACTGCATTAGCAATGGGAGCTGATAGGGGTATACATATTAAAACAGACAATGACCTTGAGCCTCTAGCTATTTCAAAAATAATTTCTAAAGTTGCTGAAGAAGAAAAACCATCAATTATTTTAATGGGAAAACAAGCTATCGATGATGATTGTAATCAAACTGGTCAAATGACATCTGCTTTACTTAATTGGCCTCAGGCTACTTTCGCATCTAAAATTGAAATCGAGGGGCAAAATGCAATCGTTACTAGAGAAATTGATGAAGGTTTGGAAAGGATAAAAGTTTCTATACCATTTGTAGCATCATGTGATCTTCGACTGAATGAACCTAGATATGCCTCTTTACCAAACATAATGAAAGCAAAGAAAAAACCAATTGATACAAAAGATGCATCTTCACTTGGTATAAATATAGAACCTAGGATTGAACAAATAAAAGTAGAAGAACCAACTGTTAGACAAAAAGGAATTATGGTAAATGATGTTGCCGAACTGGTTCAAAAACTTAAACATGAGGCAAAAGTTATATGACAATACTAGTATTAGCAGAGCATAATAATATAGATATCAAATCATCAACCTTAAATACTATATCTGCAGCATCCCAAATAGATCAAGATATCCATGTTTTGGTAACTGGTTATGAATGTGAAGAGTTAGCTAAAAATATCTCTAAATGTGAAAAGGTTTCAAAAGTATATTTAGCCAATAATGAAAAACTTAAAAACCCAATTGCTGAAAACATTGAGCCTATCGTTGTATCTTTGGCTAATAATTATTCCCACATAATGGCACCTGCGACAACATTTGGTAAAAATATTTTTCCTAGAATTGCGGTTAAACTAGATATTGCACAAGTTAGTGATGTTATAAAAATAATAAGCTCCGATACTTTTATGAGGCCAATTTACGCTGGTAACGCTATTGCAACAGTTAAATCAAATGACAAGATTAAAGTAGTAACAGTAAGACCAACATCGTTTGATCCTGTAGAAACTAGCGGTGGAAAAGAACAGGTCGAAAATATTTCTTTTGATAATGATAGTGGCAGTGTTGAATTTATAGATAGAGAAGAATCTCAATCTGAAAGACCAGAGTTAAGTACTGCTCGAGTTGTGATATCTGGTGGCAGAGGATTACAAAGTGCCGAAAATTTTAAACTTTTAAATGAAATAGCAGATAAGCTTAATGCGGCAGTTGGTGCTTCTCGTGCTGCTGTAGATGCTGGTTATGTTTCTAATGATTATCAAGTTGGGCAAACTGGCAAAGTAGTTGTCCCAGATTTGTATATTGCCGTCGGAATTTCTGGTGCAATACAACACTTAGCGGGTATGAAAGAAAGTAAGGTAATTGTTGCAATCAATAAAGATGAAGAAGCACCAATATTTAATGTCGCTGACTATGGATTAAACGCTGATTTATTTGAGGCATTGCCTGAATTATCTTCTGAACTAGATAAATTAAATACTATTCAACAATAAATTAATTTATTACAATAAATAAAATGGAAGTAGAACGCGAGTCAATGGACTATGATGTTGTAGTGGTAGGTGCTGGTCCATCAGGCCTTTCAACTGCAATTAAACTAAAACAGCTGAACCCAGAAATTAATGTTTGTATATTAGAAAAGGGATCAGAGGTAGGAGCCCATATTTTAAGTGGTAATGTGTTTGAAACAAGAGCACTCGATGAATTAATACCTGATTGGAGAAGTAAAGACTCACCAATTAAAACTAAAGTAACAAAAGAAAAGTTTTTATTCTTATCTAAGAAAGGCTCGTTAAATTGGCCTACATGGCTTCTTCCCAGTGTTCAAAAAAATCATAAGAATTATATCATTAGTCTTGCAAATTTATGTAGATGGCTTGCAAGTGAGGCTGAAAGTTTAGGAGTAGAAATTTTTCCAGGATTTGCAGCATCTAAAATATTATATTCAGACGATGATCGTGTAATTGGTGTTCAAACAGGTGATATGGGTATTGATAAAGATGGTAACAAAAAAGACAGTTTTGAACCAGGTATTAATATTAACGCTAAAGTAACAGTATTTGCTGAAGGTTGCAGAGGTCACTTAGGTAAAGAATTAATTAAAAAATATAATTTATCGAAAGATAAATCACCACAACAATACGGAATTGGGTTTAAAGAAATTTGGGAAGTAGATGAAAGTCAGCATGAAGAAGGTCTTGTCATGCATACTGCTGGATGGCCATTAGATAATGCAACTTATGGCGGTAGTTTTTGTTACCATGCTGAAAATAAACAAATTTTTTTAGGATACGTAATCGGTCTTGATTATAAAAATCCTTATTTATCACCTTATGATGAATTTCAAAAATTTAAAACTCACCCAGCAATTAAGAAAATTCTTACCAATGGAAAACGTATCGCGTATGGAGCAAGAGCACTTATTGAAGGTGGTATTCAAAGTTTACCTAAAATGTATATGCCGGGCGGATTACTGGTTGGATGCGATGCAGGCACCTTAAATATGCCAAAGATTAAAGGTTCTCATACTGCAATGAAAAGTGGAATTATAGCTGCTGAAACAATTAATGATTATTTAAGTAAATCTGTATCTCTTGCAGCATATGAAGATAAATTTAAACGTTCATGGCTTTATAAAGAATTGTTTGCAGCAAGGAACGTAAAACCTAGTTTTAATTGGGGGCTAATACCTGCAATAATATTTACAGGTATTGATCAAATAATATTTAGAGGCAAGCTTCCTTTTACACTAAAACACAAACATGCTGATCATGAAGCTTTACAATTAGCAAAAGATTCAAAAAAAATAGATTATCCAAAATATGATGGAATATTTACTTTTGATAAAACCAGTTCTGTTTATTTGACTGGAACTAACCATGAAGCTGATCAGCCAGTTCATTTACAATTAAAGGATAAGGAATTACCAATAAAATTTACTTTAAATGCTTATGATGAACCATCTCAAAGATATTGTCCTGCTGGTGTATATGAGATTGATAAGACAGATATTCAAAATCCTAAATTTGTAATTAATGCACAAAACTGTATTCATTGTAAAACATGTGATATTAAAGAGCCATCACAAAACATAAATTGGGTTGTACCTGAAGGTAGTGGGGGACCAAATTATGCAAATATGTAATATATTTGAAAAAAACTTATTTTATTTAAATTGATTCATTTTCATTATGAATAAAAATAAAATTGTATTTACATTTGCAACAGCGGAAGTAAATTTTATTGGTCAAATATTTATTAAGATTACTGAATTATTAACAGGAAAATTAAAATTAAAAAAATTATATGATGAATATTTATCTGAAAATAGACCTCCTGAGCTTTTTTGGGATGATGCAGTAGATAAATTAAATTTTACTTTAATAACTAATTTTCAGGACGGTAGTTATATTCCAAAAAAAGGAAAATTAATTGTTATAGCAAATCATGCTTTTGGAGTTGCAGATGGCGTATCCATATGTTCAGCAATTTCAAAAGTTAGACAAGATTATAAAATGATTACACATAAAGTCTTAAGGCAAGCAGAGGCAGTAAAAGACAAAATATTACCAATTGATTTTAATGAAAATAGAGAAGCTCTAATAACTAATATTAATACGCGTAAAGAAGCTGAAAAAGTTTTGCATAATGAAGGTGTTCTAGTTCTTTTTCCTTCAGGAACGATAGCAACTAAACAAAACTTAAAAAAAAATACAAAAGCTGACGATGGTGAGTGGAAACAATGGGTATCGAAACTAGTTCTTAAAACTAAAAGCCCTGTGTTACCAATTTTTTTTGACGGTCAAAATAGTCAACTTTACCACATTGCTAATAAAATAGGACAAACATTTAGATACTCTTTATGTATGTATGAACTGAAAAGAAAGATAGGTGATGATATCTATATGTACTTTGGTTCACTTATACCTTACGAAAACCTTGTAAAAATTGGAGATATCAAAAAAATTACTCAGTACTTAAGGTCAACTACATATTCTTTAGACCCACAATTTAATAATTAAATATTTATTTTTTATACTTACCGTTTTATAGAGTTCGTATGGTAGGTTTTGTTGGTTTACAAGCAAGAAGAAGAAGAAGAAACAGAATCTTACTAGTCATTTCAATTATAGCTATCTTTGGTTTTTTTTTCTATTTGCCTTCTTTAGATTTTTCAACTGATCAAACTGAGCCACCTATTGAAATCATTCCTAGTAATGTCGTTGATGAATCAAGTTTAAGATCTGAAATACAAGAACTTAAACTTGAGATATTCCAAAAAGATCAGCGATTAAAATTTAGAGATGATCAAATAAAAAACTTACGTGAAGAAATAAGCAATTTAAATGAATCATTCGATACAATTAAGAGTGATTATGAACAATCTCTAAACAATATATCAGATCTAGAAAATAACTCTTTAGAAAACAATTCAGAAAGTATTGATAAACTTAACACACTTGAAAATAAAATAACTGAATTAAATAAACAACTGTCAAAATATGAAGATCTTGTTCAAAAATTAGAAATAGAATTAGAAAGTTCTGCATCAACTGAAGATATGGAAGAAGTAAATATTGAAAATTCAATACTAAAATCAGAACTTAGACAAATTGAACAAAAAAATCGAAGTATCGAAAATGAATTAAATGAGCTAAAAAAAATAATTAAAAATAAAGATAAAGAAATAGAAGATTTAATTTATTTAAAAGATTCCCAACATCATGGTTGATTATTTATTTTTCTTTCTGAATAAATAGGGTTCTTCAAAATTTCCAATCCATATACCCTTTTTATCTCGTTTTGCTTCTTCTTCTTCTTCAATATAATCTTTTGAATAATAGCGATAAGCTATCGCCCATCCATTCAGAACCATTGCACTATTTAAATCTAAATTATCTTTATAGCAGATTCCAATAAATCTATTATATCGATCCTTACCTTTTGTTATGCATTCAATTTTATTATTACCAATTAATTCCTTTAAGAACTTTGTTGATTCCACACCACAATTCCAGACTTTACTATTTTTATTACATGTTTGATTTGTTTCAGGGGCATCAATAGCATGCAGCCTTATTTTATTTTTATTAATATGTATAGTATCACCATCAATTACTTTTGCTTTTCCAAATATAGTTTTACCAGATGATACTGTGCTTAATGAAATTAAGATAAAAAATAAATTAAATATTAAGATTTTTACTACCATCAACTAATAAATCATAAACATATTTTGCATGTGATCTGTTTAAATGTAAATCTAATGAAGTTTCTTCTTTATAAGTATTATTTCTAATAAAAAGTATTGGAATTTTTATAAATATAGTTTGAGCTACAGAAAAATTAGTTTCCAAAATTTTTTCTAAGTTCGCGACAAGAAATTTAGAAAGTAAAATAAATACCTTTTCCCCTTCAAGCCGTAAAACAGTTTTATTAAATGAAACATCAGTTATTGCTGTTTTTTCTGGATTAAGTTTAGATTCTAATAGAGAAATAATTTCATCTTTCTCATTTTCTGGTGTTTCGACTAACCATTCATTAGGACCAAGCCACATAATACTAATATTATTATTAAAAATTCTTACATTTGGCTCAATTGGTAAAACCAGGTTTAATACTGAGCCTATATTTTTCATAAATTCTTTATCTGAATTTTTACCTCGTATATTTATTTTACCTGATAGAGCTTTTTCTTCTATTGTTACTCCATTGTAATTTTTTTTATTTATATTCAAAACATTACTGTAAGTTAAACTCATTGATTAACCCTTTGATTCTCAGGATCAATAAATATTGGACTAGTAATTTCTACTTCAATATTTTCATTTTCCATTGGAGCAATTAAAACACTCCCTTTTTTTTCAAGACCACCTTTGATTAAAGCTAAAGCAAAAGAGCTTTTTAAATTAGGTGAATAGTAACTAGAGGTCACGTGACCAACCATTTTCATAGGTAGGGCAGTTATTTCTTCAACCAATTGAGATCCTTCTTCAAGAACCTTATTTGGATCTTTAGTTCTTAATCCAACTAATTGTTTCCTATCTTTTTTAATAGTATCACTTCTATATAATGCCCTTTTACCAATAAAATCATATTTCTTCTTACTAACTATCCAGTCCATATCCAGATCTACTGGTGTCACTGATCCATCTGTTTCTTGACCAACAATAATAAATCCTTTTTCAGCACGAAGTACATGCATCGCTTCAGTACCATATGGCGTAATATTAAATTCTTTACCTTTATCTATACAAAGTTCCCAAAGATTTTTAGCATAGCCAGATGGCACATTTATTTCATAACACATTTCCCCAGTGAAACTTATACGCATGACTCTACATTTTATTCCGTTAATATTAATATTCTTAAAACTCATATGAGGAAAATTTTCTTTTGAAAAATCAAAATCTGGAACTAGTATTTGCATTAAATTTTTTGAATTTGGGCCATTTAAGCTTATCGTTCCATAGTTTTCTGTTATGGATGTTAAATATACTTCTAATTCTGGCCATTCTGTTTGTAACCAATCTTCTAATTTTGACATTACTGATGCCGCATTTCCTGTAGTTGTTGACATAAGATAGTGATACTCATCTAATCTAGTTGTTACACCATCATCAATAACCATTCCATCGTCACCTAACATTACACCATATCGACATTTTCCAATTTCTAATTTTGACCATGAATTTGTGTAAACTCTATTTAAAAATTCGCTTACATCTCTACCCTTAATATCTATTTTACCAAGAGTTGATGCATCTAATATTCCTAGACTATCTCTAGTTGCTTTTACCTCTCTATTTAAGGCAGATTGAAAACTTTCATTCTTTTGAGGATAATACCAGGCTCTTTTCCATTGGCCTACGTCCTCGAATAAAGCTTTATTATCAATATGCCATTGATGCATTGGGCTTGTTCTCTCCAAATCAAAAAATTCTTTAACATGACGCCCAGCAATTGCTCCAAATGTTACGGGTTTATAGGGTAAACGAAATGTTGTTGTACCTAATTCAGAGATTTCAGTATTTGTTAATTCTGATATTATTCCAAGTGCATTAACATTACTGGTCTTGCCTTGATCAGTTGCCATTCCTGTAGTTGTATATCGTTTGACATGTTCAATAGATTGAAAACCCTCTTTTAAAGCTAGTTTAATATCTTTTGCTGTTACATCGTTTTGAAAATCTACAAACATTTTTGTTCTTGAGATACTGTTCTTTGATGTAATCCAAACATTTTCGTGTTTGCCATGCTTCATATTATCTGATTTATAATTTACTTCACCAAGTTCATTTTGCTGATTATCATTTAAATATTTATATGTATCTTCTTCAGTTTTTATTAATATTTCATTTAAATTATAGTCACCATTACAACTGCCAACACACAATGTATCTTGATAAACTTCATTAGGAATAAAACTTCCATCTACATCTCTAAATTTGAGTTTTCCTTTTGATTGAGTAAATAAATGAACAGTAGGAGTCCAACCACCAGCAATTGCCAAAAGATCGCATTTTATATTAATAGAAGATTTTTCATTATTGTTTTCAGTTTTTATTTTTCTTAATTTAACTTCTCTAATTTTTAATCTTCCAACAGTATCACTAATTTCATAACCTTTTAGTATAGTAATACCTAATTTATTTGCTTTTTTAGGATAATATCCATCACTACTATCTCTTGTATCGACAATAGCTTCTACTTTTATGCCTTGTTCAAAAAAATCTATTGCAGTTTCATAGGCACTATCATTGTTTGTAAAAAAAACTAAATTTTTTCCAGGTGCAACTCCATACTTATTTAAGTATTTTTTCGCACTGTTAGAAAGCATAATACCAGGCCTATCATTATTGTTAAAAATTATTGGTCTTTCTATTGTGCCTGTTGCTAAAATAACTTTCTTTGATCTAATTTTCCAAATTCTTTCTTTAATATCATTTTTTTTATATAATCCTTTTTCTGGATCAATTTCTTGGACAGCTAATAATAAATTATAATTTAAATAAGCAAAACAAGTTGTATTTTTTACTATTTTTATATTTGAATTTTTAGAAAGTTTATCAACGATTTTATTTTTCCATTCATTAATTGGCAAGTTATCTATTTTAATATCTTGATTTCTTGTAGATAAAATTTCACCTCCGAGATCATCTTCTTGCTCAATAAGTAATACTTTATAATTATTATTTGCTGCAATTTCTGCTGAAATTAATCCACTCACTCCTGCTCCAACAACTAGGACATCACAATGATAATGAAAATGTTCGTATTTGTGGGGATCATCTTTTTTTGGAGATTTACCAAGTCCTGCAGCGTGTCTTATAAAAAACTCATATGCTTTCCAAAACTTTGGCGGCCACATAAAGGTCTTGTAATAAAAGCCTGCAGGAAAAAATGGAGATAGTAAATCATTGATAGCGCCAGCATCAAATTTCACTGACGGCCAATTATTTTGACTAAAAGCTTTTAACCCATCATATATCTCGATTTCAGTTACTCTTCTATTAGGTTCGGTATATTCTTTGGTCTCAAGCTGAACTATTCCATTAGGTTCTTCACTACCTGCGGTATAAATACCCCGCGGTCGATGATATTTAAAACTTCTTCCAACTAAGTGAACATCATTTGCAAGAAGTGCTGAAGCTAGGGTGTCACCTTCAAATCCAAAATATTCTTTATTATCAAAATAGAACCTAACAGACTTATTATTTTCTATATTTTTATTATTTTTGTATCGCATCTTTATTTTTAAAATCTATCTTTTTTCAATGTTGATAAATTCCCTGATCCAATACTTGGCTCACCTGAAGGAGTAGCTGGAATATTTGCTTTTAATTTAGGAGGAGCTTCTCCCATCTTATATACTGCAAGAATTTCATCAGTTGCTGTATTTCTTGCTAAATTAAACCATTGTCTGCATCCATATTCATGGTTCCATCTTTCATAATGAATACCTTTTTCATTCTTTCGCAAAAATAAATATTCTGCCCATTGATCATCAGAGAGTTCAGGAGGATTTTTTGGTCTTGCAATATGTGCCTCACCTCCACAAGAAAATTCAGCTTGATCTCTTTCTCCACAGTATGGGCAATTTATTAAAAACATAATTTAATGTGCTACGGCAGCTGCACCATGTTCATCAACTAATTCACCACTAGAAAATCTATTTATTGTAAAAGGAGCATTTAATTCATGTGCTTGATCATTAGCTATAGTGTGAGCAAATACCCAACCAGAACCTGGTGTTGCTTTGAAACCACCTGTTCCCCAACCACAATTAAAATATAGTCCGTTTATGTGAGTTTTACTGATAATGGGGCTTGCATCAGGACATATATCTACAATCCCTCCCCAATGACGAAGCATTTTCATTCTAGAAAATATTGGAAACAATTCAACGATCGCCATTAAAGTATCTTCAACAATGTTAAAGCCACCTCTTTGAGTATATGATGTATATCCATCTGTTCCAGCACCAATAACTAATTCTCCTTTATCTGATTGAGATACATACGCATGAATTGTATTGGACATTACTACAGTATCAATAACTGGTTTTACTGGTTCTGAAACTAGAGCTTGCAATGGCTTACTCTCTAAAGGTAATTTAATTCCAGCCATATTGGCAATAACACTGGTATGACCTGCAGCAGCTATTCCAATTTTATTTGAATTAATAGTTCCTTTTGTTGTCTCAATACCAGTTACATTTCCATTTTTTACATTAATACCAGTTACTTCACAATTTTGTATTATATCAACCCCCATTTCATCAGCTCCTCTTGCATAACCCCATGCAACAGCATCATGTCTTGCAGTTCCTGCTCTTCTTTGTAGTGTTGCTCCTAAAACAGGATATCTAATGTTTGGTGAAGTATTTATTATTGGACAAAATTCTTTAACTTTCTTTGTATCAAGCCATTCACAATCAATATCATTTAGTCTGTTTGCATGCCACCGTCTTTTTAATTCTCTTACATCATGAAGATTATGAGCAACATTCAAAACTCCCCTTTGAGAAAACATTACGTTGTAATTTAATTCTTGAGACATACCTTCCCAAAGTTTTAATGCATGCTCGTACAAAGCTGCACTTTGATCCCATAAATAGTTTGATCTAATTATAGTGGTATTTCTTCCTGTATTTCCCCCACCTATCCAACCTTTTTCAATTACTGCAATATTATTAATTCCATGGTTTTTTGCTAAATAGTAAGCAGTAGTTAAACCGTGTCCACCGCCACCTACTATTATTGCATCATAACTTTTTTTTGGTTCAGGACTATTCCACGTCTTTTGCCAATTCTCATGATGACTAAAAGCGTTTCTAGCAATAGAAAGAAATGAGTATTTATTATTATTAAACATTATAACTCTTTATAGCAGTTTTAAAATAGACCTTCAATTTCTCCATGGTCATTTAGCTTTATCGAATTTGCCGCAGGAACACTTGGTAGACCCGGCATGGTCATAATATCACCGCAAACAACTACTATAAATTCTGCTCCTGATGACAATCTTACCTCTCTAATAGGTAAAACGTGGCCAGTAGGGGCACCTTTTAAATTAGGGTCAGTTGAAAAACTATATTGAGTCTTTGCAATGCAAACAGGTAATTTGCCAAATCCTTTAGTTTCAAAATCCTTCAATTGTTGACGTACTTTCGTGTCTGCCACAACTTCACTTGCGTGATAAATCTCTTGTGCAATTTTTTCTATTTTTTTGAATAGAGTTAAATCATCTTCATATAAAAATTTAAATGTATTCTTATTATCTTCACAAATATCTATTACATTTTGAGCTAATTCAGTTGCACCATCACCACCGTCGGACCAGTGAGTACACATAGAAGCCTTGACTCCTTGAGTTGTACAAAAACTTAGAACGGCATCAACTTCAGCTTTAGAATCAGTGACAAAATGATTAATAGCAACAGTTACTGGTAATCCAAATTTTCTAACATTATTAATATGTCTTTCTAGATTTACTAAACCTTTTTTAAGAGCATTTACATTTTCATTTTTTAAATCTTCTTTTGAAACATCGCCATGCATTTTTAGTGCTCTAATTGTAGCTACCAAAACCACACAATCAGGTTTTAAATTTGATTTTCTACATTTTATATCAAGGAATTTTTCTGCTCCTAGATCAGCTCCAAAGCCTGCTTCAGTTACAACGTAATCACTTAATTTTAAACTAGCTTTAGTCGCAATTACAGAATTGCAACCATGAGCAATATTTGCAAATGGCCCACCATGAATTATAGCAGGATTATTTTCTAACGTTTGTGTTATGTTGGGCCTAATGGCATCTTTTAATAATACTGTCATTGGACCCTCTGCCTTTAAATCTTTTGCATAAATAGCTTTTTTGTCTCGTGTATAAGCAATAGTTATATTTCCAATTCTCTCTTCAAGATCTTTTAAATCCTTTGCTAAGCAGAAAATTGCCATTATCTCCGATGCAACAGTAATATCAAAACCATCTTGTCTAGGATATCCATTTGCAACTCCTCCTAAATCAACAACAATAGATCTAAGTGATCTATCATTCATATCCATTACTCTCTTCCAAACAACCCTTCTAACATCAATATTTAATTTATTTCCCCAGTAGATATGATTATCAATTAATGCAGAAAGTAAATTATGAGCGGATGTAATTGCATGAAAATCTCCAGTAAAATGTAAATTAATTTGCTCCATTGGTACTACTTGAGCATAGCCTCCACCAGCTGCCCCACCTTTCATACCGAATGATGGTCCAAGACTCGGCTCTCTTAAACAAACTATTGATTTCTTTCCTAGTTTATTAAGACCATCACTTAATCCAACAGAAGTTGTTGTTTTACCTTCTCCTGCTGGTGTTGGAGTTATTGCTGAGACTAGAACAAGTTTACCATCTTTATTTTTATTAAGTGACTCTATGTATTCCAAGTTTATTTTTGCTATATGACGACCCATAGGACTGAATGCTTCAGGTGTGTCTGGTACATCAAGCCCTTTTAGAATTTCACTAATAGGTTTCATTTTAGCTTTTCTTGCTATTTCAATATCTGACATGAGACTCCTTAATTATTAGATTCTTAATCTATAAATTAACTTAAATATCAAACAACTTTTGTTTCATTAAAAGATAAAAAAATTGTGAAGAAGCTAATTTAACTCGAATTTCTGTTTATTATTATAAGAAAAATCTGAGTTATTAAATTGATTTAACCACTCTGATGTTTTTTTCATACCACCAAACGCATAGAAGTGTATTTTTTCAAGTTTAGAGTCTTTGTTTATTTCGCTATGTTCAGCAAGATCATAAATTAATTTGTCAGGAGTGCTCAATGTTGCAAGTTTAGTTAAGTTAAAAGCCTGTTTTGTAATAAATCTTAAAGAATTTCCAATACCGCAAGACCTTGCATAATTTACTAATGTTTTAATAGAGGCAGGACCTGGTATCCCAGCGTGGATTGGTAATTTATTTCCAATTTTTACTAAGTGTTTTTCCCAGTCGATTAAAGATTTAGCTTCAAAAAAAAATTGTGTTGCTAAATACATTTTAAAATCAACATTTTTTGCAAAATCATTCTTCTGTTTAATTGCTAAATCTAAATTTTCATTTGAAATATCTGGGCTTCCTTCGGGATGTCCAGCCACACCTACAAATTGATAATTATATTTTGAAAGAAAATCTGTTTTTAAAACATCAATTGAGGAAGAGATTTCGCCAGCTTGATTTCCACCACCACCAATAATTAAAATTTTTGAACACCCAGATTCATTTGCAAGTTCACCAATATATTTTTCTAAGTCATTTTTATTTACAATAGTTCTCGCAGGCAAATGAGGTATAACATCATAACCTTCTAATTTTAATTTTTTTGCCGTTCTAATAACATTTTTTGAATTTTCATCTGGTAAATAAGTTATATAAACGTCATGATTTTTATTAAGAAATTCAGAAAAGCCTCCATATTTTTCGTAAACATTTGGAGTTGTTTCTATAGAATAACTATTGAGAAAATTTTTAACAATATTAATGGTTTCTTTAGACATAAATTTTTAAAGTTTTTTATATTAATTAGATAAATGAACAACAAGTACTTTTCTATAATTACTTTTTATCAATTCAAAATAATTAAAGATAAAAATGATATCATTACTAAACTTAAAGATTTTTGCAAATTTAATAAAATTAAAGGTACAATATTGATTGCTGATGAAGGCATTAATGGATCAATAGCTGGGTTAGAGAAAAACATAAATTCTTTCATTCTATATCTTGAAAATTTTAGTTTTGAGAAACTTAATCTTAAACGATCAAAATATAAATATATGCCTTTTCAAAAACTAAAAATTAGAAATAAAAATGAAATAGTTACACTCAGAACCAAATTTGCTGATCCTACAAAAATATCTGGAAAAAAAGTTAAATACAATGAATGGAATCAACTAATTAAAGACAAAGACACTATTGTGATTGATGTAAGAAATGAATTTGAGGTTAAAATAGGATCTTTTGAAGGGGCAATTAATCCAAAAACTAAAAGTTTCACTGACTTTAAATCTTTTGTTCAAAAAAAACTAAATAAGTCAAAAGACAAAAAAATTGCAATGTTTTGCACTGGAGGTATCAGGTGTGAAAAGGCATCATCATATATGATGATGAAGGGTTTTAAAAATGTTGCTCAGTTAGACGGAGGTATACTAAAGTATTTAGAAAAAACTCCAAAAAAAGATTCAATGTGGAATGGTGAATGTTTCGTATTTGATGGAAGAGTATCTTTGAAAAATGAATTAAAAGATGGAACTTACAAACTTTGTCATGCTTGTCGGTTACCCATTAGTATTAAAGATACTTATAATAAATATTATAAATCAGGTGTATCTTGTCATAATTGTTTTGATAAAACATCTGAAGAAAAGAAAAAAAATTTACTTGAAAGAAATAAACAAATTAAACTTGATAAAAAAAGAGGAAATTTTAACCGTTTTATTAAGCAGTCAATTTTTGATTATGAATAAATAATACTTTATTTCATATAATTATTCTGTATAGACACCTCATGGCAAAAAAAACTTCATTCGCTCTTAAACAACTAGTACCTGAAGAAAATCCAAAAACAGGAACTAAGTATATTGTAAGAAAACCGACAAAAGGATTGAAAGTTGCTGAAAAGCTTCGAATGAAAAAATATGATCCTGTGTTAAAAAAACACGTTTGGTTCGTAGAGAAAAAAATGCCTCCTCATAGTAAATAATAGATTTACCTCTTTAATTTATTCTAAATTAACATAATTTAAACTCATGGTAGCCACTTATGGAATTCATTGGTTTAGACAAGATTTGCGATTACAACAAAATCCATCTTTATTATCACTTTCAAAAAGAGTTGATCAGATAATTCCAATTTATATTTTTGATTTAAATCAAAGAATTGGATCCACATCTAAATGGTGGTTAGAAAAATCTTTAATTAGTTTACACGATTCAATACAAAAATATAATGGCAAATTAAATATATTTGCCGGTGATCCAGAGAAAATTATATCTTCAATACTAAAGAATTCAAATGTTAAATATGTATCCTGGAATAGACTATATGATCCATATTCAATTAAAAGAGATACTAAAATTAAATCTATAGTTACTTCATCTAAAATAGAATGCGACTCACACAATGGATATCTTTTAAATGAACCTTGGAATATTAAAAATAAAAGTGGAACCTTTTTTAAAGTATTTACTCCTTACTGGCGGCATTGTGATGAACTACTAAAACTAAAAGATATTAAATTTAAAAATATAAAAATAAGCTACGCCAATTCAAAATTTAAAAATGAAATAACTATACAAGATTTAAATCTAACAAACAAAAAAGAGCAATGGATCAAAAAAATTCAAAAATATTGGATACCTGGTGAAAGTAATGCAAAATTACAATTAAAAAAATATATTTCGCAAAAAGCAAATAACTATTCAGTTGGTAGAGATAGACCCGATAAAGATTTGACTTCAAAATTATCACCTTATCTTCATTTTGGAGAAATATCTGCTTTAGAAGTTTATGATACCGTAAATAATGAAAAAAAAATTGATCTTGAAAATAAAAAAAAATTTCTTGCTGAACTTGGTTGGAGAGATTTTTCTTATAATCTTTTATTTCATTATCCAGCTATGACTCATAAACCAATACAAAGTAAATTTAATAAATTTCCATGGATTAAAAATGCTAAAAATTTATCATTATGGCATAATGGCAAAACTGGTATTCCAATTGTTGATGCTGGAATGAGACAACTATATAAAACAGGCTGGATGCACAATAGAGTAAGAATGATTGTAGGCTCGTTTCTAACAAAAAATTTATTGTTACACTGGAAAAATGGAGAAGAGTGGTTTTTTGATACTTTAGTTGATGCTGACGTTGGGTCTAATTCTGCAGGTTGGCAATGGATCTCTGGTTGTGGTGCTGATGCAAGTCCATATTTTAGAATTTTTAATCCAATATTGCAGGGTCAAAAATTTGATCCAGATGGTGATTATGTAAAAGAATTTGTTCCTGAGTTGAATAATATTCCAAAAAAATATATTCATAATCCTTGGGAGATGTCTATGGAGGATCAAAAGAAATATAATTTTGAGATTGGTACTTCATATCCAGCACCAATTGTAGATTTAAAAGAAACAAGAAATAGAGCACTATCAGCGTTTAAAACTATTAGTTGATGTGAGAGAAAAAATAGCAATCATTGGTTCTGGTATTTCAGGAATAAGTGCAGCTTACCTTTTATCTTCTAAATATGATGTTTATTTATTTGAAAAAAATAATAGATTGGGCGGACATACAAGAACTATATATGTTGAAGAATCAACAAAGACAATCCCAGTCGATACAGGGTTTATTGTATTCAATGAAAATAATTATCCAGATTTAACAAATTTTTTTAAATTACTTGATGTGAAATGTAAAAATTCAGATATGTCTTTTGCCGTCTCAAATCAAGATCCTCAAATTGAATATAGTGGGAAAAATCTCTTTTCTCTTTTTGCTAATTTTAGAAATGTGTTTTCTTTTAATTTTTTTAAAATGTTATTTGAAATAAGAAAACTTTATTTATTATGTAATAGCTTGAATGTTAGAGACTTAGAGCAAACTAAAACCTTAAATGATTTTTTAAAAACTAATAATTTTTCAACATACCTAATAAATTATCATATTTTTCCTATGATTTCATCTATATGGTCAAGCAATATAAGTGATATAAAAAATTTTCCTCTCATAACATTCATTAATTTTTTTAAAAATCATGCTTTATTTAATTTAAAAAAAAGACCTCAATGGAAATATGTAGAAGGTGGTAGTAACGAATATATAAAAAAAATTATTAATAAAAATGTTTTTGAGTATGAAATAAATTTCAAAATTAAAAAAATTATTAGAGAAAATAATAAAATTAAAATAGAAGATGATAAAAATAATATATTAGAATTTCATAAGGTAATATTCGCAACCCATGCAAATCAAGTATTGGATATTTTGGAAAAACCAACAGAAGAAGAAGTAAAAATATTTTCACAATTTAAATATTCAACTAATTCAGCAATACTTCACTCCGATCAATCTTTAATGCCTAAATCAAAAATTGCTTGGTCAAGTTGGAATTTTTTAAATAAGTCATCATCTTCTAAATTTACTTTAACTTATTGGATGAATTTCTTGCAAAAATTACCAACTAAACAAAATTATTTTGTAACTGTTAATCCATATAAAAAGCCTAAAAACATAATTAACGAAACATCATTTAATCATCCAATATATACTACCGATACTATTTTAGCTCAAAAAAATGTTATGGAAATCCAAGGAAAGAATAATACTTTTTTCTGTGGAGCTTACCTTGGATATGGTTTTCATGAAGACGGCATTCAATCATCTTCTTATATTTGTAAATTGTTAAATTGTGATTTACCTTGGAAGAGAGAGAAAAATTTTTATAATAGATTGCAAATTAATTTTAAATGATTTCTCAAATTCTTTTATCTAGCATTATTCATAAAAGATTTATTCCATTTAAACACACATTAAAATATGAGTTACCAAGTCTTTTTATTAATTTGGATAATCTTGATCAATTAAGTAAAAACTATAAACTTTTTTCATTAAACTCTTTTAATCTTTTTTCTATTTATGAAAAAGATCATGGATATAGAGACAAAAGGTCAATAAAGACATTCGTTAAAGATTCCCTCTCTAAATTTAATATTAAATATAAACATCTTAATATAATGATATTATGTTTTCCAAGAATTTTGGGATATGTATTTGATCCTTTATCAATTTTATATTGTTATGATGATAAAAAATTAATATCTATTTTCTATGAAGTCAAAAATACGACTAATGAACAACACACTTATATTTTTAAAGGAAATGTAAATTTTGAAGATTTTAAATTATCTCATGAATGTGCAAAGCAGTTTTATGTATCTCCATTCATAGAAATGGAGGCAAATTATAAATTTTTTAATCGAATGGAAAAAGATAAAATAAATATTAACATTGATCTTTATGATAAAAATAATAAAAAAGTTCTAACAGCTACTCAGCATGGCAAATTTATAGATTTTAACTCAAAAAATATGTTTAAATTTTTATATTATAATCCACTTTTAGGCTTCAAGGTAATGGCTGGAATTCTTTATGAGGCTTTAAAAATAATTTACAAAGGTGGTAAATATTATGCACGAAATAAGAAGCCAAATGATACAGTGAGTTTTGAAGGTAATTTTTAAATGAATTTTTTTAAAACAAATTTTGACAAAACTGTTGAAAAATTATTAGTAAACTTTTTATCTAAAATTCGATATGGAAAATTAACAGTTCAATTTCCAACTGGCGAGGAGAGAGTTTTTGTCGGTAAAGAGGAGGATATATCTGCAAATATAAAAATTCATAATTATAATTTTTTAAATTTAATTTTTAAAAAAGGTTCTGTAGGTTTTGCAGAAGCCTATATGAATGGTTACTTTTCAAGTACCGATTTAACTAATTTATTACTACTTTCTCACAAAAATGAGAATTATTTTTTACAAAGTATAAATACTAATCTTTTTTTTGCTACTTTTGCCAAATTAAAGCATTTTTTAAATAACAATTCAAAATCACAGAGTAAAAAAAATATTAAATATCATTATGATTTAGGAAATAATTTTTATGAAAAGTGGTTAGATAAAACCATGACCTATTCTTCTGCTCTTTTTGATAATAAGAATACCAATTTATCGGATGCACAATTTAATAAATATAGAAAAATTGCTGAAACTTTATCATTAGACTCAAATTCTAAAACTTTAGAAATTGGATGTGGATGGGGAGGTTTTTCATCATTTGTAGCGAAAAATTACAATTGTTCAGTAGATGCTATAACTATTTCTAAGGAACAATACGAATATGCGTCTGAAAAAATTCAAAATGAAGGTTTGTCTGAAAAAGTATCAGTTATTTTCAGAGATTATAGGGATATAAAAAAAAAATATTCAAATATTGTTTCAATTGAAATGTTTGAAGCAGTTGGGAAGAAATACTGGTATAATTACTTTGATACAATTCGTAATTCTCTCAACGATGGCGGTATGGCTGCACTACAAGTCATAACGATTGATGAAAAAAAGGCTAAAGATTATCAAAACAGACCAGATTTTATTCAACAATATATTTTTCCAGGTGGAATGCTTCCAACTAAAAAACAATTTGAATATTCGGCAAAACACGTTGGGTTAAAATGTATTGAAAATCTAAGTTTCGGTGGTTCTTATGCAAAAACACTTAAAATGTGGAATAAACAATTTCAAAAATCTTGGAATGATTTATCTCAGTTTGGTTTTGATATTAAATTTAAAAGAATGTGGGAATTTTATCTATCTTATTGTGAAACAGGTTTTGCAAATAGTTCAACCGATGTTTCTCATTTCTTAATTCAAAAATAGAAATGCAAAAACTAAAAGTATTTTTAGTCTTAACTGGCTATCAACTAACTTGGTTAGCCTGTGTATTTGGTGAAACAAAATTTTCTAATTCTATGTTGGGCATTTGGGTTGGAATTATTTTCTTACTAACTTATTTTTATTTTAATCATAATAAACAAAAATTTATTAAGATTTCACTTTTGATTTCAGTTCCAGGATATTTTTTTGATACTTTATTAGTTTATTTCCAAATTTACGATTTTGAAACTATTGCTAAACTTGGCACTCTGCCATTATGGATGATTGTTTTATGGTTTAGTTTTAGTACTCTTTTTGATGAAATTCTTACTTTTTTTAAAAGTTATAAAATTTTAGGAATTATTTTAAGTGGAGTTTTAGGACCTTTAACCTATTATCTTGGCGAGCCTATCGGAGTTATAAAAATATATAACTTTCAGATTTTCATTATTTCAATGGTATTATTTTGGATGATCTTGATGTTCTATTATCTAAATTACGTTATAAAAAATGATTAATTTTCTTGATCTACTTTTTTTGTTCTAGTTCTATTTAAAGTTCTTTCGAGATCCTTATAAGTACATAAACCAACATCCATTGGACTCTTTGCCTCAAGAACTGCTTCTCTGTATGTACCATTTCTTATAGCCTCTACTGTATTTTTTGTTGAGCCGGTAAGTTTTGCAATTTGAGAACTACTTAATTCAGTCGGATATCTTTTTATAAGCCACAAAATAGCATATGGCTTTTCTTGTCTTAAAGAAAGAGGTGTATATTTAGAATCTTTTTTTCTTGGTGGTAAATCTTCAATTATATCAGACTTAATAAGACTCAAACGAGCTGCATTATCTTTTTCACATCTTTCAATTTCTTCTTTTGTTAATTGATTATTATCAATTGGATCATAACCTCTCATACCGACAGCAACTTCTCCATCAGCTATTCCTTGAACTTCTAATTCATGTAATCCACAGAATTCAGCTATTTGATCAAATGTTAAAGCTGTATTTTCAACTAACCATATTGCTGTTGCTTTAGGCATCAAAGGATATTTCATAATTGGCTCATATAATATAATCAAAAAATAATATATAACAAAATATGACTATGACAGATTATTTTGAAGTTGATGAAAAACAAAAGACGGTTAAAATATTAAATTTGGATGATTTCAGTGTTGAGGATTTACAAAATTATATTTCTGAACTTCAAACTGAAATACTAAGGGTTCAAGATGAGATAAAAAAGAAGGAAAATTTAAAACTTAATGCTGAAAAGTTTTTTAAATAATTATTTATTAATTTTAAAACCTTTAAATCTTTTTTGGAATCTAGCTACCTGTCCTTCAGATTCATTAAGACCAGCTTTACCACCGGTCCATGCAGGGTGAGATTTAGAATCAATTTCTAATTTAAGAGTATCACCTTCTTTACCCCAAGTAGATCTAGTTTTAAAAGTAGATCCATCAGTCATAACAACGTTTATTTCATGATATTTAGGATGTATATCTTTTTTCATGAATGTCTTATATTTATATAGATTTCAAAGTAAAGTAAGTTTTTCAACTAATTCATTATGAATTTTATTATTTGAAGCAACTAAATCACGAGAATTTATATCCCATGCATTTCCATCTATTCTAGAAATTTTTCCTCCAGCTTCTTTAACTAAAAGAATGCCCGTTGAAACATCCCATAAATTTAGATCTTTTTCCCAAAAACCATCTAATTTACCAGAGGCAACATAAGCAAGATCAAGGCCCGCAGAACCGAGCCTTCTTATTCCTGCAGATGATTTTAGGATTTCATCAATCTCACTTAAATAGTTTTTATAAATTCTTTCTCCAAACGGAAGACCAGTGCCTATCAAGCAATCTGAAAAAATTTGCCTGTTTGACACTCTAAGTCTACTATTATTACACCAAGAACCTTTACCCTTCGAACTCCAAAAAAATTCGTTTAAAATTGGATTATAAATCACACCATCTGTAATTTCACCATTTGTCATTTTAGACACGATTATTCCAACATGAGGTATTCCATGTATAAAATTTGAGGTTCCATCAATTGGGTCAATAATAATTGTATTTTCATCACCTTTAATTTCACCAGTTTCTTCAGTTATGTAAGTATAATCTGGATAATAATATTTTAAAGTTTCTAAAAGTGTTTTTTCTACTTTAATATCTGCATTTGTTACAAAATCTCCAACTGATTTAGATTGTATTTGTAAATTTTCTAATTCTCCAAAATCTCTTAATAATATTTTACCAGCTTTTTTTACTGACTTTTCAAAGATATTAATAACAGCAGGCTGCATTAATTTTTTGATTTTTCGATATAACTACCGTCAATTGTGCTTATTACTATTTTATCATTAACTGCAATAAATTGAGGTACAGATGTTTTAATATTTTTTTCTAAAGTAGCAGGTTTATATGATGAAGCAGCTGTTTGACCTTTTACAACACCTTCAGTTTCTAAAACCGTTAATTCTACAGTATCAGGCAAGTCAATTCCGACCGGTTTATCATTATAGAAATTAATAATAACATTACTATTCTCAACTAAAAATTTTGATTGATCCTCAGTTAATATGTCTGAGCCAATTTCTATTTGTTCATAAGTTTGTTGATCCATGAATATAAAATTATTATTATCATCATAAAGATATTGAAATTCTTTTTCATCAAGGATAGCTCTTTCTACTGTTTCTGATGATCTAAACCTGCTATTCATTTTAGTACCTTCTCTTATTTCTTTAAGTTCAGCTTGTAAGTATGCACCACCCTTTCCTGGTTGAGTATGCTGGGTTTTCAAAACTTTCCAAAGTTTGTTATTAATCTCTAAAATATTTCCAACTTTAATTTCATTTCCATCTATTTTCATAGTTTTATCTTAAGTTTTTTTTGTATATTTTTAATTTTCGTAAGATCTACTACATCAAAAGTTGGATTTAATAAAACCTTATTTTTTTTAGCAATTTGATTAATTTTATTTAAGATGATTTTATTATTTTTTAATTTTAAATAATCAATATTTTCGTGAGTTAATAATATACTAAGACCTTGATCATAGCCTGAGTCGATAAAAAACTTAATATTGTGTGTCTTATATTTATTTTTAATATAGTTTATTAACGTTCTAAGCCACTCTATCCCAAAACCTTTAATTAAAAAATATTTTATAAATATGATCGAAGTTTTGAACTTTGGTTTTCGAAATTCTATTAAATTTTCAATTTGTGTTAGTGTCGATACTGCAAAACAAATTTTTTTAGGCACTAAATAAATTTTTTAAGATCAGCCACAGTGTCTACCATTCTATTTGAGAAACCCCATTCATTATCATACCAAGATAAAACTCTACAGAATTTATCTTTGACAACTTGTGTTTGACTCATATCAAATACAGAACTGCTTGAATTATGATTAAAATCAATTGAAACAAGAGGTAATGAGTTTGTTGTTAGAATTCCATTTAATTTTTTAGTTTTTGAAGCTTGAAGAACTATAGAATTAATTTTTTCTGGGCTAGTTTTTTTCTTACTTACAAATGTAAGATCTATAAGTGAGACATTAGGAGTAGGTACTCGGATAGCCGTTCCATCTAGTTTACCCTTTAATTTTGGTAAGACTAGACTCAAAGCCTTTGCCGCTCCTGTAGAAGTCGGAATCATTGACTCAGCTGCTGCCCTCGCTCTTCTAAAGTCAGAATGGGTTTGATCAACAGTTCTTTGATCCCCCGTGTAACTATGAATTGTTGTCATGAAACCACTTTCAATTCCTAATTTTTCATCAAGAACCATAGCTAAAGGAGCAAGACAGTTAGTAGTACAAGATCCGTTTGAAATTACGTTATGATTTTTTTTAATGGTATCGTTATTTACACCTTGAACAATTGTAGCATCTACATTTGAAGCTGGTGCTGAAATAATAACTTTTTTTGCTCCTGCATTTAAATGAGAAATCGCCTTTTCTTTTGAAGTAAAAACACCACTACATTCAAGAACAACATCTACCCTTAGTGATTTCCAAGGAAGGTTATTTGGATCTCTTTCGGAATAAAAATTAATTTTATGTTTACCAATTTTTAATCCATTTCTTATTGAACTAATCTCATCTTTAAGAATACCGTGAACACTGTCATATTTAAGTAAGTGAGCACTGCTCTCAACACTTCCTAGTTCATTAATAGCTACAATATTAATATCTTTAGGATTTTTTTCTAATAAAGCTCTTAAAACAAGTTTTCCAATTCTTCCAAATCCATTTATTGCAACTTTCATATTTCTCCTTTTTATAAACTTTTAATTATTTTTTCAATTAAGTAATCATCTGTTATCTTAAAGTGCTTATATAAATCTTTGTATGGGCCACTTTCACCAAAAGTTGACATGCCAACAAAATTTTCATTTTTAATATATTTTTCCCAACCATTTATTACTCCAGCCTCAATAGCAAAAATAGGTTTATTTCCTAGAATTTCATTTTTATAACCATCATCATTTTTCTCAAACAATTCAAATGAAGACATGCTTACAACTCTTATCTTTAAATTATTGTTTTCAAAAAGTTTATTTGATGCAGAGCAAGCAATCTCAACTTCAGAACCAGAAGATAAAATTGTTGCATCATATTCTTTAAAATCTCTTATTTTATAAGCACCTTTATTTACAAGATTTTCTTTGCGATTATCTTTTTGTAACATCGGTAGATTTTGTCTTGTTAAAACTAAGATTGTTGGTCCAGTATTGTTGATTGCACATTCCCATGCTTCTATAGTTTCAATAATATCACAAGGCCTAATGACTGTTAAATTTGGTATAGATCTTAAAGATGCAAGATGTTCAACAGGTTGATGGGTTGGTCCATCTTCTCCTAATCCTATTGAGTCATGCGTCATTACATAAATGACTGGTATATTCATAATAGCTGATAACCTAATTGAAGGTCTGCAATAATCGGTAAATACCAAAAACGTTCCTCCATATGGAATTAAACCTTTATGTAAAGCAATGCCATTCATTACTCCAGCCATTCCATGTTCTCTGATGCCGTAATGAATATAATTACCATTAAAATTATTAGATGTAATTACATTCATATCTTTTGCCTTAGTGTTATTTGATCCAGTAAGATCAGCAGATCCACCAATAAGATTTTTTTGATAGTTTGAAATTAAATTTAGCGTTAGCTCACTCGATTTTCTTGAAGCACAATTTGTTTTGTCATTAAAATGCTCAGATTTTAATTCACTAAGTTTTTCTGGAATTTGATGATCAATTTTTTGATAAAAACTATCTTTAAAATTTTTACTTTCAATTAATTCTTTGTTTTTTGATAACCATGAATTTCTTGATTCTTCATTTCTTTTATAGAAACTTCTCCACTCACGTAATAAATCATCTGGAATTTCAAACGGCGAATAATTCCATTCTAATTTTTTTCTTGTTAAACTAATTTCATCCTCACCAAGAGGTGAACCATGTGATGAAGCTGAACCCTCTTTGTTTGGAGAGCCAAAACCAATTTTAGTTTTACAAGATATAATTGTTGGAGCATCATTTTTTTTTGCTTGAATTATAGCTTGATCAATTTCCTCATATTTATGACCATCTATTTCAATTATATTCCAATTATAAGCTTCAAATCTTTTTTTCACATTGTCTGAAACTGAAAGATCTGTTGATCCATCTATGGAAATAGAATTATTATCAAAAAACATAATAAGCTTATTTAATTTTAAATGTCCTGCGAGACTACACGCTTCATGACTTAAACCTTCCATTAAGCATCCATCTCCAGCAAAAACATAAGTGTAATGATCGAATAATTCTTTTCCATAATTATTTGATAATTTTTTTTCCGCTATCGCCATTCCAACTGCATTTGCTAAACCTTGAGACAAAGGCCCAGTAGTTGTTTCTATCCCTTCTGCACTTCTGTATTCTGGGTGACCTGCAGTTTTATTATGTAATTGTCTAAAATTTTTAATTTGATTTATGTCAATGTCTTTATATCCTGTTAGATACAAACAAGAGTATAAAAGCATTGAGCCATGCCCATTTGAAATAATTAATCTATCTCTATCAATCCACTCCGGATCATTCGGATTAAACTTTAAATGATTTTTATAAAGAATTGTTGCGATGTCTGCCATACCCATAGGCATACCAGGATGACCAGATTTTGCTTTTTCCACTGCATCCATTGATAAAAATCTAATACAATTTGATAATTGTCTTAGATTGTTGATATTATTTAAATTATTCAAATACTTACCTTTATGGTTGATATAAAATTATTTAATATGGGTTCATTACAGTGACAATTATAAAATTACAAACTATAAAATTATAATGGAAATACAAAAAAAAATTAGAGTTCTAAGAGAAAACTTAAATAATCTAAGATCAGCTTTAGAAGATTTTAGGGATCATCATATTTCCAAAAAAGAAAAAATTAAAAATCTTGAAAATGAAATTAAAAATTTACGAAAACAAATGTCCGAGTATATTGATGAATTGGAACTTCTAATTAAGAAATAACTATGCCTTTTTATAAGACAAAAATTTTAAACAGAGAAATATCATTAGAATATGAAAAAAAAGATCAAAAAAAAATAATAGATTCGATAAATTTAATTAATGAAAAAATTGATGATAAATTACAAAATCCAAAATATTCTGATGGAAAAATAAGTGATACTATATTGTTATCACTTCTCACTATTGAGCTTCAAGCAGAACTTTCAGAAAAATTAAATATAGAAAGAAGTTCAGAAGTAAATGATGCCAAAAATGAAGAATATCTAAAGAACAATTTAGAACTTAAAGACAAAATACTAAAACTACAAAATGAAAAAAAAATTTTAGAAGATGAAAAATTGAAATTAGATCAAGAATTTGATGAAATAAATAAAAAAGCAGGGGATTTAATTGATATAATTAAGAATTCTTATTATGAATAATATTAAAGATGAAAAATTAATTATTAGAAAAAAACAAAAAATTATAAGAGATAATATTTTTAATAATAAACCATCTCATTTTTCTTTATCTTTGTTTAATCAATTTTTTGAAAAAATTAACTTTCATGAAATTAATATAGTATCTAGTTTTATTTCTATAAATTCTGAGATAAATACAAGAGAACTTAACAATCTTATCTTTATAAAAAATAAGATTTTATGTCTTCCTGTAATTGAGAAAAAAAAAAGTCATTTAATCTTTAAGCAATTTAAGAGTGAAGAAAATTTTGTAAAAGGACATATGAATATATCAGAGCCTCAAAATAATAATAAAATTTTAAATCCTGAATTAATTTTTGTGCCTTGTTTAGCTTTTGATAATAACGGAAATAGATTAGGTTATGGTGGAGGCTATTATGACAGGACTTTTGCTTATTTAAATAAAATTAATCATAGATTCATCTCTGTAGCCTATGCATATGAAGAACAAAAGTTAGATTATATACCTATAGACAAATTTGATTTTAAAGTGGATTATGTTATTACTGAAAAAAATTTATACAGTTTTCAATGAAAATTCTTTTTATAGGTGATATTGTCGGCAAGGCGTCACGAAAAAAAATTAAAGAAATTATCCCAACACTCAAATCTAAATACAATACAGACATGATTATTGCTAATGGTGAAAATGCTACTTCTGGTTATGGACTTTCAAAAAAGGATGCAGAAGAATTATTTTCCAGCGGAATAGATCTAATTACACTTGGGAATCATGCATGGGATCAAAGAGATATGCTTTCTTATATTGAAGAAAATCAAAAGATAATCAGAGCTTTGAATTACCCTGACGGTGTTCCTGGAAAAGGATATTATAAGTTTGAACTTTTAAATGGAAAAAAAATTATAGTAGTACAAGTAATGCTTAGATTATTTATGAATTTATCATTAGATGACCCCTTTAAAAGTATAATTGAATTTCTTCAAAAAGAGAAATTAGGTAGCACGTGTGACGGCATAATAATTGATATGCATGGTGAAGCAACTTCTGAAAAAAAGGCTTTTGGATATTATGTTGATGGACAAGTTACGGCAGTTTTAGGTACACATACTCATGTGCCAACAGCAGACAGTGTTATTTTACCCAAAGGTACAGCTTATCAAACAGATGTTGGAATGTCAGGTGATTACAATTCAATAATTGGTTTCGATAAAACTAACCCAATCCATGGATTTGTTAAGGGGTATAGGGCTGAAGGTAGATTTACACCTGCTACTGAAAACATAACTATATGTGGAGCTTTAATTGAAATCGATATAAATACTGGTTTAGCCAAAGATATCATTCCAATTCAAGAGACATAATTTACATATATTAGACACATTTATCTAATATTTTATATCTTTACTAACATCGGATGAAATATTTATAAATCTACTCGAAATGGCAGGACACTCCAAGTTTAAAAACATTATGCATCGTAAAGGTGCTCAAGATAAAAAAAGAGCAAAAGTATTTTCAAGATTAGGAAGAGAAATTTCTGTAGCAGTCAAAGTCGGTGGTGAAGATATCGAAAGTAATATTAGGCTAAGATCTGCAATCGCTTCAGCCAAGTCGCTCAATATGCCAAAAGATAACATTGAGAGAGCAATTAAAAAAGGTCAAGGTAATGATCCTGATAGCAATTATGAAGAAGTAAGATATGAGGGGTATGGTCCTGAGGGCATTGCAATAATAGTTGAGGCACTTACAAATAATAAAAATAGAACAGCTGCGGAGATTAGATCATCTTTTAGTAAATATGGAGGTAATTTGGGTGAAACAGGAAGCGTTAGTTTTGGTTTTGACAGATTTGGAAATATTACTCTCGATAAAAACTTAGTAAAAGAAGATCAACTTCTAGAATTTCTTATTGAAAATAATAGTGAAGATTATGAAATTAATGACACAGAATATTCAATATACTGTGATCAAAACGATTTGCATGAACTTAATGATAAATTAATTAAACAGTATGGTCAGACTAATTCTGCAAATTTAATTTGGAAAAGTAAAAATAATATAAATATTGGAAAAGATACAGCAGACAAACTATTTAAATTACTTGAAGTTTTAGAAGACAATGACGACGTTCAAGTTGTATCATCAAATTTTGAAGTTGATGATAATGTTTTATCTTCACTGACAGCCTAATGAAAGGAATATAGATGCCTGATAAAGCCTGGAAAAAAAGAGAAAGAGATGTTGCAAATTATTTCAATGGGAAAAGGACACCTTTAAGCGGGGGTAATGGTAAAGTAACAAGAGCTGATGTAATTCATGAAGACTTATTTATAGAATGTAAATTAAGAGCTAAGCATACAGCAATAAGTTTATGGGATGATACTGCAAAACTTGCCAAAGAAGAAGGCAAGACACCAGTAATAGCATTATGTGAAAAAAATAGACCGGGGTTTTGGGTTATGGTTCATAGTAGTGATCTTGAAAAAATTAAAAAATAATTATTATGGCAGATATTAATAGTACAAATTTATCGACAGAAGCTCCAGATTTTTCAATGCTTGCGTTATTTATGCAAGCTGACCTTGTTGTCAAATCTGTAATTATAATTTTAATCCTAGCCTCTCTTTATTCTTGGAATGTAATTATTTCAAAAATTTTAAGAATTAGACAATTAAAAAAACTTGAAAAAGAATTTGAAGATATTTTTTGGTCTGGAAATTCATTTGAAGATTTATATGAAACTTTAAATTTTAATCAGACAGATCCGAAGTCAAAGTTATTTTGTGCTGCAATTTTAGAATGGAAAAAAAGTAAAGCTCAATATGAAAATGATACTTCAGATATAAACTCTTTAAAGGATAGAATGATAAGATCAATGACAGTTGTTTTTAATAGGGAAAGTGAAAATGTTGAAAGAAACTTAACCTTCCTTGCAACTGCTGGATCGACTGCACCGTTTATAGGATTATTTGGTACAGTTTGGGGTATAATGAATAGTTTTAAATCTATCGCAATTGCACAAAATACTAATTTAGCAGTAGTTGCCCCAGGAATTGCAGAGGCGCTGTTTGCGACAGCACTAGGCCTTTTTGTAGCTATACCTGCAGTAGTTGCGTATAATAAAATTTCAAACGATTTATCAAAATATTTTATATCTTTGGAAACATTCATGGATGAATTCTCAACAATTTTTTTTAGACAACTAGAGAAAAAATAAATTGATTACCTCAAATAATTTAAACAAACGTAAGAAGCAAAGGTACACTCAAATGAGTGAAATTAACGTTACACCTTTTGTAGATGTTATGCTTGTTTTACTAATTGTTTTTATGGTTACTGCACCTCTTTTAACGGTTGGAATAAAAGTTGATTTACCAAAGGTTAAAGCTACTGCATTAACTGATATTAAAGATCCAATTGAGATAACTGTTAAATTAGACGGAGAAGTCTACATTGGAGAATCAAAGGTTGAAGTAGAAAATTTGATACCTCGACTAAACGCTATTACCGAACAAAATACAGAGGCAAGAATTTACATTCGTGGTGACAGAGTAGTAGCTTATGGAAGAATTATGGAAATTATGTCCATAATAAATTCAGCGGGATATATTAAAGTTGCATTAATTACTCAAAATCTTGAGCAATAGATGGACCGTATAAGCTATAATAGTTTAAAAATTATAAACTTTATTGAAAATTTAAATCCTAAAACATCAGGAGTTATTTTTTCAACACTAATACATTTAATTATTCTTTTGTTTATGGTCGGCTTACCAAATTTTTTTTCTCCAAAAGAAATCTACGTTCCAAACATAATACCTATTGAAATACTTAATGTTGATGAAAATACAAATTTGAAAAAATCTGATACTGAAAAACCAGAAAATAAAAATAAGGAAACAATTACTAAGCAAAAAAAATTTAATTCATCAGACCAATTAGAAGTAAAAAAAAATGTTGAAATAAATAAAACTGAAATTCAAGAAAAAACTAATCCAAATCAACCAGTTTTGGAAATGAAACAAACTCCAAATTTAGAAGTTAAGGAAACAAAAAAAGTAGTTATCAAAGAAAAGGAAATTTTAGAGGTTAAGAAAAAAGTAGAAACAATTAAAACAGACATAATTAAACCAAAACTCAAGCCAAAGCCCAAAAATATAAATAATGAAAATGTTAAATCAGATTTAGATGTTGAAACAAACATAAAGGATAAACCAAAGTTGGAAAGTGATAAAGCTGTATCTAAACCAAAGCCAAAACCTAAAAAAGATTTTAGCATAGCATCCATGCTTAAAGATTTAAGAAATGAAAAAACAAATATGGTTCAAAATGAAGTTAAGGAAGAAGTTGAAGAGGTTGATAATAAAAGTACAGATGATGCTGATGATAATATTATGCTATCAATATCTGAAATAGACATTTTGAGGCAGCAATTATCTTCTTGTTGGAATGCCCCAGCAGGTGCAGTTATAGAAAGAGGAGACAAAGTAACAATTTCAGCTAAAGTATTACAAAATATGAAGGTTTCGCCAAATAGTATCCGCATTGTTGACACAAACATAGCTAAAACTAATCCCTTTTATGGACCGATTACTGATAGCGCAATGAGAACTCTCTTAAACCCAGAATGTACACCGTTAAAACTTCCAAAAGATAAATATAATCTATGGAAAAATCTTACAATTACTTTCGATTATAGTATTATGAAAGGGTATTGATGAAAAAAGTTTTTTTTATAACCTTTTTTATATTTTTTAGTTTTAAAGTCTTTTCTTTAGAAGTGACTCTAACACAAGGTAGCGTGAAACCAACTCCAATAGCTGTAACAGAGCTATACTCCAAAAATTCACAATTAATTAAAGCAGGTAAAAATATTTCAACTGTTATTGCAGATAATTTAGAAAGGTCTGGACTTTTTTTACCAATAGATAAAAGATCATTTATTCAAGATAATCAATCTTTATCTAGTAAACCTAGATTTGAAGATTGGAAGTTAATAAAAGCACAACATTTAGTTTCAGGAAAAATTTCATCTAATAATGGAAAAATATCTGTCGAATTTAGATTGTATGATGTGTTTCAACAAAAACAAATAGTTGGAAAAAAATACGAAACTAATGAAAAAAATTGGAGAAGAGTTGCGCATATTATTTCAGATTCCATTTTTAAAAATATAACTGGCGAAGGTGGTTACTTTGATACAAGGATAGTTTATGTTGCTGAGACAGGTCCAAAAGAAAATAAACAAAAAAGATTAGCAATCATGGATCAAGATCAATCAAACCATCGTTTTTTAACAGACGGATCCTATTTAGTTTTAACTCCAAGGTTCTCTCCTAATTCACAAAAAATTACATACATGTCTTACGTAAACAGAAATAATCCTAGGGTTTATATTTTTGATATAGAAACTGGTAAGCAAGAAATAGTAGGTGAGTTTCCTGGAATGACATTCGCTCCACGTTTTTCACCTGATGGTAATCAAATCATAATGTCTTACACTGATCCAGAAATTGGTAATTCCGAAATTTATATTCTTGATCTAAAAACAAGAATTTCTAAAAGAGTTACCAATAATTCTTCAATAGATGTTTCTGCAAGTTTTTCTCCTGATGGAAAAAAAATAGTTTTTAATTCAGATAGAAGTGGACGAAGGCATTTGTATGTAAGTGATAATAGTGGAAAAAATATTAAAAGAATTAGCAGGGAAGCAGGAAGTTACTACACGCCAGTATGGTCTCCAAGAGGTGATATGATTGCATTCACTAAACAAGAGGGAGGGCAATTTTATATAGGTGTTATGGAGATTGATGGATCAAATGAAAGAATGATTGCAAAATCATTTCATGTTGAGGGACCAACATGGGCGCCAAATGGGAGATTTTTAATGTATTTTAAGGAAGAGAGAACTGCTGAAGATGGATCAGGGGGTGAATCCAGTCTATATTCCATTGATTTAACTGGTTTTAATGAAAGAAAAGTAATAACACCTTTAGGGGGATCTGACCCAGCTTGGTCTCCGTTGATGCATTAATTCAATATAATACAAAAAAATATACGAAATTATGAAAAAAATGTTAAGAAACTTGGATTAATTTAGTATATCTACTCAAAGTATTAAGGGAGCATTATTTATGTTTTACAAGTTTTTTATCTCTATATTTATGGTTTTGTTTGTTGCCGCTTGTGCAACGACACCAAAAGATTCAGCTGACTCTTCTGGATCAGGGTCAAGTAGTTCTGGAAGCGATGTTTCTTCAGAAGGTACTATTACTGAAACTGCAGGAAGTGGAATAGTTTCTGGATCACAAGAAGATTTAATTGTTAATGTTGGTGATAGAGTATTTTTTGGATATGATAGTTCAGATTTAGACTCAGACGCTTTGGAATTACTTCAAGACCAAGTCGCATGGCTTAAGCAGAACAGTGATGTATCTGTAACAATTGAAGGACATTGTGATGAAAGAGGAACTAGAGAATACAATTTAGCTCTTGGCGAAAAGAGAGCTCAAGCTGTTAAAAATTACCTAATTGGATTAGGAATAAATCCAGATAGAGTTTCAACTATTAGTTATGGTAAAGAAAGACCTGCTGTTGTCGGATCTAACGATGGAGCATGGGCTCAAAATAGACGATCAGTAACTATAGTTAACTAGTCTACTTTCCTTAATACTTTGGCGCTATACAATTATAGCGCCACATTTCTATCTAAATTAGAAATTAAAATCGGATAATGTTAAAGTACATACTTACAGTTTTAATTTTATTTTTTTCAAGTTATGTTTATTCTAATGAAAATGAACTTACAATTAACCAGCAATTAGAGAGATTACAAAGAGAAGTCTCCGATCTTTCTAAAGAAGTATTTTCAAATTCATCGAATCAATCAAATGGAACAAATAATGATTTCGTTAAAAATCTTTCTGCTATTGATTTGCGAATATATGATATTGAAAACGATATAAAAAATTTAACTTCTAATTTAGAAGAATTATATTTCCAATTAGACGATATTTTTAATAAGTTAGAAAACTTAGAATTAGTTATTAATAATTTCCAATCAGTTCCCTTAAATAGTGTTGAAATAAATACTGATGAAGCTTCACAAGATAGTTCTGAAGTTAAAAGCAATAATTTAAGTGAAACTGAAACTGAAAATACACTTGGAACATTAAATATTTCAAAAAACACAAATGATACAAATGAAGAAGTTATATCTGAGGATCAGGAAGTAAATTCTAATAAAAAAGAAGAGGTCTTATCACCTGAAGATCAATTCCAAGAAGCATTTGATAATATTAGAGATAAAAAATGGCAGGATGCCAAAACTTCATTCGAACAGTTTATTTCAGACAATCCTGATAATCAACTATCAGGTTCAGCACATTATTGGCTTGGAGAATTATATATTCTAGAAAAAAATTATAGAGAAGCTGCACTTATATTTGCAGAAGGTTTCCAAAAATTTCCAGATAGTATTAAAGCTGCAGAAATGCTTTTCAAACTTTCCCAGTCATTATACCAAGTGGAAAAAACTATTGAGGCTTGTAAAACTATGGAAAAATTAATTATTGATTTTCCAAAAAATAAAATAATTCCCCAAACCAAAAAACAAATTGTTGAGTATAATTGTTTAGAAAATAATGAATGAAGCTCACAAATAAAGAATTCATTAAAAACATAGAAAAAAAATATATTTTTGAAAAAAATCCTTCTGTTGCTGTTGCAGTTTCTGGAGGTCCAGATAGTATGTCATTATTATTTCTCGCAAATGCTTTTATAAAATATAAAAAAGGAAACTTGATCGCCTTAATCGTAGATCATCGTATTAGAAAAAATTCTAAAGAGGAAGCTAAGTTTATTTCTGCCTACTTGGATAAAAACAACATTAACTCTCAAATTCTAACTGTAAACAAAGATAAAGTGAGTAAGAAAAATATGAATGAGGCTAGAGATAATCGTTATAATTTACTTACAGATTATTGTATTAAAAATAATTTTTTGCATGTATTTATTGCTCATCACAAAAATGATAATTTAGAAACTTTTTTGAATAGAAAGATCGCTGGCAGTGATTTTTATGGTTTAAAATCAATGTCTGAATTCTCACTTTATAATAAAGTTTGCATAATTAGACCACTTTTAAATTTTTCTAAAGATGCATTATTGAATTATAATAAGAAAAATAAAATAGAATATATTAATGATCCATCAAATTTTAATTTAAACTATAGTCGTCCTACAATAAGAAATTTTCTTAAAAAATCTGACCAAAAAACGATTAAGGAAATAAATAAAGATTTTGAGAATATACTTTTTTATTCACCATATTTCATTCAAATGATACTTGAGATACTTCTTAAAAATATTGTTCATGTTGAAAGTAAACAAATTGTTGTTAGCCTTCATAATATAAAAAATTTAAATGAAATTACTTCTGAAAATATTATACGAAGAATATATCAGTTTTTATTTTATCAATCTAACGCTCCTCGATCGAAAAAAACTAGAATCTTAATAAGTGAGATGAAGAAATTAAATTTTAATATTTTTAATCTCAAAGGTATGATTGTTAAAAAAAATGATAATTTTCTTACATTTTCAAAGAAATCTGTTTAATTTACTACAAAACTATTGTGTTTTTATAATAAATTCCTATGTATTAAGTAGATGAAAAACATCAGTAAAAACGTTGTATTATGGATTATAATTGGGTTGCTCTTAATTGTGCTTTTCAATCTTTTCCAAGGAACTTCTAACAATAGAAATACTTCAAAAATTTCCTTTTCTGACTTCATTGCAGCAACAGAAAGTGGAAATGTTTCTGAAGTTAATATTAATGGAAGCAACGTTACAGGATTTCTAAATGACGGTCGATCATTCAGCACATATGTCCCTAATTATCCCAATTTGGTAGATAAATTAAATGAAAGTGGGGTAAAAATTACTGCTGAGCCCTCCGAAAGATCAATGCATCCACTTCTAAGTGTATTACTGTCATGGTTTCCTATGCTTCTTTTAATTGGAGTTTGGATCTTCTTTATGCGCCAAATGCAAGGCGGTGGTGGAAAAGCTATGGGTTTTGGTAAATCTAAAGCTAAATTATTAAATGAGGCTGTAGGCAAAGTTACATTTGACGATGTAGCAGGTATCGATGAAGCTAAACAAGAATTAGAAGAAGTTGTTGAATTTTTAAAAGATCCTTCAAAGTTTTCCAGATTAGGTGGCAAGATTCCAAGAGGTGCACTTCTAGTAGGTCCTCCAGGTACTGGAAAAACATTGCTTGCAAGAGCAATTGCAGGTGAAGCAAATGTCCCTTTCTTTTCTATTTCAGGATCAGATTTTGTAGAAATGTTCGTTGGGGTTGGAGCTAGTAGAGTTAGAGATATGTTTGACCAAGGTAAAAAAAATGCACCTTGTATAGTTTTTATTGATGAAATTGATGCTGTTGGAAGACACCGTGGCGCCGGTCTCGGTGGCGGAAATGACGAAAGAGAACAAACTCTTAATCAACTTCTTGTGGAAATGGATGGTTTTGAAGCAAATGCAGGTGTAATTATAATTGCTGCAACAAACAGACCCGATGTTCTTGATCCAGCATTGCTTAGACCAGGAAGATTTGACCGTCAAATAACAGTTAATAACCCAGATGTAATGGGAAGAGACAAAATACTTAAAGTTCATATTAAAAAAATTAAAGTTTCACCAAAATTTGACTCAAAAATTATTGCAAGGGGAACACCAGGTTTCTCTGGAGCTGATTTAGCAAATTTAGTCAATGAAGCAGCATTATTAGCAGCTAGAAAAAATAAAAGAATGGTTACTCTGGAGGATTTTGAAAGTGCTAAAGATAAAGTGATGATGGGTGCTGAAAAAAGGTCTATGGTCATGTCAGAAGATGAAAAAAAACTTACAGCTTATCATGAAGCTGGTCATGCAGTAGCAACCCTTCACTCACCAGCCTCTGATCCTATACATAAAGCGACTATAATACCGAGAGGTAGAGCCTTAGGGATGGTTATGAGACTTCCTGAAAAAGACCAGCTGTCTATGAGAAAAGATCAAATGAAAGCGCATTTACTAATAGCTACTGGAGGCAGAATTGCAGAAGAAATGATTTTTGGTAAAGATAAAATTACAAATGGTGCGGCAAGCGATATACAAATGGTTACAAATCTATCAAAAAAAATGATTACTGAATGGGGTATGAGTGAAAAACTAGGCCGTTTGAGATATAACAGCGATAGTGAGGAAGTTTTCCTTGGGCATTCTGTTGCACAATCCAAAAATTTATCTGACTCTACAGCAAAATTAATTGATGAAGAGGTTAGATCTCTTGCAGAAGAGGCTGAAAATAATTGTAGAAAAATTCTTCAAGATAATATTGAAGAATTGCATATAGTTGCTAAGGGCCTTTTAGAGTATGAAACATTATCAGGTGATGAAATTAAAGATTTAATTAAAGGTATTAAGCCAACTCGAGATGATTTTGATAATGATTTAAATAAACCTGAAAAACCTGCTACTTCTGTTCCAAAAACAGGTGGATCGGCTCCTGCTCCAGCAAATTAATTTAAGTACTTCACTTTATTTATTTTTTTGAATAAAAGACATAAATGTCTAAAATATTTGGTACCGATGGTATACGGTGCTTAGTTAATGAGGAGCCTCTTTCTGCAGAAACCTGTCTAAAAATATCAAAGACAGTAGCATTTCTTCTCAAAAGGAAAAATTCTAAAAATAGTAGGGTTGTAATCTGTAAAGATACAAGATTATCTGGTTATTTATACGAGCCTCTTGTTACAGCTGGATTTATTTCTATGGGCATGGATGTAATCTTAGTTGGTCCACTTCCAACACCTGCTGTACCATTGATGATTAAAACTTTAAGAGCTGATATTGGTGTAATGATTACAGCTTCTCATAATACATATGAATATAACGGACTTAAATTTTTTGACAGTACTGGAACAAAACTAAGTTCATCAATAGAGCAAAAGGTTGAAAATATAGTTTTAAATAATAATAAATATTCTAAAGTAACAAACAACACATTTGTATCTGGAAATGCAAAAAGACTAGAAGATGCTTCAGGTAGGTACTCAGAATTTTTAAAGAGTACTTTAAATAAAACGTCACCCAAGAAAAAATTAAAAATTATTTTAGATTGTGCGAATGGAGCTACATACAATATAGCACCAAATTTATTTTGGGAATTAGGTCATAATGTAATAGCCATAAATAATAATCCCGATGGTTTGAATATTAATAAAAATTGTGGCGCAGTTGACGTTAAATCACTCTCAGAAAATGTCATAAAAGAAAAGGCAGATATTGGATTTGCATTTGATGGTGATGGAGATCGGTTAATAGTTGTAGATGAAAAAGGACAAGAAGTTGATGGTGATAAGATTATAGGATTGCTATGTAAAAGTTATATAAAACCTAAGAAAAAATCTAATAAATATGATGTTATTATAACAGTAATGTCTAACATGGGATTAGAAAATTATCTTACAAATAAATTAAAGTTAAATATTAAACGAACTCCTGTTGGAGATATAAACGTTATAAATCAAATGAAAAAATCCAAATCCATGATTGGCGGTGAACAATCAGGACATATAATATTATCAGAACATGCTAATACAGGTGATGGAATTTTAGCAGCTTTAAAAATTACAGAAATTTTGATATCAAACAAAAATAAGGCAAGTAAACTTTTTGATTTGTATGATGACTTTGCTCAGGAAAAAATTAACTTACGCTATAAAACAAAGAATATCAAACTGTTAAAAATTCTTGGTAAGTTAAAAAATGATAAACTATATAACAATAAAAAAATAAGATCTCTTGTTAGGTTATCTGGAACTGAACCATTAGTAAGAATACTAGTTGAAGGTCAAGAAATTACCGAGGTTAAAAAGAAGTCTTTAGAAATAAAAAGATTGGTAAGGCCCTATCTTGGTTAATAAATTTTTAGTACCTGCAGGTTTTAAAGATAGTCTAAATTTTGATGCATCTATTGAGCATAAATACAAAAATAGCATAATAAATTATTTTAGAGATAATGGTTTTACTTTAATTAAGACTCCACTAGTTGAGTTTAGTAAAAATTTAGATAGTAATACTCTAACTTTAAACACTAACAAAAAAAATGATCAATTAAGTATTCGAAATGATATAACTCCACAAATAATTAGAATTGCCTCATCAAGACTAGCCAATAAAATACGACCACTTAAACTATGTTATTATGGTGAAGTTGTTAGAAAAGTGGGAACAATTTTAAGACCTGAAAGACAATTTCAACAAGTTGGTGCTGAGATTATTGGATCTGAAAGCTATAAGGCGGATGTAGAAATTATTAATCTTGCTTACGAAACTTTAAAAAAAATTGGGGTTAAAAATATTGTTATTGAAATAACAGCACCATTTTTTCTCGATAGTTTGCTTAAAAAAATAACTAATAAAGATTTAAAAAATAAATTAAAAAAATATATTAAATTAAAAGATATTAATAATTGTTTAAAGTTATTGAAAAAAAATGAATTATATAATTCATTTAAAACTTTACATTTATGCTCTGGCTCAATTCAAAACAAAAAAAAATATATATCTAAGTTAAATAAAATAATAGGTTATGAAAATGAAGTTGAAAGATTAGTAAAAATTGCTAATTTAATTAAAACTTCAAAAAATGATTCTTTAAGTGTAGATTTTTTTGACTTACAAAAAAATAAAAATTACTACAAAGGGATAAAATTTACATTTTTTGCTAAAGATGTAAGAGGTGAAATAGCTGGAGGAGGTCGATATAATTTAAAATATGGTCGTAATTCTGAGACTGCTATAGGATATACTTGTTATATGGATACAATTTTAAGATCATCGTCTTTAATCAATCAAAATAAAAAAATTTTAATTGCGTTCAATACAAGTGATAAAATTAAGCAAAAATTAATAAATAAAGGTTATAGTTTATTTAAAACTTTTGAAGATAATATTGATATAAAAAAAGAGGCAAAAAAGTTTGGCATCAAGTATTATTTAATGAAAAATATAGTTAAGCAAATCTAATGTTTTATACGATAGTTGGAACCCAATGGGGAGATGAAGGAAAAGGCAAAATTGTTGATTGGATTTCTTCTAAAGCTGACTTGATAGTTAGATATCAAGGAGGGAATAATGCGGGTCATACAATTAAAGTAGATAATAATGTTTATAAACTTAATTTATTACCCTCAGGAATAATTAATAATAAAAAATGTGCTATTGGTAATGGGGTTGTTTTAGATCCGTGGGCACTAATTAATGAAATTGATAATCTTAAAGAACAAGGAATAGAGGTAAACGAAGACAATTTATATATTGCTGATAATATTTGTTTAATCTTACCTATTCATAAACTTCTTGATGAAATTAATGAAACCTCTAGAGGCAAAAAAGAACTAGGAACAACTAAAAAAGGTATTGGTCCAGCATACGAAGATAAAGTAGGTAGAAGAGCAATAAGAATTTGCGATTTAAAAGATCCAATATTTTTAAAACAAAAAATTGATAATCTTTACGAATTTCATAAAGATAAAATTTCAAAACATATTCATAAAATTACACATAATTATTATGAAGAACTTTTATCTATGTCTAATTATCTTAACTCTTTTAGTGTTCCATTATGGAAAATAATAAATGAATTAGGTCAAAAAAATAGAAACATTGTTTTTGAAGGGGCTCAAGGTTCAATGTTAGACATTGATTTTGGAACATATCCATATGTTACATCATCAAATACGATATCAGGCCAGATATTCTCTGGAACAGGTTTTAGTGATAGAAAAAATCATAAAATTTTAGGAATTACAAAAGCATATACTACTAGAGTTGGATCAGGCCCATTTCCAACTGAGTTAATGGACGAGATTGGAGAACATCTTGGTGAAAAAGGTCAAGAATTTGGAACAGTCACAAAAAGAAAAAGAAGGTGTGGTTGGTTTGATAGTGTACTTTTGAAACAATCAATTAAACTTAATGGTATTACAGACATTGTACTTACTAAACTTGACGTCTTAGATGAATTAAAAGAAATTAATGTATGTACTGGATACTTAATTGATAACAAACACTACGATTATTTACCTAGTGAAGAATTTTTATTTGATAAGATAAAACCTGTTTATAAAAAAGTTGCAGGCTGGGAAAAATCAACTGCAGGAATTAACAAATTTAATGATCTTCCAGAAAATGCTAAAAAATATATTCAAATACTCGAGGATCTTATGGAAACTAATATTTCAATTGTTTCAACAGGGCCTGACAGAAAAGAGACAATTGATATAAATGGAACTTTATCTAATATTTGAAATTTCTTTTTGAAGTTTTTCTAATGCTTTCTCTTCAATTTGTCTTACTCTTTCTCTGCTAATTTTATATTTTTTACTCAAGTCTTCTAACTTTAATGGATTTTCACTTAGTTTTCGAAGTTTAATAATTTCTTTTTCTCTTTCGTTCAAGACTTCAAAAGCTTTTGAAAATAAACTTCTTCGATAATTAAGTTCATCTTTATTTTCAATTATTCTGTCATGAGTTTCTTGTTTATCTTCTATTAAGTCCTGCCATTCAGTATCATGTTCTTCTCCAAGTTTAACATTTAAAGATTGATCTGATGTAAAAAGTCTATTTTCCATATCGATTACTTCACCTTCTTTTACATCTAATCGAGTTGCAATCTCTCTAACATTTTCTGGTGACAAATTACCTGAGTCAATTGAGGTTAGTTGATTTTTAATTTTACGTAAATTAAAAAAAAGTTTTTTCTGAGCTGCGGTAGTTCCAATTTTTACTAAAGACCAACTATGTAAAACATATTCTTGTATTTGAGCTCTTATCCACCACATTGCATATGTTGCTAATCTAAAACCTTTTTCTGGATCAAATCTTTTAACTGCTTGCATGATGCCAACATTACCCTCTGAAATTAAGTCTGTAACAGGTAAGCCATATCCTCTATACCCCATTGCTATTTTGGCAACTAATCGAAGGTGACTTGTAACTAGTTTATGCGCAGCGTCTGAATCTCCATGTTCCTTATAACGTTTAGCTAACATGTACTCCTCTTCCGCAGTAAGCATCGGAAATTTTTTAATTTCCTGCAAGTAAACTGCTAAATTTCCTTCACTTGATAGTACTGGTAAATTCATAATACGCCTATATCATAAATAAAATATAATTTAATATTTAAGCAATAATTCAATTAAATTCTTAAAATCTTCAGGAATTTCAATATCAAAATCCATCCTTTTTTTTGATGTAGGATGATCAAAACCAAGATGATAAGCATGCAATGCTTGTCTTTCAAAATTTTTTAAAATCATGAATTTATTAAATGTATTTTTATCTTTTCCAAATTGATTAATTTTACTTTTTCCATAAATCTTATCACCAATGATTGGAGAATTTTTAGAAGTTAAATGAAGTCTAATTTGATGCGTTTTTCCAGTATGTAAATGACAGTCAATTAAACTAGCAATACCAAAAGTTTTTTCTAATTTAATATCGGTTTTAGAATATTTTCCAAAACCCTTATTATTTAAACTCATTTTTTTTCTATTTTTTCTATTTCTCTCTATGTACCCTTCAATTGATTGATTATCAGGAGTTCCCCAAACTATTGCTTTATATCTACGAGATATTGTGTGTTCTTTGAATTGTTCAGCTAAATTAATATGAACATAATTATTTTTCGCAACAACAAGAATTCCACTCGTATCCTTATCTAAACGATGGACTATTCCTGGTCTAGAATTATCATCTAAATTACTTAGTTGATTATTAGTGTAATGCATAAGAGCATTCACAAGAGTGCCGCTTTCATTCCCAGGAGCTGGATGCATTACTAAATTTGGAGGTTTATTTATAACAATTAAATCTTCATCTTCAAAAATAATGTTTAAGTCTATATTTTCAGCTGAATGTTTTGTTTCTTGCTTTAAGACAATATTTATAAAGTAATTTTCATTTTCTTTAGTTATGTAAGATGGATCTTTTATTTCCTTTTCATCAAGACATACATTGCCATTTAATATTAAAGTTTTAATTTGTGTTCTTGAATATCCTTCTAATTTTGAAACGAGCACTTTATCTAATCTTTGTGAACTTAATTGTTTATTTATAGTTAATTTAAGATTATAGAATTCGTTCATGTCTCAAAAAATTCTTAAATTTATTGTAATATTCTTAGGTATATTAATTGTTATTTGTTTTTTAGCTCTAGTTTATGGTTTGTATATAAAAACAACTAAAAAACAAAGTAATTTAGAAACAAATTTAATTAAATATAATTTAAATTTAGAAAAAGGGCACAAAATTACAGATATAGATATGATTGATAATAATCGGATTTTGTTTACAATAAAAAGTAATGATAAAGTTTATGCTTTAATATATGATATAGAAACATCAAATATTACAAAAATAGATACATCTAATGAATAAAGATAATAATTTTGAAAATAATTTAAAAAAACTTGAGTCTATTGTAGAGAAATTAGAAAATGGTGAAGTTGATTTAGAAGAATCTGTAAAACTTTACGAAGAAGGAATGAATTTAAAAAAAGCATGTGAGGAAAAATTAAAAAGTATTGAAAGCCAAATTAAAAAAATTAAACAAGAAAACAATAAAGTTACAAAAGAAGATTTTAAGTAATTTTCAAATTTGAGTAAAAATCTAAAAATAAGACTTGATCAGCTTTTAATGGATAGAAACTTAGCTGATACTAAATCAAAGGCCCAATCTATGATTATGGCCGGTCAAGTTTATGTAAACGATAAAATTATTACCAAAAGTGGTAACAGTTTTAATGAAAACTCAAAAATAAAAATTAAACAACTACATCCTCCATGGGTATCAAGAGGTGCATTAAAATTACTCAAAGCGATTGATCATTTTAAGATTGATATTGAAAATAAAATTTGTCTAGATATCGGTTCATCAACTGGTGGATTCACAGAAGTTCTTTTAAAAAAAAACGCAAAAAAAATATATTCTATTGATGTTGGTACAAATCAACTTCATGAAAAATTAAAAAAAGAAAAAAAAATTATTAGTATAGAAAATTTTAATGCCAAATATTTAGATAACTCAATAATTCATGAAAAAATTAATTTAGTAGTCTGTGATGTTAGTTTCATTAGTCTAACAAAGGTTATAGAACCTAGCCTAAAGCTTTTATCAAGTAAAGCTGAGATTATTTCACTAATTAAGCCACAATTTGAAACTAATAAAATAAATTTGAAAAAAGGTATTGTGAGAGATCCATTGATTCATGAACAAGTACGTAATGATATATCGAATTGGTTTAAAAAAACAATTAAGGCTGAAGTTGTAGGTTTAGTCGAAAGTCCAATAACTGGACCAAAAGGAAATAAAGAATTTTTGATTTATAGTATTTTAAAGAAATCTTAAACAATGATCAGCTATAGTTGTGGCAACCATTGCTTCACCGACAGGAACAGCTCTTATACCAACACATGGATCATGACGACCTTTAGTAGATATTGTTGTTTCTTTTAATTTTGTATTAATTGTTTTTTTTGGGGATAATATTGAGCTTGTAGGTTTTACTACAAATCTAGTAATTAATTCTTGGCCCGTTGTAATACCCCCAAGAACTCCACCATTATTATTTGAAAGAAATAAAGGTTTTTTATTTTTTATTCTCATTTCATCAACATTAGAAATTCCAGTTTCATAAACACTGCTAAATCCATTTCCCATTTCTACTCCCTTAACAGCATTAATAGACATCAATGCCTTAGCAATATCAGAGTCTATTTTTTCATAAATAGGTTCTCCTAATCCAGCTGGCAAACCTTTCACTCTAATTTCAATTATTGCACCTAAAGAGGAACCAGATTTTCTTGCAGTTTGTATTTCGTTTTCCCATATTTTAATAATTTCTTTATCAGGACTCCAAAAATTATTTTTTGGAATAAAATTATTATTCCAATTATCATAATTAATTTTATGATTACCTATTTGAATTAATGCACCTGTTATTACAACTTGATTTTTAATTTTATTTTTTATGATTTTTCTTGCTATTGCCCCTGCTGCTACTCTCATTGCAGTTTCTCTAGCACTAGATCTACCACCACCCCTATAATCTCTTATGCCATATTTTTTCCAATATGTATAATCTGCATGACCTGGTCTAAATTTAGTTTTGATATCACCATAATCTTTTGATCTCTGATCTTGATTGTAGATAATTAGAGAAATAGGATGACCTGTTGTTTTTCCCTCAAAAGTTCCAGATAGTATTTCAACTTTATCCTCTTCTTTTCTTTGAGTTGTAAATTTTGACTGACCAGGTTTTCTTTTATCTAAATAGGGTTGAATATCTTTTTCAGTTAAATTTATGTTTGATGGCACTCCATCGACAACACAACCAATAGCTTTGCCATGGCTTTCTCCCCATGTGGTAAAGTTAAAGATTTTTCCTATTGAATTAGAAGTCATTTTTTAGAATTTGTAAATTCACCTAATAATTCTGAAACACTTTCACTCTCATCAACTGCAACCATTCCTACAGTATGATAGCCACAATCGACATGTTGTATCTCACCAGTAACGGCACTTCCAAGATCACTTAAGAGATACAAAGCAGAATTTCCAACATCTTGCTGATTTACATTTCTTTTAAGTGGAGCATTAAGCTCATTCCATTTTAGAATAAATCTAAAATCACCTATTCCTGATGCTGCCAAAGTTTTAATTGGCCCAGCACTAATAGCATTAACTCTTATATTTTTTTCTCCCAAATCAACTGCTAAATATCTAACACTTGCCTCTAAAGCTGCTTTTGCAACTCCCATAACATTATAATGGGGCATAACTTGTTCTGATCCATAATATGTTAAAGTTAAAATTGATCCACCATTATTCATTAAAGGTTCTGCTAGCCTACAAGCCTCTGTAAAAGAATAACATGATATATGCATAGTTTGTTTAAAATTATCAGAAGATGTATTGTAATATTTACCTCTTAATTCATCTTTGTTGGAGAAACCAATTCCATGAACAAGAAAATCTAATTCACCCCATTTATTTTTAATTGTTTCAAAAACGTTATTCATACTTTGTGAGTCTGAAACATCACAAGGAATAATAGTGTTAGACCCTATTTCTTCTGCAAGTGGCTGAACTCTTTTCTTAAGAGCTTCTCCTTGATAAGTAAGTGCAATTTCTGCTCCCTGTTCAGCTAATTTTTTAGCGATACCCCAAGCAATAGATCTGTCATTTGCCACTCCCATAATCAGACCTTTTTTATTTTGCATCAACATATTGTAAATCAGTGTTTTTTTATAAATATAGATATATATACTTATAAATAAATATTCATATCTATAATATGCAATCAAATCAAAAATTAATAAATTCTGATAAAAAACCAATTGAACTTTTTCAAGAATGGTTTGAAGAGGCAAAGAAAAGTGAAATCAATGATCCAAATGCTATGAACCTTGCAACTATATCTTCTGAAGGCAAACCCAGCTCGCGAATTGTTTTACTTAAATCATATAATGATAAAGGGTTTGTTTTTTACACAAATTCAAATAGCAAAAAAGGTAGAGCAATTAAAAACAACGATAGTGTAGCTTTAAATTTTCATTGGAAAACACTTCAAAGACAAATAAGAATAGAAGGTAATGTTTCACAAATTTCAAACGCTGAAGCTGATGAATATTATAATTCAAGGCCACTAGGAAGTAGAATAGGGGCTTGGGCTTCATTACAGTCAGAAGAACTAGATGATAGATCGACATTAACTAAAAGAGTAAAAGAGTTTGAAAAAAAATTTTCAGATAATGATGTTCCAAGACCTTCACATTGGAATGGTTACTTAGTAGCACCTATATTAATTGAATTTTGGCAAGATATGCCATTTAGATTGCATGACAGACTTGAATTCCGTGTGGAGAATGATGGTTGGGTTACAAGAAAATTATATCCTTAATTATCTTCTTTCCATTTTTGTAAAATCCATGAACTAGAATTTGATTTATTGTCACCACCTATACCCCAAAGTAACTGTATATTGTTTTTTTCACAGAATATTGATTCTGGTGTTGTACTATTATTTCTATCACCTCCATTTGCAAATTTAATAATTGATTTTGGATATTTATTTTTTACTTTTTTAAGACCATCGATACACGTCTTATCTCCGTCATCAAATTCTATAACATCAATAACATTTTTTAACTCATTCATAATTATAGTTCTTTCAATAAAAGGAAGAAATTCCTTACCTTTCTTTTTTTGAAGCCATAAATCAGAATTTAGCAAAACTACAACTTCACCATGTTTAGCAGCTTCTTTAATTAACTTTATATGACCACTGTGAATTGGGTCAAAACCTCCACTGACAACAACTATTTCACGCATACTTGCTTCTCCATTTTTCTGGATCTTCCAAAAATTCTTTTAAGCTTGAAACCTCATCTTCAGAATATATTTTTTCACTTTCAATATAATTTATTATATCTTTCCAAGTACACAGTGAGTGCATATTTACATTTAATTTAAATAATTCTGATTCTTTGAACTTAAAAATATCATAATAAAATATTACAAATATATCTTTAACTTTTAATCCTGCTTCACGCATTGCGTTAATAAAAATTATTTTACTACCTCCATCAGTAGCCAAATCTTCAACTAAAAGAGCTTTTTGATTATTTTCAAATTCACCTTCAATTTGTTTGTTTTTTCCAAAACCTTTTGTTTTTTTTCTAATGTAAATCATTTGTTTATCTAATTTTTGAGAAATAAAAGCAGCATAGGGAATTCCAGCGGTCTCTCCACCAGCAATAATTTCTGTCTGAATATTATTTTTAGTTAAATAATCTATAGCTT
>CACMET010000006.1 GCA_902612825.1 uncultured Alphaproteobacteria bacterium
GCAAAAAAAATAATAATCCTAAAGCTAATAAACAACTGGAACTAGATAATTTTAGTTTTAGCCTTCCACCTAAAAGTCTACTTTCGAAATCAAATTTAAAAAATAATAAAAATAGAGAATTGGAAAAAATAAACACTGATGCTGCTATTAAGTTAGAGAAAACTCTGTCTGAATATGGTGTTGAAGGAAAAATAGTTGGTTTTAGTAGTGGTCCAATTGTAACTTTATTTGAATTTATTCCAAATGCAGGAATAAAATCTAGTAAAGTAATAGGTTTGTCTGATGATATTGCTAGAGCAATGTCTTCTATTTCTGCTAGAATTTCAACTCAACCTGGTAAGACAAGCTTAGGTATCGAAATACCAAATACTAAAAGAGATAGTGTTTTATTTGGTGATTTAATTGAAGAAGACGAATTTGAAATTGAAAATGATTCCCTCACTCTTGCATTAGGGAAAGATATATCTGGAAAAAGTATTTTCGCAAATTTAGAGCGAATGCCCCATCTACTGATAGCTGGAACAACTGGTTCTGGTAAATCCGTGGGTATTAACACAATGATATTAAGCATACTTTACAAATTTAAACCTAATGAATGTAAGTTGATATTAATTGATCCTAAAATGTTAGAATTGAGTATTTATGAAGATATTCCCCATCTTTTAACGCCTGTAGTTACTGATCCAAAGAAAGCTGTATTTGCTCTTAAGTGGGTAGTTAGAGAAATGGAAAATAGATACAAGTTAATGAGCTCATTAAATGTAAAAAATATAGATTCTTATAATGATAAAGTTTTAAGAACTATTTCCTCTGGAAGAAAACTGTTTAGGGAGGTTCAAACAGGTATAGATGATGATACAAGAATGCCAATTATTGAGAAACAAGAAATTATTCTTGAAAAAATGCCTTTTATTGTTGTTGTGATTGATGAAATGGCGGATTTGATGATGGTGGCTGGAAAAGAAGTTGAGTCATTAGTTCAAAGATTAGCACAAATGGCAAGAGCATCTGGGATTCATTTAATTACAGCCACACAAAGACCTAGTGTTGACGTAATTACAGGAACAATTAAAGCAAATTTTCCAAGTCGTATTAGTTATAAAGTATCAAGTAAATTTGATAGTAGGACAATACTTAACGAAATGGGTGCGGAACAATTATTGGGTAGTGGTGACATGCTATTTTTAGAAAATGGCGGTATAATAAAGAGGTTACATGGTGGTTTTGTGTCAGAAAATGAAGTTGAAAAAGTTGTTAATTATATAAAACAACAAGCTACATTTGATTATAAAAAAGAGATATCTTTATCAGAAGTAGAATTAGGTATTTCAAATTCAGACGATTTAATTTCTAATAATAATGATGATCTTTACGGTAAAGCGGTTGATATTGTTATTAAACAACAAAAAGTTTCAACAAGCTATATTCAAAGATATCTTCAAATCGGTTACAATAGAGCCGCAAGAATAGTAGAAAAGATGGAAGAGGATGGAGTTATAAGCGAAGCAAATAATGCAGGTAAAAGACATGTTCTTAAAAAATAAAAAGTATTTATTAATATTAGTAATAGTCTTTTATTTTTTTGCCTCTAAAGCATATTCGGCTTCTGAAGACAAAGCAGAGGCATTAAATTATTTAAGTTCACTAAGTGATTTTTCTGCTTCATTCCTGCAAAGTGATGGAAAAAACTTAAGTGAAGGCAGAGTATACATAGGTAAAAAAAGGGTCAGAGCTGAGTATTTTTTACCAACGAAAATTCTAATAATTTTAGCAGAAGATAAGGCGATGTATTATGATTACGTGCTTGAAGAAGATGAGTTTTTTAATCCAAAAAATACTAATGCTTGGTTCTTTTATGACATATTTAGAAACCCTTATTTTTTTGAAGATGGAAAAATAGAAGTAAAGAATAATGAGTTATTATTAGAAAAAAAAGGAATTGATAATGAAGAAAAAAATTTTGTTATAAGAGTATTATTTGAGACACAACCATTAGTATTAAGGGGGATAGAGGTGGAAATTAATGATGATATTCTTAAACTATCAATTTATAATCATAGTTACAATGAAGTTTTTGATAAAAATTTTTTTAAACTTATAAATCCTAATCTTTTAAATTAAGTCGTAATTAAAAGCTTTTCATTTTTCGTTTTAATTTTTACTTTGGTTTTTATAGTATTCATTTTTTTTCTTATTCTTGAAAGATGGCTTTCAAGAGAATTAGTTTCAATATTTGATTTAATATTTAAAATATTTTCTTTAATAAAATTTTTACTTGTTTCTTTCTTCCTAATTAAATAGGTTAAGATCTCTAACTCTATTTTAGTCAGGTAACAAAAATTATCATTTTCAAGATTTATAAGTTTTTCATTATAAAGAGATAGATCATGAAACTGAACTTTTAAGTTTTGAACAAAATGTTCAATTCTATTTTTTAAATGATTTATAGAAAGTGGGCTATTTAATATGTTTGACTTATTATTAAAATTTAAGTTTTTCAAATTTGAAATTACTAAACAGTTGTCACTTAACTTTCTATAGTCTCTGAGATCAATATCATTATTACTTATAAAAATTATATTAGCTTGAGATACTTGTATATTGTCTTTTATTAGATCTAATTTCATAATAGTTAATTCATAATCTGAAAGAAGAGAAAGTAGAAAATTTTTAATATTGTTATTACAAAATATGTTTAGTCCATTTTTCATAATCTTTTTCCAAACAAGATTGTTCCAAGCCTGATATATGTAGGATTAAATTGAAGCGCTTTCTCATAGTCATCACTCATCCCAATGCTTAACTCATCAATTTTGTTTTCATTTGCAAGAGATTTTAATTTATTAAAATGATAGCTTGGATCATCATTTATTGGTGGTATACACATTAAACCGATAATGGATAATTTCATTTCTTGCCTTAGAAAAAACAAAAAGTCTTTCGTGTCTTCTGGAAAAATACCGCTTTTTGATTTTTCTTTTCCAGTATTTACCTGAAGAAAAAATTTCTTATTTACTAGTAACTCCCTATACTTTGAGAATTCTTTTGCTATTTTTTCTCTATCTAAAGTATGAAAGACGTCAAAAAGCTGAATTGCTGCCTTTACTTTATTTGATTGTAGCGGCCCAGTTAAATGAAGTTCTATTTTTGTATTATCCAGCTTTAGTTTTTGAAATTTTTCTTGTGCTTCTTGAACCCTATTTTCACCAAATATGTATACTCCAGCATTAATCGCTTCCAAGACACTTTTAAGTGGGTGATTTTTAGAAATAGCAACAATTTTGGCAGAATTACTGCTTTTTTTTAAAAAATCGTTTATTTCATTGTATTTTTTTATATTAAACATAAATCATAATGTTGTAAAAAAACAACATTGTTTCAAAAAATATACTAAATCATTATGCTTTTTTTGAACTTTATTCAATTTTTAATTATTAAGCTCTCAATACAAGTTTAGTTTCTTGTATTTAATGAATATTCATTAACTCAAAAGGAGTAATTATGAAAAAAGAACTATTAATGGGAACTGCTCTAGTTTCAACGCTTGGCGCTGCTTCAGTTGCTGAAGCTGTTACAGCTACTATGAGTGGTAACCACCAAACTGGTATTGAGTTTGATTCACCTAACAGTGGAACAGACACAAATTCTCAGAACAATGACAACAACTTTACTGTGTCACTTTCTGAGACTACTGATGGTGGTATGACTATTTCATCTAGCTTTAAAGTAATGGATGAAAATACAAAAGAAGATTATGATGCTGGATTTACTTTAGCATTTACTGACGGCTCAAAGCTTGATGTAATTGCTGCTGGTAATGCATCTGGATCACATGCTGTTTCAATTCCAGGATCTGCTGGTGCTGAAGGTGTAGCTAATACATCTTCAAATATGGCTCCAACTGGTTTAGACTTCATGACTGGTTCAACTGCATTAGGTGTTGAATACCACACTGCTGCTGACTTCTTAGCAGATGGTTTGAAAATGTCTTTCTCAGCTTCAACAGATACAGGTGCTGCAGCAACAGCTACTTATAGAACTGACAGTCACTTAGCAATTGGTGCAACTTATGTAACTGATCTTGGTGACACAGCATTAACTATTGGTGCTGGTTATTCTGAAATAGATGGTGCAAAAACTGGTACTGCAGTAAAAGATGATACTGGTGGTATTCATGTTGGTTTAAGTGCTGTAACTGGTGACTTAACAGTTGCTGTCGGTTTTGCTGATGGTTCTGTTGCTGGTGTATCTGACAATGGTTCAGATGAGTATACAGCTGAAGTTGTTAAAGCTGGTGTGAAATATGTAACTGGAGATCTAACATTTAATGTTGGGATTGCTTCAGGTGAAGCAGATGATCACGCTATTGGTGGTGACGACGGAAGTGATGATGCTCAGGATGTAACTTCTGCAAGTATTTCTTATGCTGTTGCGTCAGGTGTAACTGCTATTCTTGGTTACACTTCTACTGAATCTTCTGATGAAGGAGCTTCAACTGATGACGGATCTGCATGGTATATCGGTGCAAACATGTCATTCTAATTTAAGATTTTATATCTTTAAAAACGGCACTTTTATTAGTGCCGTTTTTTTTTATGTTTTACTTTTATCCTCCGATACAATAATTAGAATCAAATGTTTATGCTTCGCTTAGTTCTCACAACATCATTATTTTTTATTGTTTCCTGTAACAGCAATAAAAGTGAAGAAGAAATGAAAGAATTGTGGTCGAAAGCACAAACTAGAGAATCAATTATTCAAAGATCTGGAACTAAATTCAACTCAGCAATGGACATGGATCTTGCAATGAGAGATGCTGAAACCAGATTGCAAAGTGGCGGTGGATTATTAGGTAAGGGCGGTTTGTCTTTTGGTGATATTTTAAATAGAGAGAGTAAAACTCAGGACTCAGAAACAAATACCGTAAATATGTCTGTAAATGTATTTCTATGGAGAGGTGCTTTGGAAACATTAGACTTTATGCCTTTAAGTTCTGCAGATCCAATAGGGGGGACAATAATTACTGATTGGTATTCGACAACATCTAATGAGAATGAAAGATGTAAACTAAATATTTTCATCTCAGGCAAAAAGCTTAATACTGAAAATCTTAAAGTAACTTCTTTTTGTCAAGAATTTAAAAATCAAATATGGGTAAACAAATTAGTAGATAAAGAAAATAATACAAAAATTGAAAATGCTATATTAAACAAAGCAAAGAAACTAAGATTACAATCAAGTTAAAGTAGTGTCATCAAGATACAATCATAAAGTAGTTGAGAAAAAATGGCAGCAAGCCTGGTTAGATAAAAAGGTTTTCCAAACCTTAAAAGATAAAAATAAAAAAAAATATTATGTTTTAGAAATGTTTCCATATCCATCTGGAAAAATTCATATGGGTCACGTTAGAAATTATACACTTGGGGATGTAGTTGCAAGATACAAGAAAATGAAAGGTTTTAATGTGCTTCACCCAATGGGCTGGGATGCTTTTGGTCTACCTGCTGAAAATGCTGCATTAACAGAAAAAAAACACCCAGAAACATGGACATATCAAAATATAAAAACAATGAAAGATCAATTGTTACAAATGGGTTTGTCTTTAGATTGGGAAAGAGAAATCGCAACATGTCATCCAGAATATTATAAACATGAACAAAAATTTTTTATTGATATGTTTAAAGCTGGTTTAGCTTATAAAAAAGAGGCTGAGGTTAATTGGGACCCAGTTGATAAGACAGTCTTAGCCAATGAGCAAGTAATTGATGGAAGGGGTTGGAGGTCTGGAGCACTGGTTGAAAAGAAAAAGTTGTCTCAGTGGTTTTTAAAAATAAGCAAGTACTCAGATGAGCTTTTAAGTGATTTAGATAGCTTAGACAATTGGCCAAACAAAGTAAAGGTAATGCAATCAAATTGGATTGGAAAATCAATAGGAGCAGAAATAGACTTTAATATCTCAGGAGGAGATAAAAATATAACTGTTTTTACAACTAGGCCTGACACAATTTTTGGAGCAACTTTTATTGCCCTATCTACAGATCATGAACTTGTAGTTGAGGCTTCAAAAAAAAATGGGGAGTTAAAAAAATTTATAAAAGATTGTGAGGGATTAAATTCAGACAAAGTAAAAAGGGGTTTTAATATTGGTTTGTCAGTAAATCATCCTTTTATTGAAGGAAAAAAGCTTCAAGTTTTTGTGGCTAATTTTGTTTTAAAAGAATATGGGCTTGGTGCTATTTTTGGTTGCCCTGCACACGATCAAAGAGATTTAGATTTTGCAAAAGAATATAATCTTGAAGTTATTCCTGTTGTCAAACCAATTGATGAATTTAATGATTCATTTAATTTAGATAATGATGCGTATACAGGGGAAGGAACAATAATTAATTCAGATTTTTTAAACGGTCTTAAAATAGACGAAGCAAAAAACAAGATTATAGAAGAAATAGAAAATAAGAAAATAGGAAGAAAGAAAGTAAATTTCAAGTTAAGGGATTGGGGAATTTCAAGGCAGAGATTTTGGGGTTGTCCAATACCAATTATTTACAGAGAAGATGGTGAAATATTGGCTGTAGAAGATGTTGAGTTGCCTGTCAAACTTCCAGAAATTAAAAAATTTAGTGAATCTTCATCTACACTAGAAAACATTTCTGATTGGAAAGAAACAGTGTGCTCAAAGACAGGAATGAAAGCTTTCAGGGAAACTGATACTTTTGATACTTTTTTTGAGTCTTCTTGGTATTACTTTAGATATTGTAATGCAAGATTAGATAAGGCTTTTGATAAAAGTGATATTGATTATTGGCTGCCAGTTGATCAGTATATTGGTGGTATTGAACACGCCATACTCCACCTTTTGTACTCTAGGTTTTTTACCAAAGCTTTAAGAGACCTTGGTTATTTTAGTTTGGATGAACCATTTAAGGGCTTGTTTACTCAAGGGATGGTTACTCACATAACTTACAAGAATATAAATGGTAATTGGGTTGAGCCAAAAAATGTAGAAAAAATTGGTGATAGATTTAAAGATAATAATAAACTGGATGTAAAAACAGGTAAAATTGAGAAAATGAGTAAATCAAAAAAAAATGTGGTTGACCCAAATGATATAATTGAAACTTATGGAGCAGATACAGCTAGGTGGTTTATGTTGTCTGACAGCCCTCCAGAGAGAGATTTACAGTGGACTGATACTGGTATAGCTGCATCTTTCAAATTCATAAATAAATTGTTTGAATTTATTGATAAATTTAACAATTATAAATCACATAATACTAATGATCTAGAAGTAAAAGAGAGTCTCAAAAAATTAATTAATCAAGTTTCAGAAAATATTGAAGTTTTTCAATTTAATAAATCTGTTGCCAAAATCTATGAATATGTAAATTTACTTAATGAGGCCTTGTTAAAAAATAAATTATCAAAAAAAGACTTTGAGTGGTCACTAAAAAAACTATCTATTATTTTACAGCCATTTGTCCCTCATATAAGTGAAGAAATTTGGTCAAATCTAAGTCATGAAAATTTATGTATTAATGAAAGTTGGGTTGTTGAAGATGTGAAGAAAAATATTAAATTTAAAATTGCAATACAAATTAATGGGAAAACCAAAGAAATTATTGAAGTAGACGAAAAATTAACAAAAGATGGTATACTTTCTATTGTAAGAAATAATGACAAAATAAAGAAAAATTTATTAGGTAAAAATATTTCAAGAGAAATATATGTGCCTGGTAAAATTGTGAATTTGGTAACTCAATGAAAAATTTACTGGTAGTTTTTCTTATAATTTCTATTTCTGCTTGTAGTGGTATTGAGTTTGTTTACAAAGATAATAAAAACTTAACAAACCCTATATATGAAAAAACTGAAGTTAATACTGTTGGTTTAGATTTGATTTTTATCAACTCATACATTCCAATGTTTTTTGGAGTTGATAAAGAGGGTTTGTATGAGCTATCTATAAATATTAATGAAACAAAAACAAACAGGTCTGTAGAAACTAACCAAGTTACATCAAATATTAAACATGATCTGATTTTCTATTACACATTATTATCAAAAGAAAAAAAATGTGTGATCTATGAGAAAGAAATATTGTCTTATTTTTCTCTTATACCTAAATCATCAGGTTATAATTATGGAACTGATGCATCTTTAGAAAAAAAATATGAGTTGGCAATATCTGAAAACTTAAACCAGTTTGTTACCTTTGTATCAAGTGCAAACCTCAGTAATTGTAAATGAAGATTGATCCACTAGAAGTATTATTAAATAAAAATTTAAAAATTAATAAAAAACTTTTCTTAATAAGTGGAAACGAAACAACCCTTATGGAAAAAATAAAAGAAACAATCTTTAAAAAATATAAAGAGGGTGCGATTAAAGAAAATATTGATACAATTGATGGTCTTGTATTTGAATATGGTTTTTTTGAAGATAGGAAAATTTTTGTAGGTAAAAACTGTAAAGATATTAATGAAAAAAATTTAAATAAAATTAAAAAAACTAATGATATATTTATATTTATCCAAGAAAATTCTACTAAAACAAAAAAAATTAAGTCTTTTTTTATAAAAGATAAAGATTCTCTATTAATTGACTGTTATGAATTAGACAGGGAATCAAAAATAAAAGCTATTAATTATTTTTTAAGCCTAAGTAAAATAGAGATACAAAAAGATCTTTATTGGATGTTAGTCGATAAATTAGATAATAAATATGTTTTTCTAGAAAATACTATAAGGAAAATTATTGATTTAGATCAAAAAGATTTGACACTAGAAAATATTAAAAAGCTTTTAACTCTTAATGATTTGGGTAAGGAAAAAATATTTTTTAGTTTATTAAGACAAAATCGTGAGATAATTGGATTGTATAGAGAAAAAATAAACACAACTTCTGATGTAAATGAACTTTTCTATCATTGTAAATTTTATTGCCAACTAATTATAGATTGTGAAAATTTAGAAGAATATAATAAAAAAATTCCATTATACTTATTTAGAGAAAAGGGTTTTTTAAGCGAAATTTATAAAAAATATAATTCAAATAAAAAACAAGTTTTACTAAAACTTTTATCCTCTACAGAAAAAATTTTAAGAAAACAAAATACTTTGTCTTTAATTGCTGGGCTTCGATTTTTTTTAAATATAAAAAAAATTACTGTTTCTTAAGCCTCTTCATTAAATCATCTAGTTGATTTAAATCAGAATAATAAAGTGTTAAAGACCCAGAAGAGCCATTATCATTGAATTGTATGGAGGTCTTAAGGCCTATTTTGTCAGAAAGCTCTTTTTCAAGGTCAATAATATTTGGATCTTTTAATATTTTTTTTGTTTTATTTTTTTTAAATTCAGAAGTTATATTTTCTACCTGTCTAACACTAAGTTTTTTATCAATTATTTCTCTAGCCTTATTAATTGAATCTGGTACGCCAATAAGAGCGCGTGCATGTCCCATGGATAGATCGCCATTTATAACCATTTGTTGTATTTTTTTATCAAGCTCTAATAGTCGCAAAATATTTGAAACATGACTTGAGCTTTTACCAATTAATTTAGCAAGTTTTTCATTATTAACACCCTTTAAGTCAATTAGTCCTTTGTATGCATTTGCTTCTTCAATAACATTTAAATCTTCTCTTTGAATGTTTTCAATTAAAGCGGCTTCTAAAACATTAGTGTCATCTAGATTTTTAATAACACATTCTACTTCGTGCATTCCATTTAATTGACATGCTCTCCACCTTCTTTCCCCAGCGATAATCTGATATTGACCATCTTTTATAGGTTTTATAATTATAGGTTGAATTAATCCTTGGTTTTTAATCGAAGATGAAAGCTCTTTAAGATCTTCGTCTTTAAATTTCTTTCTTGGTTGAGATGGGTTTGGGATAATTTGAGATATATTAATTTTTTGAATCCCATTACTGCTTTCTGTGTTGTTATTTGTGGTTGATAAAAGAGCTCCTAGGCCCATTCCTAGTTTGTTTTCTTTATTCATAGTTTTTATTTTGATTTAAAATTACTTCTTTTGCAAGCTCTATATAAGCCAAAGAGCCTGCGGCTTGTGTATCGTATATCAGTGCTGGCTTACCATGGCTGGGAGCTTCAGAAATTTTAACATTTCTGGGAATTGTTGTTTTGTATACTTGATTTCCAAAATGTTGCCTTACGTCTTTCTCTACTAAAGAGCTTAAGGAGTTTCTTTTATCTAACATTGTTAATAATATTCCTTCAATCTTTAAGTCTTTATTAAAATTTTGTTGAATTAATTTGATCGTTTGCATTAAAGCTGAAAGCCCTTCAAGAGCAAAAAACTCAGACTGAAGAGGGATTAGTGTTGTATCTGATGCTACTAATGAATTAATTGTAAGTAATCCTAGTGCAGGTGGGCAATCTACAAAAATAAAATCAAAATTATTAATCTCTGCAAATATTGATTTAAATATGTACTCTCTGTTTACAAAGTTTGTAAGCTCTACTTCTGCTGCAGCTAAATCTGTGTTTGCTCCAATTATTTTGAGACCGGGAATTAAGGTTTCTTTTATACCTTCTTCTAAAAGTTTCTTTTCATGAATCATTTCATAAATCGATGGTTTTCTTTCATCATAATGGAGCCCCAACCCTGTGCTTGCATTACCTTGTGGGTCAGCATCGACAATTAAAACATTTTTTTTCACTGCGGCCAATGAAGTAGCTAGGTTTATTGTGGTTGTTGTTTTTCCAACACCGCCTTTTTGGTTTGATATAGAGATAATTTTTTTCACAGTTTTTTATATTTGTTTATTTTTAACACATATCCATCACCCTCACTTTGACTTGGATAAAGATCGTATTCGAAGCTAAAGGATTTTTTTGCATCATGTATTTCTTTCTTAACACTTCTTCCTTTTAGAAAAAGAAGTGATGTATTTTTTTTATTAAAAAAACGTGAATAATCTAATAATTTTACTAATGGAGCAAAGGCCCGACAGATAATAATGTCAAATTTTTGATTTTTTATTTTTTCAACCCTTGTACAAATAGTTTTTATTTCTAAATTCTGCTCGTGTGCAAATTCTTTAATAAAGTTTATTTTTTTCATCTTTGAATCAATCAATAATATATTTGAATGCCCAAAAATATGTAAGATCACCCCTGGTAACCCAGCACCAGTACCAATGTCTATTATTGATGCATTTTTTTTCAAAATAAATTCAGACAACTGCAATGAATCATTAATATGTCTATCCCAAGCAACATCTAATGTGGAGGGCCCTACTAAATTGTGTATTTGGTTGCTTTTTGTTAACTTTAGTATGTATTTATCGATTAAATCAATTTGCTTTCTGTTAAGATTGTATTTTTTTATTACAGAGCTTTTGTCCAAATTATGCTGCTTTTTTATTTTTATTTTTTTTAATATATCTAAGAAGTGCTATGGTAGCTGCTGGTGTTACGCCCGATATTCTTGAGGCTGCTCCAAGAGTTGGTGGTTTAATTTTCGATAATTTTTCTACTATCTCATTAGATAAGCTGCCAACTAGTTTATAATTAGTTGATTTTGGAATTGTTAAGCTTTCTTCTTTTTCAAAATCTTGAATATCCATTCTTTGCCTATCAAGATAACCTGAGTACTTGGCTTCAATTTCTATTTGTTCTATTACATCGTCTTCTAAATCACATAATTCAGGAAGTATTTTTTTGAGCTTGGTGGTTGTAATATTAGAAAACGATAAAAGGTCTATGATATTTCTTTTCTTTCCATCTTTGTTTATTTTTATCCCCTTTTTCAAAAGTGCGTCTGGTGAGAATTTGTGATTTTTTACAAACTTAAAACCTTCTTTTATCCTTCTGGATTTTTTTTCAAATTCTCTTTGCCTATCTATATCAACACAACCTATATCAATTCCAAGGGGTGTAAGTCTTAAATCTGCATTATCAGCCCGAAGTAAAAGTCTATATTCGGACCTTGAAGTGAACATTCTATATGGCTCTTTAGTTCCTTTTGTAACCAAATCGTCTATCAAAACACCTATATATCCGGAGGACCTAGGTATTATAAATTCTTTATTGGATGTTGTTTTAAGAGAAGCGTTTATCCCAGCCACTATACCTTGTGCAGCCGCTTCTTCATATCCAGTTGTTCCATTTATCTGTCCTGCAAAGAATAAGTTTTTAATTTTTTTTGTTTCAAGTGTGTGTGTTAGTTCTTGTGGGTCAACAAAATCATATTCAATTGCATAAGCAGGTTGTGTAATTGTAACATTTTCTAAACCTTTAATCGTTTTGACAAATTGCTCTTGAATTTCAGTTGGAAGTGAAGAGGATATTCCGTTTGGATATATTAGATCACTATCTAATCCTTCTGGCTCAAGAAATATCTGATGTGATGACTTATTTTTGAATTTATGAATTTTATCTTCAATAGATGGGCAATACCTAGCCCCCATTGATTGTATCTCACCTGAGTACATAGGTGATAGGTTAAGGTTCCGGGCAATTATTTCGTGAGTGTTTTTATTAGTATGGGTAATAAAACAAGATATTTGTGGAATGTGGATATCTCTGTTGATAAAAGAAAATGGAATAAGCTTTTTATCTGGGTGTTGTTCGTTTAAGTCATTGAAATTTATAGTTTTTTTAAGTAATCTTGGGGGTGTTCCTGTCTTCAATCTACCTATTGAAAACTTTAACTCTTTGAGCCTTTTTGCAAGCTTTATTGAGGGTTTATCACCAACTCTTCCAGCTTCTTGTTTTTCCGAACCAATTCTTATTAGCCCTTGTAAGAAAGTGCCTGTTGTTAAAACTACAGATTTCGAGGATATCTTTTTGTTATCACCTAGAACAACGCCTATTACCTTATTATTTGAAACAATTAAGTCTTCAACTGGTCCTTCAATAATTTGAAGGTTTTTTTGGTCAGATACGAGATCATTTACAGCATTTTTATATAAAATTCGGTCTGTTTGAGCTCTTGGACCCCTTACAGCAGCACCTCTACTTGAGTTTAACATTCTAAATTGTATACAAGATCTATCTGTAGCTTTAGCCATTATTCCGTCTAAAGCATCTATTTCTTTTACAAGATGCCCTTTTCCAAGACCTCCAATTGCAGGATTACAAGACATTTCTCCAATTTTTTCAATTTTATGTGTAATTAAGGCTGTTTTTGATCCGGTTCTTGCAGATGCGCATGCTGCTTCTACGCCTGCATGCCCCCCACCAATTACAATTACATCAAATTTATTGTTCATGTCTCTTTTCACGTGAAATTACTTACCTATACAAAAATCACTAAATATTATATCTAAAATTTTCTCAATATCAAATTTTTGATTAATTCCATCAATATACATAATTGATCTTCTAACATTTTCAGCAGCAATATCTATTTCTTTTAAATCTAATCTTTTAAGTAGTACAAGGGATTTCTTTAAGCTTTCCATGTGTCTTTCACGTGAAAAGACTGGTCCAGAAATTGGTTTTTTCTTTAATTTAGAAGATATGGTTTTAATAAGACGCTCAATTCCATAACCAGATACTGATGAAATATTATGTACCCCACTAATTTTCTTTTTATTAGTATCATATTTTGATTTAACAAATATTTTTGATTTTATTTTACTGTAGTTTTTCTTTTCATTGTTTTTGAGAAAAACTATATTTAAATCAGACTTTTCAGCACTCTCTAACGATTTTTCAATACCTATTTTTTCAATTAAATTCTTATATTTTCTTATTCCAGCTGTATCAATAAATGTATATTTATCTCCTTGTATATCTAAAGTAGAGCTTACTAAATCTGTTGTAGTTCCTGGTATATTGGTAACTATAGAAACCTCCTTGTTATTTATATAATTTATAAATGAAGATTTTCCCGTATTTGGTTTACCAATAATAGTTATTTTAAAACCGTCATAAATTTGTCTAGATAAAGCTGATCTTTCAATAATATTTTCAATTTGTTTATATATGTTCTTGTTTTGTTCCTTTACGTTTTTATATATTTCTTTAGGAAGGTCTTCGTCAGCAAAATCAATTATGGCTTCTATATCTGCTAGAAGTTTTTTTTGTTTATTTAATATTTCATTAACTAATTTATCTAAATTTCCACTTAAATTACCAATTGCTATCTTTCTTTGATTTTCAGTTTCTGCATTAACTAAATCATTAATTGTTTCGGCTTCTAAAACACTAAGTTTATCATTGATTAGAGCTCTTTTGGTAAACTCTCCAGGCTCAGCAAGTCTGATCTGTTTTTTTAATAGGATTTTAGTTATTTTGTTAATTACAGAAATACTTCCATGACAAGATATTTCCGCCATATCCTCCCCTGTATAGCTTTTTGGTGATTTAAAAAAAGTTGTTAGCGTCTGATCTACAACACTCTTTCCGTCTAATAAATTATTTAATGTAGCAAAGTTTGTTTTAAATTTTTTTTTAGACGATATTGATTTTATTAGTTTATGAGAACTATTTCCTGAAACCCTAAAAACGGCTATACCTGATTTACCTCTTTGCGTAGCAAGAGCAAAAATTGTCTCTTTGGAAGATTTCATTTTTTGGGAATTAAACCCAAGATGACATTAAGTAAATAAGAAAGATTATAAAAGAAATTATATTTATTTAGTTCCCATGCTTTGGAAGAACTCATTGTTAGTTTTTGTATTTTTCATTTTATCTAACAAGAACTCCATAGCTTCTGTACTTCCCATTGGGGCTAGTATTTTTCTTAAAATAAAGATTTTTCCTAGCTCATCTTTATCAAGTAATAATTCTTCTTTTCTTGTTCCTGACTTACCAATATCAAAAGCAGGATAGGTTCTTTTTTGACTAAGTTTTCTATCTAGAACCATTTCACTATTACCAGTACCTTTAAATTCTTCAAAAATAACTTCATCCATTCTGCTTCCTGTATCTATTAAAGCAGTAGCAATAATTGTTAGAGATCCGCCCTTTTCTACGTTCCTTGCAGCACCGAAAAATCTTTTTGGTCTTTGTAAGGCATTGGCATCAACACCACCTGTTAGGACCTTTCCACTAGATGGAACAACAGTATTATAAGCTCTTCCAAGTCTGGTGATTGAATCAAGAAGGATAACAACATCATGTTTATATTCAACCAATCTTTTAGCTTTTTCAATTACCATTTCAGCAACCTGAACGTGGCGTGAAGCTGGTTCGTCAAAGGTTGAGCTAATTACTTCACCTTTAACCGATCTTTGCATATCAGTTACTTCTTCTGGTCTTTCATCAATTAACAGAACAATCAGTTTAGCGTCTGGACTATTAGCAGTTATAGCATTTGCAATTTTTTGCATAATTATTGTTTTACCAGTGAAAGGTTGTGCAACAATTAATTGTCTTTGTCCTTTTCCAAGAGGAGCAATAATATCAATTATTCTTTCTGTGTTATCCGGCATTGGTTTTTCTTGTTCAAGTTTGAACCTTGCTTCTGGATACAATGGTGTTAAATCTTCAAAGTTAACCCTATTTTTAACTAAATCAGTTTCTTGACCGTTTATTTTGTTAATTTTAGTTATGGCAAAATATCTTTCTCCTTGCTTTGGAGATCTAATTTCACCCTCAACACTATCACCCGTTCTTAAGCTAAATTTTTTAATTTGAGATGGAGAAATATAGATATCATCTGGACCTGGAAGATAATTTGACTCTGAAGACCTTAAAAAACCAAAACCATCTTGCATAATTTCAATAACCCCTAACCCAGTAATAATTTCACCCTCCTCAGCAATTGTTTTTAGGATGGCAAACATCAAATCTTGCTTTCTAAGAGACGAAGGATTTTCTATACCAAGTTTGTCTGCTTGTTTTAAAAGCTCTTGGGGTTCTTTTCCTTTTAATTCTTGTAAATTCATAATGTTGTTGAGGTAGTTTAGAAATGAAATATTTTAATAATCAAAATTGAAGTTAATGTCAAAATAATAATAAATATATAATTTATATACTTAATTGTAGTATTAGTTGTAAGGTTAAAAAGTTTAATTATACCTTTATTATTGTATCATTCTTTATTTACCAACATATGAATATCAACCTCAACAAATATGTTAATTTAAAGAATATTTAAAAAAATTATTATTTTTAAATAATTTGCAATCCAATAAATTTCTAATAACTTGTTATTAATTTTGTATAATAAATATATTAACACCCGCCCTATTATATTCAGACAAGTTATTAAGTTGTTAACAACACATTTTTAAAACAAAAGAACTATTTCTTAAATTCAAATTATATTTAATAGTGTTTATAACTATAATTTTTATTAACACACTTATGCACCAACAATTTATATTAGCTAGCTCAAGTAAATCTAGATATAAAATTTTGAAAGATGCAGGATTAAATTTCATACAAAAAAAACCAAACTGCAACGAAGAAGATATTAAAAAAACCATTAACAGAAAAACAAGGCCCGAGATTTTTGCAAAAAAACTTTCTTATGAAAAAGCAAGAAGTGTAAGTAAACAAAAACCGTATGCTAACAAAATTGTTTTAGGCTGTGATACAGTCATTTATCACAATGGAAAAATTTTAGATAAAGTAAACTCTATTGAGAAAGCCCGAAAAAAAATCATATCTCTTTCAGGAAAGACACACCTAATAGTATCGGGACTAACTGTTTGTTTAAATGGCTCTAAGATTTGGGAAAATTACGAAAAAACCCATGTTAAAATTAGAAAACTTAATAACAGAGAAATAAACACATATCTAAAAAAAACAGGTAAACAAATACTAAGTTCTGTGGGGTGTTATCAAATAGAAAGTTTAGGGCCAAATATTATTGAGAGCATAAAAGGAGATTATTTTAATGTTATGGGATTACCTTTATTTAATTTACTAGATTATTTATATTCAAAAAAATGAAAAAACTTTACGTAGTTGGGAACAGGGCATCTAAAAGTCTTTCACCAACAATATTTAACCATTGGTTTAAAAAATATAACATTAAAGCAAGTTATGGATATTTAGAGCTTACAAAAAAAAACTTTCATAAAAAAATAAAGGAGGTTTTGGAAAAAAAAGATACGCTTGGCTTAAATGTGACAATTCCATTTAAAAGCAAAATTATCAAACACCTTGGTAAAATAGATAGTCATGCAAAAAAAATTGGTGCGGTAAATTGTGTAACAAATAAAAAAACTATAAATGGGACCAACACTGATTGGACAGGATATTACAAAAGTCTGCCAAATATTAAGAAAACCAAAAACAAAAAAGTTGTTATTCTGGGTTATGGAGGTGCTTCACACGCCATTCACTATGTTTTAAAGAAGAGGGGCTTTAAGGATATTTTAATTTTCAATAGATCTAAGAAAAAAATTAAGTACTCAAACAAGACTGAGTACACAAAAACATATAACGATCTTGAAACACACCTTAAAGGGGTTTTTTTAATAATTAATACCACACCAATAAACCCCATATTGAAAAAACACCTAAAACTTATTACCAAATCTACAATAGTAAGCGACATTGTTTACAGTCCAAAGAACACTTCATTTCTTAAACAGTTTCCAAATAATAAAAAGATTTATGGAATATCAATGTTGATCGAACAGGCTAAGCCGTGTTTTAAAATGTGGTTTGGTAAAAACCCATCTGTAGATAAAAAAATGCTTAACTCTATTTATAAAAAAATTTAATGACAAAAACCATAGCAATAACAGGCGGTATAGGGTCTGGTAAATCTACCTTTTGTAGTAAATTAAAAGAAAAAGGCTTTAAAATTCACAGCTCAGATGAGCAGGTGGCCAAAATATATAAAAACCCTGAAAAAAAATTTGTTACTTATTTACGTACCATAGGTTTGTCTAAGTCTATTTCAAAAAAAAACATAGATAAAAAAATTATAACAAAGATTATTTTTGAAAATAAACAGATAAGAAAAAGGCTCGAGTTATACATATTTAAAATAGTAAGAAAAAAAAGGTCTGATTTTATAAAACAAGAAAAACAAAAAAAAACAAGATTAATATTTATTGAAATACCATTATTGTTTGAAAACAATTTAGATAAACAGTTCAACAAAGTAATATCGATAATAGCCTCCAAACGAGTGAGATTTAAAAGATTGAAAAAAACGAGAAAAATGACTGAAAACCAATTTAAGAATATAACTCGATCTCAAACATCAGATGTTATAAGAAAAAAGAAATCTGATTATGTTATTTATAACAACTCGACATTAAAGGATTATAAAATTAAGATTAATAAGTTAATAAGTAAACTTTAGTTAACACAATGAGAGAAATAGTAATTGATACAGAAACCACAGGCCTTGATTATAAGACCGGTGACAGAATAATAGAAGTTGGTTGTGTAGAACTCAAAAACTATGTACCCACAGGAAACACACTCCAGTTTTATTGCAAACCAGACAGAAGTATCAGCGAAGGGGCAAAAAACATTGTGGGTCTTTCAGATGCTTTTCTTAATCAACAAAAACCATTTGAAGAAAACCACAAGGAGCTCTTAAATTTTTTGAAAAACGACACATTGATAATTCACAATGCATCATTTGATTTAGGTTTTATAAATAATGAGTTGTCAATCTTAGGATTACCTCATTTAGATAATCCTGTAGTTGATACAGTTTCTCTTGCAAGAGAAGTTCTAAACACAAGAATAGCTAACCTCGACTATTTGTGTAGAAGATTTAACATTGATTTATCAGATAGATCATTCCACGGAGCCTTACTTGACTCCCAACTTTTAGCCGCAGTTTATTTAGAGTTAAGAGGAGGTAAGCAATTTTCTATGGCGCTGAATTCAAGCATTGATGAAAAAAACACACAAATTTACAACAAAAATGAAACAAAAACCAAAATAATAGAAGTTAATAAAGAAGATTATCTTGCCCATAAAGAAATGTTAAAAAAACTAAAAAGCCCCCTTTGGAAAAAATTTAACTATTAATATTTAAAAAAGTTATTATATTAAAATCAAATGATTTACGGCGACCTTCAATTTTTTGATATTCTAATTTTCGCAGCTATTGCTGGATTTATTATTTATAGACTAAGGAGCGTTCTGGGCAAAAGAACAGGATTTCAAAAAAATATTTCAAAGCCAAAACCTCAAGAAGCAAAAAAACAAGAAAATGTTCAAAAAATACCATCACTAATGGATAACGAGACAAAGCTTGAAGTTGTATATAAAAAAGTAAATAATTTTAATCACAGAGAGTTTCTTGATGGTGCCAAGAAAGCTTTTGAAATTATAATTTCCTCTTTCAACAATGGAGATAAAAAAACACTGAAAAACCTTGTGTCTAAAGATGTTTATTCTGCTTTTGAAAAAGCGATTGATGAAAAAACAAACAATCCAGAATCTCAATTTTATTCACTTATTGTAGAAGGCATTGCAGATGCAAAAGTAGAAAATGACACAATATCAATATCAGTCAATTTTATTAGTGAACAGATGTTAAACAATGATGAGGGTTCTATTGTTAAAAATAAAGATACCTGGACTTTTGAAAAACCAGTAAACTCTTCTAGTCCTATATGGATATTAACTCAAACCTAATAGTTGTCCTTTAAAGAATTCAAAGACCGAATTAAAAAAAATGAGGGCTATTCTGATAAGCCTTATCAAGATCAATTAGGGTTTTATACTATTGGTTATGGTCATCTTATTACAAAAAAAGAAAATAAATATTACATTAAAAAATTTAAAAAAAAATATTTCGAAGAATTGTTTGAGATAGACTTTAAAAAAGCACACGAACAATACAAAAAAAATTTTTTTAAAAAAGATCACACAACTTCAGAGAAAGAATTGTTAGTAGAGATGATTTTTCAGCTTGGAGCAAAAGGAGTCTCTAAATTTAAGAAAATGCTCTATTTTCTAAATAAAAAACAAAAATTCATGGCATCACTAGAGATGTTAGACAGCTTGTGGTATTTACAAACACCTGAAAGGGTAAAGAATTTAATTAAAAACTATACAAAAAAATAATGGAGGAAGATTTTTTTTTAAAAAACATGAGGGGTGTAAAGCCTTTTAAAAAAGATACTTCAATAGTTAAAACGAAAACAACTAATAAAAAAAATGTAAAATTAGATAAAAAAACTAATAATACAAATACCAACAAACAAACAATAACTGAACACAAGGTTAGTAGCTCAGAATTTAAACTATCATTTGGTGAGGTTAACAGAGAACTTAAACGGGGAAAAATTAATATAGATAGAAGAATTGATCTTCATGGGTATGGTTTACTCGAAGCACATGAAAAATTTATAAGTGAGGTAAAAAAAAATTATAACAAGAATAAAAGATGCTTGCTTATAATTACTGGAAAAGGGGTTCATAAAAAAATTGAAAATGAGCAGGACACAAACCCTAAACTTTTCTATGGAAAGATTAAAAACTCAATAATAAACTGGATAAACGAAGACGATATTAAGAAATATATCTTAACATATCAAGATGCGGGTTTTGAACATGGGGGTGACGGAGCTCTTTTTGTTTATTTAAGAAAAAAAAAGTTTTAAATTCTTTCTAACTTAAATACCCTTTTTTTAAAATGAATAAGAATTTCATATGGAAGTAAATCACCTTTAACTAAAAATTCAATTTTTTTTAAATCATTTCTTTTATGGTCAGCCCAAATATTTACATAGTCTTCAATTTCTAAAATTATATTTCCATCCTCACTTTCGTTTTTTTTAAGTGTATAAATTCTTCTCCCATCAATTGTTTTTGCCTCATTTTCTCCATTTAAAATATTTATAAAAGAGGTGATTGGGTCAAAATATAAATATAAATCTTCTAGGTTTATTCTAGGCATTTCTTCTTCTATAGGCTCTTGTTTTAATTCAATTAAATAATCATCAAAAGACATTTTAACTATTTTTGTTTTCTTCTTAGTTTTCCAAAACTGTTTATAATTCTGAGTCTTAAATATGTTGTTTTCAATAACCCCAGTTGAAAGATAGCTTCCTTCAAATTTATATAAAGGTGACAAAATACCAGAATTTTTTAAATTAATTTCTGTTTGATAAATATTATCATTAATATTTAATGACCAACTAAAATTACCAATTTTAATTCCTGTTGTGCTGACCTTATATTCTGCACTAAAATTATTTGCATAGGATGTATTAATTACAAATATAATAAAAAATATTAGAAATTTATTCAAACACAACCTCGTAAACATCAAGTTTTCTTTTTGTAAATTTCTGATCAGGTGAATTTATTTTTAACACCTTATATTCATTCACTAAATAATTAATATCTGAGGGGCTCCCAATTAAGGTAAAGTTTTCATTTATATTTTTATTAAGAGGAGATACTATTTTAAAGTGGTTTGTTATTTCACTACCTTCTTTATGTGGCATATAGAAATTAATATCCTTATCTCTTAATTCAAAATTAAGGCTTGAAAATAAAAGCCGATCTGAAACTACTATATTTTTTATGACACCACCTGAAGAACTACTGTAAATTTTTAGAGCATATTCATTTATGCCGCTTATTCGGTTAAAAATTTTAGACGGATAGCTCATTCCAATCATTACAAAAAGAATTAAGCAGACAATAAAATTAAAAATGTAATTAGCTATCTTTAAAAAAGAATTATTAATATTAATATATAAAAGAGCAAATAAAGAAATTAAAGCTGGAGCAGCCCAATTTGCGTTAGCTCTCACAATAATGGCCTCTACCAAAACAATTAAAATTATAGGCATAGAAAATATTAGAAAAATTTTTTGAATATAGTTCCATTTATTAAATCCAAATATCCCACCCAAAACCATAAACGGGCCTAACATTAAAACTTGAATTAACAAAAATTCTAAACCTCTAATCAGATCTATTTCAATATTTCCAAAATTTGCATTATCCGAAGTGTGCTGAAGTGTTATCCAGTCATTATCAAAGTTCCAAATAATATTTGGTACGATAATTACAAATACACATAAAAAAGAAAGACAAAAACCAAATAAATTATCCAAAAAAATTTTTCTAAATCTTTTATCAAATAAAATTAGAACAAATAAACAAATCACAAAATATATAGCTGCGTATTTTGATAAAAAACCTAACCCCAGAAAAATACCTAATAATATAAAATTTTTTAAACTATGTTCACCATTGATCTTAACTAATTCATTAAGTGAAAGTGTCCAAAATAATAATAAAAAAAGATCAGTACTAATTATAAAAGATGAAAAAGAAACAGCGGGTATAAATAAAAAAATTAAACAACCTGCAAATGAATCTTTTTTATTTAGTCCAGAGTTGAGTAAAAGATTATAAATACTCCAGGCAATCAATAAATAAACAAAAGAAGGGAGAAGTTTTAATGAAACAAAACTACTACCTAATATTTCTGTATAAACTCTTATTATCCAGGACAAAAAAGGGGGCTTCGAAAAATAACCAAAGTCAATATCTTTTGACCATAACCAATACTGTGCTTCATCGCCAAACAAATTAAAAGTAGTAAAATTTAAGGCGCCTATTTTTAATAAAAGTAAAACAATAAATGATGGCAATAGAGTTCTATTTAGCATAATATTTTTTATACAATTCAAATAAAATTATATTTAAAATTAAAATAAAAAAGCCAGCAAACAAAATGTCACTTAAAAAATGACCACCAGCCATTATTCTAATTAAACCAAGCACTAAACCAACAACAACACTTGCATAGAGAAAAATTATTTTTTTTGTAATTAAATATAAAATTATAATTGAAAACCCAACAGAAGCATCGCCTGAAACAAATGAGCAATTTGTTTCACAAGCATTGGTTATTTCAAACCACGGGGAAAAAGACTCTTTTCCACCCAACTCCACTACATCGTTTGGTCTTGCCCTACCCCAAAAATTTTTTAGTATAAGATTTACAAATATTAAAACGCTAATAATTTGAGAAATCCATAAATAAACTATTTCCTTAATAGAAAATTTATAATTAAAAAAAATTTTATCAATTTTAAAGAAACGACCAATTATTGGTAAAATTAAAATATAAATTAATATTAGTGGTAATAAAATATCTCGAAACAATATTGAGGTTAAATCAAAACTTTGTAATTCGAATTGTGATGCACCCTTATAAAACAAGGATGATACATATAAATCTAAGGATGGGCCGGCAGTCACAAACACACAACTAAAAAACAAAATTAGAATGTAATAAAAAACCTCAGAATTTTTTTCAGGAATTAAATTTGATAATTTGTATTTATTATATTTGTTCTCTATTAATTTATTTAAAATCTTAAATAATATTAAAGCTAAAATTGCTCCAGCAACAATATCTGTAAAAAAATGTGCACTTACAATAACTCGACTAAAAGCAACAATTGAAGCTAAAAAACAAAAAAAATATTTTAATTTTGGAAGAATAGAAACCAAAATAAAGCAAACGATAAATATCGTAGAAGAGTGTCCAGAGGGAAAAGAATGAAAATTTGATTCCATGGTAAAATATTTAAAACTAAAAACGTCTTCGAAATCAGTATGATTTGGTCTGGGCCTTCCCACCACATGTTTTATAATTTGAGTAACTATCCCAACTGTAAAAATATATACAAAAGAAGAAATAAAAAAATTAGAAAGATTTTTTGCTGATTTTGTTTTTATGATTTGAAGTCTGTTGTTTATATAAAAAACAACAAAGCCTATTATTGTAATAGAAAAATACCAAGACGAACTACCAAGTTTTGTTATTTCTGAAAAAAATTCTTTTAGAAAAACTCCATTTGCCCAATCACTAAGATTTATAAAATAATTATAAAAAAAAAGATCTAAATTAAAAGAAGCAAAAATACTTAATGTAATTAATACTAAAATAAGTAATTCAAATTTGATGCTTTTAAAAATGCTCATTTTACAACTATTAAAAAATTTAATGAGCTTTACAATATAAACTTTGACAAGTCCTGACTTTTAATAAGTTCTCCTAAGCTATTTTCAACGTATTCTTTATTAATTATTATTTCTGTAGGACCTATATCTGAGGCTGTATAACTAACCTCTTCAAGTAGTTTTTCCATTACAGTATGGAGCCTTCTTGCGCCTATATTTTCTACATTCTGATTTATCTCTGTAGATAGAGAAGCGATGGTATCAATTCCATCTTCTTCAAATTTCAAATCAACCTTCTCAGTCCCAAGAAGTCCTTGATACTGCTTAATCAAACTATTTTGTGTTTCAGTAAGAATAAGTTTAAAATCTTTTTTACTAAGACTATCAAGCTCGACTCTAATTGGTAATCTACCTTGAAGCTCAGGTAGCATGTCTGATGGTTTTGACAAGTGAAATGCCCCGGAGGCAATGAACAAAATATAATCTGTTTTTACAACACCATATTTTGTAGTAACCGCAGTTCCCTCAATGAGTGGTAATAAATCTCTTTGAACACCTTCTCTTGAAACATCCGCGCCACTTCTATCAGCTCTAGAAGTAATTTTATCTATTTCATCTATAAAAACGATGCCATTTTGCTCTACATCATCCAATGCTCTTGAGTTTATTTTATCTTTATCTAATAGTTTATCGGTTTCTTCATTTAATAAATATGCATGAGAATCTTTGACACTCATTTTTTTCATTTTCTTTTGATTGCCAAAACCTTTTCCAAATACATCACCTAAATTAATCATACCCATTTGAGAACCAGGCATGCCAGGTATGTCCATAGTTGGTAAACTTAAGTTTGGATTAGCTGAAACTGGAATTTCAACTTCATTATCATTTAGTTCACCTGATCTTAGTTTTTTCCTAAAATTATCTCGAGTAGATGGCGTTGAACTTTTAGAAACCAAAACATCTAAAATTCTTTCTTCTGCATTTTTTTCTGCTTTTGCCTTCACCTCTTGACCCATTTGTATTTTTGTTTTTGTAATGCTTATTTCAACCAGATCTCTTATTATTTGTTCGACATCTCTTCCAACATATCCAACCTCTGTAAACTTAGTCGCCTCAACTTTTACAAAAGGTGCGTTTGCCAACTTAGCAAGTCTTCGTGAGATTTCTGTTTTACCACAACCTGTTGGACCAACCATTAAAATATTTTTTGGTACAATTTCTTCTTTTAAAGAATCATCAAGTTGTTTTCTTCTCCATCTATTTCTTAAAGCAACTGCAACAGCTTTTTTTGCATTGTTCTGACCAATGATAAACTTATCTAGTTCAGAAACAATTTCTCTTGGGCTAAAACTAGATTCCATATTTAAAGCTCGATTGTTTCCGAGATTATATTATGGTTTGTATAAATACAAATATCTGCAGCAATATTAAGAGATTCTAAAGCAATTTCTTTGGCATTCATTTTTGTGTTTTTCATCAATGCTTTAGCAGCGCTATTTGCGTATGGACCCCCAGAACCTATTGCAAGTATTCCATCATCAGATTCAATTACATCACCTGTACCTGATAACAATAAACTTACATCTTTATCAGCCACAATCATCATTGCTTCTAGTCTTCTTAGATATCTATCCGTTCTCCAATCTTTAGCCAATTCTACGCAAGCTCTTTTAAGCTGGTTCTTATATTGATCTAACTTTCCCTCTAATCTTTCAAATAAAGCAAATGCATCTGCAGTAGACCCTGCAAATCCAGAGATAACTGTTTCATCAGCTCCAAGTCTTCTAATTTTTTTAACATTGGATTTCATTACAGTATTACCAAGACTAGCCTGACCATCACCTGCAATAACAACTAAGTTGTCTTTTCTAATTCCTACAATAGTTGTTGATTTAATAATATTTTTTTCCATTAATTCTTAAGATGGCTATTTAATTATTTTTATCAAGTAATTTACCTAGAATAAATCATATTTCACTGATATTAGGCAAAAATGCGAAAAGGTAAAGTAGAGAGAAACACTAAAGAAACCAAGATAAGTTGTGAAGTTAACTTAGATGGCGCTGGTCAATCTAATATTTCAACACAAATTGGTTTTTTTGATCACATGCTTGAATTATTATCTCATCACAGCTTGATAGATATAGACTTGAAGTGTGAAGGAGATACTAATGTTGATCTTCATCATTCAGTTGAAGATACAGCTTACGCAATTGCTTTAACTATAAACAAAGCACTGGATGATAAGAAGGGAATAAACAGATATGGTTTTTCATATGTTCCTATGGATGAATGTTTATCAAGATGTGTTATTGATTTAAGTGGAAGACCAGAGCTTGTATGGAATGTTAATCTTGGTTTAAAAAAAATTGGTGAAATGGATACAGAATTGTTCCATGAATTTTTCAAAGCATTTTCAAATGAATCAAAATGTAATTTACATATTGAAAACCTATATGGAAAAAACAATCACCATATCATTGAATCATGCTTTAAAGCATTTGCTAAAAGTTTAAGATTTGCTGTCGAAATAGATAACAGAAGAAAAGACAACATACCATCATCAAAAGGCACTCTTTAATTTTTAATGAAAAAGATCACTATTGTCGATTACGGCTCAGGCAATGTTTTATCTGCTCAAAAATCTTTTGTTAAGATAGCAAAAGACAACAATATTGAGGTTGATGTTTTAATTTCAAAAAATCTGAATGATGTAAAAGATTCAACCCACATTGTATTGCCTGGTCAAGGAGCCTTTTCTACATGCATGAATGGTTTAAAAAAAACAGATGGATTGATTGATGAGCTTTCTGAGTTTGCATTAATAAAAAAGAAACCATTTTTGGGGATATGTGTTGGTATGCAAATGCTAGCTAAGATGAGTGAAGAAAATGGAGATCATGAAGGCCTAGGCTGGATAGATGGTCAAATTAAATTATTGCCGGGAGATAATTTAAAACTTCCTCATATGGGATGGAACCTGGCAACTCCAACAAATTCAAAATACAATAACTTAATCTCAAATAAAAATGACTATTATTTCGTTCACTCATATTATTTCGATTGTGCCAATAAAGACAATATTTTGGCAGAAACTAAGTATGGAACAAATTTTGCTTCAATAGTTGGAAAAGAAAATATATATGGCGTCCAGTTTCATCCTGAAAAAAGTTCCTCCCAAGGATTAAACTTACTAAAAGAATTTATTGGAGCATGAACATGTCTACACAACTAAAAGAAAAAATTAATATTTCAGTTGATAATATTGAAATACTTACAGATGTAGATTTGGCAGATCTTTGTAATATTACAGAACAAGCAATTAAAGCCGGAGGAGGGTTTGGTTGGTTAAGAGTTCCCACAAGAGATATTTTAATAGATTATTGGACCAAAAGAACTAATGATAAATATATCAAACTTATTGTTGGAAGACTTAACGGAGTTATAGCTGGGACCCTTCAACTAGCGTATGAGGCTCCTAATATTGAGTCTAGGAAAAATATTGCTCGCATAAGAAGACAATTTGTTGCCCCATGGGCAAGAGGTTATGGTTTAGCCAAAACAATGATTGATAACACTGAACAAATTGCAAAAGAAGACAATATAAAATCTTTGCAATTAGCCGTTAGAGAAACACAAGATGCAGCAATAAAACTTTTTACAGGCAAAGGTTATACTAAGTGGGGAGAAAACCCATATTATGCCTATATTAACGGAGGCTTTATAAAAGGTTATTATTATTATAAAAATCTATAGTGCAAATTATACCAGCCATAGATTTAAAAGATAATAAATGCGTCAGACTTTCCAAAGGGAAAGATAACACCAGTGTTGTTTACAATGAAGACCCAGAAAAACAAGCTATCCACTTTGAACAAATTGGTTGTAAAAAACTTCACTTGGTTGACCTAGATGCTGCTTTTGGTAGATCAAATGTTAATTTTGAAACAATAAAGAAAATTAGAAAATCAATCTCAATACCAATACAATTAGGGGGCGGAGTTCGAAGTTTAGATTTAGCCAAAAAATATTTTGAAGTTGGAATAAATAATTTAATTATTGGGTCAATGTCTATTGAAAAACCAAATGAAGTTATAATTTTATCAAATACTTATGCGGAAAAAGTATATGTATCCTTAGATATTCTTGAAGATAACATTATGATAAAAGGGTGGGATAAAAATTCAGGAAAAAAAATTCAAGACGTTCTAGATATTTATACTAACTCAAAAATTAAAGGATATGTAATTACAGATATTCAAAATGATGGAATGCTAAAAGGTTTAAATTTAGATTTTGTTAGTAATTTTATAAATAAAATAAACTTAATTAAAAAATTTAATAAAAAAATTATAATTGCAGGCGGTTTAACAAATTACTCTGATCTAACAAATTTAAAAAAGCTAGATACAAAAAATATTGAAGGAATTATTTCAGGTAAATCTTTCTACGAAGGAAAGATAAATTTAGTAGAAGCGCAAAAAATTCTAAACTAAAATGGTAAAAATAAGAATCATCCCATGCTTGGACGTTAAAGATGGAAGGGTTGTAAAGGGTATCAATTTTTTAAATTTAATTGATGCAGGAGATCCTGTTGAACAAGCAAAACACTATTCTGATAACGGAGCTGATGAAATATGTTTTTTAGATATTAGCGCATCATTAGAAAATAGAGATACTATGATCAATGTAGTTAAAAAAACTGCAAACGAGGTCTTTATCCCCCTTACAGTTGGCGGTGGAATTTCATCAATAGAAAATATACAAGCCTTACTTAAAGCTGGCGCCGACAAAGTTTCTATAAATTCTGCTGCAATTAAAAATCCCAATATTATTAAAGAAGCTTCTGAATATTTTGGAAACCAATGCATTGTTGTGGCTGTTGATGCAAAAAAACAAAATGACGATTGGTTTGTTTATTCTCATGGTGGGACTAAGAAAACTGATTTACTTGCTTTAAGTTGGATAGAAAAAGCTCAAGAACTAGGAGCAGGGGAAATTCTTTTAACATCAATGGACAAGGATGGCACAAAATCTGGCTTTGATAATGAGCTACTAGGTAAAGTATCAGAATTTATAAAGATACCAGTTATAGCTAGCGGGGGAGTTGGCACTCTAGATCATTTCTATGATGGTGTAGTTAAAGGAAAAGCCGATGCATTATTAGCGGCCTCTGTCTTTCATTTTAATGAAATTAGCATTAAAGAAGTAAAGGAATATTTAAAAGATAAAAATATAAGCATTAGAGATTAAATTTTATGAAAATAGAAGACTTAAATAAAATTATAAATAATAGAGTGCAAACAAGAAAAAAAAATTCGTATACCAATAAGTTGTTAAAGTTAGGGCCAAAAAAAATAGCTCAAAAATTTGGAGAGGAATCCTCAGAATTAATTATAGATTTTTTAAAAGGATCAAAAAAAAGAACAATAGAAGAGGCTGTTGATGTAATTTATCATCTTCTTGTTTTGTTAAAATCAAAAAAAATTACCATTGATGAAATTCATAAAGAGCTTGATAAAAGAAAGTAAAACAAAATGTATGATGAAAATAATATTTTTGCAAAAATACTAAGAAAAGAAATACCCTGTGATAAAGTTCACGAAGATGAGTTTAGCTTATTTTTTAATGATATTAATCCACAAGCAAAAATACATGTTTTAGGAATACCAAAATTCCCCTGTACTACCTTCTCTGATTTTTTAAAGAATGCAGATAATGAAAACATAACATGTTTTTTCAAGAGTGTTCAGCTAGTAATAAATAATTTAAATATTGAAAACAAAGGTTATAGGTTGATAACAAACTCTGGAGAGGATGGTGGACAAGAAGTTCCTCATTTTCATATTCATATTTTAGCTGGAGAAAAAATTGTAAGCTTAAGATGAATTATAGTTTCTCTCTTATAATTACATAGTTAATAATTTCATTAACACCTTTAATATTTTTAAGCGCAACTATCATCTCGTCTAAAAGATCAGGGCGAGCAGATATTCCAGCTATATAAATTTTACCCTGTATTGTTTCAAAGTTAAATGTAATTGATTTAATTCCCACAGTCTTTGCTGCAACTGCTCTTGCTTGTGTATTAATCCATAAATCGCTAGCATAATCTTTAAGTGTTGTTCTATTTCCAATTTCTATTTCATTTATAATTTCTTTAACCCCCTCAACTTCCCAAACTAATCTTACTGCATCAATTCTAATTTCTTGATTGTCAACAAGACCCGTTAATAAAATTCTTCCCTCTAAAACACTTGTGTTAATATTTACAAAAAGATTGTTCTCTGCATTTAGGAATTTAGCTGCAATATTGACTTTAATAGTAGCATCATCAATTACTGTTCCAATTGATCTCTCTCCTTCAGCAACAACTAATGCAGTTCCACCACCAGTTGCGAGAATATTTGCCGGTGAGCATCCCATGTTTATGAAACCAAAGATTAAAAACATTGGAAAAATAAATATTTTTATTAATCTTTTAATTTTAACAACCATTTATAAATTTTGTTTTTATTAATATTTGTAAATTTATGTACTATTTCGACGATGTCGGTCAAAGAAAATTTTGTTGCCATCTTTTTTAATTCTTTTTTATACAAATCAATGTTGTCAAAATCTTGATTTTTTGATGTTTGTCTTTCAACAACAGCAACAAATTCTCCTTTAATATTTTCTTTTTTTTCAAGTATTTTATTTTTTACACTGCTAGGAGTTCCTCTAAAAACAAATTCATTTACCTTTGTGAGCTCTTTACAAATTGAAATTGATCTATCACCCATAATATTTACTAAGCAATCTAGAAAATCAATTAATTTATGATTTGAGACAAATAATACACAGGTCTTTGTTTCTTGAGAAATATTTTTAATAAGATCCTGTATTTTTTTTTTAGATTTTGGCACAAAACCAAAAAACGCAAATTCTGATATTGGTAATCCCGATAACTGTAAACTAGATACAATTGATGAGGGGCCAGGCAAAGATGTAATTCTTATATTATTTGCAATACAATATTGTACTAAATTATATCCAGGATCTGAAATAAGTGGTGATCCTGCATCAGAAATTAGAACACAATTTTTATTTTTTAATAAAACTTTAATCTGATCTATAATTTTATGCTCATTATAATCATGTAAAGCTATTAATTTCTTTTTAATGCCTAATTTATTTAGTAGTTTAAGAGAGTGTTTAGGATTTTCACAAATAATTATATCACATTCTTCAAGTGTTTTCACAGCTCTGTAGGTTATGTCATCTAAATTGCCAATAGGTGTTGCTACAATTGAGAGACCATTAATAATATTATCCATAATTTGTATATTTATATTTATAATTTCATGTACTCCAGTAAATTTATCTAAACAAGATACAAAAAATACTCAAGAAACAACTATTTCTGAAAAATCAATTGATACTAAAGGTGAAAAAAAAATAATTGAAAAAAAAGAAAACAAACAAGATAATCAAAATAAGAGTTTAGATGATGTTGTATTAGATAAAACGATTATTGCTTTATTTGCAAAAGATGATGATAAAAAAACGACAAAACAATTTTTGAATACCTATGAATTAGGAATTTATAACCTTGGTATAAGTGATATAACTATAAAAATAGAATTTTTTGAAGATGAAAATGATTTAAGAAAAATTATAGAAAAAAATCTATTACCTGGGAAAATTTTTCTAGGACCAATACAGTCAAAGTATTCAAATATTTTAAATAATTATTGTGTTGATGAAGTAATTTTCTTTTCTTACTCTTCTAAACCTTCATTTGCAAAAGATTGTATTTACTTGTTAAATTTTTTCCCCAAAAATGAACTTTCACAACTTTTAATGTATTTGAATGATGATGCAAAAGTAGCTCTTCTTTACCCTGAGAATGAATATGGATATTTAATAAATAGTTTTATAGATAATATAATTTTTGAAAGCCCAGCTATCTTAGTGAATAGATCTTCATACAAAAAAGACCTATCAAATGTAAGAGAATCGATAAAAGAATTAGGAAAATATGAATTGAGAAAATATGAATTGAATAGACAAAAACAAATTCTATTTTCTAAAAAAGATGAAAAATCAAAAAAAAGACTAAAAAAATTAGAAAGATTTAAAACAACAAGTGACTACGACTTCACACATATTTTAATCGCAGATTATGGTTTGAATTTATTACAGGTTGCGCCTCTTCTACCATACTACGACATAGATCCTAATATTGTACAGTTTATGGGAACTGGAGTAATAGATGATAAAACTTTTTTCTATGAACCTTCTCTACAAGGAGCAATATTTCCGGGCATTCCTGAAACAAGAAGAATAAATATAATTAATAGATATATGGAAATATATGATGAAGAGTTTTTGAGAATCTCAACATTACCTTATGACCTAATAGGTTTAATTAATTTCATCTACACAAAGAAATATAAACTTGGTGACGTAATCAAATTATTAAACAATCCGAACAAAAGATTTGAAGGCATTGATGGAAATTTTTATTTTAAAGATAATATGATTGAAAGAGATCTCAACATATTAAAAATAAATAACGGAAATTCTTTTGTAATTAATTAATTAAAAAGTTAATCAATTTTGTTACTGCTATGGACCTATGGCTAATTTCATTTTTTTCTTTAGTGCTTAATTCAGCTAATGTTTTGTTATAATTTTTAGGAATGAAAACTGGATCATAACCAAAACCAAATCGACCCTTAGCTTGTTCAGAAATTTTTCCTTCAATTTTGCCATTAAATATCAGGTTTTGATTTTCTTTAACTGTTAGACTTATTGAAGTTTTAAAGTAAGCATTTTGTTTACTATTTTTTTTAGTATTTTTAATAATACTCTCAAAACAAGCCTCATTGCTTTTGAAATTATTTAAAAATCTTTTTGAAAGAACGCCTGGTTTCCAATTTAAGCTTTCAATGCATATTCCTGAGTCATCGGCAAAACAAGGAATACCAGTTTTATTAAATCCATAGTCTGATTTAATTTTTGCGTTTTCTTCAAAAGTTTGACCACTTTCTTCTGGCTCTTCAATAATATTTAGATCATTTAATGAAAGAAGTTCTAGATTAAATTTGCTAAAAATTTTTTTAATTTCAATTATTTTATTTTTATTATTTGAGAAAAATAATAATCGCCTCAATTTATTTCAAAGCCTCTTTTTGTTTATAAATTATTTCTTTAACACCAATTTTTGCTAATGAAAACATTTCTGTAAACTGAGCATCATTGAAAAAAAATTCTTCACCAGTAACTTGAATTTCAGATATTTCATCTGAATCACAAATTACAAAATTTGCATCTACTTGAGCTTCGGAATCTTCTCTATAATCTAGATCTAATAATGCTTTATTTTCCACTATGCCAGTTGATACTGCCCCTATAAAGTTTTTGATAATTGGTTTTTGAAGATTATAATTATTCTTTAATTTTTCTATTGCCATATATAAAGAAATAAAACCACCACTGATGGAAGCAGTTCTTGTTCCACCATCTGCTTGAATTACATCACAGTCTATTTTTATTTGACGCTCTCCAAGATTAGAAAGATCTACAATTGATCTTAAGCTACGCCCAATTAACCTTTGTATTTCTTGAGTTCTACCCGATTGCTTTCCTTTTGCAGCCTCTCTGTCCATTCTAGTATTTGTTGACCTTGGTAGCATGCCATATTCAGCTGTAACCCAGCCCTTACCAGTATTCTTTAACCAATGTGGAACTTTTTCATCAATTGTTGCAAGACAAAGGACATGTGTGTTTCCAAATTTTACTAAGCATGAACCATCAGCATGAATATTAACGTTTTTCTCAAATGAAATTTCACGCATTTGATTGAAGGATCTATCTTTTCTCATATAAATTTAATAATAGTAGATAAATATTATTTTTAAATAAAATTCTTATGTCTGATAATGTATATGCACAAATTAATGATAGATCGAAATTAATTTTTAAAAAATTAGTTGAGTCATATCTCAAAACCGGGTCTCCAGCAGGATCAGAAACAATTATGAAAATGGGAGGCTTAAATCTTTCCTCGGCATCAATTAGATCAATTTTATCAAATTTACAAAAAGAAGGTCTTTTATATGCTCCACATAGATCAGCTGGAAGAATGCCTACCGAGAAAGGTATGAGGTTTTTTGTCGACGGACTTTTAGAATTTGGAAGAATTTCAAAAATAGATAAAGAAAACATTAAACAACAATGTTTAACAAAAGGCAAATCGTATGAGGAGGTCCTCGATGTTGCTTCTAAAGCTATTTCAGGGTTATCGAGTTATGCAGGAATAGTTATTGCGCCAAAATTTCAAAAAAACTTAAAACACGTGGAATTCATAAGACTTAATAGTACTCAATTAATGCTTATTCTTGCTTATGAGAATGGGGAAGTAGAAAATCGAATTATTGAAGATAGTGGTAAATACAATAGTTCATTATTAATACAGGCTTCCAATTATCTTACATCAAAGTTTACCAATAAAAACATTTTACAAATTAAAAGACTAATCCAATCTGAAATAAAAAATTCGCAAAATGAATTAGAGTCAATTTCTTCAAAATTAATTCAACAAGGCATTATTGAAGCTCAGCCTAATAGTAAAAATCCTTATATTTTTCTTCACGGTCAATCAAATTTATTAAAAGACGAAATAGTTTCAAAAGATTTAGATCAAATTCGAAATCTTTTTGATGAAATTGAGAAAAAATCTAGTTTTGTAGATATATTAGAAACTGCAGGAAAAGCAAAAGGGGTTCAGATTTTTATTGGATCTAAAAATTTTTTGTTTAAACACTCTGGTCTTTCTATGGTAATGGCCCCATATAAAAATAATGATCAAGAAATTATAGGAGCTATAGGTGTAGTCGGCCCCACAAGATTGAACTACTCCAAAATAGTTCCTCTTGTTGATTATACATCCAAAATTATTGGAAAGGTGATTGATTAATGGTTGAGAAAAAAGAAGAAGATAACCAACAAGAAGAAATTAAAGAATCTGCTTCTGAGAATATTGAAAACGAAGAAGATAATAATGATAGTCAAGAAAACACAGATACAGAAGAGATAAGTGAAGATGAAAATACAGAAGAAGATAGTCTAGAAAAGGAAATTGAAACACTTAAAGAAGAGAAAATTCGACTACTTGCTGAAATGGAAAATCTTAGAAAAAGATTTGAACGAGAAAAAGTTGAAACGATAAAGTTTGGTAGCATAAATTTAGCTAGAGACATACTATCGCCAGGAGATAATTTAGAAAGAGCACTAGATGCTTTACCAGAAGATGAAAATCATCCAGAAAGTATAAAAAATCTTATCGATGGTTTAAAAATGGTGCTTAAAGAATACAAAAATACTCTTGAAAAACACGGAGTCAAAAAAATTGAAACTTTAAATCAAAAATTTGACCATAATTTTCATCAAGCAATGATGGAAGTTGAAAATAATGATGTTGAGGAAGGAACAGTAGTTCAAGAAGTTCAATCTGGTTATACAATGCACGATCGTTTACTCAGAGCAGCCATGGTTGGGGTTTCCAAAAAACAAGTCGCTAAAACTGAAGAACCTACAGAAGAAAAAGAAGAAGACAATCCTGAAAATGAGAGTAAAGAAAAGTCATAAAAAGCCGTAAATTACTTGTTTTTTTTAATATAAATCGGGAACATCCTTGTATTTTGAAACTTTTTTCCCATATCTAATGTAACCAATGTCGATTGGTAAATAATTTAGTAAAGAGGATAAAAAATATGGCAAAAGTAATTGGTATTGATTTAGGTACAACAAACTCCTGCGTTGCAGTAATGGACGGTAAGGAAGCAAAAGTAATTGAAAACTCTGAAGGTGGAAGAACAACACCGTCAATGGTAGCATTCAGTGACACAAAAGAAAAACTTGTTGGACAATCAGCTAAAAGACAAGCAGTAACTAATTCTGAAAATACTTTATTTGCCATTAAAAGATTAATCGGAAGAACATTTGAGGATGAGGCTGTTAAGTCTGACAGCGGATTAGTACCTTATAAAATAGTAAAAGGTGATAACGGTGATGCCTGGGTAGAAGCGCGTGGAGACAAATATAGCCCAAGTCAAATTAGTGCGTTTATTTTACAAAAAATGAAAGAGACAGCAGAGTCTTATTTAGGAGATACTGTTACACAAGCAGTTATAACAGTTCCTGCTTATTTTAATGATGCTCAAAGACAAGCAACAAAAGATGCTGGAAAAATAGCTGGACTAGAGGTCTTAAGAATTATTAACGAGCCTACTGCAGCAGCGTTAGCATATGGTTTAGATAAAAAGAAAACAGGTACAGTTGCTGTTTACGATCTTGGTGGAGGTACATTTGATATTTCTATCTTAGAAATTGGTGATGGCGTTTTTGAAGTTAAATCAACCAATGGTGATACGCACCTTGGTGGTGAAGATTTTGATCTTAAAATTATTGATTATCTTGCCGATGAATTCAAAAAAGATAATGGTATTGATTTACGTTCAGATAAACTTGCCCTTCAACGTTTGAAGGAGGCAGCTGAGAAAGCAAAAATTGAATTATCAAGTTCAACTGAGACAGAAGTTAACTTGCCATTCATAACAGCTGACCAATCTGGTCCTAAACATTTAACGATTAAATTATCGAGAGCCAAACTAGAAGCTATCGTTGGCGAACTTTTAAACCAAAGTTTAAAACCTTGCGAAGTGGCACTTAAAGATGCTGGTTTACAAGCTGCTGAAATCGATGATGTTATTTTAGTTGGTGGTATGACAAGAATGCCAAAAGTAACAGAGATAGTAAAAAACTTCTTTGGTAAAGAACCTAACAAAGGTGTTAACCCAGATGAGGTTGTTGCATCAGGTGCTGCTATTCAAGCAGGAGTATTACAAGGTGATGTCAAAGATGTTTTATTGCTTGATGTTACACCATTGTCACTTGGTATTGAAACACTTGGCGGTGTATTTACAAAACTTATTGATAAAAACACAACTATCCCAACAAAAAAGAGCCAGGTATTTTCTACAGCTGAAGATAATCAGAGTGCAGTAACAATTAGAGTATTTCAAGGTGAAAGAGAGATGGCTGCTGACAACAAATTACTAGGTCAGTTTGATTTAGTAGGTATTCCACCTGCTGCAAGAGGAATGCCTCAAATCGAGGTAACTTTTGATATCGATGCAAATGGTATTGTAAACGTTTCGGCTAAAGACAAATCAACTGGTAAAGAACAACAAATCAAGATTCAGGCTTCTGGCGGATTATCAGATGAAGAGATTGAAAAAATGGTCAAAGAGGCAGAAGAAAATGCTGAAGCTGACAAAAAGAAAAGAGAAGCTGTTGATACTAGAAATCATGCTGATAGCTTAATTAATGAAACTGAAAAGAATCTAAAAGAGCACGGAGATAAAATTCCTGAAGCTGATAGAAATAAAATCACAGAGGATATTGAAGAGCTTAAGAAAGTTAAAGACGGCGAAGATTTAGAAGCTATAAAATCTAAAACAGAAGCATTAGTTCAGTCATCCCTAAAAATGGGTGAAGCAATTTATAAACAAAACCCTCAAGGTGCTGGACCACAACCTGATCCATCTGGTGCTGAACCATCAGCAGATAATACAAAAGATGAAAAAGTTGTAGATGCAGAATTTGAAGAAGTAGACGAAGATAAAAAAGATTAACGCTCCATAATTTTTATAAGGAGGAGATGTGGCTGATAAAGATTTCTATGAGATACTAGGTGTTCAACGAAATGCCAGTGAAGATGAAATAAAAAAGGCTTATAGAAAACAAGCCATGAAATATCATCCTGATCGTAACAAGGATGACAAAACTGCTGAAAGAAAATTCAAAGAAGCAGCAGCAGCTTATGAAGTTCTAAAAGATTCAGAAAAGAGATCAGCTTATGATCAATATGGACACGACGCTTTCAAACAGGGTGGCATGGGTGGAGCTCAAGGCTTTGGAGATTTTGCAGGTGGCTTTTCTGATATTTTTGAAGAGTTCTTTGGTGGAGGGTTTGGAGGACAATCATCAAGAAGACGAGGACCTCAAAGAGGAAGTGATCTTCGTTATAATATGTCCGTTTCACTATTCGAAGCTTTCACTGGAAAGAAACCACAAATAAGAATTCCAACTTATGTTGGTTGTGATGCATGTGCAGCAACTGGAAGTTCAGATAAGTCTGGACCAAGTACTTGTTCTACTTGTGGTGGTGCAGGAAAAGTTCGATCTCAACAAGGCTTCTTTTCTATTGAAAGACCATGCCCTACATGTGGCGGAGAAGGTTCAAGTATTAAAAATCCATGTCTTAAATGTTCTGGAACTGGAAATATTAAAAAACAAAAAACAATTTCAGTTACTATACCTGCTGGTGTTGATACAGGTACAAGAATTCGAATAGCCGGTGAGGGTGAGCCTGGTGAAAGAGGTGCAGGAAATGGGGATCTATATATTTTTGTTGAAGTTCAAAAGGACAAACTCTTTGAAAGGGAAGAAGAAAACTTATTTTGTGAAATACCAATTTCAATCACTACTGCTATTTTAGGTGGGGAAATAGAAGTTCCAACTATAGAAGGGAAAAAAGCTAGACTTAATATTCCAGCAGGAACTCAATCTGAGACTCAATTTAGACTACGCGGCAAAGGAATGAGTATACTACGACAAAGCAGACGCGGAGATATGTATGTTCAAGCTAATGTTGAAATACCAGTCAACCTAAATAGCAAACAAAAAGATATTTTGAGAGAGTTCGAAAATGAGGGAGGAACCTCGAAAAAACACAGTCCAAAATCACAAGGTTTTTTCTCAAAATTAAAAGAAGTCTGGGAAGATTTAACTTAATTTCTTTTCAACTTACAATCACCAAAGTATAAGAAGTTTTTATGGCAAAAATTAAAATAGCAGTTGCGGGTTGTCTTGGTCGAATGGGTCAAGAAATATCGAAACAAATTTTAAAAAATAAAAAATTAGAATTTGTAGGTGGATTTGAACACAAAAAACATAAAGATATAAACAAGCCACTAAATAAAGTTTCAGACATACAGTCTTCAAAATTAGTTAGCACTAATGCAACTCAATTAATCAAAGAAGCAAATGTCATAATTGATTTTACAACTCCTGAGTCTACGTTAGATAATTTAAAAATTGCTTCTGCAAACAAAACAGCCGTTGTTATAGGAACAACAGGAATGACAGATGCACAAAAAAAGAAAGTAAAAGGTTATTCAAAAAAAATTCCAATACTTATGTCCTCTAATATGAGTGTAGGTGTAAATTTATTGTTTAATTTAGTTCAACAAACCGCCTCAGCTTTAAAAGATACGGATTATGATATTGAAATTGCTGAGACTCATCATAAACATAAAAAAGATGCGCCTTCTGGAACAGCTTTATCTCTTGGTGAATATGCTGCTGAGGGAAGAAAAACTAACTTAACAAAATCAAAAGTTTTAGATCGTACAAAAAAACTTTCATCTAGAAAAAAAGGTGACATCGGCTTTTCTGTTACACGAGGCGGTGAGATTGCAGGTGAACATACAGTTAGTTTTATAGGATCTAATGATAGAATAGATTTAGTACACAAAGCAAACAACAGATCTATTTTTGTGAGTGGAGCAATTGAAGCAGCGATTTTTATTTCAAAGAAAAATCATGGCTTATTCAATTTAAAAGATATATTTTAGAATCATTCTTAAATAAAAGTATCAAAACTTATTACATAATAATTATTTAATTTTTTCTTAAACTGGTGTACTCTTAATATATGAGAAAACTTCTCAACAGTATTTTATTTGCCATTCTATCAACATTTTTATTTAATTGCGGCGGCGGCGGCGGCATCAGCAGCAGTGGCGGTGGTGGTAGTACTGGATCTAGTACAACTAGTAATTATGGAAATCATAGTTGTTTATATAGCTGTTCTAATACATCTAATTCAAATGGATCATCCTTTGCTTCTGGCACTTCTGCTAGTTACAATGCTTCTTTAGCAAGTGCTTGGACTGGAACAAAAGAATTTGATAATGTCCTTTACAACGGCTCTGTTACTGGAGTTCAAAGTACACAGAATATTTACGAAGTAATGAATGTCCATAAGGCTTATGGATATGGTCTTTCTGGAGATGGCGAAACTATTCATATTCAAGACAGTGGGTTTGATTGGAACCACCATGAATTTAATGGAAAAACTATTACTCGTTTTCAATCAAATTATACCAGCGATACATCATCAAGTTATCATGCAAATGCAGTGGCATCAATTGCCTTAGGAGACTACAATGGTATCTCAACTGGAGATATAAATTCTTCTGATGGATCAATGATGGGAGTAGCTTACAATGCTGATTTATATTTCTCTGATTATGATACAATAAAATCTGGATCAGACTATGCAGCTCATTGGAGCGATGCATTGGATGATGCTCCATCAACTACTGCTGCTTCAAACCATAGCTATGGTGTCAAAACTGATATTCACACAGTTTTAACTTATCAAACTAATAATAGCACGTCAGATGCTGCAACAATTGAAAATTATTTAGATGCGGCTGGTTTTTCAAGTAGTACTAGTGAAGTATCGAATTGGTTAACATCACTTAAAAATTTTCAAACAAATAAAGGTGTAATTGTTTGGGCAATTGGCAATCACTCGGATGACGGTTGGGACGCGGATAAAGTTCATTTTATGGCAGCTCTTCCAGAAATAGATTCAGACCTGAAAGGTGCTTGGTTAACAGCTTCTACTGTTGACATTCAGGGTAGTGCAGGAAGCGAGACGTATCACAACAGATTAGGTAATTGCGGTGTCACAGCATCCTATTGTCTTACAACTGACTCATATGGGGTGGTAGTTGCAGCACACGAAAATGCAGAAACAAGTTCGGTCGACACAGATAATAGTTCAAGTTATTATGCTGCCGTAACAGGGAATTCATTTGGAGCTCCAATGATATCAGGTTCTGTAGCACTTTTGTCCGAGGCATTTCCATCATTGACACCAAAAGAAATTGCAGCAAGACTTTTGGCCACTGCTGATAATACATGGTTTACTTCAGATGCAACAACAGAATTTTCAAATGGAGTTAAGCATGGTTTCAACTTCAGATTTGGTCACGGGATTCCTGATTTGTATGCTGCTTTACAACCAATTACTTCAAATATGTTGGGCAACTCAGTTTTGGTTGGAGATAATATAAATAACTCTAAAGCCTATAATTTAAGTTCTTCAGGTTTAAGTCTTGGATCATCTTTTGGGGATTCTCTATCGTTAGGTTTAGAAAATGAAACAGGTGTTTTTTATGACGCTCTGTATGGAACATTTAAATATGATTTTTCAAAATCTGCAAATAAAAAAAATATTCAAAGAAATAAAAATAATTTTGAAGAACCAAAACAGTTTAGCGAGGTAAGCTCACAATCCATTGGTAACGTTAAATCTAATTTTGTTAGTTCGATAAATGTTGAAAATAATGAAAAATTTTTAGATCCTCAAAACGGGTTCTATTATTCAGTAGGTGTTAATAACTCAAATATTATTATCTCAAATAAAATGCCTTTAGAATATGTTCTGGGTTTTTACGAATTAGATAATAATACTATTTCAAGAGATAAACATTTATTTAAAATTCCATTCATTGAAGATGCAGAAAATAATTATAGCGTTGGAACTAATATTTATAATAATGAAGATACATCAATTGCGCTTGGGTATTACAATACAGATAATAATAGTTACGATAAGCGTGGAATAGTTTCATCAATAAACTTTTCAAATAAGGACTCCAAAAACTCTTTAATTCTTGGGTATACTGAAGAAGAAAATAGATTTCTTAATTCTGATGGATACGGAGCTTTTAATATAAATGATAAAAACAATCCAACAAATTTTATTTCAAAGAAATATTTAAAAAAACTTCCATCAAATAGTGAAATTTTATTATCAGCCTCCTATGGATTTACAAATGTTAACACCAACGCAAATACATTAATAAACAAAATAGGACCTGTTGAGTCCTCTTCTTTCGGTATCAATTTTACAAAAAAAGATATTTTGAATAACAAAGATAAGTTTTCATTCACGATTTCTCAGCCGCACCGGGTTGAGTTCGGATCGGCTAATATATCAATACCTACAGGTAGAGATAAGTCAGGCAACCTATACTACAAAAATAAAGATATAAGTCTAAGTCCTTCAGGTAGACAGCTAGATTATTCATTAGATTACATCTACAATTTTTCAAAAAACCAAAGTATCAAAACTAAAGCTTCAATTTCTACTGACTACAATCACATTAAAGATAATGATTTACAAAACGCATTGAGTTTGATGTATAATTTATCTTTTTAATGCAAAGATCATTAATTATTTTTTTTGTTGTTATTGTTTCTTGTACACATTTCGCACAAGATGATATTATAGTAACTGAGGATAATTTTATATTTAATCTTAGTAATAGCAAAGCGTTTCGATCATCAATTATGAAACATTTTGATAACTTTGGAATAGCATATAACAAACATTCTATTATTGTTGATGAAGTAATAATAGATAAAAATGAATACTATCAAAGCATATTAAATAATAATAATCATATAGAGTACATAGAAGACAACCCCAATGAGATTTTTAACCTTATTTATTTTGCAGACAGAAATAATGAAGAAATAATTTTAGAATGTATCAATTCCTTCTTAAGATTTCATGCCGTTAAAAAGCTTTAAATTAAAAAGAATTACTTAATTGTTTTTTTATTCTAAAGTACAAGCTTTCTTTAAGATCACTATGAAGGAATGTTGCAACTTCAGTTTCTTTATCTGATTCTCTTATTGATAACTTGGAAGTATTTTTAAATTTTGTAAAAAAAACTTTAGACCAATAAGTGCTGAATTTAGATGAATGTAAAAGTTTATCACCTTTATATTTTTTAATAGATATTTCTTTTTGATTAATTTTAATTTCATCCTTAATATTTTTTTCTTTGAAATATAAACGGATTAAATAAAAAATTATCAAGTATTCTAGCCCAAGAAATATAGATACAGGCCAAGCACCTTGTACAATTAGAAAAATAGAAAATAATGAAATCCAACTTATAAAAATAATTCCTAAAATTAAAAAGACTGATTTAGAGCAACTTTGATAAGGTCTTATATTTTCATTCATTGAATTCATTGATTTACAATAATATAAAAACACCTTTGTGATAAAGAGACATATGTGCACAGATATTAAATTGATAATTTGCAGTTTATTATCAATTTATAATTGCTTCCAAATCCTAAAAAATGGCTAAATTCCTTTGATCTCTTGCTAATTTAGTAAGGAACATATAGATGCATCCCCGAAAAAATATTAAGTAATAATCCTTATTTAATGGTGGCTTGATGAAAAAGATTGGTAAAATTTTAGCAGCAAACAGAAGTGAAATTGCTATTCGAATTTTTAGAGCTGCTGAAGAGTCTGGTATTAAAACAGCTGCTATTTACTCTAAAGAAGATCGTTTTGCTATTCACCGATTTAAAACGGATGAAAGTTATTTAGTTGGTGAAGGCAAAGGTCCAATTCAAGCGTATTTGGACATAGACTCGATTATTAAAATTGCTAAAGATGCAAAGGTTGATGCTATCCATCCAGGTTATGGTTTTTTATCTGAGAGTCCTGAACTAGCAGAGCAGTGTGAAAAAAATGACATAACATTTATTGGACCTAGTAAAGAAATACTAAAAAGATTTGGAAATAAAACTGAAGCTAAAAAAGTTGCGGAAGAAGCAAAGGTAGGCACCGTTCCGTCTGTTCTTGTAACAAAAGAAAATTTAAAAAGTGTTGAAAAAGAAGTTGAGAAAATTGGTTACCCAGTAATTGTTAAAGCTAGTTGGGGTGGTGGCGGCCGAGGAATGCGTGTTGTTAGATCAAGCAATGAATTAATAGATCAAATCACAACTGCTCAAAGCGAGTCACTTAAAGCTTTTGGAAAAGATGAAGTATTTATAGAAAAATTTTTAGAAGATGCTGCACACATTGAAGTTCAAATTTTAGGTGACAAACACGGAAATATCATACATCTTTTTGAAAGAGATTGTTCTCTTCAAAGAAGACATCAAAAGATTATTGAAAGAGCACCTGCACATTTTCTTGAAAATAAAACTCGAGAAGAAATTTGTAACGCTGCTATTAAAATTGCAAAACAAGTCAAATACTTTGGTGCAGGAACTGTTGAATTTTTGTTTGATAAAAAATCAGGTGAATTTTATTTCATTGAAGTTAATCCAAGAATTCAAGTTGAACATACAGTAACAGAAGAAGTAACTGGTATTGATATTGTAAAAGCTCAAATTAAAATTGCAGAAGGTGAAAAAATCGGCAGTCATCCAGCACTTCCTAAACAAGAAGATATTTATCTAAACGGATTTGCTATTCAATGTAGAGTTACTACTGAAGATCCGCTGAATAATTTTATGCCAGATTATGGGAAGATAATGACTTACCGATCAGCCGCTGGTTTTGGAGTCAGGCTAGATGCAGCAAATGCTTCTTCAGGTTCGATCATCACACCGTATTATGATTCTTTACTTGTAAAAGTAACAACTTGGGCAAAGCATCAAGACGACTGTATTAAAAGAATGGATAGGGCTTTACGAGAATTTAGAATTAGAGGTGTTAAAACAAATTTAGTATTTCTTGAGTCTCTTATAAACAATAAAGATTTTCTTGAAGGAAATTACAATACCAATTTTGTGGATACTAAAAAAGAGCTCTATGCTTATAATCCACAAAAAGATCGAGCATCAAAAATTGTATCTTATCTTGGAAACATAATTGTAAATGGACACAATGATGTATCTGGAAGAGTTAGTAGTAATTCGACTGTAGAAGTTCAAATTCCTATTTCAAACACTAAAAGTGAAAAAAATAACTATGTAAAGGATTTACAAACTTTAGGTCCAGAAAAATTTGCAAAAAAAATAAAAGCAATACCCTACACCCTAATTACTGACACAACAATGCGTGATGCACACCAATCGCTTCTTGCTACAAGAATGAGAACAGATGATCTTATTAACATTGCTGAATATTATAGTGAAAATCTAAGCAACTTGTTCTCATTAGAATGTTGGGGCGGTGCAACTTTCGATACATCGATGCGTTTTTTAAAAGAGGATCCTTGGGATAGATTAGCAAGATTAAATAAAAGGGCGCCTAACCTTCTTAAACAAATGCTCTTTAGAGGATCTAATGCTGTTGGATATAAAAATTATCCAGATAACGTTGTTAAACATTTCATTCAACAATCAGCAGAAGCTGGAATTGATGTATTCCGAGTTTTTGATTCATTAAACCTAATTGATAATATGCGTGTTGCAATTGATGAAGTTCGCAATCAAAATAAAATTTGTGAAGGAACTATCTGTTATACAAATGATGTAACTGATCCAAATGAGAAAAAATATACATTAAAATATTATATTGATCTTGTTAAAGATTTAGAAAAAGCAGGAGCACATATTATTGCCATTAAAGATATGGCGGGATTAGCAAAACCTAATGCTATAAAAAAATTAGTTAATGAAATTAAACAAACAACTGATCTTCCAATTCATTTCCATACTCACGATACTTCTGGCACTTCATCAGCTTCAGTTCTCGCTGCTATTGAGGAAAAGGTCGATATCGTTGATCTTGCAATTGACTCCATGAGTGGATTAACATCACAACCTGCGCTTGGTTCAATCGTATCTATAATGAAACAAAATCATCAAGACCCAAAACTTGATGAAGAGGCTATAAGAACACTATCTTTATATTGGGAGCAGGTACGTCAAAATTATCATGCTTTTGAAACTGATTTCAAAGGCGGAAGCTCTGATGTGTATCTTCACCAAATGCCTGGTGGTCAGTTTACGAATTTAAAAGAACAAGCGAGATCATTGGGAATTACAACTGATAAGTGGGGAATGGTTGCTAATAAATATGCAGAGGTAAACCAACTTTTTGGTGATATTGTGAAGGTAACACCTTCTTCAAAAATTGTAGGTGATATGGCTCTTTATATGATTGCTAATGATTTATCCAAAGAAGATGTACTAGATCCAAAAAAAGAAATTTCCTTTCCTGCTTCAGTCATAGAATTTTTTAAAGGGGATATTGGTATACCACATGGAGGCTTTCCGAAAGAACTTCAAAAAAAAGTTCTTGGTGATACAAAACCTCTAACAAAAAGACCTGGAGAAGTTTTAGAATCAGTTGATTTAGATAAAGAAGCAAAAAATTTAGAAGATGAAATTGGGATGAAAGTTAATCAAACACATCTAGCGTCTTACTTAATGTATCCAAAAGTTTTTAAAGATTATGTTGATCACTTTAAGGAGTTTAGTGATACATCAATTCTTTCAACAGAATTGTTTTTTTATGGCCCTCAACAAGATAAAGAATACACGATAGAAATTGATAAAGGAAAAAACCTTATCTTAAGATATTTAGCAAAAAGTGAAGTTAATAGTAATGGAAAGTGCTCTGTGTTTTTTGAAATTAACGGACAACCAAGAACAATAGATATAGAAAATAAAGAATTTTCAAAAAATATAACACAAAGAGCTAAAGCAGATGATAATAATTTGGATCATGTCGGATCTCCTTTGCCAGGCCAAGTTGCTAAAATATTTGTCCAACCAGGTAGTAAGGTAATTAAAGGTGATAAGTTACTAGTGATCGAGGCTATGAAAATGGAAACTACAATAAACGCTGATAAAAGTGGAACAATCAAATCAATTAATGTTGCATCTGGTGATAATGTGGAAACCAAAGACCTACTTGTTGAAATTAGCTAGTAAAGTCGTATTCTTTATAACATTCTTCTATCGAGTTCTTTGTATTTATAAGCTCTCCTAAAGAGTCTCGAAATTCAAAATATTCTACTCTCTTAATATTTGCGTTTATATTAAAGAAGATAAACAACCTACATGAACTACTATCATATCGCATCATATGCACCGAGCCATCAGATCGTGCTAAATTAGGCTGCCCTAGTTTTTGTTTTATCTCAGCAAGTTGTTTTCCCAAGAAATTTACTTCTGCGATTTTTTGCTGCTCCTTAACTATAGTTTTTTCCTCTTCTTTTTCTTCAGTGATAATTTGTTGTTCTTCAACAATAGTTTTATCTTCAATAATTTCTGGCTCTTTTTTTGTAATAGTTTCCTCAACTTTGTCTTTTACAACCGCCCCAACTTTAACAACCTCTCTTCCAACCTCAATAGTCGTACAGCTAGATAAAAACACTAATGTTAAAAAATAAATTGATAACCGCATTGCTCTTAGTGGCATTTCTATATATGTAATCGCATATGATTACAGTAATTAAATCACCATTCGTTCAATACAAACTAACAATTTTACGAAATAAAAAAACATCAAATACTGTTTTTAGACAAACTATGAATGAAATAAGCTACCTCATTGCTTCTGATGTTCTTAAATACGTTCCCTTTAAAAAACAAACAATTGAAACACCTCTAAAAAAAATGAGTGGTACAGTCTTGGGCCAACCCATAATTTTGGTCCCAATTTTACGTGCCGGTTTAGGGTTACTTGAGGGGTTTGCAAAATTTTTACCGGAAGCTGAAAAAGGTCACATAGGTTTATACCGCGACGAACAAACTTATGAACCTGTAGAATACCTGTTTAAACTTCCAAGAGTTAAAAATAAAAAAGTGTTAATTCTAGATCCAATGTTGGCCACAGGTAATTCTTCAATTGCTGCAATCAATTTAATAAAAAACAAAGGCGTTAATATTAAAGATATATTTTTGGTGTCTTTGCTAGCTGCTCCTGAGGGTATTAAAAATATTCAAAAAAAGCAAAAAGGCATTCATATATTTACTTGCAACATTGATGCTAAATTGAATAAAAATAAGTTCATTGTACCGGGCTTAGGTGACGCAGGTGATAGGTATATGGGTACTTGAAGTTATCCATAAAAAATCCTATTATTTTTCCATAATCTCATTTTTTAATGCATTTTTTTATCAAGAAAATGTTATCAATGAGATATCTATAATTCATATTTAAGGGGGATTTTTAGTATGAAGAAAATTTTAAGTATTTTTTCGGTTTCTTTCGCTCTTGTCTTCTCTTCAAGTGCGTTCGCAAACACAATAGGAGTTGTTTATGACTCTGGTGGAAAATTTGACAAATCATTTAACGAGTTAGCATTCAATACAGCTGAGAGAGTTGTTGATGAACTTGGCTGGGGTATGATTGAGTTTGAATCTGCAAACGACAATCAGATCGAGCAGGGTATGCGTAAGATTGCTGATAGAGGAGCAACAATGATCGTAGGAATGGGATTTGCTCAAGCTGATGCAATTGCAGCAGTTTCAGCTGATTACCCAGATATAAAATTTGTTGCAGTTGATGTTTGTTGGTTAGACGATCCAAACAATAATATTTATCAAGCTTGTTATAAAGAGCATGAAGGTTCTTTCTTAGTTGGAATGATGGCTGCTATGGCTTCTAAAAGTGGAACAATAGGTTTCGTTGGTGGAATGGATATTCCTCTGATTAGAAAATTCCAAGGTGGTTATGAGCAAGGTGCACAATATGTAAACCCAGATATATCTGTAATAGCTAATATGACTGGAACTACAAACGAGGCATGGAATAACCCAACTAAAGGTGCCGAGCTTACAAAGGCCCAAATAGATGGTGGCGCTGATGTTGTTTATCAAGCTGCAGGTGGAACTGGAATTGGTGTTTTACAGGCCGCTGCTGATGCTGGCATTATGGCTATTGGCGTTGACTCAAACCAAAACTGGATGCATCCAGGTACCATGCTTACTTCAATGTTGAAGAGATTAGATCTAACAATTTTTGAACAAGCTAAAAATGTTGAATCAGGTAGATTTGAATCTGGCATAAACATTCTTGGTCTTTCAGAAGGAATGCTTGGGTATGCAACTGAAGATGGAATGGTGACATCTGAAATGGCTGCTGCCGCAGACGCTGCTGCTGCAGACATTGCGAGTGGTGCTCTAGTTGTTGCTGATTGGTCACAAGAGTAGATACTAAAATAAATATTTGGTGAGACCAAAGATTAATAAATAATTTATGGTCTCACCTATCTTAGAATTAACGGATATAAATAAATCATTTGGTCATGTTCAGGCCAACAAAAATATTAATCTCAAAATAAATAAAGGAACAATTCACGGCATAATCGGCGAAAACGGAGCAGGTAAATCTACTTTGATGAGTATAGTCTTTGGTCTTTACCAAGCTAATTCGGGTTCAATTAAGATTAATGGAAAAGAAATTAATTTAAGGTCACCAAGAGATTCAATAATAAACGGCATTGGAATGGTTCACCAACATTTTATGTTGGTAGAAAATTTTACTGTACTTGAAAATATTATTCTTGGTTTTGAAGGCGAAACAGTATTTGGAGAAAAATTACAAAAGGCAAAAGAAGATTTAGAAAAATTATGTCAAACCTATAATTTTAATATTGATCTTGATGCTACTATTTCAGATTTATCTGTAGGTTTTCGTCAAAGAGTGGAAATATTAAAATCTTTATACAGAGGAGCAGAAATTTTAATTCTTGATGAGCCAACAGGAGTGCTTACACCTCAAGAAGTTGATGAATTATTTAAAATTCTTCGTTCATTAAAAGATGAAGGTAAAACTATAGTATTAATTACGCATAAATTGATTGAAATAATGGATTTAACAAGTGAAGTATCAGTGATGCGTCAAGGTGAAATGGTTGGACATACAAAAACTGAAGATACAAGTAAAGAACAACTAGCTGAGATGATGGTAGGAAGAAGCGTCTTACTTAGAGTTGATAAAAAAGAAATAAAAAAAGGGGAGACAATATTTAAAGTTAATGATCTTTCAGTCAAAGACGATCTAGATGTAACGCGTGTAAAAGATGTGAACCTAGAAATATGTTCAGGAGAAATTCTGGGTATTGCTGGTGTAACTGGTAATGGACAAACTGAATTATTAGAAGCACTTTCTGGGATTAGAAAAGTAGAGTCAGGAAGTATTGAATTATTTGGTGAAAAAATTTCTGATCAGAATAATTTCTTAAACCCAAGAATGCTTAAAGAAAAAGGTTTAGCACATGTACCTGAAGACAGGCAAAGAATGGGTTTAATAAGTGATTTCAAGGCTCATGAAAATTTAATTTTTGGTTATCATGATCAAGAACCATATTCAAAATCTGCAATTTTGAACAATAAAGAAATTAGTGAATATTCAAATAAGGTTATGCAAGAATATGATGTTAGACCTAATTCTCCAAACTTAATAACATCTAATTTTTCAGGAGGTAATCAACAAAAAATTATTTTGAGTAGAGAGCTTAATGAAAATCCAAAAGTTCTTTTAGTGGGGCAGCCAACAAGAGGTGTAGATATTGGAGCAATCGAGTTTATTCATCAACGTCTTATTGATATGAGAGATAAAGGTGCAGCAATACTATTAGCATCAGTTGAGTTAGATGAAATACTGTCCTTATCTGACAGAATAATCGTTATGTTTGATGGTAAAATTGTTGGAGAAAAGGAAAATAAAAATGTCACTGACCGTGAACTAGGATTACTTATGGCCGGTGTTGCGTAATGAGTAACATAGTAGTTGATAAATCCAAGGTACCATGGTGGGTGTCTAACATAATCGTACCTTTAGTAAACTTAACATTAGCATTACTAGTATCAGGTCTGTTTATTTTTATAGCAGGTGAAAATCCAATAGAGGCTGTTAAGTTAATTATTTATGGATCATTTGGTTACATCCAAGGATTTGCTTATACACTTTATTACACAACAAATTTTATTTTTACTGGACTAGCTTTTGCTGTAGCTTTTCATTGCAGACTTTTTAATATTGGTGGGGAAGGACAAGCGTATATAGGTGGTCTTGGTGTTTTTTTAGTAGCAATAAATTTAAGTTTTCTTCCAATTCCAATTGTCTGGCTTTTATCAATTTGTGGAGCTTTCTTATTTGGAGCGGCTTGGGCTTACATACCAGCTTATCTTCAATCAAAAAGAGGAAGCCATGTTGTAATCACAACAATAATGTTTAATTTTATTGCTTCATCTTTAATGATTTTCTTACTTGTAGATGTAATTAGAGATACAAATCAAATGGCACCACATACGGTGAAGCTACCAGAAGAAATCTGGTTACCAAGTTTTGAAGCATTCTCTGGAATTCTTGGTATCAAAATAAGATATTCACCACTTAACCTTACTTTTTTATTAGCAATTGCATCATTATTCTTTGTTTGGTTTTTAGTTTGGAAAACTAAATGGGGTTATGAAATGCGAGCAGTAGGACACAATACTCAAGCAGCAATTTATGCAGGAATATCACCACATAAAAATATTATCATCGCGATGTGTATTTCTGGAGGTTTAGCAGGTCTACTTGGCGTTAATGAAATTCTAGGTGTAAGTCATAAAATTCAAGCAGGCTTTCCAGCAGGATATGGATTTACAGGAATTGCAGTTGCACTAATGGGCAGAAATCATCCGATTGGTATTTTACCAGCAGCTTTTTTATTTGGAATTTTATACCAAGGAGGTTCAGAAGTTACATTCGAAATGCCGAACATAACTAGATACATGTTTGTTGCTGTTCAAGGATTAATAATATTATTTAGTGGTGCATTAGAAAATCTTTTTAGACCACAAATAGAAAGCTTTTTTGTTAGAAGACTTAATAGAGAGGTAAATGCGTAATGGAATTTTTATCTGATATTGCTTCTTTAATTAATTCTACTTTAAGAATATCTACACCTTTAGTTTTTGCAGCAATGGCTGGTATATTTGCCGAAAGATCTGGGGTAATAGATTTTAGTTTAGAAGGTAAAATGCTTATGGCAGCCTTTGTGGCAGCTGTTGGCTCATACTATTTAGGTAACCCGTGGTTAGGTTTATTATTAGCTATAATTGTATGTGTGTGTTTATCAATGTTACATGGATTTGCCTCGGTAACCCACAAAGGCGATCAAGTAGTATCATGTGTTGCTATAAATATTTTAATTATTGGTTTAACAACTGCTTTAGCAGCTGCATGGTTTGGTCAAGCAGGTCTGACGCCAACATTAAATGAAGACCAGCGTTTTTTAGAAATTCATCTTCCTTTTGCTGACGCACTAAGAGACATTCCGGTTATTGGAACACTTTATAGTGATATATTGAGTGGTCATTATGTTTTTGTTTATTTAGCATATCTTTCTGTCCCACTAGTTTTTTGGATAGTATTTAAAACTAGTTTTGGTTTGCGTTTAAGAGCAGTCGGAGAAAATCCAAGTGCAGTAGATACTGCTGGAATCAATGTCTTTACTATGAGATATAAAGCACTAGCAATCAATGGAGTGTTAATTGCTTTTGCGGGAGCTCATTTATCAACTGCCGTTAATGCAAATTTCTTTAGAGAAATGTCAGCGGGAAGAGGATACTTAGCTTTAGCAGCTATGATCTTTGGAAAATGGCACCCTAAAACAGCTTTAATTGCCTGTTTACTTTTTGGATTTACTGATGCTCTTCAAATAAGACTTCAAGGTGTTGAGCTACCAGCAATTGGCGAGATACCTGTTCAATTAATACAAGCACTTCCATACATACTGACAGTAGTATTGCTTGCTGGTTTTGTTGGAAAAGCAATTGCACCTAATGCTATCGGACAACCCTACATAAAAGAGAGATAATTAAATATTTATTATAAAAAAATTCCTATATACTTTATTGATACTAGGAGAAAATATGTCAATACTAGAAAAATACATGAAGGTATTTAATGAAAAAGATGAAGCAGGAATGAACGAAATTATCCATGATGATTTCAAATTTACAATGCATTCTAGTGGTAATGTTTTATCAAAGTCTGACGTTATAGGCTGGGCTATGAGTGATGACATTAATGATGATAAGTCTAGAATTGTATATGAGAATGACGAGATAGGGATTCATCACTCTTTTGTTACTTTTAAAGATGGCAATACCCAAGCTGTTATGGCGGTATACAAATATAAAGATGGCAAAATAATTTCATTAGAAACTGGGGCAACCAATATGCCAAAATAAAAAAAGTGGAACTCTAAGTTCCACTTTTAAATTAATTTAAATTATTTTTATTGTTCTAAATCGAAACGATCAGCATTCATGACTTTGTTCCAAGCTTTGATGAAGTCTTTTTTCATTTTTTCTTCACTATCATCACTTGCATAAAGCTCTGCTATCGCTCTTAATTGAGAATTGGATCCAAAAACAAGATCTACTCTAGATGCAGTTCTTACTTTTTCTCCTGTAATTTTATCTGTAGCTTCATATGAATTACTTCCAGTTGGTTTCCAACTAACACCCATGTCTAAAAGCTTATCAAAAAAATCATTTGTTAACTTACCTTTTGTATCAACAAATAATCCTCTTTGATCTGAACTAATACCCATAGATCTCATACCACCAACAAGTACAGTCATTTCAGGAGCAGTTAGTCCTAATAGTTGTGCTTTATCCAACATTAATTCTTCAGCAGTAACATCATAATTCATTTTTAAATAATTACGAAATGCATCTGCTTCAGGTTCAAGAACACCAAAAGAATCAATATCAGTTTTCTCTTGAGTGGTATCACCTCTACCGGGAGTAAAAGGAACTTCCATTCCAGTTGCTTGTTCTATACCTACATTACCTGCAAGAACGATTACATCAGCTATTGAAGCTCCTGCTTCCTTTGCAATAGGCTCAAGAATACTAAGAACTTTTTTTAATTGTTTAGGCTTGTTAACTTCCCAATCTTTTTGAGGTGCAAGTCTAATTCTTGCGCCATTTGCTCCGCCTCTCATATCTGATCCTCTAAATGTAGAAGCACTTGCCCAAGCAGTTTCAACCATTTCTTGAGTTGTTAAACCACTACTTAAAATTTTAGCTTTTACTGTTTCAACATCATAGTTTGAATGACCTTGAGGTACAGGGTCTTGCCAAATTAGTTCTTCTTCTGGAACTTCTGGTCCCATATATCTAGTTTTTGGACCCATATCTCGATGTAGAAGTTTAAACCAAGCTCTAGCAAATTGATCAGCAAAATATTCTGGGTCTTTGTGAAATTTTTCTGATACTTTTCTGTATTCAGGATCTTCACGCATTGCCATATCAGCTGTTGTCATCATTGTTGGAACTTTTATTGATGGATCATCAACTTGTGGAGCCATGTGTTCCTCTTTTTGATCAATTGCATGCCAGATTTGAGCACCCGCTGGACTTTTTACTAACTTCCATTCGTAACCAAGAAGCATATCAAAGTATCCATTATCCCACTGAGTTGGATTAGGTGTCCATGGACCTTCTATACCACTTGTTGTGGTATCACGACCAACACCTGAACCGTGCAAGTTATTCCAACCTAAACCCATTTGTTCTAAAGGAGCGCCTTCTGGTTCTGCTCCAACTAAAGCTGGATCACCAGCACCATGTGCTTTACCAAAAGTATGTCCACCTGCAGTTAGTGCTACGGTTTCAGTATCGTTCATTGCCATTCTTGCAAAAGTTTCTCTTATATCTTTTGCACTAGCAAGCGGATCAGCTTTTCCATCTGGTCCTTCAGGGTTCACATAAATTAATCCCATTTGCACTGCTGCGAGTGGATTATCTAAAATTCTATCGCCAGTATATCTTTTATTTTGTAGCCATTCTTCTTCTACACCCCAGTAAATATCTTCTTCTGGCGCCCAAATGTCAGGACGTCCACCACTAAATCCAAAAGTTTTACCTCCCATAGATTCAATTGCAACGTTACCTGTTAAAATAAATAAATCAGCCCAACTAATTTTATTTCCATATTTTTTCTTTATCGGCCAAAGAAGTCTTCTTGCTTTATCTAAGTTACCATTATCCGGCCAACTATTTAACGGAGCAAAACGTTGAGCTCCCGTTCCACCACCACCACGGCCATCGCCAGTTCTATAAGTTCCGGCAGCATGCCATGTCATACGAATAAAGAAACCGCCATAATGACCATAATCAGCTGGCCACCAATCTTGAGAATCAGTCATCAGACTATGGAGGTCTTTTTTTAATGCAGCATAATCTAATTTTTTGAACTCTTCTCGATAGTTAAATCCAGCTTCCATTGGATCTGATTTACGATCATGTTGATGAAGTATATTTAAGTTAAGTTGATTAGGCCACCATTCACGGTTAGATGTACCTTCCCCCATATTTTTTGTAATTGCTCCGTGCATTACAGGGCATTTACTCTCTGCATCCATTTAGAACCTCCGTTATTTAATACTAATATATAAAGAATTTAAATTAAAGAAAAGTGAAAACTATAACTCAATTTTAAAATTTTTAGGTCTCCACGTCGCAGGCGCAAGTTCAAAATCATCAAAATCAAAAGCAGGTGCGACAGTGCATCCAATTAAACTGAAAGCACCAGAAGATCTCATCGCAAACCATGTGTTTGCTGTTACGGTGTAAATATAATTATGATCTGACCCTAAAGAAAAAACTTCATAATTAATTCCGTCATTCGATGTGAAAACTTCAAGAGGATCTCCTGAATAAAAATGTAATATTTCATTTTTAGTTAATCGATGCCAATGTGATTTTTCGCTCTTTTTTAATAGGTAATAAATTTGACTAACATTATCATTCTTAAAATTTTCAACATAATGCCCTCCTTCAGGATGACTAATCATATTGAGTTTTTTAATTAAATTATCCGCTTCCACTTAGATTAAATGACCAAGTTTACTTTTCTTAGTTGAGATATATTTTTCATTATACTTATTGGTATCTGACAAAATAGGAACTCTTTGATTTACTTTGATACCCATATCTTCAAGCGCTTTTATTTTTTTTGGATTATTTGTCATCAAATCTAATTCTTTGATTGCTAAATATTTTACCATTCCAGCTATATTTTCATATGTTCTTTCATCATCTTTGAAACCTAGTTGATGGTTAGCCTCAACAGTATCTAATCCCTTGTCTTGTAAACTATATGCTTTAATTTTATTTGAAAGACCAATGCCTCTCCCTTCTTGTTGAAGATAGAAAATAACCCCTCTTCCAATCTGAGCAATTTGTTTTAATGACTCAGTTAGTTGGAATCTACAATCACATCTCATACTAAAAAAAGATTCGCCTGTAATACATTGCGAATGAATTCTTGATAAAACTGGTTCATCGATAAGCAAGTCACCCATACATATTGCTAAATGATCTTTAAATTCATTTTCATCTGTAAAGGCATGTACAGTGAACTCTCCAATATCTGTTGGAAGTTTGCTAGTTTCAATAAACTTTAATTTGTCTGACATTATAGTTTAGTAGGATTTGGAGCACCTTTATATACTTCTTCAGGATCAAAAACTTTTTCTTTCTCTTCAAATTTAAGAACAACTTTAGAGCTAGAGTTATCCAATGGAATACTTCTATAAAAACATGATCTATATCCTACATGACAGCTAGCACCACCTTTGACATCAACCCTTAACCAAACACAATCTTGATCATCATCAATTCTTATTTCTTTTATCTTCTGCGTTAATCCACTTGTTTTACCTTTGTGCCAAAGGGTATTTCTACTTCTAGAAAAATAAACAGCTTCACCCAAACTTATAGTTTTTTTAAAGGCTTCTTCATTCATATAACCTTGCATAAGTAGTTCACCAGATGAAAAATCTGTTGTTACAACGGGTATTAGACCATTTGAATCAAATTTCGGAGCAAGCTCATTTGACTCTTCAACTTGTTCTATAGATTTTCTTTTTTCAAATTGAATTTTATTCATTTTTTAATTTTTCAGCAACTTCTAATGCAAAGTAAGTCAGTATACCATTTGCCCCAGCTCTTTTAAAAGATAAAAGAGATTCCATTACAACTTTTTCATTAAGCCAACCTTTATTAATTGACTCTTTTATCATCGAATATTCACCGGATACTTGGTAGGCAAAAGTTGGAACTTTAAATTCTGATTTTATTCTAGAAATAATATCAAGATAAGGCATACCAGGTTTAACCATTACCATATCTGCACCTTCACTTATATCTAATCCAACTTCTCTAATAGCTTCATCACTGTTTGATGGATCCATTTGATATGTTAATTTACCATCTTTACCCAAATTAGAACCAGAACCTATAGCATCTCTAAAAGGTCCATAAAAACCCGAAGCATATTTTGCAGCATAAGAGAGAATAAGGGTATCTGCTAAATTGTTTGAATCTAATGCAGTTCTTATTCTTCCCACTCTTCCATCCATCATATCCGACGGGGCGATTACATCACAACCAGCATTCGCTTGGACTAGAGCCTGTTGTTCCAAAACCTCCAAAGTTTTATCATTATCTATTTTATCATTTATAACTAAACCATCATGCCCATGGTCCGTAAAAGGATCTAACGCAACATCACATACAATACCAATATTTGGAAAATCTTTTTTGATACTTTTAATTGATCTGCATACCAAATTGTTTTCATCTACAGCTAAACTTCCCTCAGAATTTTTAAGGCCACTTTCAATTTGCGGAAAAATTGCAATAGCAGGAATATTAAATTTAACAGCTTTTTCTACTTCACTTAAAAGTTTATCAATAGAGTATCTGCTTATACCAGGCATCGAATTAATAGGATCATCAACCTTGTTTCCCTCGCATACAAATAGAGGCAAGATTAAATCATTAACACTAAGTGTATTTTCAGCAACTAAACGGCGAGAAAATTCTTTCATTCTATTACGTCTAAGTCTTGTACTTGGAAACTTACCTTGAATGTTATTCATTTTTTATTCTATTGGTGATTTTGCTTCTTTAGATAAGCTAGTAACAATATCTTCTAATTTAAAGGTCTTTGTTTCAGAGGATCCAATTCTTCTAACAGATACTGTTTTATCTTCAGCTTCTTTTTTTCCAACAGCAATAATTGCTGGCACTTTACTATTACTGTGTTCACGTATTTTATAACCAATTTTTTCATTACGTGTATCTATTTCGGCCCTAATTCCTTTTGATACTAATGCTTTTTGTACCTCATAAGCATACTCATCTGTATCAGATGTAATTGTAGCAACTACAGCTTGCAATGGCGAAAGCCAAAACGGAAGATGGCCTGCATAATGTTCAATTAGAATGCCAGTGAATCTCTCTAAGGAACCAAATAGAGCTCTATGCAACATGACTGGTATTTTTTTATTACCATCTTCTCCAATATAAGTGGCTCCCAATCTTCCAGGTAAATTTAAATCTACTTGCAGTGTGCCGCATTGCCAGTCTCTGCCAATTGCATCACGTAAAACAAACTCTAATTTTGGACCGTAAAATGCACCTTCTCCTGGGTTGAGTGTATACTCAAGACCTGTTGCTTCCATGGCTTGCATTAATGCAGCCTCAGCTTTATCCCAAATAGCATCATCCCCTACGCGTTTTTCAGGACGGTCAGAAAATTTGATTCTAACATTATCGAAACCAAAGTCCTTATAGATACTAAGTATCAAATCACATACCGTTTTACTCTCTTGTGTAATTTGATCTTCTGTGCAAAATATATGTGCATCATCTTGTGTGAATGCTCTCACCCTCATTAATCCATGAAGAGCACCTGATGGTTCATAACGATGTACTTTTCCGAATTCAGATAATAGAAAAGGTAAGTCTCTATAACTTTTTAATCCTTGTTTAAAAATTTCTACAGCACCAGGGCAATTCATTGGTTTAATAGCATAAATTTTATCGTCTTTTGCTTCAGTTCTAAACATCATGTCACTAAATTTGTCCCAGTGACCAGACGTTTCCCATAGAGACTTATCCATCATGTCTGGCGTATTAGTTTCTACGTAACCTGCCTTGTCTTGTCTGTTTCGCATATAATTTATTAGCAATTGGAATAATGTCCAACCCTTAGGATGCCAAAACACCGCTCCAGGAGCCTCTTCCTGAAAATGAAATAAATCCATTTCTCTTCCTAGTTTTCGGTGATCTCTTTTTTCTGCTTCTTCAATTTGTAAAAGGTGTTGTTCAAGATCCTTTTCTGTTGCCCAGGCCGTTCCATAAATTCTTGTTAGCATTGTATTAGATGAATCACCTCGCCAGTAAGCGCCAGCAACTTTCATTAATTTAAATGCTTTACCAATTTGTTTTGTTGAAACCATATGAGGGCCTCGGCACAAGTCTAACCAATCACCTTGTTTGTAAATACTAATTTCCTCATTATCAGGCAGATCATTAATTAGTTCAACTTTATAGTCTTCACCTTTGTCTTTAAAATATTTTATTGATTCCTCTTTAGACCACACTTCTCTTATGAATTTTTTATTTCTTTGAATGATATCGTGCATCTTCTTTTCAATTTTTGGAAGATCTGCAACAGTAAAAGGTTCATCTCTTGCAAAATCATAATAAAAACCATTTTCAATTGCTGGACCAATTGTAACTTGTGTTCCAGGGAATAATTCCTGGACAGCTTCTGCCATTATATGAGCACAATCATGTCGTATTAATTCAAGTGATTCCTCGCTATCTCTTTTTAAAATCGCTATAGATGCATTACCATTAATAGGTAAACTAATATCTTTTATCTCATTATTAATTTTTATAGCAACTGAATCTTTGGCAAGAGATTTAGAAATTTGCGATGCCAATTCAAGACCATTGATGCCTTTATCAACTTCTTTTTTATTTCCATCTGGAAACGTAATTATTATCTTTTCACTCATCTAGATTTCCGCCAAATCGTTCCTTTATCAGTATCTTCTATTTCTATGCCTTTATCTTTTAATGTGTCCCTAATAGTATCTGCCACATTAAAATTTTTACTGCGTCTAGCTTCATTACGTTCATTTATCAACCTTTCAATTTCTTCAGCATTTTCAGTATCTTTTTGATTATAGCCTAACCAATTTCCTGGATCATCTTCAAGAATACCTAATATTTTACCAGCAGAAAGAAGATTTTTTTTGATTTCTTTTTTTCTTTCATCAGATGCAGATGAAGCATCATTTGCTTCTTCATTAAGTTTTGCAATGACTTTAGGTGTATTCAAATCATCTAAAAATGATTCCATTATAGAATCAGAAGGTAACTTAAAATCTGCTTCAACTTCTGACAGCTCTAATAGAACTCTATACAGTCGATCGATCATTTTGCTATTTTGTTCAATGATTTCTTCTGTCCAGTTCAATGGCTGTTTGTAATGAGCTGACAACAATGTTAATCGCAAAACCTCTCCCTTGTATTTTTTATTGAGATCATGAACGAGTCTAATATTGCCAATTGACTTTGACATTTTTTCTCCCTCAACATTAACAAATCCATTATGAAACCAATAAGTTGCAAAATCTTTAGGATCTTTATTTTCAGATATAGAACAAGTTTGTGCTATTTCATTTTCATGATGCGGAAACACCAAGTCAATACCACCGCTATGGATATCAAAAGGAAGACCTAATGATTTTTCTGACATAACGGAGCACTCTAAATGCCATCCTGGTCTTCCAAATCCCCAAGGTGAATCCCAACCAGGTAAGGGTGAGGGAGATGGTTTCCATAAAATAAAATCTGCTGGATCTTTTTTGAACGGTGCTACTTCAACACGGCTTCCAGCTATTTGTTCATCTCTATTTCTTTTTGAAAGAATTCCATAATTATCAAAACTTGGCACATGAAATAAAACATGACCCTCTTTTTCATAAGCTTTATTTTCATCAATTAATATTTTTATCAACTCGATCATTTCTTTAATATGATCAGTTGCTCTTGGTTGAATATCAGGAAGATTAACGCCAAGTGCACTCATGTCATTATTGTAAATCTCTGTATATTTATTTGTGATAACACTAATGTCCTCACCTGTTTCTTTAGAAGCTTCTATAATCTTGTCATCAATATCAGTGATATTAGACACATAGGTCACTTGTTTAAATTGTGTTTTTAATACACGGACTAATAAATCATTTACAACTGCCATACGTGCATTACCTATGTGCGCAAAATTGTAAACAGTTGGACCGCAAGCATATATTCTTACATGATCTGGATTAACTGGTTTAAAAAATTCTTTTTTACCACTTAATGTGTTTTGTAACTGTAAAGACATCAATATAATTTTTAATAATTAAGTTCTATTACCACGGGTTCGCCATGAACTAAAATGATTGCGGCTTTTTCAAATGATGGAGGACCTTTTGGTTGATAATTATTACTAAAGGCAAAACCTTCTTTTGGTCTCCAGAATAATCCAGTCTTTAATTTTCCATCTGAATCTTCATCGTGATAGGCAACAATTGCTATTTTTCCTTCATGGATCTTACTCAAAGGAACTACAACCTCACCCTTTTGCACTCTTTTTCTAATGCTCTCAATTGCTAATTCTTCATCCAAAAAGCTCTCTTTTGAGTCATATATCTTAACATCAATGTAACCATCACCATGTTCTACATTTGGAAAAATGATAGTTCCATGTGCAAAAAGACCTAAAGACCATGTGACTGTTAAGCCAAAAAAGAATATTTTAGTAAAAAAACTTTTCATATAAGTATCCTAATTATAATAGAATCAAGTGCTGAACAATAAAGAATATCTAAATAGACTATATCAATCAGATAAACCTCTGATAATTTATAAAACTGATAAGGGTTATGATATCTATACTGATTTTTCTAGAAGAATTATTATTAATAAAAAAAATTTAAAATATTTTCTTAATATCCAATCAAAATCAAAAAAATCTAAGATTGAAGAATTGAATTGTTATGTTGGTTTCTTTGGTTATAAACTTCTTTGTGAAAATATAGGAATAAAGTTTCCAGAACAGCGATCTAAAAATTTTCATAGCGGTGTATTTTATAAGCCACAAACTAAAATTAGTATTGGTAAAAAAATAATAATCAAAAGCATTAAACCAAATTTTAGAAATATAAGTATAAATACAAAAAAATATTTACAGTTAAATAAAAAGTTTAATCTTAATTTATCTTTAAAGCAGTACTCTAAGATATTTAATGATTTCTCTAAAAATATTAAACAGGGAAAAACTTATCAAATTAAAATAGCTCAAACATATTCGAAAAAAGGTAATATCAATTCTATTGATCTTTTTTGGAAGCTAATGAAAATGAATGAATCGCCTGAAAGTTTTCTTATCAGGGAAAAAGACTATAATATCGTAAGTTGTTCACCAGAGACACTCATATTGAAAAAAGATAATATAATTAGAACTAAACCTATTGCTGGAACATTAAGAAAAACAAAGCAGTTAAATAAAAATAAAGCTCTCAAATTCTTTAGAAGAAATGAAAAAGAAACTAAAGAACATAATATGATTGTTGATATGGAAAGAAATGATCTGTCTAAAATTTGTAAAACAGGATCTGTAAAAATAGATAAACTAAAAAAGGTTGAGGAATATCGAGATCTTTTTCATTACGTAACGACAATCAAGGGAGTTATAAAAAATAAAATGAGTAACCATGATATAATTTCTTCTTTAATGCCAGGTGGTTCAGTCATTGGTTGTCCAAAAATTAGTACTATTCAACTTCTAAATAGAAAAGAAAAATTTGACAGAAATATTTATACAGGCAGTTTTGGAATTATACATTCAAATGGGGATATGCGATTTAACATAATGATTAGAACACTACTTAATTTTAAAAATGATATTGAATTATCAGTTGCTAGTGGTGTGATCTTAGGGAGTACCGCAAAAAAAGAATATAATGAAAATTATATTAAAGCTAAATCACTTTTAGATCTATTTAACTAATGATTTATCTCATTGATCACGAAGACTCATTCACATACAATTTAGCTCATCTACTAGATAGTATTGAGCCAACATTTGTTTCAAATTATTATGAAATAGATCAAACAAAACTAGAAAAATCATCGACCATCGTTCTTTCACCTGGCCCTGGTGAACCAAAAGATTATCCATTAACAACTAAGATTTACAATAAATATAAAGGAAAGAAAAAAATATTAGGAATATGTTTAGGTTTCCAACAAATAGTTTTTTGTGAGGGAGCTAAAATAGTTCAACAAAAAAATATTCTTCATGGTTATCAGAGTCATATTAAAGTTACTAACGATAAATCAATTTTTAAAAAAAATTTTAATTTTTTAGGAGGTCGATATCATTCCTTAAAAATGGCTGAACCATTTGTTTCTCAATCAATGATAATTACAATGCGTTGTGTAAAAACAAATGTAGCAATGGCGGTTGAAGATGATATTAATAAAGTCTATGGATTACAGTTTCACCCAGATTCATTTTTAACTCCAAATGGAAAATATCTTATTAAAAAAATCCTTTCACGCTAAGAATTTTAAATTACTTAAGTTCAATTCTCTTTGGGGATACAAGGGTATCTTTACAACCATTAGACTATTTGGCAAAGAGCCAAATTTTATCTTAGTTGATCAGCATCTAAAAAAACTAAATAAAGATTTAAGATATTTTGGCATTGATATTAAAATTTCAAAAAATCTTTTAACTAATTTTTTAAATAAATATTCTAAAATTAAAAATTACGACCACCTTTTAAGAATTTCAGTCACAAAAAAAATAATCTCATTATCTGTACGTAAACGAAACAAAGATCATAAGTATTTTACTGCAAAATTTTTTAGATTCCAGCGGCCTTTACCTAACTTCAAAAACTTACAGTACAAAAAAATAATTTCTTTACAAAAAAAAATTAATTTACAAAAAGAAGAGATTCTTTTTTACTTTAACAATAAAATTTTAGAAGGCTCGACAACCAATTTAATTTTTGTAAATGGTAATAAATTATTTATTCCAAAAAATTACTATTATTATGGAATTACTCTAGAATACTTAAGTAAAAATCTACCTTATAAAATTTATAGAACAGATATTAATATTTCTAGCTTACATCAATTTAGTGAAATACTTTTAGTTGGCTCTGGTAAAGGCGTGGTTAGTATTTCTTTTATTAAACAATTTAATTGGTATAGGTCTTCAATGAAAATATATAATTTTTTATCAAAAAAATATTCAAAAATATTATTGAAATGAAATTAGGGAAATATAATTTTAAACTAACTAGCCCAACGGTAATGGGAATATGTAATGTTACCCCTGACTCTTTTAGTGATGGTGGAAAGAGTTTTAAAAGTTTAGATGCACTAAAAAATATTAAAGAAATGGTCAAAAATGGAGCAAGTATTATTGACATTGGGGCAGAAAGTACAAGACCTGGCTCAGATCCATTGACACACAAAGAAGAAGTTAAAAGATTAGAACCAATATTAAAAAAATTGCCAAAAAATAAATTTGTCATATCGGTTGATACTAATAAAATTGAAACTCAAGAATATGCATTGAATATGGGAGCACATATTATAAATGATGTCTTCGGCGGTTCAGAAGATTTGTTCTTTTTAACTAAAAAATTTAAAACTGGTTTAATTTTAATGCACACACCTGCGCCACCCAAAACTATGCAAAAGAAAATACACTCATATAATAATGTTGTACAAGATATTAAAAAAATATTTCTTCAGAAAATTAAACAATTAGAAAAAATAAAAATTCCTTCATGCAAAGTTTGGTTTGACCCAGGTATTGGTTTTGGTAAAAATTTAAAACAAAATATAGAAATTATGCAAAAAATTAATCAGTTTAAGTTTAAGGGGTATGGATTATTATTAGGATCATCTAGAAAAAGCTGGATCAACTTCATAGATAAGAGTGAAACAAATCAAAGATTGGGAGGTTCAATCGCTTCTGCATTATATTGTTATCAAAAGGGAGTTGATATATTTAGAGTTCACGACATAAAAGAAACGTCTCAATCATTAAAAATTTTTGAAAAACTATGTTCAAAGTAGAAATTAAAAGCTTATCCATCAGTGCAAACATAGGTATCACTGCTCAAGAGCGAAAGAAAAAACAGTTATTAAAGGTAACATTAGAATTTAGTTATCCTGTTAAAAACTCGCTAGATTTAAATAATATAAATAATGTGAAGGATTATTCATCTATTACTAAATATTTAAAAACTTTCATAAAGGAATCTCAATCACATACTCTTGAGAATTTAATAATTAAAACATCCAATGCTCTTGAAAAAAAATTTAAAATAAAAAAAGTTAAAATTACAATTAATAAAACAGCTGTAGCAAAAAAATATGGAGCTGAATCACTAAGTGTATCAAACTGAAACAATAATCGCACTTGGCTCAAATCTAGGTAATACTATATTTAATTTACGCTCTGCCGTTAGAGAGTTAGAAAATATTGGTAATATAAGAAAAATTGCTAATATTTATATTTCTTCTCCTTATGGATACAAATCGCAAAGTAATTTTTTTAACACCGCAATTAAACTATTAACCAATCAGCAGCCATTAGAATTAATAAATAATATTTATGAAATTGAAAAAAAATTAAAAAAAAATAAAAAAATTATCAATGGTCCAAGAATTATTGATTTAGATATTATTTTTTTTGGCAAACAAATATTTAATAAAAAAAATTTAATAATTCCTCACCCAAGAGCAGCTGAAAGAGACTTTGTGTTATATCCAATACTTGATATTGATCCTTTTCTCAGACATCCGATCGAAAAAAAATCAATAAAAGTATTATCGAAAGAGTTGCAAAATAAATATATTATTAAAAGATTATCCTACCGAAATTTGATTTAAAAAATCTTTGAGTTTTGATTTAGAAATTAAATTTCTCTGATTTTTCAAACTTCTAGAAATATCTAATCCAAAAGGTATTATTTGTTTTAGAATGTTGGAAACATTTTTTTTGTCTATACCACCACCAATATAAACTGGAATATTTTTACTTTTTATAAATTGTATTTGTTTAATACTTTTTCTCAATGAATATTTTTTAATACTCTTTTTTCTATAAACATTCATATCAAAATAAATAACATCAACAATTTTTCTAATTGATTCAATGTACTTTTTATCAAAATTTTCTGGATTAATAGCAATACCTATTTTTAATCTTCTAAATATTTTTTTTATTTTTAATAAATCTTTTTTGGGAAAATGATATGAACATGAAATTGTCTTTGGTTTTGTAAAATCTATTTGTTCTATTAGCTTGTCTAAAGAGACATACCGAGTCAGAAGTACTGATTCTATCTTATAATTTTTACATTCTTTAATTAATGATTGTATTTTTTTATCACTAACTGTGTTTGGTCCATTCAAATTTTTACTTGCAAAACCCAATGATTTTATTTTATTTTTATGTGCCACTTCAACAGATTTTACATTTGTTATGCCACAAATTTTTAGAGGTATATTTTTCATTAAATTTTATTTTTAAAAATTATAAATATATGTAAACTATTTTTTTTTATATATGTCATTAAATTTTTATAGACGAGTAGCGTTTGGCCTGTTGCCAAATGAAAAACCAGATAAAGATCCTCTTAATTGGGCAATAAATCAATTAGATACCATACCTGATCTGTTGTGGCCTGGAACAATCCCAACAGAAAAAGATTTAAGAAAAAAATATGGTGAATGGGTCTACGGAGATAGAGAAGTTTTAAGAAAAAAATTCAAAAATGATAAACATGCGTATAGAAAAGCAAAAGATGAATTAAGAATAAAAACTGGTGAAAGATATTATGAATTAAATGAACATGCTATTCGTCATTTTCAAACAAAGTATTCCAAACAACCTGTTTTCGAGCGTTTCTGGCTTTTTTGGGGAAATCATTTTGCAATAAGTGAAAAAGATTTTCTAGCAGAGTTTAGTACCGGACCTTATCAACGTGAAATTATTAGACCTAACATGGTTAAAACTTTTGAAGAAATGGTTCAGTCAGTTACAACTTCATGGTGTATGATTCACCACCTTGATAATTCAGAATCTTTTGGTCCTAATTCTAAAAAAGGAATGGAGTGGGGAGAAACAATAAATGAAAATCATGCAAGAGAATTATTAGAGTTACATACAGTATCTCCAAATGCTGGATACACACAGGAAGATGTGATTCAATTAGCCTATATCATGACAGGTTGGGCTCACAAATGGGATAGAAAAAATTTAGAAACCGGCGATATATGGTTTGATCAAGAAATGCATCAAAAAGGAGATAAAATTGTTTTAGGAGTTAAATATAAAAATGACGCAAAAAGAGAACTTGCTAAAGTAATTCATGATTTGGCAACTCACCCAATCTGTATCAAATTTGTTTCAACAAAATTATGCAGGCATTTTATTACAGATGAACCAACAGAAGAAATGATAAACCCAGTTATAGAAGCATGGAACAAATCCAATGGCAGCTTAATTGAAATTCACAAAGCAGTTATAAAGCAAGCTTACAAGTATAATGAGATTACACATAAATTTCATCCACCTGAAATATGGTTAATGCAATTATCAAGAATGTTTGATTTAAATATTCCACTTTCTTTTGAAAAAATGAATTATACTTTCAAGTCAAAGCCAAATAACAGACAAAGACAATTATCATGGATACTTAGAGAAATAGGCCATTCACCTTATCGTGCCAAACAACCTAATGGTTGGAGTGATTTGGAGGTAGATTGGGTATCGCCAGAATTATTATTACGCCGCTTTTGGTTTGCTTCAGTTGAACTTCCAATGCTTGTTAAATCTGGAAACAGATCCCATGGTTTTATTTTATCTTGTCTTAAAAATAATTTTGAAGATCATAAAAATATGGCGTCTCTTATTGATAATTTTAGATTTGGCACATCAGATTATGATTTAGGGCAAAAGTATGGAGTCATTTGTAATTTGCCAGGAGTATTAAAAATATGAACTGTACAAGAAGAAATTTTTTAATTGGAGGATCAACAACATTGTTTCTTTCTGGATATTTTCCAAAAATAAGTTTCGCTTCAATGCAGAAAAAAAATCTAATTATTATATCACTTCGTGGAGGAATGGATGGTTTAACAGCTGTTCCTGTTATTGGAGATAAACGTCTCAAAAAATTAAGAAAAAAACTCATTCTGGAAGACGTTCTTAATTTGAACAGCGACTTCGGCCTTCATCCTAAATTAGAAATTTTTCATAAACTCTGGCAAAAAAATCAAGCGGCATTTGTTCATGCAACAAATATTCCTTACACGGGCAGATCACATTTTGATGGACAAAATTTAATGGAAACTGGAGCACACATTCCATACAAAGAAAAAACGGGATGGCTTGGTAGGGGATTACTAGCTTCAAATATTATAGGAAAAGGTTTGGCAATATCTTTACCAATGCCACTTTTATTAAGAGGTGTGCCACAGAATAATAACTTCTTCCCATCACCAGATTTTGTTGAAACAAAGTTAATAGATCAAATTTATAATGAATTTAAGGGTGAGCATAACGAGCTAATTAAATCTACACTTGATACAATTAGACAAAGACCATTGTCTATGCAAATAGCTACTGACTCTGATGATAGAAAAAAACTTGCTCTTGAAGCTGCTAAACAATTAAAAGATCAAAGTGGTCCTCGAGTTGCTGTTTTTGATTTAGATGGTTTTGATACCCATGCTGCTCAAGGAGGTGTTGATGGAGCGCATGCTGATGAACTAGAAGAAGTAAATAAAATTGTTACAATTTTACATGAAAATCTTGGTCAAGCGTTTGATAATACTCTTATTCTTACTCTAACTGAATTTGGCCGAACTATAAAACAAAATGGAGGCTATGGAACTGAGCATGGATATGGAAGTGCAATACTAATGGCTGGAGGCTTGCTAAAAAAATCTCAAGTTTATACAGATTGGCCTGGACTAAAAAAGAAAGAATTATTTGAGGGAAGAGATCTAAATTCAACTATTGACTCAAGGGCTGTTTATAATTCTGCAATGTCTGTTTGTTTTAACCAAGATCCAGAATTTTTACGTAAAGAAGTTTTTTGGGGAGACGAATTTCCTGATTTGTCTCAAGAATTGTTTAAGATTTAGAAATAAATAATTTTTTTAGTAATTTCATGTTAAACAACAATATGGTTTCAGAAAATTTTGATAGTTTATTCAAGGCTGCAAAAAAAGTTAGAGAGCAAGCTCATGTGCCTTATTCAAATTTTAAAGTAGGAGCAGCTTTTCTAACAGAAGATAGTAAAATTATTACTGGTTGTAATGTTGAAAATGCTGCCTATCCTCAATCCCAGTGTGCCGAAGCAACTGCAATTGGAAATATGATATCTAATGGAAACAAAAAAATTTTAGAAGTTGTGGTTATAGGTTCAGGTGAATTATTATGCTCACCCTGTGGTGGATGTAGACAGAGGTTAAGAGAATTTGCTACTTTAGATACTAAGATTCATATGTGTAATGAAAATGGTCATATGAAAACATCTACGCTCGAAGAATTACTTCCAGATTCTTTTGGCCCAGAGAATCTTTAATGTTACCCTCGGCAAAAAAATTTTTAGAAATAACAAATAATACTTCACCCGATATTGCCGTAATTTTAGGAAGTGGACTAACTAATTTTTTTGAAGAAAAAGATATTCAAGAATCAATCTCATATGAACAGTTAGCTGATTTTCCACAGCCAACTGTCAAAGGTCATGCAGGTAAATTAGTTTTAGGAAAAATAAATACTTTAAATGTTGTTTGTATGTATGGAAGATCACATATTTATGAAGGGCATAATCCTCAAAGTTTAGCTTCACCCATAAGAGTATTAAAGGACATTGGGTCTAAGTTATTAGTTGTTACAAATGCAGCAGGTAGTTTAGATGAAGCTATGCCGGCTGGCAGTTTAATGGCAATTAAAGATCATATTAACTGGAGTGGTTTTAATCCACTTATTGGACCTAATGCTGAAGAGTATGGCCCTCGCTTTCATGATATGAGTGATGGGTATCACAAGTTTTATAGAGATCAATTAATACAAGTCGCTAAAAAAATAGATCAAAAAATTTATGAAGGTATCTATTGTATGTACTCAGGACCAAATTTTGAAACTCCTGCTGAAATCAATGCCTTAAAAGTAATAGGTGGAAATGCAGTTGGAATGTCTACAGTACCAGAAGTTTTAGTTGCTAATCATTGCGGACTTCCCGTTATTGGTATTAGCGTAATCACCAACTTAGCTGCTGGTATGAATAAAACAAAATTAAGTCATCAGGAAACTTTAGAGAATGCAAGTTTAGCAGAGAACAATGTTTTAAATTTAATTAAACAATTTATACAAGAAGTTCAATTCGATGATACCTCAAGAGATAATTAGAAAAAAAAGAGACAACAAAGATCTATCAAAAGAAGATATCAACTTTTTTGTAGACGGTTTAACAAATGGATCTTTTTCAGATGCGCAAATTGCAGCAATGAGCATGGCAATATTTTCAAATGGAATGACTCCTGAAGAAACTGTTTGTTTAACTGAAGCGATGACGAACTCAGGCGATACACTAAATTGGTCTGAGATTGTAGATTCTGAGTTGGTTTGTGATAAGCACTCAACTGGTGGTGTTGGAGACAAGACGAGCGTTATTTTAGCACCAATACTTGCAGCTTGTGGACTGTATGTACCTATGATTTCAGGTAGAGGTTTGGGTCATACCGGTGGTACTCTAGATAAATTTGATTCAATACCTGGGTACAATACAAAGCCTGATTTAGAAACTTTTAAAAAAGTTGTAAAAGACGTTGGTTGTGCAATTATTGGTCAAACCTCTAATTTAGCACCAGCTGATAAAAAATTATATTCTATAAGGGATATTGTAGGTACAGTAGAATCTTTACCTTTAATAACATCATCTATTCTTTCAAAAAAAATTGCAAGCGGTCTTTCATCTTTAGTACTTGATGTAAAAGTTGGTAATGGATCTTTTAATAGCACTATTGATATAGCAAGAGATTTATCCAACTCCTTAGTAAGAGTCGCTAAAGGAGCAGGTTTACATTGCGAAGCTGTATTAACGGATATGAATCAGGTCCTAGGTAAAAGTGCTGGTCATACACTGGAGATATTAGAATGCATAAAATATATTAAAAATGATTTTAAAGATCATCGATTAGAGAAGATCACTAATGAATTAATATCTTCGCTATTAGTAAACATTTATAAAATTTCAAAAGAAGAGGCTTATAATAAAATTAATACTGTTATTAATAATGGACTAGCTGCAGAAAAATTTGAAATGATGGTTGCAGCCTTGGGTGGACCAAAAAATATTTTAACATCTTATGAAAAAGATCTATCCAATACATCTATTCAAAAAGATATATTTTCTATGGAGGGCGGGTGGATAGAAAATATTCATACCAGAGAATTAGGCCTTATACTTATTGAACTTGGAGGTGGAAGAAAACAGGTTACCGATAAAATAAATTATGGAGTTGGATATGATAATGTTCTCAATATAGGCGATGAAGTAAATTCCTCAACTCCTCTGTTAAGTTTATACTCAAGTAAAAATATAGATGATAATTTAATAAATAAAATAAAAGGCTGTTTCATTATTTCAGATAAAAAAACTCAAAAACTACCTGAAATATTTGAAACCATAAATTAATGAGCACTCAAACTGAAATTAATGAAGCACTTGTGCAATACTTACAAAGCGTAGGTTACCGAGAAGATAAAATAATTACTGAACTAGAAAATGAAACTTTAAAACTTGGTAGTGTTTCCCAAATGCAGATTGCAAAAGAACAAGGTCAGTTTTTAGAAATGATAACTAAAATTTCTAATGCTAAAAACTGTTTAGAAATTGGAAGGTTTACAGGGATGAGCACTTTGTTTTTGGCTAGAGGTATACCCGAATCAGGAAAAATCGTAACCGTTGATAATTCAGATGAATTTTTATCCTTAGCAAAAAAATATTGGGAATTAGATAAAAAGAGCTCAAAAATTGAATCGATTATTGGAGATGGTGTTGAGGTAATGCAAAGCATGATAGACCGTCAACAGAGTTATGACTTAATTTTTATAGATGCTGATAAAAATAATTATCCAAATTATTATGAATTGTCTCTGAATTTATTAGTCTCTAATGGGATAATAATTATTGATAATATGCTTTGGCATGGTGATGTGGCAGATGAAACTAAACAAGACTCTCAAACAAAAACTATCCGTGATTTAAATTTAAAAATACAAAATGATACAAGAGTGGAATTCTCTCTTTTACCACTCTCTGATGGATTGTCGTTTATAAGAAAAAAATAACAAAGACTTGAATTAAACACAATCATCCCCACATAAAATTTGTCTGTATGCCATTGTGGGTGCGGGCAAAATAAACTTGCTTAATAAAGGAGTTATTATGACTAGAAACCTATCCGTTTGGAATTCTCTAAGACCATTTTCTGTTGGATTTGACTCAATTTTTGATGAATTTGATAGAATGTTGGAGTCTACGGAAAGATACAATACAAATTATCCACCCTACAATATTCATAGAGTTGATGAGCATAACTATAAAATTGAAGTTGCTCTCGCTGGATATAGTAAAGAAGATATTGAGATTGAATTAAAAGAAAACAACCTAACTGTTAGAAATAAACCTAAAGAAAAAGTAGTTAATGAAAATGGTAATGGTGTAATCCATAAAGGAATCTCAACAAGACAGTTTGAAAGATCGTTCACAATTTCAGAAGATATCAAAGTTAAAGATGCTGAATTGAAGAATGGACTTTTAGCGATTGATTTGGAGAGAATCATTCCAGAAGAAAAAAAAGCTAGACTTATTTCAATAAAATAGTTTTGATAGGGGCCCAAAGTGGCCCCAACATTTTTAACTTTAAATTTAGAATAAATCTAATTTTATGAATTTTAACAACACTGATATTAAAAAAAAATTCATATAGATCTACATTCGTATTCTGATAATTTTTAATAAGATTCTTAATCATAGAACGTGGAGATATTTATTATCTCCACAAAAAAAGAAGGTTATATGAAAATTATTTTTAGATTACTATTGATACTAATTGCATCTACCATTTCACTAAACTTGTTTGCCAAAGAGGTTAATGTTTATTCTTACAGGCAGCCGATTTTAATAGATCCTTTCTTTGAGGAATTTACAAAATCGACTGGCATAAAGGTAAATGTTTTACATGCAAAAAAAGGATTACTAGAAAGAGTTTTAGCTGAAGGTGAAGATACACCTGCTGACTTGGTATTAACAGTTGATATAGCAAGATTAAACCAATTTGTTGAAAAGGATATTTTGCAACCAATTAATTCAGATATTTTGAATATGAATATTCCAAATCATTTAAGAGATAGTAATAATAAATGGTTTGCACTTTCAAAGAGAGCTAGAATTGTTGCAATCTCAAAAGAACGATTGTCAAAAAACTCAATTAAAAGAATAGAAGATCTATCTGACACAAAATGGAAAGGTAAAATTTGTACAAGACCTGGCAGCCATGACTACAATAGATCACTTTTAGCTTCAATAATTGCTGCAAATGGAGAAGCTTTTGCTGAAGAATGGGCAGCAGGCATTGTTGCAAATTTAGCACGTAAACCTGAGGGTAATGATAGAGCTCAAGCAAAAGCAATTTATGAAGGTGTCTGTGATATTGCTGTAATGAATACCTATTATTTTGGAAAAATGAAATTTAATGAAAAGAATCCAGAACAAAAAGAATGGGCTAACTCAATAGAGTTAGTTTTTACTAACCAAGAAGACAGAGGTAATCACATAAATGTAGCTGGCGGTGGTGTAATTAAGTACTCTAAAAATAAAGACAACGCGATTGCACTACTTGAATTTTTGACTCAGCCAAAAGCACAAGTTCTTTACAGTTCTATAAACTATGAATATCCGGTTAATCCAGATATGCAATTAACTGATGAGTTAAAATCATGGGGCGCGTTTAAAGAAGATAAACTGCCTGTTGAAAAACTTGCAGAACTTGCTCCCGTAGCTCAGAAAATCATTGATAGAGTAGGCTGGTAAATTATAGGTTAACTGTTTTGATAAATTTTAATTTATGGTCCAATTCTGTGGCGATAATTGCTTTGATAATTATCGCCCCTATTTTTTCAATATTTTATTATGCGATTTTAGGCGATACATCACTATGGCCACATCTATTTTCTACTGTTTTACCCAGATATCTAACCAATACAATAATTCTAATGTTTGGTGTTGGAGGATTAAGTTTAGTCTTTGGTGTGACCACTGCTTGGATAGTGACAAGATATAATTTTTTTGGGAAAAATTTTTTTGAATGGATGTTATTATTACCAGCTGCTGTCCCAGCTTATATTATTGCCTATACTTATACCGATTTTTTTGAATATGCTGGTCCTCTTCAATCATTGTTAAGAGACATATTTGGTTGGACGAGCTCAAAAGATTACTGGTTTCCAAATGTGCGATCAATGGAAGGTGCAATTTTGGTAATGTCTTCTGTATTGTATCCATACGTATATTTAATGACTAGAGCATCATTTATAACGACACCTATATCTTTTTTTCAAACTAGTTCTATTTATGGAAGGAATTCCTTCTTCAATGTTGCTATTCCATTTGGTCGTCCTGGTATAATTGCTGGCTTGGCCTTAGTACTAATGGAAACAATTTCTGATTTTGGGACAGTTGATTATTTTGCAATTGAAACATTAACCTTAGGTGTATTTAATGTTTGGTTAGGAATGAATAGTTTATCTGGCGCATCACAGATTTCTAGTATTTTATTTATGATTGTCATAGTACTTTTAACTTTAGAGTATTTGGGTAGGCGTAGCAGAAAATTTCATGAAAAATATAGTGGTGCATCTTATACACCAACCCAAACAGTTTCTGGTGTCAAAAATTCTTTATTGTTTTTAATTTGCCTAATACCTATAAGTCTTGGTTTTATAATACCTGTTTCAATTTTATTGAATTTTGTAATTAAAGGTTATTCTATAATAAATTTTTTTGAAATTTTTCAAATAACACTATCAAGTATATCTTTAGCATTTATTTCTTCATCATTCATTATGTTGCTATCCTTATTAATGATTATAGTTGGGGCATATAAATCAAATAATTTCCATAAAATTTTAATATTTTTTGCTTCTTCTGGTTATGCTTTTCCAGGAACAATTCTTGCTGTTGGAATAGTTGTATTTGTTGGGTGGCTTAATGATTTAATTTATTTTCGTATGAGTTATGCTCTTGGCGGATTTATAATTTTATTATTCGCGTATAGTATAAGATTTTTAGCTGTTGGTAATGGAGCAATTACATCAGGTATTTCAAGAATTCATCCAAACTTATTAGATGCATCAAGAACAATGGGTGTTAGCTTTTTCAAAAGTATAAGAAAAATTATATTACCCTTGCTGTATACAAATTTATTAGTTGGAGGAATATTAGTTTTCGTAGATATCTTAAAAGAACTTCCAATAACACTTTTATTAAGACCATTTAATTTTGAGACACTAGCAACCTATGTTTATCAATATGCCTCTGATGAAATGTTGGAGGAGTCAGCATTTGCAGCTCTAATTATCGTTATTGCTGGATTAGGACCGGTAATTTTTCTTAACAGAACAATTACTAAATCAATAAAAAACTAAAACTTAATTCTTAAATATGTACGCCTGATCATTATCAATTTCTATCTCGACTGCAGACGATTGTTTTGGATTAAAGTCAGCAGGCATGTGGCTATGAACATGAACAATTTCATTATTATTATCTAGCACAGATAAATGGACAAAACTAAATGACCCCATTAATTTTGATGCCA